>JAFVZL010000014.1 GCA_017508195.1 Clostridia bacterium | reverse complement strand
GGAATAGCGAGCTTGCGAGCGTCCAAGACTTCTCGCTCGGCAGAGCGAGGTCGCAGAGCGACAGAACTTGCGCTACCCGGTCAAGTCGCATAGTCAAAACGACAAATAATCGTAGATTTTTGCCGTTTTCTCCTTGCTTTGTTGACTTCGCGGCGTAAAAACCGTCGTTTAGAAGGTTTTTACTTGCTCACCCTACAACCCCAAGTATGCCACCTGCGGCGGCGCTTGGTGTGGCAGAATGACCGAAGTTCAATCCTGTCACTCAAAAAAACGGATGCGGAAATGTGGGAAACTAAAAGGGAGACTCTTTCGAATCTCCCTTTTTTGGTCTGAGTGACAAGACTTGAACTTGCGGCCTCTACCACCCCAAGGTAGCGCGCTACCAACTGCGCCACACCCAGATACCATTTTACTTTAGGTTATTATTCTGCGCTAAACCGATCATAACGATCTACTTTCCGTAAAGCCTTTATATTATAGCACTCGATTTGAGAAAAGTCAATAGGTTTTCGGAAAAATAATGCAAGATAGATTAAGTTAAGCTAAGTAGGGCAGGGAAGCGATCCGCTTGGGTCAAGACGGAACGGTGATGACTGCCGGAGTTTTTACACTCCACACTTGCTTTTTGTCTGCGGGGGTATCCGGATGTAATACTTAATCATAAGCGTAAATGGGTGCACATGGGTGTACAGTCTTTGTTTGTTGACTTTGTTGTCGAGGTATGCTATAATGGTTGTCAGAAGCGGCGGCAGAGCCGCCGGGACTGATTTGAAGCCAAATCTGTGGTTTGGCAACAAATTTCCGAAAAGAAATCTTAAGATTTTCGCGGGATTCCGACGATTATTTGCTTATGCTCTTTTTGGTGATTAGAGATTGATTGTGTCCTAATGAATCATGCATGAGTTGGTGCGTTTGACTTTCAGAACCGTTTTTGCGTTCGCGTATTCCACACTCATTATAAAATGAAAAACGAGAACGGAATGAAATGAAAAACTTTGACGTTAAGCCCGTCTGCCGCGGAGACTTTGATTATTACTACAAGCTGCTTGCTCAGGATTTTTGCGAGTGCGAAAGAAAGAAATATGACGATGAGCTGCGCTCGCTCGATAACCCTTTGTTTTCGCCTTGCTTCATAACGGCGGATGGAGATACCGTTGGGTACATCTCCTTCTGGAGGCTCGGTGGTTTTACGTTCATCGAGCATTTTGCAATTCTTAAGAGTAAAAGAAGCCAAGCGATAGGAAGCGAGTTTTTGTCCTTTTTCCTGTCTACGAACCCGATGCTGACGGTGCTGGAGGTTGAAAGACCGACCGATGAAATATCCGCAAGAAGAATTGCATTCTATGAAAGGATGGGCTTTGCTGTTAATAAGTTCGACTATGTGCAGCCCTCGTATCACCGTGGCGCTGATGCCGTTCCTATGTATATATGCAGCTACGATCGTGCTCTGTCATACGATGAATATGCAGAGTGCATCGCCAAAATAAAAGATGCGGTTTACCCTTGATAAACGGTACGATAATTTTTAAGGAGATAATATGAGAAAGAATTTCGGAGCGATGTCGGCATTGTATCCGATGCCGGTGCTTATAGTTGCTGCGTGGGGCTCTGACGGCACTGCTAATGCAATGAATGCCGCTTGGGGCGGTATAAGTGAGGAGAACGAGATTTCCATCTGCATCAGTGCAGATCATATGACTACAGAAAATCTTGTGGCGCGAGGAGCGTTTACCGTAAGTATGGCAACGGCACAGACCGTGGCACAGTGCGATTATCTCGGAATCGTATCCGGTAACAACGTGCCCGACAAGCTTGAAAGATGCGGTATGCACGCAGAGCGGGCGGGGTGCGTTGACGCACCGGTGATAAGAGAGCTGCCTATGGCGCTCGAATGTCGCGTTAAGAGCTACGACCCGGAGAGCTGTCGCCTTGTCGGAGAGATCGTCAATATCTCGGCGGATGAGTCCATACTTACCGACGGTAAGATCGATCCCATTAAGCTGCGTCCTATAACCTATGACCCCATATCTCACGGGTATTACGTCCTTGGTGAGATGGTTGGGCGTGCGTTCTCTGACGGCACCACGATCTCTGATCGTTAAGAATAAAGCGGTGCCGAGCTGTTTAAACGGGTATGAACGGACTATATCCGGCGGATCGTTTGAACGGTGTGAAAAAATCTGTGGCATCAGAATAACGGTGCTTAAATACTCTTGAAAGGAAGCCTTCGGGCGAATAAGAAATGAGAGGTTTTTATCGAGTAATAATCGCGGCGGTATGCGCCGTGCTTGTGATCTCTCTGTCCTCGTGTGATGTGATAGAGGGAGTTTTGGGAAATCTCGGCATCAACCCGGATAACGGCGATGATCCCTGCAAGAGGGGGCATAGCTACTCCGAGGAGTGGTCGCACAACGAAACACATCACTGGCACGCGGCTGACTGTGAGCATACGGACGAAATCAAGGATAAGGCGGAGCACGAATACGTTGACGGTGCTTGCATCTGCGGAGCAGAGGAGCCCGAAGCGCCCCACGTTCACGATTACGATGCCGAAGTAACGGAGCCGACCTGTCTTGAGGACGGTTATACCACCTATACGTGCTCTTGCGGTGACAGCTACATTGCAGACGCTACTCCCAAAAAGGGACACAGCTACTCCGAGGAGTGGTCGCACAACGAAACGCATCACTGGCACGCGGCTGTATGTGAGCACACTGACGAGATCAAGGATAAGGCAGAGCACGAATACGTTGACGGTGCTTGTATCTGCGGAGCAGAGGAGCCCGAAGTGCCTCATTCTCACGATTATAATGCCGTAGTGACGGAGCCGACCTGCCTTGAAGGCGGCTATACCACCTATACCTGCTCTTGCGGTGACAGTTATATTGCAGACGCTACCCCCAAAAAGGGGCACAGCTACTCCGAGGAGTGGTCTTATGACGAAACGCATCACTGGCACGCGGCGATCTGCGAGCATACGGAGTTGTCCGAGGATAAGGCGGAGCACGAATACGGTGAGAACTATGTTTGCCACTGCGGATATGCTCACTCGCATACCTTCTCCGATGATTGGAGCTTTGACGAGAGCAAGCATTGGCACGCATCGACGTGCGGTCACGATGTAAGAGACAGCGAATCCGAGCACTTTATTGGTGCTGACGGTGCTTGCGTCAGCAACTGCGGATACAAGCAGGATGCTCCCCACGAGCATGTTTTCTCAACAAAGTGGTCTCATGATGAAACATATCATTGGCACGCAGCGATCTGCGAGCATACGGAGTTGTCCGAGGATAAGGCGGAGCACACTCTCAATGACGGAAACGTATGCACCGAGTGCGGATATACTAAGCCGATAATTATAGTCTCCTCGGATATAGCGCAGGGAGGATGGGCATACGGAACGGAGAAGGCCAACACCAAGAGGATCAGGGTCGACCGTCTCATTCCCGTCAAGGCGGGAACCGTCATCCGATATGATATGAAAGACAAGGAGCTCTACATAGATCTCGCGGATGGCGTCGGATCCTCGACCGGTGACAGAGTCGGATGGCTCACCGGGGCGGGTGAATACCTCGTTCAGCGCGATGCTTATCTCGGCTTGACGATTGCCGCATCCGGCAGAGGCACGGCTATAAATCCCTCTGCATTTGACTGTGATATAACCATTATACCCGGTAGCGGAGAAATCGAGATGACCTACGAAAAGGTTAATATCTATAAATTCGGCGGCAAGGGCAACGATTGGTGCTTCGTATATCTGCCCGAGGGCTATGATCCCGACCGTGCCGAGCCCTACCCCTTCGTTATAGCTAACCACGGAAACGGTTGGACGATGAACGGAAGCGCGCAGAAGGCAAATTGGACCAACGTCACAATGTATATGTCCGCGGCTGAGATCGCAAAGCAGAGCGCGAGCAGTCAGTCGAGATATATTGCGACAGAGGATGAGAGTCTTTGGTACAGCAATCCCACGATCGAGGCTTTTCTTGCCGCAGGTTATATAGTATGCGGTGCTCAGAATTACGGAGATAATCTGTACGGAAACGATGATTGCACGGACGCATGCGTGGATTTCTTCAATCATATGGTCGAAACCTATAACGTTGAGGGCAGCTGTTATATGATCGGTGCGAGCAACGGAGCTATGACGACTCTTGGCGCTGTGGCAAAGCTCGGTGACAAGGTAAAGTCTATAATTCTCCAGTATCCGCTTGCCACCCTGATCGAGCACTACCTGGACGGAAATCACCGTGACCAGATCGAGGCGGCATACGGCCTCGACACCTCGAAGACCTACACAAAAGAGGAGCTCGTTGCGGCTCTCGGTGAGTATGACGTTCTCCACAAGAACGTAGCAAACGGAGTAAAGCAGGGATATTTCCCATCTGTCAAGATCTATTATTCCACGACCGATACGGCAACACCCTCTGATGTAAATGCAGAGCCGCTGATGGAGCTACTCGCGGCGAGCCATATAGAGTACGACGGCGTGCGCATTGACATTGACGGCACAACCAAGAACCACGGCCACGTCGACCACTTCGACCCCGAAGCGTACGTCGAATGGTTTGAGGCTCACTGATCTTACTTTGCTATACAACAAACAGGCGTCGGAGAGATCCGACGCCTGTTTGTTGTTGTATTTTTTTGTTATCTTGCCTTAATATGTAAGGTTGGGTTTACAATAGAGTCGCAGAATGCGACGTCCGTCTGTCTTCCCGCCATGATGCGGATGCCGATGTTTTCTATAAGATTTCTCGGCGGAAGGGGAAGGGCACGCATCTCCTTCGCGTTGATCTGCTTCGACTTCGATACTATCGAGAGGAAACGATCGTAGATCGTGGAGTTAAGTAGCGCGAAGAGTCCGAATGCAAGACGTGCGGAGATCTCATCGTTCTTATCCTTGGTGTCGATGAAGTTGATCTTGTTGTGTGTCGAGATGTAGCGGAACTGCGGAAGCTGGTTCGCCATGTAGACTGCCGCATTGACGAATCTTTCGTCACTCTTTGCGGGCACGCGCTTAACTATTACCATGTTCTTATTCTTCTGAATAAGAGTGGTATTTACGGGTGCGATATACTGCTTCTTTATAGGAAGGGGGAAGCGTATCTGACCGCCTCTAATAGCGGCGGGCCTTATAAGGGGAACGCAGCTCTTGATCGGCTCTGTGAACAGAAGCTCCTCGCATCTCGAGTCGATAACGAGACCCGTCGACATCTTGAGTCCGAGCGTATCGAGCGTCTCAGGGAATGCGGATATGTATTTAACTATCCTGGTGTCCTCGACACTCTTCGGGAGAGTGAGCGAGCCATCCTTTTTATCTACTATAAAGTCGTACTCAAGCGGTGGGAGCACGGTGGTCGAAGCGGGCTTGCCCCAGTCGGTCGAGGTCGATACGGTAACGGTCACGGGTCTTTCGCCCTTTATGTACGCGAGCACGATAGTTTTCTTTAAGGGGATCGCGCGCTTGTCGTTCTTCTGCTTGCCGACGAAGAGGTGTATCTTCTCGAGCGAGAGCGCCTCTGCCATCTCGCGCCTGTATCCCGTGAGTGCGGACGCACTTGCTACGGTGGTCGGGAGCATTATAACGAGCCTGCCGCCCTCCTCAAGGTGGCGCGCCGCCATCTTCGCGAAGAGGAACGCCTCGTTGATCTTCACCTGAGTGACACCGCCTGCTCTGCGTGCCTCGTCGGTGTCCTTGAGAACGAGGTCTGTCGGGGGATTGCAGATGATAATATCGAACTTATCCTCTACGGTGTCGAAGAGGGTAACTGTATAGTGGTTCTGCGACTCGGTGATGTAATTTTCCTCGTAGACGGTCACATAGAGGCGCAGATCATAGTCGTGTCTCGCCTTCTTTCTGATCCTCTCGAGGTTGTCCTTAAGCATCGGAATGAAGTCGGGGTTATTCTCGTAGCACGTTAAAAAGATCTGCTTGCACTTGGGACATCTCTCGGCGATCTCCTCGATCACTGCCGCTGACAGAATACCCGTGCCGGCACCGGGGTCGAGAACGGTGTAAGCCGTCTTATCCTCGTCAAGGGCGAGCATGGTTGCCATCAGCTTGGCGGTCTCTTTCTTCGTAAAGAACCTGCCGAGACGAATATTATCGCTTTTAGATCTTGCTCTGACGAGCTTCGCGGTGTTTCTTATTGCCAGGCTGAGCATTGCGTTCTCCTTTCCGAGGTGTAGTCATGCTCCTCTGTGTCGGTGATATCTTTCTGCCTGAAAATATCTGCACTTTATTCTACCACATTTTTAAGAGATATGCAAGTGATTTTTACTTTTTGATAAAAAAATATTGCAAAGCGTCGGAAGAAGTGATATACTTAGTATGTATTATTATATCTTGAAAGAAAAGCACAAGCTCATACTTCCCGGCGGTATTGCCGCCGTGTTGTAGATAGAGCACAGGAGGACGTTAAGATGGCAAATTCCGCCACCTCTAAAAAACTGAAGATATTGCACTGCAGCGATATACATCTCGACGCGCACATAGGCGGTCTGACGGTGGACAAGGCAAGTGAGCGCAGGCGCGAGATCAGGTCGACGTTTATGCGTATGACCGAATTTATAAGGGAGCGCGAAATAGACTACGTTCTTGTTGCGGGTGATCTCTTTGACATCGACCATGCGACAAACTCTCTTGCGGAATTCCTTATCCGCGAAATACGCAACTGCTCGGGCACCAAGTTCGTTATCGCGCCCGGAAAGAGCGACAGCTACGGAAACAATCCTATATATCAGTCAGGCAGACTTCCCGACAACTGCTTCGTGTTTACCTCACCGTCGCTTTCGAAGTTCGACTTTGATGACGATCTTCTTACAGTGTACGGATGGGCATATACCGAGGGAGGAATAAGCGTGAGTCCGATACAGGACAGCCACGTTGACGACGGCTCGAGAATAAATATAGTATGCGGATACGCAGATCTTGGCGGCAGCCTTGATTCGACCAATGTTCCCATCTCGGGAAAGGAGATGAATCGCTTCGGCGCAGATTATTACGCCCTCGGCGGAAGACACGCTAAGACCGATTTTGCGAAGCGCTCGGGATCGATGTACAGTTACTCGGGCTCGCTCGAGTGTACGGGCTTTGACAACCCCGACCGCGGCGGAGTAAAGCTTCTCAATATTGATTATAACGACGGAGAGCTTTCGATAGACGGTAAGCACGTGTCCTTCGGCAGGCTTAAGTTCGTTATAGAGGAGATAGATATCACGGGTGTGTCTGCGAACAACGAGATCACCAACCGTATCAGCCAGCTTATCAGCTCGAAAAAATACGGTGTTGAGACCGCACTTCGTGTTGAGCTCGTCGGTAAGGTCGATCCCCGCTTCAACGTACCTAAGAAGTTCGAGTGCGATGCATTCGGCTTATACTTCTTCGACATTCTCGATAAGACCCTTCCTCTCTATGGAACCGAGCACTTCAAGAGGGATATGACGGTCGCGGGTGAGATATACCGCCGCTTCCTTCCCATGCTCGAGAGCGAGTCGGAGGAGGAAAGACTCACGGCAGCACGCGCATTCCGCGTAGGACTTGCCGCTCTCGAAAACAGAGAGATAGACGTTTGATCTATACTGCTTTAAATTGAAAAAGGCTGTCACGAGCGCAAAAGCACCCGAGGCAGCCTTTTTATTTGAAATTTGGTTTTTATTTTCCGATATCAAGCAGCCAATCTGCGATATCAACTATTCTTATGCCCTCATGCTGGTACTCGTCGTGCCGAGTGCGGGAAATTATTATTTTGGGATATGCATCTTTTATTCCGAGCAGGGGTGAGACCTCGCGTTCGAAGGTTTTTGTGTCTATGATGTTGTCAGATACCTGAATGTAAATCTTCTCGCTTCGCTTGATAGCGACGAAGTCGATCTCTTTCTTGTAGAGCACACCGGCGTACACCTCATATCCCCTGCGCAGGAGCTCTATTGCGACTATATTTTCGAGAATTCTGCCATAGTCCATATTTTTGGTGCCCAGCTTAGCATAACGGAATGTGTGATCGCTCAGATAATACTTGTCATTGCTGGTCAGATATTTTTTACCCTTGATATCGTATCTGCGTACTTTATAAAAGGCGAAGGCGTTGCACAAATATTGAATATATGAGCTGATGGTAACGTGGTTTACCTTTTCTTTTGTTCCGTTGAATGAATCCGTGATGCTTCTTGCCGAGGTCAGATTGGAAATATTGTCCATCAGAAAATCCACAAGTCTATCCATTAGCTGTATATTGCGGATCTTGTATTTTTTTCGTATGTCGCGAACTATCAACGTGTTGAAAACGTCGGCAATGTAATCGTATTTAGCTTCTTGATCCTTATAGAGATAGGATCCCGCCATACCGCCCTCGATCATATACTTATCCACTGCAGCGTATTTGTCGCTGTAATCAAAATACTGCATATATTCACTGAACGAGAATGGGTATACCTTGATTTCAAACGTTCTTCCCGTAAAGAGTGTGGCGAGGTCGGAGCTCAGAAGGAATGCATTTGAGCCGGTGATATAAATATCAAATTTTTCCGATGCGTGCAGACCGTTGATCGCCTTTTCAAAGTCAGTGCACATCTGGACTTCGTCGATCAAAACAAAATTTTCTTTGCCGGCTACGTACCGAGATTTTATATAGTCGTATAAGCACCTGTATTCAAGTAAATGGTCATACTCAGGCAGATTGAAATTGATTACGATTATATTGTGATCGGGTACGTTCTCTTCAATATAATCCTTAAATGCTTCGAGCAGCTTTGATTTTCCGCTACGTCTGACACCTGTAATAACCTTGATATCCGGTGTGCCGATCACGCTTATAAGCTTTTCCAAATATTTACTTCGAGTAATAAGCTTCATGTTTTTTCACCTCACTGTAAATATTATACACCATATTCTTACCATTTTCAACAGTTTTTCAAAAATGGTAAATAGAAGCACATGAAATAGGCGTTATTTCGCTGAGCGAGCTTTATTATCCGTTATCAAAAGGCTGTCACGAGCGCAAAAGCCGTGGCAGCCTTTTGTATTATTCTTCTGTGGTATCGGTATTCTTTTTCTTCCCGAATTCGAGCTGAGAGAGAACCACGGCACAAAACACGATGGCGCAGCCTATATATTCGCGCAGCTCGAGCTGTGAGCCGAGGATGAGCGCCGTGCCTAAGACACCGAACACCGATTCGAGTGACATAATAATGGATGCCACGGAGGGGTCGGGACCGTTCTGTCCGAGTATCTGAAGGGTGTATGCGATACCGCTCGAGCCGATGCCGAGAAAGAGCATGGGAACGAGGTTAGCAAAGAGCAGAGAAGGCTCGGTAACACCGTCAACGATAAGCGAAATGACGGTCATCAGGATGCCTGCGGTGATGAACTGAATAAGCGACAGACGAGCACCGTCGCACCTCGGTGAGTAGTGGTCGATAACGAGAATGTGGAGAGGGAAGATCAGCGCGCAGATAATAACGAAGATATCCGAGGGCGCGATGCCTATGCTCTCCTTGATGCACAGAAGGTAGAATCCAACAGCCGCGATGGCAACGGATATCCATACGTTAAAGGGCGCGCGCTTCTTCATAAAGAGGGCGTAAAGCGGCACGAGAACGACGTAGAGCGAGGTGATGAATGCCGCCTTTCCGCCGTCGGTACCCGTGTCGATGCCGATCTGCTGGAATACCGAAGCCGAAGCGAGTATCACTCCGCAGAACACACCGCCGATAAGCTCGGTTCGGTTGATATCTATGCCTTTTTTTGATATGAGGGTGCGACCGTTTTTGGTTAGGCGGTCGAGCATTGTTATTACAATAATAAGGAAAATCGATGCTATCCAATTGCGCACCGCAACGACGGTTGACGCTCCGAGCCCCTCTATCGCATCCTGCGCGACAAAGCCGAAGCCCCATATGGCGGCAGCACCGAGCAGCATCAGATGTGGTATATATTTTTTAATCTTCATTTTCTTTTCCGATCATATTAAAATCAACAATGGATATTGTAACAAACGTCAGAAAAAAAGTCAAGGCTAAGCTCGGATATCAGCAGTCCGTGCTTAGCCTTTTTTCTATTTCGGCAACTATCTCCGTCATACTGACGTTCATTGCCGAGCTTATTCTGTACAGTGTTTCGAGGGTGGGCTTTCTTTCTCCGCGCTCGATCGCGCTGAGGTGCGTCCTGCCGATGTCGGACAGACCGCTGAGAACCTCTTGTGATATATTTTTCTTTTTTCTGAAATAGGCGATAGCGCGACCAACTACCTTAGGATCTAAGTACGTCTCTGACATATTGTCACCTCCTAAAAATAGTGTACACCATTATCCAAAGAAGCTTGAATACATATGTTGACAATTGAATACATTTGTGTTACAATTGTGTTAAGTTGACCCATACGGGTTTAAAAAGAGGAGGAGAAATGAATAAATTATCCAAATTTCTGACGCTTGTGCTGATTCTGGTGATGTGCTTTGGCATCGTGGGATGCGACATATTGCTTGGCGGCAGAGCGGTTCAGCTTTCTGCACCTACCAATGTTAAAACGAACGGAAATGTGCTCAGCTGGAATTTCGTTGAGCACGCGATAGGTTACACCGTCAAGATAATTGAGGGTGGGGATGCTGATATTAATGACGAGGGTAGCGAGATACCCGTCGCAGAAACGCAGTATTCATTTACGTCGCTCGCGGACGGAGAATACACGGTTGGAGTAAAGGCCAGGGGTGATGGTGTGCTTTATTCAAATTCCGCATATTCGGTTATTAAGTATACTCATAAGAACCGTGTAGCCGATGAAGGCAACGAAAACGAGATAATAGGGCCGTTTGGAGCATTTGACGAGGTAAATACTAAGAGCTCGTTTTTAGGATACGGAATTAATATCATCGATGCCGATTCCATATCGAGTAAGAACGTTCTTATGAACTACGCCATATTCGATATGAATAAGCTGATGAACGAAAATCTCCTCAAGAGCAACGAGCATAGCAGCAAGCTCGAGGAGATTGAAGGCAGCTCGGTCGAGGAGTTTAAGGCTAAGATGTCCAACTCATCGAGCGTGAGTGCCGGCACTGCGGTCTCGGCATCCGGAAATATTTACGGAGTTCAGGCGAGTGCGGACTTCTCTCTTTCCGCGGGTGTATCAAACTCATTCACCCAGACAACGGCGAATACTTATTCGCATTACTTCTTAGAGCTTATCGCGGAGAACCGCAATTATTGGCTGATTCTTCAATCCGAGGAGACAAGATATAAGGAGCTTCTCAGCGAGGAGTTTAAAAATGATCTTTATAATCCTGCTGTAAGTGCTGCCGATCTGTTCTCCAAGTATGGAACTCACGTTCTGCTCGGAGCTGCTATGGGTGGAAACATAACCATGTTTTACACTATTTACAGCGAAGATTCTACTGTCGAGGAGAGCACGTTCCTCGAGGTAGCTACAAGGCTGAAGAGCAGCGCTAAGGCATCTTACGGCTCCTACTCGGCAGGCGCATCGAGCTCTCTTGAGACCAAGGATATCAGCGAGACCTATGCATACGCGGCTGCTCACAATATCAAAATCGAAAAAAATATCATAATCAATGGCGGCTCGGGTAAGTTCGGTATGCAGGATGAGGAATCCATAAGAGCAAATTATACCGAGTGGCAGAAATCATTGGAAACGCATCCCGTGCTCTCGGGTATTAAGGATGCAAACTCTCTTTATCCGATCTGGAAGCTTATCGATACGACTGTTCCGGGCGGTGCCGAGAGAGCCGAGTCGTTGGTAAAGTATTTTGTTGAATACGGAGAGGGCGCGTACCGCAATATGCTCGATCTCCATAGCATCAAGCCCCCCGTAGCTCCCGAGTCCGTGGATAACATCAAGGTTAAGGAGAACGTCAACTACACAGAGGGCGAGACGGTACAAATCAAAGCGGGAGACAGCTTCCGCATCACCTATTCTATAAATCCCGGTAATGCAAGCAAGTACTACAAGAGCTTCGTGTCGAATAATGATTTCGTAAGCGTTGATGCAAGCGGAAACGTTAAAGTGAGCGAGGATATACCGCACGGTACCGTAGTAACTATTACAATTACCGTCGATAAAATCAAGGTTAACGTAACTCTTGTTGCGGTAAGAAGCTATAACGTGCTGTTTAATACCGGAATTCCCGATATCACGGTCGATAGCCTTATCGGAATGGACGTAGGCTCTTATATTGACGAGCCCGATATTTCCATAGAGGGACGTATTCTTGAGGGCTGGTATAAGGACTTAGAGAAGACTGAAAAATGGGACTTTGAGTCGGATTACGTAACCGAGCACATCACTCTGTACGCAAAATGGGTCGATATTAAGCCCGTCGTTACCTTCAATGCTATGGGCGGAAGCGAGGTAGCGGAGCAGGTGGTAGCCTATAACGCTGTTGCTGTAAATCCGAAGGCACCTACGAGATCGGGATATAGCTTTGTCGGTTGGTATACCGATGAGGAGTGCACCGATGCGTTTGATTTTGCTACTAAGCTTACGGGAAATATCGAGCTTTTCGCAAAGTGGGATATAAAGACGTATACCGTTACATTTATTACCGACGGTACGGACGTTGCTCCCCGGACGACCGACATTGAAAAGGACTATCTGATTCCCGAGCAGACCACCGAGAAGACCTACTACGTGTTTATCGGATGGTATAAGGATAACGGACAGAAGTTCGATTTCAGCGAAAAGGTTACGGAAGATATTACCCTTACTGCGAGATGGGAGCTCGAGCGTGTGCCGGTAAGATTTATGGATGACGACGGTACAACCGAGCTTGCGGTCGTTTACACCGATCTCTCTAAGGGATTCAAGATTGAGGGAGCTCCCTCAGTAACAAAGGACGGATACGTATTCATGGGCTGGCGCGAGTCCTTGAGCTCTGTTGATATGGTTTCCGACTTCAGCGGATATGAGTTCTCTACCGACGGTAAGAATTACGTATTTTACGCAAGGTGGATCGATACGGATCACGCCTATCCCGTACCTTTCGTTATAAACTATATATTCGAGGACGGAAGCATAGCGCACGAGCCGTTTATCAACAAAAACGACTATTACTTTGAAGATACTTATTGCATTAAGTCTCCCGAGATCACAGGATTTACCCCGGATATAATCGAGGTAAAGGGTGATATTCCCGTGGGCGGTATTACTGTTAACGTAACATATAAGCCCTTACCCTACAAGCTTACAGTAAACTACGTCTTAAGCGACGGTGGGGCCGCTCCCGCTTCTCACGAGGAGTGGTATAAGTTCGGTTCACAGTATAGCGTTACATCTCCGATCGTTGTAGGTTATACTCCCGTTCTTACCGCCGTGAGCGGCACTATGGGCGCGGAAAATACGGAGATCACCGTAACGTATCAGCCTAACGTATATTCGATCGTCTATGACTCTAACGGCGGATCGGGAAGTATGGATCCAACTCAAATGGTGTATGGCGTAGATGATGAGCTCAGAACAAATCTGTTTGAGCGTGAAGGATATATCTTTGTAGGTTGGAATACCAAATCCGATGCAAGCGGAGTTATGTATAATAACGGCGAGAACGTAATTAATCTCTCGACAGAACAGGGCGGTGAAGTCAGACTCTATGCAATGTGGGTTTCGGTTGCCATAGACCTTTATTCGACCGCAGAGGGACAGGTTAAGGTCGTTACCGACATCAGCTGGGCAGGATTTAACGGATTGCTTGACTTCGGACAGACATTTACTATACCCGCTCCCCGAGCCGATTACTATAAGTTTGAGGGCTGGTATACCGAAGACGGCAGACAGCTTACCGATGGCACAGGTAAATCAATATCTACTTGGGATATTCTTGGCGAGGTAAGAATTGAAGGCAGGTGGATACAAACCTACGAGGGATATACTTATATAACCACCACGGATGAATTCATAGCTATCGCTGATAACATGGCGGGTAATTATTTGTTGGTCAACGATATTGATTTAGGAGCATATTGGACCCCGATAGGATCTTACTATTGGCAGCATAACAATAAAGATGAGATTCTTCCTCCATCTTTCAACGGAGTGCTTGATGGTCAGGGACACACAATCACCTATTCTAACATTGTCAGCAATACGCTTACAGCTCATACCGACTATGCATTTGGGTTGTTTGGTATTTCCGATAACGCGGTATTTCGTAACATATACTTGAATTGTAGTATTACTACCGAAAAGAATCCGAATTGTCGGGAGTGTTTTATGGGTGGATTTGTCGGCACTGCAAGGAATACCATCTTTGAGAACTGTCATGTTGCTAATGGTTCGGTGATTAAGAACGAAGATACCGATGAAACCTATTATGAATTTCTTGTCGGAATGCATTATACCGGTGCTACTTATGCCGGAGGACTTGTTGGCGACGCCAGATATTGTACGTTTAAGAATTGCTCCAACGGAGCTGACGTCAATGCCGCAGGATTTAGTGCGTATTCTGGTGGATTTGCAGGAAACTCGTATAACTGTGAATACATAAATCCAACCAATTCCGGAAATATAACAAGCACACACGGAGCATGGGTATGGGGATTAAACGGCAACGGTGCGCTTTACGGAAAGAACAATGAGCCTTGGTTGAGACACAATGGCGAAAGCATCAGCTTCGTGTAAATAATATATCCAAATTCCGAGCACCCGTCAAAAAGCGGGTGCTCATTTTTTCGCGCAAATCATCAAGCGTTTTTCTCTGAATATTCACCAAAAAAGCGAATACTCTGTCAAGGCTTTAACAAACTTAAAAAACTCCACCGAAGGCTCTGTAAGAGAAAAAGGTAGAAATAAATCATCGAAAATTGTTGAATATAACCAATCGGAAAAGGCGGATGAATTTTTATGCTCAAACTCTGCCCCGAATTATGTTATAGGGGGCTTTTGTCAAGGGGAAAAAGTGACAAAGATATGTGAATTTTTTTGTAGAAAAGGGAGAGTTTGTCTTTTTTTGGAAAAAGCTGAAAACACAAGATATAGTAATTTTGCGCTTGACAAAACACTATATATGGTATATAATTGAGGAGCACCGCTTCCTTTGGGGAGCGGTTGTTGCGACTCAAAGCGCAGTCGCACAAGACAGCCCCGAGTGTCCGCGCACAGTGTCAGCGCGCGACAATACTATATATACCAAGGAGAAAAGCTATGAAACTTATCAAGAGAAATGGCGCCGAGGTCATCTTCGACAAGGAAAAGATCTCCGCAGCTATCGTTAAAGCAAATCTCGCAGTAGATGAAAAGGACAGGATCACCGATGCCGATATAGCAAAAGTTACCGACAGGGTAGAGAAGGCTTGCCTTAAGCTCCACCGCTCGGTAGGCGTCGAGGAGGTCCAGGATCTCGTTGAGGACGAGCTCATGAGGCTCGGAGCCTTCACGCTTGCGAAGGCGTATATCACTTACAGATATAAAAGACAGCTCGTTCGCCGTGCGAACACCACAGACGAGAAGATAATCTCCCTAATCGAGTGCAATAACGAGGAGGTAAAGCAGGAGAACGCCAATAAGAACCCCACCGTAAACAGTGTTCAGCGTGACTACATGGCGGGCGAGGTTTCTAAGGATATCACGAGAAGAATCCTTCTCCCCGAGGAGATCGTCAAGGCGCACGACGAGGGTATTATCCACTTCCACGATGCGGATTACTTTGCTCAGCATATGCATAACTGCGACCTCGTTAACCTCGAGGATATGCTCCAGAACGGTACCGTTATAAGCGGAACGATGATCGAAAAGCCCCACAGCTTCTCGACCGCCTGCAATATCGCAACGCAGATCATCGCACAGGTAGCATCCAACCAGTACGGCGGTCAGTCGATAAGCCTGACCCACCTCGCACCCTTCGTCGAGGTCAGCCGTCAGAAGCTCCGCGCCACAGTCACCGAGGAGCTCGCGAGTGTTGGCGTGACCGATCCTAAGGCTATACACGATCTCACCGAAAAAAGGCTCCGCGAGGAGATCCGCAAGGGCGTTCAGTGTATCCAGTATCAGGTCGTTACCCTTCTTACCACAAACGGACAGGCCCCCTTCATCACCGTATTTATGTATCTTGGCGAGGCTAAGAGTGAGCAGGAGAAGGCTGACCTTGCAGTAATTATCGAGGAGACACTTCTTCAGAGATACCAGGGTGTAAAGAACGAGGCAGGCGTGTGGATCACACCCGCATTCCCGAAGCTCATCTACGTTCTAGAGGAGGAGAATATCCACCCCGATTCCAAGTATTACTACCTCACCGAGCTTGCGGCTAAGTGTACCGCTAAGCGCATGGTTCCCGACTATATTTCGGAAAAGGTAATGCTCGCTAACAAGATCGACAAGAACGGCAACGGACAGTGCTACACCTGTATGGGCTGCCGCAGCTTCCTCACTCCTTACGTAGACGAGGACGGAAATCCTAAGTATTACGGTAGATTCAATCAGGGTGTCGTAACGGTTAACCTTGCCGATATCGGTCTGTCTGCCGAGGGCAGCATGGAGAAGTTCTGGGAGGTATTCGATGAGCGCATGGAGCTCTGCCACAGAGCACTTCAGTGCCGTCACGAGCGCCTTTCGGGTACTCTTTCCGACGCGGCTCCTATACTTTGGCAGCACGGCGCGCTTACAAGACTTCCTAAGGGTGAGCCCATCGATAAATACCTTCACGGCGGATATTCCACCCTTTCTCTCGGCTTCGCAGGCCTTTGGGAGTGCGTATACGCCCTTAACGGCAAGAAGCTCACCGAGCCCGAGGGTGAGGAGCTTGGACTTGCTATAATGAGAAAGCTCAACGAGTATACCGCAAAGTGGAAGAAGGCGGAGAATATCGACTACTCGCTTTACGGCACCCCCCTCGAGAGCACTACCTACAAGTTTGCGAAGGCACTTCAGAACAGATTCGGTATCGTTCCCGGTGTCTCCGACAGAAACTATATCACCAACTCCTACCACGTTCACGTAACCGAGGAGATAGACGCGTTTGCGAAGCTCGCGCTCGAGGCCAAGTTCCAGGCTCTCTCGCCCGGCGGCGCCATCTCCTACGTCGAGGTTCCCGATATGCAGAATAACATCGAGGCAGTTCTCGGTGTAATGCAGTTCATCTACGATAATATCATGTACGCCGAGCTCAACACCAAGAGCGACTTCTGCCAGGAGTGCGGCTACGATGGAGAAATAGAAATAGTAGAGGACGAAGACGGCAAGCTCGTCTGGGAATGTCCCAACTGTAAAAACCGCGACCAGTCCAAAATGAACGTAGCACGCAGAACATGCGGTTACATAGGTACGCAGTACTGGAATCAGGGAAGGACTGAGGAGATCAAAGACCGTGTCCTCCACCTTTGATCGGTGAATTTTGCGCATATCGCGTGATTGTCACCTCTCGCTGTAGGTTACTACAGCTTCGGGATTCCAATCCCGCAATCTGCATCAAAATTCCCTCGATCGGGTCTTAGTTTTGTTGTATTGCGCATATCGCGTGATTGTCACCTCTCGCTGTAGGTTACTACAGCTTCGGGATTCCAATCCCGCAATCTGCATCAAAATTCCCACGATCAACCGAAAATGGTTATGCTTTTGAACTCAGCGCCAAAGTATGACCAAGCTCGCAATAGGTCACTTTTGCTTCGGGTCGCGTTCACCCACTATGCATCAAAATTCCCTCGATCAGGTCTTAGTTTTGTTGTATTGCGCATATCGCGTGATTGTCACCTCTCGCTGTAGGTTACTACAGCTTCGGGATTCCAATCCCGTAATCTGCATCAAAATTCCCACGAACAAGTCAATCTTTCATAAAAAACAAGGCTATCTCGAAATGAGATAGCCTTGTTTTTTTGTTTTCTCAAGTAAGCTTGCGAGGCTCTTCTGCGATGCCTGCAATGTAGTCTATTGTGACATTGTAGAGCCTTGCGAGCCTTATAACATGGTGAAATGGAATTTCTTGCTTGCCGAGCTCGTATTTATTGTATTGCTCTCTCGCCGTTTCAAGAGCCTTCGCTACGTCGGCTTGCGTCATGTCGCGATCCTCTCTCAGATCGCGCAAACGAGGATAATAGAACATAATACGCCCCCCTATTTTTTACAAATTATAACATGTAATTTATCGGTCACTATTGAAAAGTGACTGATAAGTCGCTATAATATAATTAACGATTACTTTTTGGAGGGTATTATGCGAAAAGATGTTATAGGAATAATCAGGGGCGTAGATAAGCTTGGAAGAATAGTGATACCGAAAGAGTATAGAGAACGGTATAAGCTTGAAAAAGAGGTTGAAATCGTTGCTACATGTGAAGGAGTTCTTGTGAGGAGTGCGAGGCATAAGGTTGTTTTCTTTAGCGTAGAGGAACAAAACGCGGAAGAAAAAGAAAAATAAAAATGGCGGCGCACTTTTGTGCGCCGCTGCTTTGTCATATAAAAATTTGCGGAAAACTCATCCGACCGTTTCTGCTTTTTCGTTCTCGCTTTCGGGTGTATTCTCTTCACCGCTTTGGATAGCTTCCTCGTTGGTTTGTTCGACGGCTGCGTTATCCGCTTCCGCCTCTTCCTTCGAGAGATTTTTGCCTAGTCTTGCTATTGCGATTGCACAGAGCACAAGGCCTGCAAGCGCTGTCGTACCGTTGGATACGGGGTACATAAGGACGAGGAAGAAGAAGGTGTGGAGCTCCTCAAATGCGAAGAACAGACCGTAAATCCAAGCAAGGCGTAAGCCGACTGTGCCTACGAGGTTGATAACCAGCGGTATAACCGAGTATCCGAGTCCTCTGACGACACCGATGGATACGTTAAGGATGGCCGCTATGATCTGCGCGGGGAGCATAACCGAGCACCACTCGGCAACCGCCGCGAGCTTTTCGGTATATAGCGGGTCGGATGCGCTTACGAACATCGCGGATATGTTGTTTAAGAAGAGCAACATAGCACCCGATACAATGGAGACCACGACGATCGCCTGTGCCAGGGAGAATACGAGTATGCGCTTTATGCGCTTGGGCTGCTTCGCACCCATGTTCTGTCCCGTCGCGTTCAGGGTTGCAGGGAGGAACGCGGATACGAATGCGTGTGCTATATGGTCGATGTCTGTCGCTATCGAGCGAGCGGAAATGTATACCGTACCGGGGAAGGAGTTGATTGCGGCGGTGCTCGCCATATTTCCGAGTGAATAGCACGCCGACTGAAGTCCTGTCGGGATACCGAGCCTCAGCATGCGAAGGAGCGTGGGCTTGTGGGGTATGAGTTTCTTGGGGTCAAAGGCGTAGCTCTCGCCCTTCCTTCTGTAAAGGTGGACTACTACGGCAACTGCCGAATAGTACTTAGATATGACCGTTGCGATAGCAACTCCCGCAACCGACATACCGCAAACTATTACGAAGAACAGGTTAAGGAGTACGTTGATAAGACCCGAGATAATACCTATATTAAGTGAGGTTGAGGAATCTCCGATTGCCCTGAGGACCGATGCGCCGATATTGTAGATTGCGGTAGCAAGTATGCTGGAGTATAGTATGTTGAGATACAGGAGCGCACTGTCGAAAAGCTCTGCGTCGGTATCGAGGAGCTTAAGCAGAGGAGAGGCGGTAAGGTAGGCTATCACCGTCATCACGAGTGAAAGAGACGCTCCGAGGATAAAGGCGTTATGAGTCGAGCGCGATAAGGCCACGTTATCCTTAGCACCGAACGCCTGTGCCACGAGGACACCCGCGCCGGCACCCACACCTATCATGAAGTTTATGATAAGTCCGGATATAAACGAGGTCGAGCCTATCGCTCCGAGCGCGTTCGGGTCACCCGAGAACTGTCCGACGACGACCTTATCCGCAACGTCGTAGAGTATCTGGAGCAGGCTCGTTGCGACGATGGGGAGCATGAATATTAACAGCTTTGTGAAAAGCGGGCCGTCTGTGAAATCGATTTTCCTTTTTGTCTTAGTCACTTTAAGTCTCCTTTTGCGCCACCGGTTCCTTCTGTTCGTCGGAATTAGCCTTTTCCGCCTGTGCGCGCTCCATCTTGGAAAGCTTGTTAAATGCCACTATTGCAAGGATAGCAAGCAGCACCGCCGCCGCCGTCCATGAAACGGGGTACAGAAGCGCAAGACCGCTGAAGGTGTGGAATGCGTCGAGAGGGAATACGAGGTATACCCATGCTGCACGGGTGAGGCAGGTGCCTATTATGTTAAGAATAAGCGGAGCGAGAGAGTAGCCGAGGCCTCTGACCGAGCCGAGCACGGCATTCATCGCACCCTGCAGGAAATAGAGCAACAGCATAGTGCCGGTCCACTCTACCGTAGCGCTTATGATAGTATCGTATTCGGGCGTGCTTACATCAACGAATAGCGATGCAAGCTCCGCACGGAAGGCTCTGAGAGTCCATGCAACTATCATCATTACCGACATTGCCTGAATAAGCGAGTAGTAGAATACCTTCCTTATCCTCTTGGGCTGCATTGCACCGAGGTTCTGACCCGTAGCGGTCATCGAGGACTGCATAAACGAGCCTGCGATAACGTCGAGCATACCGTCGATATTGCCTGCCACCGAGTGTGCCGTGACGTATGCGGGCGGGAAGGTGTTGATAGCCGAGGTGGTTATCATATTCGTGATGGAGAAGCAGGTCGACTGAAGGCCGGTCGGAATACCGATGCGTATTATTCTTCTGAGAAGCTTTTTATCGAGGCGGAGCTTCGTGAACGAGAATGCGTAACATTCCGTCTTACGCCTTGCAAGCATAGCTATTGCCGCGACAGCGGAAAAGTATTGCGAAATAATGGTTGCGAGAGCAACACCGTCGACCGACATACCGCAAAGAATGACGAAAACGAGGTTAAGAACAACGTTCATAATACCCGCGATAGAGCCGATAATGAGAGGTGTTTTAGAGTCGCCGACAGCACGCAGAATTGCCGAGGCGGTGTTGTAGAGCGAGGTGCCGATTATACCGCCGTATATTATGTAAAGATAGAGCAGTGCGCTATCCATGAACTCCGCCTTGGTGCCGAGGAGCCTGAGTAAGGGTCCCGCGGTGGGAAAGGCGATAGCACTCATAACGAGTCCGATACCAAGCGCCATAAGGAGCGAGGTGTGGACGGCGCGCGAGGTCTCATCCTCACGGCGTGCTCCGAAGAGCTGAGATACGACAACGCCCGCACCCGAGCCGAGACCCGCCATGAAGTTGATTATAAGTCCCGAGATAAAGGTCGTTGAGCCTATTGCTCCGAGGGCGGTCGGGTCGCCCGAGAACTGACCGACGACTATCTTGTCGGCGGCGTTGTACAGCATCTGGAGAATACCCGTTGCCATGATAGGCAGGGCAAACAGTATAAGCTTCCAGAACAGCGGTCCCTCGGTGAAGGATATTTTTTGTTTAGCCTTCATATCACACCTCTTGCACTAGTGCCATAGTAGCACTTTTGCACTTTAAAGTAAATAGAATAAATGGAGTTGTATGGAAAAAAACGAACAGCAGGCATCCCGTCTATCAGTGCGACGGGCATTCTTCTGTTGCATCATCGGCAGATGGGCTCTCGTTCTCCACCTCGAGGTTCATTCTGTTGAGTTTCCTTACAGAGAAGAGAATAACGGCTACCGCCGAGAGCGCCGAGAGTGTCCAGGATACGGGATAGCACCATAAGAGCGACTCGAGCTCGTGAGGAAGATTCGGGAAGATGAAGGATACCCACACGATTCTGAAAAGACACGCGCAGGTGAGCACGATTATCATGGGTGCGGTGGAGTTGCCGAGTCCGCGCAAGAAGCCTGAGAGTACCTCGAAAAGACCGCAGATCATATAAGGATATACGAAGAAGCTTACCCATCTTACCGCTGCCGCTATAACCTCGTTTGCGAGGGGATCGTTCGGATCTACATACAGCGTGATGATAGGCTCTTTCAGAACAAAGATAACCGTAGCTACGATGAAACCGACTATAACCGAAAGTGCGGATGAATAGAAGAGAGATTTCATTACTCTCTTACGGTCTCCCTTTCCGAAGTTCTGTCCCGTCGAGGTCATTGCCGCCTGCATGAATGCGACCATTGCGACGTAGAGAATATTATCTATATTGCTCGCGATAGCGTTTGCCGAGATTATCGGGCGCTCGAAGCTGTTGACACCTGCGGTGATGAACATATTCGAGATGCTGTACGCAGAGCTCTGAAGACCTGCGGGGATACCGATAGCCAGCATTCTGACTAGAAGCCCCGTATCCAGCCTCAGCTTCTTCGGCTCTATGCCGTAGCTCTCGCCCTTAGCGCGCAGAAGAATGATGGAGATGACCAGAGCCGACACGTACTGCGATATTATCGTAGCGAGCGCGACGCCTACCACCGCCATATGGAACACCATTACGAAAAGAAGATTGAGTAAAACGTTGATAAGACCCGACACGATAAGGATGATAAGCGGAGTTTTTGAGTCGCCTATCGAGCGCACTATAGCGGAGCCGAAGTTGTATACCGAGGATGCGGGAATACCGAGCGATATTACGAAGAGATAGGATGCCGCCTTGTCGAGTATGCTCTCTTCCTCAACCATAAGAGAAAGGAGCGGACGGTGCACGAGAAGTCCGATAACCATAAATAGAAGTCCGGCTATTACCGACGTGAGCATCGCCGTGTGTGACGCGCGAGAAACAGCCTCGTGCCTTTTCGCTCCGTAGAGCTGCGCTACAATTACGCCTGCACCCGAGCTTACACCGATAACCAGATTTATCATGATGTTGGATACCGCACCCGTACAGCCTACCGCTGCGAGTGCCTCGGGGTCTCCCGAGAACTGTCCGACAACAATGTTGTCGGCAGCGTTATAGAGGATCTGAAGAACGCTCGTTGCCAATATGGGCAGAGCGAATAAGAGGATCTTGAAAAAGAGTCCGCCCTCGGTGAAATTCTGTTTTATTTTAGCAGCCATTTTTTCTCCGTTGAGTCCTGTTAGTTGTTTTTTAGCGGGATTACGGCATGATCCGTCCTGTCCCCGACAAAAAGAGCCTAAGGCACAGTCTGACGAGAGTGCCTTTGGCCCGATATATCAAGTTGTGACCGTCTCCTCCTCGGGTACGGTCTCGGCCGCAGTGGAGCTGCTCTTCGGCATAAGCTTGTTGAGCGAGCGAGCTGCAAATATTATAAGAACTACGTTCATAAGTATCGTGAATATCCACGTGAGGGGATAGCAAAGATTCAGCCATGCGATGCTGCCCGAATTCATCGGGAAGAAGACGTATATCCAGACGAGGCGCACGACAATAACTCCCGTAACGGCGGTGATCATAGGACCCGTAGAGTTTCCGAGACCCCTGAGGAAGCCCGCCATAACGCTCATGATTCCGCAAAGGAAGTAGGGGTTAAGTATAGACTGCATTATGACTATTGCCTGCTCAACGATAAGCTCTTTGTTCGGGTTATTACCGTCGACAAAAAGCGATGCGATAGGATGTGCGAAAAGAAGCTCGGTTTGCGCGACGAGCACGCCTATGGCAGTGACCTGAATAAGGGAGAAGATAAACACCTTCCAGATTCGCTCTTTCTTCATTGCTCCGTAATTCTGACCCGCGAAGGTCATTACGGACGAGGTGAAGCTGTTCATACAGGTATAGGTTATACCGTCTATGTTGCTCGCTATCGTATTACCCGATATCGTTTCTACGGGGAAGGTGCTGATAGCTGAGGTAAGAAGCATATTCGAGAAGGAGAATATCGAGCTCTGAATACCTGCGGGTACCCCGCAGTAGAGTATTCTTGAAAGCAGACCTCTGTCTAACATCAGCTTCTTAATATCGTATCTCAGGTTCTCGTCTCTCTGCTTCATCATAAGAATAACTACGGCTATCGCGGAGAAGTACTGAGATGCGACGGTCGCGATGGCAACGCCCGCAATAGACATTTTTAGAGGTACGACGAAAAGAACGTTAAGGCCTACGTTGATAATTCCGGATATTGCGAGAATTATAAGAGGCGTTTTCGAGTCACCGAGCGAACGCACGATGGACGCGCCGAAGTTGTATATCGACATGGCGGGGTAGCCTATGCAGATAATGAGCATATACAGAGTCGATTTATCGAGAAGCTCGGGCTTAACTATAAGCGAGAGAACGGGGCGCATAACGATAAGGCCGACCACCAGCATAATTGCACCCATTATGAGCGAGAGGGTCATCGCGGTATGTATCGAGCGCGAGAGCTCTTTTTTTCTGTTCGCACCGAAGAGCTGAGCTACTACAACGCCAGCACCGGCTGATATACCAATAATGAGGTTGATTATAAAGCTGTTGGTGGTGTTCGTCTGTCCGACAGCTGCAAGAGCATCGGGATCGCCGGAGAACTGACCGACTATAATATTGTCTGCCATATTGTAAAAGACCTGCAAAAGACCGGTCAGAATAATAGGAACAGTAAATAAGAGGAGCCTTACGAATATAGGTCCCTCCGTGAAATTCGGTTTTCCGCGTCTTACTACCATTGGTTTCACCTCGCACGCCCGTCTGGCATAGGTCCTTTTCGGACACCTTTGGTAAGAGGCAAATTGCCTTGTCTAATCATTATAGACCCGTGCGCGTGATTTGTCAAGCGAAAAGAGAAATAAAAAACAGTTAATTTTTGGGATGGGTGTGTGCGGTTGACAGAACAGTGACGATAGTGTATAATAATGGCTGAGAAATAAGCCGCAGTCCGTTACGGACTGAGTGATATAAGCGAGGGGGTGGCACGGATGGGTATGCTGCTCGGAGATAACGAATTCAAATACGGTCTTATGCTCGCGCCTATGGCGGGCTTCAGTGACCGTGCTATGCGCCTTGTCGCAAGAGAGCACGGTGCCGAGTGGTCGGTGACCGAGATGGTCAGCGCTAAGGCTACCGTATTCGGCGATAAAAAGACCCGTATACTCGCGAAAATCCACCCGGATGAGGGAAGGGTAGCTTTGCAGATATTCGGCAAGGAGCCCGACGTCATGGCAAGGGCGGCAGAGATACTGTCACGCCCCGCTATTGAAGGATGCTCCGCACCGATCGCGATAGACATAAATATGGGCTGTCCCGTAAATAAGATATTCTCGAACGGAGAGGGCTCGGCGCTGATGCGCGACCCCGAGCTCATACACTCGATAGTAGCCTCTGTCAAAGGAGCGACAGATCTGCCCGTGACCGTGAAGATAAGGGCGGGCATCGACCGCGAGCACGTCAATGCCGTCGAGTGCGCTATTGCCGCAGAGGATGCGGGAGCCTCACTTATCTGCGTTCACGGCAGAACGAGGAGCGAGATGTATTCGGGCTCGGTTGACAGAGAAATCATTAAAAATGTAAAGAATAGTGTTCATATACCCGTCATAGCCAACGGAGATATCACCTCCGGAGCAGATGCGGTGGATATGCTGAGGTACACGGGAGCTGACGGAGTGGCGGTCGGAAGAGGCGCTGTCGGCAATCCCTTTATCTTCGATGAGATACGCGCGGCACTCTCGGGGGAGCCGTACTCAGAGCCAACTCTCACCGAGCGCGTCGACTGTGCGCTGAAACAGCTTAAAGAGGCATCGCTTGATAAGGGTGAGAAAATAGCGGTGCCTGAGGCGAGAAAGCAGATCGCGCTTTACCTTAAGGGCTTCAGAGGGGCTGCTCACATCCGTGCTCTGATAAATACCGCGACAAGCTACAGTGAGGTTGAGAGCATCATTCTTACCGCAATGCGCGATGAGATGGATTAAGTGATGCAGAAGTGGTACTAACGGATTTTCTGCAATATTGAAGGCTCCGTTTTTCGTAAAATACTTTACAAGTTTCGTAAAATGTGCTAGAATAGGACTGTCCGATAATGGGCGGTCCTTTTTAATTCTGAGCTAAGGCTCAGGTGGAACGCATTTCCGTCGGCATCCCTCGGGAAAGGAAGATAAAAAAGCAGCTATGGCAAGAAAAAGCTTTAAGGCGGGTGCACTCACCGCACCGCTACCCCCTGTGCTCGTCACGGTGGGCACAAAGGAAAAATATAACGTACTTACGGTTGCCTGGACGGGCATACTTGCAACGATACCGCCGAGGACCTACGTTTCGATAAGGCCTCAGCGATACTCTCACGCGCTTCTTTCTGAAAGCGGTGAGTTCGTCATAAATCTGCCTACGGCGGCGATGGCGCGCGAGGTCGATTATATCGGAATCTACACGGGTGCGAAGGTCGATAAGTTTAAGGAGTGCGGTATTACCGCAGTTCCGTCTGAGTCGGTTGCACCGCCAACGGTCGGGGAGTGTCCCGTAGCACTCGAGTGCCGCGTATGTGAGGTAATGCACATGGGCACGCACGACGTTTTCATAGCCGATATCGTAGGTATCACCGCCGACGAGTCGATAATAGACGGCTCGGGTAAGATACGCTTTGACCGGGCAGACCTTCTCGCGTATGCGCACGGTGAGTATTTTGCTCTCGGTGAGAAGCTCGGCGAGTTTGGCTTCTCGACAAAGAAAACGAAGCCGAAAGCAAGGGCAAAGGCAGGGGGCGTGTCGGATAAACGCGCATCTGTAAGCAGGAAAAACGGTGAAAAGGCTATGCCAGTGAGCTCCGGAGAGGATAAAGAAAAACGCCCGTTCTACCTTGATATTCCAAGAGGAAAAGGCAAGCGGGGCAGGGGAGGAAAGAAAAAATGAACGGTGAGTTAAGAGAAAACAAGGACAAGATCAGAGCGAGAATTCTCGCCCTGATAGAATCGGAGTATGAGTCGGACGCAGCCTTCGAGCGAGCCATCGGACTTAACGATAAGACCGTCAACAACTGGAGGCGAGGCAGAAGCGCATCCTTTATGAGTATGCTGCCAAAGCTGTCCGAGGTATTCCGCGTCAGTATAACCGAGCTTATGAATATACCTCTTTCCTCGGAGAACGCAGAGCTTTCCGAGGATGAGATGCACCTGCTCGCGCTTTACCGCCGTGCTAGACCCTTGCCGATAGCTATGAGAGAGGCGCTTGCGACAACTCTCGAAACCACGGTAAAGCTTTATATAGATGCATACTCCGAGGTCAAAATGAACGAGAAAAAGCGCGCTCCGAGAGCAAAAAAGCAGTAAATTCTTCGGTGTTTTCGCATTTTCCCTATTAACTTTGATTTCACTAAAAAATAATTCACATATGAGCGTTTTGTAACTATATTGCTATATAGATTGACACGAAAACGCTCTTATGGTATACTTTAAGTAGAAATCAAACCTTTTTAAAAAGGAGGAAAATGGTATGAAAAACTTCAAAAAACCGATTACGTTATGTCTTGTAGCAGCTCTTCTCTTTATCAGTGTATTCAGCCTCAGCAGCTGCTATATCGTAGACAGCGGTGAGATGTCGGAGATCGAAGGCTCGTACATGCTCAGCCGTTACAGCACTGACGAGGACGAGATAGCAGCGAATAACATTTCCCTTTACATTATGATAAAGTCTGACGGAACGGGTTATTACGCTTACTCGAGTGATGACGTTTCGCTCCATTACGCGGGGCTACGGTGCCGCTTTACCGCTGACACCGAGGAGGCAGGGAAGTATTCCTACGTTGAGATAAACTTCGGCAGCTCCGACGAGTGGTACAAATTCGGTGTGAATGCAGGTGCCGAGAAGCTCAGCTACTCGAAGCCTAAGTATAAGGGCAACCTCTTTGCGGGTGATCTTGCTATTGATTATTATATCGACGTTGATTTCATACGAGTCGACAAGAGAACGACCATCAACTATATGCGAGCTAAGCTCGGCGAGGCACCTATACTTCCTTACGGCGGACTCCGCCTTGACGGAAGCTACTTCCTTAACAGAGTTGCCTCTGACAGCACGGGTTATGAGTCTATACCCGACCCGCATCCCTTCGTTTATATTTATCTCGATATAGACCTTATAGCAAAGACGGGCAAGGTGTGGTATATGCTATCTACCGATGAGATCGAGGTGACAGACGAGTTCACCGTCGAGATAGGTGAGGACAGTGACGGCGGTTATACCATAAAGCTTGGAGACGGTGAGTACACCGCTACGGCAAACGGCACCTACTCGCAATATATCCGTATCCCGTATCCGATCGGTGATTACGCCGATGCGTATATTGAGTTCAGTTGCTCCGGCAACAAGACCGAGGAGGAGATACTCGCGGATATAGATATGGCGAAGCTCTCCTACGAGAGATGGAAGGATGAGGAGAATCTTCAGCCGTAGATTGCAACTGAAATGTATAGTAAACAGTTTCCTTGACCCGGAAAACGCATAAAAGAGGCACCGAGGTATTATTTCAGTACCTCGGTGCTTCTGTTGATATAAAGCGACGGTAAAAACGATCTTGTCATTCTTGCTCAAGAAGTGCGATAGCTCTTTTATATTTTTCGACTCGCTCGAGGTCCTTTTCGCTGACCGTGTCGAGGCGCGAGAGATCGCTGTTATGCTTAAGGTCTGCGAGCTTTACTGCTCTTGCTATCGGGTTTCCCTTGATTTTCGCTACGTATTCCATATACGGCACGCCTTCTGCGTGCGTCATAAGCTCAATGGCAGAGATTATCCTTTCGCTAAAGCCGATTTCTCTGAGGTCATCCAAGGTGTGATCGGTATCCTCGATAAGGTCGTGAAGCAGCGCGACGACGGTGGTTTCTTCGTCCTTCATCTGCTCTGCTAGGTGAAAGGGGTGGAAAACGTATGGCATACCGCTCTTGTCGGTTTGCTCCTTATGCGCCTCGAAGCATAGCTTCATAGCGAGCTTTGTCATTGGTGTATATATCATGGCGTGTCCTCTGCTTGATTTTTAAGATGTGTATGCGTTTTTGATTCGTATCGCTTGTCCTCTAATATTATAATAGATATTATGTACGTTGTCAAATAAAGCTTTTCGTAGATATTATGATTCGCGGAGCGCTTCAAATCCCAGGCTGTCACCCTCCAAAGGAAAGAAAAACGGCATCCCTCAAGGATGCCTGAGGTGTCCTCGGCTTCGTGCCGAGTATGAGGTGACGGTCCGCGCCATTCACACAGTTGCGAGCAGTCGCCTCAGGGGACTTCGGCTTGGCTCGCGCCTTGTTCGTCGGCTACCGACTTTTCGGTAGCCTGTGGCGAGCGCTGCGGCGAAAACAATTATTAATTGTTTTCGCCTTGCTACAGATTTGAACCTTCTCCGCTATTCGCGGAGCGCTTCAAATCCCAGGCTGTCACCCTCCAAAGGAAAGAAAAAAACAGCATCCCGAATAGGATGCCTGAGGTGTCCTCGGCTTCGTGCCGAGTATGAGGTGACGGTCCGCGCCATTCACATAGTTGCGAGCAGTCGCCTCAGGGGACTTCGGCTTGGCTCGCGCCTTGTTCGTCGGCTACCGACTTTTCGGTAGCCTGTGGCGAGCGCTGCGGTGAAAACAATTATTAATTGTTTTCGCCTTGCTACAGATTTGAACCTTCTCCGCTATTCGCGGAGCGCTTCAAATCCTAGGCTGTCACCCTCCAAAGGAAAGAAAAACGGCATCCCTCGAGGATGCCGTTTTTCTTTGGAGGTGACGGCCGGATTTGAACCGGCGGATAACGGTGTTGCAGACCGGGGCCTTACCACTTGGCTACGTCACCAAACTTAGATTGCCTTAACATTATAGCAAAGGTTTAAAGATTTGTCAATAGGATTAAGAAAAAATGTTAAGTCTGTTGGGCTGCTTGGCGGATGGTAATTGGCTTAGTGTCTTTTCGGGTCGTCCGTTTCACCGAGAAGATAATCAATGCTTGTGTTGTAAAAGCGCGAAAGCTTGATTAATATAGTTGTAGGAATATCGTTTTCGCCCGTTTCGTATTTTGAGTAACCGGTTTGCGACATACCGAGCATGCGGGCAATCTCTGTCTGATTAATATCGCGGTCCTCCCTCAAGTCTCTGATTCTTCTATATCGCATAAGCACACTCCTTAGACTTTATACCAGTATTATATGTTAACCTGATTTAGGTTATTGACTTTTAACCTGAAATAGGTTATAATATGGATATATCGGTCGATAGACCTAAAACGGGAGGTTATATGTTTGGTGGTGGCGAAGGCTTTGTTATTTTAATCGGAATTGTGGCAGTGATATTTCAAATAATACTGATTGCGATATGTGCAAATCTTGCTGATTCGCAGGGAAGAAATTCTTTGCTTTGGGGACTTATGGGTCTTACACTCGGTAGTATTGCAGTGCTCGCTCTGCTTTGTCTTGAGGACAGAGTGGTCAGACGTAAAACAACAGGCACTGCCGGTCAGGGCTCGATTTTCGGTGGTGAAAATAAAGGACCAACTGCAATACCCACCGTAAAGCAGTACGATTCTATGAGATGTCCTGAATGCGGCGAAAGCTTCACGACCGCCATGTGTCCGTACTGTGGATATAAGAGAAAATGATAGTGTAAACAAAGCAAAAAGGGATAACATTTCGGCTGAAAGCGATTTGTTATCTCTTTTTGTACACATTGGTGATATTATTCTTTTATAATCTTACCGAGCCATTAGTTGGGTGCAGTTGATTTATTTATCACATAGATAGTGCTGAAAAATATATTGAAAGAAAACTTGGCTTATGTTATAATCTATTCAATGATACTACTTTCTCAAAAAACACGATCAACACGTAGCAGCACTGAATGATAGGAGACAGCATGAAAAAGACGAAACTTATCGCAATTATAACCTTGTTGCTTATGATAGCGCTTGTTGCGCTTGTGGCTTGCGGTCCGGCAACACCTCCCGAGGAGAACGTTCCTCCGAGTAGTGTGACCGATCCGGAGGGTCCGAGCGATCCTACGGATCCTGAAAAGCCCGATGATCCCACCGACCCCTACGGTCCGAGTGATCCTACGGATCCCGATGAGCCGAGCGATCCTACGGATCCCGATGAGCCGTCTTATGACGAGATGCCTGAGTGCGAGGAATATTGGTGCTACGAGCCTACCGACAAGGTGGGGAAGCTCGTGAAGGTCAGCTATGATGCTGAGGGCAATATCCGACTCGTCGAGAAGTATCCTCTTTTCACGGAGTTTGAATATTCTTCTCTGGCTATCGGAAGCACCGTCTCGCTCGCCAACATAGAGTACAACGATCCCTTCGGTACGGTAACCGAGAGAATTGAGTTCAACTATATTGACGGGGAGCTCGTATCCTCGGACTATTACTATCTTTCGAGAAATCACCTCGGTGATCGCACCCTTAGGAAGGGATATACAACGCGCTATACCGCGTCGACCGACTCTCTTTCGTATAAATACGTTACCGCTGATGTCTACGAGGGCGGAATGAAAACCCGTATAACAGACACATACTTCTTCGATGAGCTGAATAATGAGATAATTAAAAGCTCACAGTACTCGTCGGATGAGGCTGTATACGATATGACGGGCAGACTTATTGCCATAAGAGGCAACCGTGACGGCAGCATTTTCGAGTATGGCACTGACGGTAATATCAGCTCTTGCATCTATACCGTTACAGGTACTGCCGAAAAGGAGATACTGTTTACATTCGAGGCGGGCAGACTTGCCTCCATCAGCTGCACCGAGGGCGCGGAGAAGAACAGCGCAACCCTTACATACGACAGTGAAGGAAGATTCGTCCGTGCGGATATCGATTATACCAACAGTGCGTCTCCCTCTATGAATGCGAGCGGCGTATCCTCGGTAGTGTACGATGGAAGCGGCAGAGTCACATCCATCACCCACGCTAATGCCCGTGACGGTGAGGCGATTACAAGAGAGTACACCTATACCGCAAGCGGCAGCTTCGCCACTGTCGGCGACTACATTACCTATACCTACCGCGATGGAAGGAGCGAACTTATTTCATACGCTCTTACCTACGAGGGAAGCAGACCCGTGTCGATTTCCAAGACGAACGGTGCCTCCACTTATACCTCTCAGATTACCTATGACAGCCACGGTAATATAACCTTCGACGGATCATATACATATGAATATTATTCCTCGGGCGCACTTAAGAAAAAGACGGGCGCGACCGGCTATACCGTATACTACGAAAACGGACTCCCCAAAGAGGCGGAGTATCCCGGTATCGAGCGTTCTACCGTAACGAATTACTTTAACGAGACCTCGTTCAACTTTGCTTTTGCGCTTCGTGATATGTATTTCGAGGTGGCGAACGAGACCTCCTCACTGCTCGGCTTCGCAAAGAGGACGGTGCATGTAGCGGCGGACGGCACGGTAACCGAATACGTCCGTACCTTCGATGAAAACTTCAATATTACGGACACGACCACCACGGTGACACCGCCGAGCGAGGTCGATCCCCCTGCGAGCCATACCCACGAGTATACGAGAGTGGAGACGACCACCGCCGCAACCTGCACCGAGGACGGACTTCTTACCAAATATTGCAGCTGCGGTGATTCTATCACCGAGGTAATCAAGGCAAAAGGGCATAAGTACAACAGAGAGAGCATAATTAAGTATCCCACCTGCACAGAGTCGGGTGAGAAAAAGCTCTCCTGCAGCTGCGGCGACTTCGTTACCGAGTCTATCAAGCCCGTTGACCACAGCTATGATGAGTACAGTGAGCTTACGGCTCCCACCTGCGAGGGAGATGGCGTTGCCAAGCTTTCTTGCATTTGCGGTAAGTTCATTACCGAGCCTATTCCTGCAACCGGACACGATATAGTTGATGAGCAGATTACAAAAGAGCCTACCTGCGTCATGGTGGGAATCGTAACAAAGTACTGCTCTGTCGGATGTGTGGTAACCGAGGAAATTGAGCCGAACGGCCACTCTTGGCGCGATTGGTCGACCGAGACCGAGCCCACTTGTGAGAGCGAGGGAAGGCTCTTACGCTCTTGCGAGGTGTGCTTTGAGATAGAATACTTCGAGGCACCTGTAATTCCCCATAGTTACTCTAAGGTTATCGAGGGAGAGAGCGCCGATGGTCAGCCCACCGTCTCGCTCGTTTGCGATATGTGCGATAAGCAGGCAGGCGAGGTGTATCTTGGCTCTTACCTTGACACAAACGGAATATTCTATCTCACCGAGCAGCCCACCGACTTTGGCTTTGAGCTGCTTACCGATTGGGATATCGAAGCGGTGAGAGGCGCGGTCGTGCTTACCGAGGTCTTCCTGCTTGGCTGTGATGAGGAGGAGGTGCGTAAGAACGCTATTGAGCTTTCGGTCACCGAGTCAGAGCACGGGCGTTACCGTGTTACCCCCGTATCACCTCTTGATGAAAACTCGACTTATGCCGTAATTATATATGAGTATGACGGAGCTGTGCGGTTTTCGGATATGCCCGGAAACAGCTTCGTGTTCGACACCGAGGGCGATGCCGTAAGCAACGTCGAATATAACAAGGACGTTATCTTCCTTAAGGCGGTTGCCGAAGCAAGGTCGATCGAATACGCCTACTCCCTCGAGTATAACGATGAATACGGTGTGCATCTGCTCGTTCTCTCCGAGGACTTCGGATTCACCGAGGAGCAAATAGGAAAGATAATTTTCATTGGAGATGCCACGAGCTTCGACGAGGCTGACGGCCTATCCTCTGACGAAATATTTATCGGTAAGATCGAGGGCGTTGTTTTTGAGAACGGTTTGTGCGGAATAGGGCTTTCCACCCCATCGGTGCTCGATATTTATTCAAAGATCGAGGTCAGTGGTGCAGGGATAAACAATGTTGACGAGAGCATAGTTACCGAAGAGGTAAAGCGCCGCGCACTCCGCAACGTTATTGAGAGCGACGACTTTGCCAGCGCCGTTGCTGCCGCAAATATTGCTGCGAGAAATTACGTAAGAGGCAACTTTTCCACCCTCAGAGCGATTCCTCGCTCGATAGATCTTGGCGGCTTCAAGGTGACTGCCGAGGTGGAGAAGATCAGCGAAAAGGCTGTGAAGATCGCGCTCTATATAACCTATTCCCACGTTATTGATCTTTGCGAGGGAGATATCCCCCTCGGAGATATCAGCTTCGCTATTTCCTTTGAAATATCCAACACCTTCGAGCTTGACGTAGATACCAACCTCTCGGAATACTTCTCCGACAGAAGCACACCGATGATGTTCATGAAGTGTCAGGTCATCTCGACCACCCTTGCGGCATTTGACATAAGTGCCGGTATCGAAATGAATTACAGCGAGATGGACGAGGCGCTCTTTGTGGTGAATATCACCTCGGAGAAGATACATCACCCCTCTTGTACCTATATCCCAAAGATACTGACGGATAATTACATTCTCCTTACACTTGGTGAGCTTGAATCGTATAACAAGCACTACAAGGATTTTGAGTGTAAGGTATGCTGCCCCTTCTCGGTAGATTCGTCCACCTTCTACGTAAATCGCGACAGTTGGACCGTTCATGTAAACAGTTGTTATCATCTGGATGATATGATAGCCGAAAACTACATAGCGTACTCTATGTATCCCGTTGGTATCGGAATTACCGACTGCAACGCCTGCCACCCTGAAAGATACACAAAGACGCTCGCACAGCACGTAGGTGAGAGCCTTAAGGATAAGGATTTCTCCGAGGCGTTCGAGTCGGTGAAGAAGGCGCTCGGTGACGTTCTCGTTTCGGGAGGTGAGAGCCCGATAGATGAGGATACGGAGCCTAAGATACTTATACCCATCGCTTGCTTCGAGGTACCGATATACCTTGAGCCTAAGTTCGATTTTTCACTTAAGGCTGACTTCAAGCTCCACAGCGAGGTGAGTGTTGTGAACAGTACCGTTCTTGCTATGGTTTACCGTGACGGCAACTTCTCAATCATAGGCGATTATCACGATGGAAAACCTACCTCTGTCGCTACAGTCGATATAACGGGTGAGCTTGATATCGAGCTTGGAGTTATAGCAGAGATAAGATTCGGACTCCGCTATCTCTCAAAGCACGTTTACGTCGGTCTTATGATGGATGCGGGCGTTTATCTTGATGCGGGCGGAGTATTCTCATACGACACCAACGTCGAAAGGGCGTACTATGCTGCCAGCCTCGAGCTCGGTGCTTATGCCGAGGTGCGTTGTACATATGCTATTATAGGACTTGTTGATGCCGATAGCTTCTACGTTATTGACAAGACGCACTTTCCCGCATTTAGCTCAGGTGATACCCGTGTGTATTTCCGCTACGACAACATGGAACAGACAATGAGTATCGTCAACGTGAGAAAACTTTGGCTCGATAACGGCTATCTTATGTGTAACTACTATGACCTTAAGAAGATGGAGATAGCACGGGGCAGCCTCAGCTGGCAGGGCAGTGAACAGTATGAAATAACCTGCATGTTCAGCGATAAGGACGGTAACACCGTTGATTACATAGTATTTGAAAATGGTGCTTTGAGAATACTTGAGGGAGCACCCGACGAGTTTACTGTATATATGACGGTAAGCGTAACAGATAAGATAGCGTATGATACCTTTGAGGAATATTTCGGCATATCGAATAAGAACGGATATGCGATATTCCTTCCCGAGAAGGTGATCGAGATCAATTACTCCTACACAGACACTACCGAAGATATGGAGAACGCACTCGACGTATACAGAGGCACTTACACCTTTGGCACCGATATGTTTGGCGGTGATTACTACCGTAACCTTACGATAGGCGTTCACAAGGCCGAGGAGCTATGCGCCGACGAGGGTATGCTTAAGGCTTACGCGATCTATGCGAGCTTCGCGCTCCTTGACGAAAACGGAAACCCCAAGAAGGTCTATTCGGCCGACGATATACGCTCGATGATCGAGTCCATGGCGTGCGAGTACGTTATGGTCTCCCATGCAACTCCCGGAAACCATCCGTTTGATGAGGGTAGGGAGTTCAAGATCGTTCAGGCATATTGGGATGACGGTCTTATGTCGAACTCCGCAAACCAGACGGAGATATCGGGTGAGGCATCCGATTATGTCTACCTCGATCTCGGCATCCCCACGGATGAGGGAATGTTCGGCGGAGCTTACAGCGATGGGTCGCTTGCCGAAAGGGTCGGCGATTTCGAGATCTACCGCACCTCCGATAATAACGCCGAGGCAGAGTAAATTCGATTTCGTCGGGAAAAAAGATAAAGCGAGAGCGGAGCACGGAGGCGCTGTACCTCTACGCCCGCTCTTTGCTTTTGGCGGATCAAAGGTTTTTTTCGGCGTGAAGGAAACATTCAGAACATTACTCTTGAATTTACCGTATTTGGGTGATATAATCAATATATACGGAGGTGGTAAAAATGAATTTCAGATTTGAAACAACTCTTACCGAGGAGGATTACTTTAATTTCAACAAGTTCCATATGCTGAAGTCGCCGTACGGCAAAAAGACCGTGAACAGTCTTCGCGTTTCGATCACGGTTATGATCATCGCATTTATGTTCATATCGGTGCTGTTCGGAGATTTTTCGCTTGAATCCTGGCTATATACTATCCCGCTTCTCATTCTTCTCGTGCTTTTCCACGTTTTTATGCCCAACTACCTGACCTTCATAATCAAGGGGCAGATAAAGCAGATGAAGAAAAGCGGAAAGATGCCGTACTCCAAAGAGAGCGTGATCGAGTTTTATGACGAGAGCTTCAGCGAGGCGACAGAGGATAACAAGACCGAGATGAAGTACTCCGCTATCGAGCGTATAAGCGTCGTTACCGGAAAGAGCATATATCTTCACACTAATAATATCATGGCTTATATAATCCCGATGTCAGCGTTCGCGTCCGAGGATGAGTATGCCTCGTTTATGGAGTTTATACACAAGAGGTGCAGCGTTATAGATTACTATAACTATTAAAGCGTTTGCGGTATCCGCTTTTAAATGCTTGAAAATGAAAACAATTAATTACAAATAATGCTTTTAAAGAGAAAGCGGAGAGTGGTGACACTCTCCGCTTTGCGTTTTGTTGTTCTGATTATTTTATCATAAGGGAATAAATGAAGGGGAGCGATCCCGAGTTTCTCTCGATCTTAACGGTGACCGTCTTCTTGCCGTCAGCGGGCTTGAAGGTCTTCGTGATCTCGAGAATTCCGTCACCCGAGATGCTGTGAGTAGATATCTCACCGTCAATGTCGAGCTGGAAGCTGAGGGTACCGTCGTGGCCCTTACCTCTGATAACGATGGTGTTTTGGGCACCCTCTCTTACCGCCATATCGTAGGAGAACCAGCCGTGAGCCTTGAGAACGGACCACATGGCGCCTCTTTCGCTTCCTGCGGTTCTGCATACGCCGTCCTCCATGGTGATAGCACCAGAGAAGTTAGGTTCGTTTTTAAGATTGTGTGCCTCGGAGAAGCCGCCCGCGATAACGAAGTCGGCAGGATTCTTTTCCTTCATCTCCTTGATTGCCGCAACCTCGAGGTCGAGCGTAAGCTTGAGCTCTGTGTCGAGGTGATATACCTGGCTTTGGCGAGAGGTGTCGGTGGGCTTGACACCGAAGGTCTTGAAGGCGCTCTTCGGGGATATCGAAAGTGCCTCGCAGTGGAAGTCACGGCCGAGCTCGGCGTAGCCCTCTTTGTCGATCTCCTTCATAATATCGATAGACTTATACGCGGCAGCGAGAGCCTCCTCGTCACCGTGCTCGAAGTGCTTCGCAAGGCTTGCGTAAAGAACGGTGAGCTGCTCGAAGATCTTAGCTATAAGGTAGAAGTTCTTGAAGCGCATGTAAACACTGTAATACTTCTCGTCGTCGAGCTTGCCCTTGAGGGTCTCAACGAGCGCGAGCTTCTCACCGATAGCCTTTACTGCCTCTCTCTTATCCGCGAGTGCAACGTCGGCGCGGAACTGCGTGAAGCCCTCTTCGTACATCTCTTTGGGAATGACGAAGTCGTCGCGGAGAATTCTGTATGCGGTCTTCATGGAGAAGAGCGGGGGGAAGAGGCTGAGCCAGTGGATGGGTCTTCTTTCGATTGCGAGAGCCTTGATCTGCAGCTCCTCGGTGCCCTCCATAGCTTCCCTTACGATGGGTGCATACTCACCGTATTCACGAACGAAGAATGCATCGATAGCCTCATCGACGTCTCTGCCGTCAACTGCCGCGTCCATGATCTCAAGGTTGACCTCGTTGGGGGTGCCGAAGGGGATATAACCGCCACGGTCGATACGCGATACATATCCGCGCACTCCATAGCTCTCGCAGTACTTGACCTTCTCTGTAATGTGGTCCTTAAGCATAACGGGGATGAAGCCCTTGCCGAAGTACTCACCGAAGATATCCGTCTCGACAACGAGGGGGTTCTTGATCCTTGCAAAGAAGGGGTTGTGAGGTCTTGTAAGCGACCAGTCGTACTTGGTCCACTTGTCGCAGACGAGAAGGTCCTTCGAGATCTGCTCGTAAGCATCCATAAGATCGTCGTAATCCTTTGCAATACTTGCGAAGGGACGGACTATAAGCTCCTTGCCGAGTCTCTTACAGGTATCGTAGAGTATCTCGGTTACGTACTTAACGCGCTCTACCTTGCCAATCTTCTGATTTTTCAGCTTCAGAAGGGGAATCCTCGTCTCATGCAGGGTGAGGATGATACCGGTCATCTTCGGGTAGGTGTGGAAGAAGTCCTCAATCTTATTTTCGAGGAAGTCCTTGATACGGGGGTGGGTCACCTCGACGTCTCCGTCGGAGTTCTTTATCTCGGGATATACCTCGTCAAAGCGGAGAGGCACCTCGAGCTCGTGGTGCCAGTAGTAGCTCTTGATGCCGTAGGGCTCGATCATATCGAGGGCCTCGTTGACCACTCTTTCACAGTACTTTATGTACTCGACGTCCTTATCGTCGTTGAATTCGGAATACTTGCGGTATAAGGTCATACCGTCGCAGTTGCCTCTTACGGGGCTGTGGGTGGGGCCGATAAGCTCAAAGTGAGTTATCTTATGCTCGATGGCGTATTCTGCACACTTTTTGAGATAGTGCTCCTCTACGTCTACGGGATTCAAGAATGATATACCCTTGATTCTGTTACTCATTAGTCTCTCCTTATTACGGGTGCTGTGCACCTCTTTTACAATTATACCTAAATAAAAAAGCAAAATCAATCCGTTTTGGAAAAATAACCAAAATCAAATTAACAATATTAAAACAAAAACTTAAAATATTTGTGGTATTATATTTACGGTATTGCCGGATAAACGATCTTTTGGGAGGTTGATTATGACAATGAAGGGGTTGATCCGCCATGTTTTCGATAAGATGCGTTCTCCGTCGTTCGCCATCATATCGCTCATATATGTATCCTTTTGTATATTTTCTGCGGTTTGGTGGAGCGTAAACTTTAGAATGAGCTATCTCATCATGTCTTTGGCGTTTATATTATTCATTCCAATAATACCGATGGCAGAATACCTTATGGGAATAAGACTCGGCGCTCCGTTTTGCGTTATGGTGCTTTCGATAGCGGTGGGAAGTATACTCGGCACACCTTTTGATATGTACACCGCCTTTCCTCATCTTGACACGATTCTGCATGGGCTTTCGGGATTTGTGTTTGCGCTTTTCGGGTTTGGTGTTGCGGAACGCTTCTTCGGCAGAGCCGAGCAGGGAAAGAAGCTCGTCGGCACGGTGCTCTTCGGTCTGTGCTTCAGTCTTGCCGTAGCCGTATTCTGGGAGATACACGAATACCTTTGTACCGTCCTTCTCGATATGGAGATGATGGACGACAGCTATGTGTTTGATATAAAATCATTCGTTCTCGGCGGCTCGAGGGCAGAGCCCGTAGTCATAGACGGTATAACCAAGACGGTCATATACTACGGTGACGGAGAGACCTTCGTGATGAACGGATATCTCGACCTCGGTCTTATCGACACGCTTGCCGATATGATAATATGCACGGTAGGCGCCGTTGCCTTCAGCATATTCGGAGTCATTACGGGTATTAAGTGCCCGAAGGTGCTCCGTTCTCTCGTCCCTTGCGCACCGTGCGATACGATGGGCGGTATCAGAGAGCAAGAGCACGATGAAATCACACTCGGAGAGGAAAGCTCGGGTGCCGATGTTGAGATAAGCAAAAGTTAAATACGAACATAATAAAAACGCGAGAATGACAATAATTATAGTCATTTTCGCGTTTTTATTTCGATTATTCCAAAGTAAAACAAAGGTGGGGTGAATTGACTATGAGAAGAAAACTTCGTTAGTCCGAAATAAATCGCCCCCCAAATATTATCCGTGGAACTGCTTACCCTTGATATCGTGTGCCTTGTCACAGAACGAGGTAAGGAGCACACCGAGTCTTGCGGTACCCTCGATGATGGCTGCCGCGGTCTTGCCGTTCTCATTGAATATGAGGTATATTCTTTTATCCGATCTTGGAGAAGCCGAAAAATTGTATACCTTCTCTGCGGATCTTATCTGCTCCGGAGATTCGTAGTATCCGATGTCGCAAGCTTCCTTAACGTGTATCGAGATTCTCGGCGTTTTGCGTCTGCCGTTTTTTCCGACCTTGACCGTTCCTATATCGAGTATACCCTGTCCGAATTCCCAATAGCAATCGTATTTGACGAGTCTCCAGGTGCAGAGCACGAGAATGTAGAGAAGCAGTGGTCCTATTGCAAAAAGATAGAGTATTTTGGACCATAAGCAAAGAACGAAGAATGAGAGGATAAAAAGGATGTATCCTACGACCATGAGTGTGCGTTTTACCTTTACCTTGCCTTCGTTTTTCTGCTCATACGAGAATTCCGCATAATTAGGTGATGATGAATCTGCCATTTTCCTATCCTTCCGGGCATTTATAATAAAACCGTTTATCATTTTATCATAATAGACATGATTTGGCAACCTTTTTGGTAAAAAAGCCTCTTTATCAACCGTCGGTTGAATTTTTCTTGACTTTTTTGGGAAAAGGACTTTAAACTTTTGGCTTTATGTTGTATAATGTATGCACGGGCATGTGTAACCGACCTGATTATGAATAATGAGGTGTAGATATGAGTGAATTTAAAATAGAAAAAATCAAGGAATTAAGACGGGCAGGCAGGATATCCCAGAAGGAGCTGGGTGAGATGCTCGGCGTAAGCGACAGAGCGGTATCAAAATGGGAGACGGGGCTTGCTAAGCCTACTGCCGAGAATATGATGAGAATCGCAAGAATATTCGACGTTCCGCTTGAATATTTCCTCAAAGAGGAAAAAATCTCCTTGCATGAGCATAGATCGGTGGGTATGGAGTCGATAAGGGAGCTATACAAGATAGGAAGAGGACCCTCCAGCTCGCATACCATAGGTCCCGAGAGGGCGTGCGTGGCTTTCAAAGAGAGGAACCCTGACGCCGATGCGTTCTCGGTTATTCTCTACGGCTCGTTGGCAAAGACGGGCAGAGGTCACGGAACGGATACGGTTATAAAAAAGACTCTTGCACCAATGCCGTGCAAGGTGGAATTCAACTGTCATAAGGTAGATATCCCTCACCCGAATACCTTGGAGCTTTTTGCTTACCGCGATGGTAAAGAGATAGACCGTGCCGAGGTGATGAGCGTTGGCGGCGGCAGTATCGTGTTTGATAATGCCGAGATAGAGAAGCCTCCGAGAATATACTCGGAGAGCAAGTTTACGGATATTGCGGAGTATTGTAAGGAGAAGCATATACGCATCTACGAGTACGCGATAGAGAAAGAGGGCGAGGGCTTCGTCGAGTATATGAAGGGTATCTGGGATGCCATGAAGGCGTCAATAAACGCCGGTCTTGACGACGAGGGCATACTGCCCGGCGGTCTTGAGGTGCATAAAAAGGCTCGCTCGCTTTTCAACAGTCAGCACATCGACGAGAGCGCGGAGACCAGAGAAAACAGAATGGTCTGCTCTTATGCGTTTGCCGTAAGCGAGCAGAACGCCTCGGGAGAGAAGATCGTCACTGCACCCACCTGCGGAGCATCGGGAGTGCTTCCTGCCGTGCTTTACTATCAGCAGAAAAAGCGCGGTATAGATGATTCGAGAATAATTAACGCCCTTATTACCGCGGGTGTTATAGGCAACCTCATAAAAACAAACGCATCCATATCGGGTGCGGAGTGCGGATGCCAGGCGGAGGTAGGGAGTGCGTGCGCGATGGCTTCTGCTGCTCTCGCGGAGCTTTTTGAGCTTAATATTGATAAAATTGAGTATGCTGCGGAAATAGCGATAGAACATCACCTCGGTCTTACCTGCGACCCCATCTGCGGTCTTGTGCAGATACCCTGCATCGAGAGAAATGCGGTTGCGGCAATGCGCGCCATAAACGCGGTCAACCTCGCAAACTTCCTCTGGGATACGAGAAAGATATCCTTTGACAGGGTCGTTCTTACGATGAAGGAGACGGGACGAGATCTCCACTCCTCATATAAGGAGACCTCCGAGGCAGGGCTTGCAAAAATCCAACTTTGAGGTGCTGAAAGATGGGAAAACACGTTGATTACAGGCTTAACGTTGCAACCACGATCGAAAAAAGCGATCTTCTATTCAGAAATGCTCTTGACGAGCCCTTCCGTGTGAGCGGTGTATTTTACGAGGATGGCAAATTCAGGCGTCTGCCCGAGTCGGTTGCAAAAAGCGTAAGCGATGGTGTATACGCGCTCCACGCCAACACCTCCGGCGGCAGGGTCAGCTTTATAACGAACAGCAGATACATAGCCATAGAGGTTAAGTATGCCGGTGTTTGCAGAATGCCGCACTTCTCGCTCTGCGGCTCGGCGGGGCTTGACCTTTATATATCCGAGGTAGGCGCTGCTCCGCGCTTCTTCGGTTGCTTTGTACCTCCTTATGAGATGGAGGATTACTATGAGTCGAGGCATGATCTTGGCTCGAACGATATGCGTGAGATCACCATAGGTATGCCTCTTTACAGTGATGTTGCAGAGCTTATGATAGGAGTTGAGAGTGGCGCGGAGCTTCTCGGGCCCACTCCCTATCGGGGAAAAGCGCCCATAGTCTATTACGGTAACTCCATTACGCAGGGGGCGTGCGCATCAAGACCGGGTAACGCCTTTGCTGCTGAGGCATCGCGTGCGGTAGGGTATGATTTTGTGAATCTCGGATTCTCGGGCAGAGGACGCGCTGAGGTGGAGATAGCCGAGTATATTGCATCACTCGATATGTCGGTCTATGTATCAGACTACGATCACAACGCGCCTAATGCCGAGTATCTTGAAAACACCCATGAGCGTATGTTTAAAACGATAAGAGAGAAGAACCCGACTCTCCCGATAGTGCTTATGACAATGACATCTATGGACCGTACCGTGCGGGGCGAAAGAGGACGGAGAAGGGATATTATCTATAAGACCTACCGTAACGCCATAGAAGCGGGAGATCAAAACGTATACTTTATCGACGGCTCAAAAATCTTTGATGAGTGCGGTGACGGTGCGACTGTTGAGGGATGCCATCCGAATGATCTCGGACAGGCGTATATAGCCAAAGCACTCATACCCGTGTTAAAGGAAATCGTAGAAAAACTGTAATAGAGGCATGAAAAGCCTACGGAGGAATATATGAAGCTGTCAGAACTGTTTTGTAAAGAGAGTCTGTCCTTGTCATTTGAGGTCTTTCCGCCAAAGACGGATACAGCGTTTGAGAGCGTGAGGCTGGCAACCGAGGAGATTGCGGCACTCCGCCCGTCATTCATGAGCGTGACATATGGTGCCGGTGGCGGTACAAGTAAATACACCCTTGATATTGCAAGGAATATAAAGGAAAGCTACGGTGTACCCACCCTCGCTCATCTTACCTGCGTTTCATCAACGAGGGAAACGGTGAGAGAGCGCATCCGCGATATGATAGATTCGGGGATAGAAAATGTAATGGCACTCAGAGGTGATATACCCGAGGAAAAGCTCGGAGAAGATCGCACGGGGTGGCACTATCGCCATGCGGTAGACCTTATAAATGAGCTCTCGGAGTCGGGACACGGCTTTTGTATCGGTGCTGCGTGTTACCCCGAGGTGCATCCCGAGAGTGCCGATCAGAGAGAGGATATAAAGTACCTTAAGGAGAAGGTCGATGCGGGCTGCTCCTTCCTTACGACGCAGATGTTCTTTGATAACAATCTGCTTTATAACTTCTTATACAAAATACGCGAGGCGGGGATAACCGTCCCCGTAATTCCCGGTATCATGCCGATAACGAACGGAAAGCAGATAGAGCGCGCGATAAAGCTTTCGGGCTCATTTATGCCCCAACGCTTCAAGTCGCTGGTAGATAAGTTTGGTGATAACCCTCTCGCAATGAAGCAGGCAGGCATAGCTTATGCCACCGATCAGATAATTGATCTCTTTGCAAACGGAATAAAAAACGTGCACGTCTACTCGATGAATAAGCCGGACGTAGCTCGTGCTATACAGAACAATTTGTCGGACATCATAACGAAATGACAAGTATAATTTACAATAAGACCTTTGACGAGCCCGAGATTGACAAAAGAGAGATACTAAGATATGCGGGTGTAAGAGGCGAAGCCGAGCTCGTGGAGGCTCTGCTCGACGACTGCATCAGGGAGTCCTCGGGAAGGCTTTCGTACCGTGTGTGCTACCGCGAGATAGATCTTAACTCGACTTTACCCGCGTTTCTTAGATCCGACTCTTACACACTTAAAAAGAACCTTCGGGGATGTGATGGGGTTATCCTTTTTGCAGCGACCGTCGGCATTGAGATGGACAGGCTCATCAATAAGTACGGAAAGCTTTCTCCCGCCAGATCTGTTATGCTTGACGCGCTGGGGAGTGAGCGTATCGAGGCGTTGTGCGATACCTTTGAGGATGCAATAAGAATGGAGTATGCAGAGCTTGGCATCGGAGTGCGTACGCGCTTCAGCCCGGGGTACGGAGATTTTGGGCTCTCGGCACAGAGTGAGATTTTTGAGCTTTTGTTACCCGAGAAAAAAATAGGGCTTACCCTGAACAAAAGCATGCTTATGTCACCTACTAAGTCTGTGACTGCTCTTATGGGGATTTCTCATATTTAGGAGATAAAAATGAATATTACCAAATTTCTGAAAGACAATATAGTGATTCTTGACGGCGGCATGGGAACGCTTCTCGGTGAGCGAGGTCTTATGCCGGGCGAGCTGCCTGAGAGATGGAATATCACTCATCCCGATGTGATAACCGATATTCACCGCGCTTATTTTGAAGCGGGCTCTAATGTGGTAAGCACCAACACCTTTGGTGCAAACTCACTGAAGCTCTCTGATGAGGAGCTGGAGGAAATAATCACTGCCGCCGTGAGGAATGCCCGTCTTGCCGCGGACGGTGTGGAAAACAGATTTGTTGCGCTCGATATAGGTCCTACGGGCAGAATGCTGAAGCCTTACGGAGATCTCGACTTTGAGGATGCGGTAGAGGTGTTTGCAAAGACCGTTCGCATCGGCGTGAGGTGCGGCGTTGACCTCGTGTTCATCGAAACCATGAACGATAGCTACGAGTGCAAGGCGGCAGTTCTTGCCGCAAAGGAAAACTCCGAGCTGCCCGTGTTCGTTTCCTCGGCATACGGTGAGGACGGTAAGCTTATGACGGGTGCGACTCCCGAGGTAATGGTAGCTATGCTGGAGGGGCTCGGTGCTGATGCCATCGGTGTGAACTGCTCGTTCGGTCCTCGGATGCTCAGGGACGTAGTGAGGGAATATCTTACGCTTGCATCAGTGCCCGTGATCTTCAAGCCGAACGCGGGAATGCCGAGGGTCGACGGAGGGAAAACCGTCTATGACGTGTCGGCATCCGATTTTGCACGCGAGGTATGCGAGCTTGTTAAAATGGGAGTATCGGCCGTCGGCGGATGCTGCGGAACGACACCGGAGTATATATCCTGTCTTAAGCAGAATCTTTGTGGCCTTAAGCCTGTCGAAATTACCGAAAAGGATAGGACGGTCGTTACCTCTTATTCGAAGGCTGTTTCTATCACGGATATTCCTGTCATAATCGGTGAGAGGATAAACCCGACGGGAAAGAAGCGCTTCAAGGAGGCACTGCGCTCGGGGGATATGGCTTATATTCTGAACGAGGGACTCAGCGAGGAGGATGACGGTGCGGATATCCTCGACGTCAACGTGGGTCTGGCCGATATAGATGAGGCACAGATGCTCATCCGCGCTGTAAAGGAGCTTCAGGCAGTGACTGCACTGCCCCTGCAGATAGACACGTCAGATGCAGCGGCTATGGAGCAGGCGCTCAGGCTATACAACGGAAAGGCAATGGTCAATTCCGTAAACGGAAAGCGCGAGAGCATGGAGAAGATATTCCCGCTTGTTAAAAAATACGGCGGTGTGGTCGTTGCGCTCACGCTCGACGAGAACGGAATACCCGAACGTGCCGAGGGCAGGGTAGAGATAGCAAAAAGGATATTAAAGGTTGCTGATAGCTACGGTATATCTAAAAAGGATATCGTTTTCGATCCTCTCGCTCTCGCGGTCAGTGCGGATGCAAGTGCAGGCACGGAAACGCTGCGTGCCGTATCCATGATAAAGAATGATCTCGGAGCACACACCGTGCTCGGTGTCTCGAACGTTTCGTTCGGATTACCTCTGCGAGATAAGATAAACTCTACATTCTTCTCTGCGGCACTCTTTGCAGGGCTGTCTTGTGCAATAATAAATCCACATTCGCAAGACATGATGGGAGTATATCGCAGCTATCTCGCAATCAGCGGACTCGATGATGGGTTCGGGGGATATATAAGATATGCGGAAGCTCTTGTCGGTGATGCACCGCGCACTGAGGCACAGGCGGTGTCGCCTTACGGTGAGGATGGTCTTAAGAGAAGCATCGTCAAGGGATTAAAGAAGGATGCCGCGCGTCTTACGAGTGAGCTACTTTCATCAAAAGAGCCTCTCGATATAATCTCGGGCGAGATAATACCCGCGCTCGATGAGGTCGGTGTGGGCTATGAGAATAAGACTGTATACCTACCCGGGCTTCTGATGAGTGCCGAGGCGGCAAAGGCGGCGTTCTCCGTTATCGCAGAGAAGCTTCCTGCGTCAAAATCCGACACGGGTATGCGCATAGCGATCGCTACCGTCGAGGGAGATATACACGATATAGGCAAGAATATCGTTAAGCTCCTGCTCGAAAATTACGGCTATACGGTAGTTGATCTCGGCAAGGACGTACCTCGGGAAAGCATACTCGAAGCGGTCAAGCGAGATAACGTAAGCCTTGTCTGTCTTAGTGCGCTTATGACAACTACGGTTGCAGCTATGGAAAAGACAATCACCCTTATCCATCAAGAGGCACCCGGATGCAAGGTAATTGTTGGCGGAGCTGTGCTTACAGAGAGTTATGCAAAAGCGATAGGAGCAGATGCATATGGCAAGGATGCGATGGCTGCGGTAAGGTACGCCGAGATGTTAAAACGCAATAATTAGTAAATAATTATAGTCAAAAAAGTGCTTATGGCGGTGAGGATCTGCCGTAAGCACTTTTTTGTATAAGAAAAAAGAAATGGGATATAATAGCAATAAAGGCGCAACCTGCGCCGTTGAGAGGTTTTATGAAGCATTACGTTTGCCGCTTCTGCGGTAATCTTGTCGCAATGATCAACGATACGGGCAGACGTATCGGCTGCTGCTCGAAGGATATGGAGGAGCTAACTCCCGGTGTGGTCGAGGCATCGCGCGAAAAGCATACCCCCGTGATCAGTGAAAAGGGCGGTGTCGTGACTGTCACGGTAGGAACCGAGGATAACCGCCATCCCATGCTGCCCGAGCACGCGATCTCGTGGGTGTGCCTTATCACGACAGGCGGAAGTCAGAGAAAAATGCTCACACCCGACGGAAAGAGCGAGGCGAAGTTTTATCTTGCTCCGGGTGAGAAGGTAGTTAAGGCGTTTGCGTACTGTAATTTGCATGGGTTGTGGGTAGCCGAGGTCTCTTCAATTAAATCCACCTGACATAGGAGTAAATCTACGTTGTCGATGAAATCCTCGCAGAAGCTCGGATGAAATCGCACGGACGTGCAATAAACCGAGGCGCAAGCCTCGACTTCATCCGCTTCTTGCGACTCTTCCATATGTGTTGATTTTTCAGGGTTCGTATGCTATAATTGTTTTAATCAAAACAATTTCGGAGGCGAACATGGGAACGAAAAACACGCATGAGTACGAGGTGAAGCTTTTTAATGAAGCTGAGCGCACACTCAGATATGACGGAAGTATCCCTTTTTCCGAGTGGCAGAAGGTAGCGAGGGCAAAGCTTACCGAGCTTCTCGGTCTTCCGCTTACTCCCGGCAGATGCGAGGTTGACGTAGAGTATATCAAGGAAGAGGATGACTATACCGAGTACCGCTTTACCGTTGAGACCGAGCCGGGATATGATACCCCCTGTCATCTCCGTATACCCAAGAATGCAGATGGAGCCGTTCCGCTTACTATCTGCCTTTCGGGTCACGGCGGCGGAATGCACATTGCACTGGGTGTTTCTAAGTGCGAAGGGGATGAGGAGTCGCTTAAGAATTGGCCGCACAGAAACATGGCGGCAAGATCTATAAAAGAGGGAAGAGCGGCGCTCGTTATCGAGTCGAGAAGCTTCGGTGAGTGCAGCCTCGAGGGATACGGCACGAGCTGTACCGAGGCGGGAAAGATAGCTATCCTCAACGGCAGAACCGTGCTCGGTGAAAAGGTACACGACGTTATGATGATCCTCGATGCTGTTACCGTGAAGTTCTCCGATAAAATCGATTTTTCAAATATCGTATGTACGGGTAACTCGGGCGGCGGAACACAGACATTCTATCTCGCATGCATTGATGAGAGGATCACCGCGGCGGCACCGTCTTGCTCGGTTTGTACCTTCCGTCGCTCGATAGCGGCAAAGCGCCACTGTATGTGCAACTATATCCCCTCTATAAGAAAGTATTTCGAGATGGGAGATATGGGCGGTCTTATCGCACCCAGACTCCTTGTAGTTGCGGCAGGTGAGGAGGACCCCGGCTTCTTTATTGACGGTACTCGCGATGCATACGAGGAGATAGAGCGCCTTTATGCTGCTGCAGGAGTGCCCGAGAGATGTGCTCTCAGAGTACAGCCGGGCGGACACCTTAATTATGCAGATGAGATATGGGATTCGCTTCACAAAATGGGGATTTGAACCGATGAACCGCATCGCAAAAAAAACGGTAGAATGCAGAATAAATAAAAATAGAGGCAAAGCGCTGTGCTTTGCCTCTTTATAAGTGAAATGAGAAAATATACAAAAATGTAAATAGTTATTTGCCGATAGTGCCGTTTTTCACTGATTCGATAAATGAATATACCATTTGTCCGAGCACGCTGTCACCGCTTTCGTCAATACGTCTTACATATGCGCAGTGAGTGCCGTTCATTACGATGTGATCGTAGCTATCGTAGCCAAAGTGCGAGAGTACCGAGAGCATAAGCATAGTCTGCTCGTATCTGCCCTTCATATCGTTATCCGATACTATGAAGCGCATCGGGGGATAGCTCTCAGCGGTGCCAACGTGATACATCGGCGAGGTCTCGTCTACTATAAGCCTGCGAGAGTCTATACCGCGCTCGGCAAGCGTTCTGAAGTGTGCGGTCGGCTGTCCCGCATCGTGGAAGTATCCCGCGATACAGGAGTTATCGAGCCCGACACCTTTAAGGTACCTTTCGTCGAAGCAGAGCATCATAGAGAGATATCCGCCCGCAGAGCTGCCTCCGACGTAGAGCTTGTCGCATCCGCCAAAGTACTCATCCTTTTTAGTGATTATATATTTGACCGCCTCGGCTGCATCGTTGATGAAGTCGGGGTATTTTGCATCCGGGTACATTCTGTACTCTATGCTTACGTACGCAATGCCCCTGTCGGTGAGATACTTTGAAATGATTTCTGCCGCATGTCGCTTGTTGCCGTGATCAAGTCCGCCGCCGTGCATATAGAGGAATATCGTCTCGGGCTTGCTTTCCGGGAGATAGATATCGAGGGTCCTTGCAGTGTCTTCGGCATCTGTGTAATAAAGGTCGAATAATGTTTTCATTGTTACTCCTTATCGGGTCGGTTGACTCGTTTGCTTATTATATCACACTGTGCGCCGTTTGCACGGCACTTGGTGCAAAATCAATTATATCACACTTTGTGTAGTTTGTCCAGCACTTGTTGCACAATCAATACTCGGCAAAAGCTATCAGTCAATAACTGCCTTCGGTGCTTGCCGCGGCGCGCTCTATGCCGCACTTTAGTCTCGAGGTCTTGCGCTTTTCGTTCAGCAGCTCAAGATAAAGCTCCTCATCCGTCGGGAGAGTGACTCTTTTACCGTCCTGCCAGCCGGAGAGCTCAATGGCGTTCATAAGGTCAACTCCATTTATGCCCGAGGTGCCGGGAGCGAGAAGCTCCTCGAGGCCAAGAATCTTGCCGATAAAGTTATTTATGATGCCTGCGTGGCCCGTGCTCTCGCCGGGACACTCGACCTCGCATATCTCACACTTGGGCTTCTTGAAGCCCTCTGTTGAGCATCGCGAGTGCTCGGCTGAGTCGGTAAGATTCTTGTAGTACGTGAGCTTTCCGTCCTCGGCAAGCAGCTTGCCGCCCGTGCCCGATATCTCGAGGCGATTGGTGCCGGGAGCCTCGCCCGTCGTGGTGATGAAGGTACCGGTTGCGCCGTTCTCGTATTCGAAATAGGCGGTCACCTCGTCCTCGACCTCAACGTCGTGCCACGCACCGTACTTACAAAAGCCTCTGACAGCCTTAGGCTGTTCGCCTACGATCCAGCTGATAAGGTCGATCTGGTGGGGACACTGATTGATCAGCACACCGCCGCCCTCGCCTGCCCAGGTCGCGCGCCAATTTCCGCTGTCGTAATAGTACTGTGTTCTGAACCAGTCTGTAATTATCCAGCTGACACGCTGGAGCGAGCCTATCGCGCCCTCGGCGATCATCTCTCGCATTTTGGCATATGCAACGTTGGTGCGCTGATTGAACATCATGCCGAATACCGCATCCGAGCGCTCGGAGACCTCGTTCATCTCTCTGACCTGCTTTGTGTAAACGCCTGCAGGCTTGTCGCAGAGGGCGTGTATTCCTCTCTCGAGAGCCGCTATTGCGATCTCGGGGTGTATATAGTGCGGTGTTTCTATCATTATTGCATCGACAGCACCCGAGGATAACATATCCTCGTATTTTATAAAGGAGAGAACGCCCTCGCGCGAGATCTTCGCTTCCGCCGCCTTAAGCTTCTCGGGGTTGATGTCGCATATTGCGCTGACAACTCCGTCCTTTATCATTCCGTTCTCGAACATACCCAGGTAGGTCGAGCCCATATTTCCGAGACCGATTATACCGAATCTTACCTTATCCATTGAAGTTCTCCTTTATGTAAAGTATGCTGCGTCTGACCTCGTCCAAGGGATCGGGGAAGCTTGCAGCGTTGTCCTGCTCGACAAGATAATGCTCAACCTCTGCCGCCTTCATAAGCGGGTAATAGGAGCCGAAGTCGAGATTTCCCTCACCGACGGGCGCATAGATCGGTGAGAAGCTGACGGAGCCGTCATCATTTTGACTTGCTGTTATCTTGTAGTCCTTCAGATGGACACAGGCGATCCTGCCAGAGAGCTTTTTTATGTAGTCCGTGACCGAAAGACCACTGAACTGCAGCCAATAGGTGTCAAGTGTGAAGTTGAAGTGCGGGCAGGTCCTTATCATATAATCGATGATGGTCTCGCCACCGTGCTTGTAGCAGTCTGTGTGGTGATTGTGGAAGAAGAAGGAGAATCCCCCTGCCGCCATTTTCTCAGCCGCACCCTCGAGCGCCTCGATTGTGGACTTCACTCTCACCTCATCTGTGATAATATCGCGCGGAAGGCTGCCAAGCCCGATATATTTGCATCCAAAGGATGCATGCTCCTCCATAAGAGCCTCTGTGCGTTCAAGGATATCGGAAAGCGGAACGTGTGTCAGCACTATCGGAACACCCGCCGCCTCGCTTGCCCTCTTTATAATCGGCGCATCGAAGGGTGCGCCGGAGAACTGCGCACAGTTATAGCCCATCTCCTTAAGCGCCGAAAGGGTCTCTCTGAGGCCGTCCTCGGTCTTTATTAAGTTGCGAAGCGAGAAAAGATTAACGCCTACGCTCTTCATTTAGTATATCCTCCGTCTGTCTTTCGGTAGCCTGCCCCCGTGATGACCGCCTTGATGGCATCTGCCGCTGCGGCAAAGGCTTCCTTGTTGTTTTTAAAGACGAATTTATCCTGCATCTTTGTGTCATCAAATTCCGAATAACCCTCGAAAACCATAAGGTGCGGCTCTATCGAGAGCACCGTGTCGCGCTCGCCTATCATGGATACCAGCTCGGGAATCCTTCCGCCGCCATACCCGGCGGGGACGACCTTGCGGTCCTCGAGTGTCGCGTCCTTTATGTGGAAGTATCCTGTCCTTGCGTGCAGGGGATATAGTGTCTTTTCGGGATCCTCGCCCGACTCTATGAAGTTCGCAGGGTCATAAACGAAGTTAAGCCCATCGATGTTATCCATAAGGCGCATAACGCGCTCGGCGGTGTCGCCCCAGATGCCCTTTTCGTTCTCGTGATAGAGCGCGACTCCGTATTTATCTGCCGCGGCAACCATTCTGCGAAGGGCAGAGTAGACCTCGCTTTCGCTCTCGTATGCCTCGTAGAAGGAGAACATCCTTATCTTGTCGCACTCGAATATGTTGGCGAGTCTGCATATATGCTCGAGCAGAGCGATATGAGCATCGATGTCATCGCTGATCTTTATCTTTCCGATGGGAGAGCCTATGGACCAGACGCGGATGCCGCCGCCCTCGAGCTGCTTTTTAAATTCTCTTGCCTCATCCTCGGTGACTGCTGAGATATTCTTTCCGTTAATTCCGCGAAGCTCGATATATCCGATATCCGCCGCCTTAAGCGCCTCGATCTGTCCCTCGAGCGAGGAATCTGCCTCGTCTGCAAATGCGCAAAGTCTTATCATTTTTATTCTCCCTCTGCCGTCAAGTGGGATTTTCTTAGCCTTTTCAGCTCTTTCTCTTGACAGCATTAAATTGGTGTGATACTATTTTATTACCAACACCGTTATACACTAAGTTTAGCATTTTTTAAAAGCGGATTAAATGCATAATCTTATGAAATACATGGGAGAATAGCACAATCTTATTATGTATGATATTAATCTCGTTTATTACGTACATCATAAAAGAATACCGCCAAAGATATACCGCGGCAGTCTTTCTTCACACGAGCTGACCTTTGTGATATCGGGTGAGATGATCTATATCGTAGATGGCGTGCGATACCTGCTCGGGGATAAGTCGGCTGTATTCATACCCGCGCAATCGTTGCGCGAGCGACTCGTATCGGAATGCGAATGCGATTATATAAGCTTTAACTTTAACTCGGAAACCCCGAAGCTGCCGACAGTTATCGACAATGCCGCGCACAGTGAAATAATGCTTCTTTTATCATCGATAGACCGTATCGCCGAGAAGCCGAGGCTATCCTTTTATGGCAGAGCCTCGGAGGTACTCGGGGTGATAATATCGGTGCTCGAGGATTATACGAGAACTGAGAAGATGACCCCTCTGACACTCGATATTCTCGAATACCTTCACAAAAATTTCCGCTCGCGCATAACGCTCGGGGATATTGCATCGCATTTCTTTTTCTCACCTGTATACTGCGAGAGTGTGTTTTCATCGGATATCGGCAGATCGATAATTGATTACGTGTTAGATCTCAGGGTATCCGAGGCTGAGCATCTGATAGTAGAGGGAAATATGACACTCGGGGAGATAGCCGAGTCTGTCGGCTTTTCGGATTACAATTATTTCTCCCGCACATTCAAAAAGCGCAGCGGATACACACCCACCGCATATAGGCGCGCGATAAAAAGGTGACAAAGCGAGCGTGCTTTCATGAGCTAAGCATCATTTTTGCCTTTTTGCGGGGCGGCATAGTATAAAAAAATAGCGTGATGCTCTTAACGGAGCATTTACGCTAAACGATGTTTGCCCTCACGGGCAAATGATGTTGCCTGCGGCAGTGATGTTCACTGCGTGAATGATGTTGTGCCTTTGGCACAGTGGGCAAACATAACTTCACTGCGAGCCCCTGTGAGCAACTTCACTTTCGCAGTAGCGAAAACTTCACTAACAGAAAAAGAGCAGACACATAAGGTTTTCCACCTTGCGTGTTTGCTCTTTCTGCTTGTTTAGGGGTTCCCCGAAGCGAAGTATGAGCTTTGGGGGTTCGCGTATAGGGGTTCCCCGAAGCGAAGTATGAGCTTTGGGGGTTCACGTATAAGGGTTTGGGCTTAGCCTATATCAGCATTTGACCGGTCAAATGCGATGCTTGCACTTTTACCAAGGTGTAAATTTTCCGCTAAGAACATCACCCTTAATTCCGTTTCCTTTTTTTATTATTTCATAGAGAAGATCTTTATTGCCTTCTTGACGTCTTCCTTCATAGCCTGCATTGCTGCATATTCTACGTCGTGAAGATAAGATGTCTTGCCGCTCTCGATAACATCCTTGGCAGCCATGAAGCCCGCCTTTGACATATAGGAGTAGTAGTTTATCTTTCTGATACCGCCTTCGATAGCCTTGCGGAAGCCTTCCTCGCTTACACCCGAGCCACCGTGCATAACGAGGGGAAGCCCCGTCGATGCCTTGACGTTCTTCACAACGTCGAAGTCGAGCTTAGGCTGTGCGGTGTAGAAGCCGTGTGCCGTGCCGAATGCGATAGCAAGAGCATCAACGCCCGTGACAGCACAGAATTCCTTTGCCTCCTCGGGGTCGGTGTAGAAGTCCTCAGCCTTCATATCCGAGCTGTTATCCTCTCCGCTTCCTGCCTCGCCGGTAACGAGTCTGCCGAGCTCAGCCTCGACCGATACGCCCATAGCATGTGCAATCTCGGTTACAGACTTCGTGAGAGCGAGGTTTTCCTCGTAGGGCAGATGCGATGCATCGATCATTACCGACGTGAAGCCGATGCGCAGTGCCTTATATATCATTTCGAGCGAGGTGCCGTGGTCGAGATGAACACATACGGGTACCTTTGCATCCCTTGCCGCCGCAACCATAGCGGGACCGACGAGAGAGACGTCGTTGTATACGTTATGTACCTCTGCGTGTGCGATAATAACGGGCTGATTTAATTCCTCTGCTGCGGCAATAACCGCCTGAAGGCTGTCGAGACCCGTTGCGTTGAACATACCGATAGCGCAATTTTCGCGCTCGGCAATCTCAAGTATTTCCTTTAAATTTACAAGCATATTTCTTTTCTTCCTAATCCCTTTGTAAGTTTTTGAAGCTCCTCTACGGTTGACATTCCGCTGACTGCATCGGGTGCTGAAAGCGCGCCGAGTGCCGAGAGGGTAGCAAGCTCCAGTATCTCGCGGTCGCTCTTGTTCTCGTAAATTCCGAGGAGCGCACCTGCACAGAATGCATCCCCGGCTCCCGTCGTGCCCTTGATGAAGCCGCCCGGCAGCTCGTAGGAGCCTATCACTGTAAGTCCTCTTTCGGAGAGCAGGATGCCAAGCTCCTTCTTGTGAATAATTACGCGCTCTCTGACACCGAGCTCCATAAGCCTTTTCGCGATAGCCTCGAGGTTATCGTCACTTGGATCGATGCCCGTCAGCTTTCCTGCCTCGAGCTCATTGATGATGAGGTTATCTGTGTATTTCAGAGAGGGAATAATGACGGAATATCTGTCCGAGTTCTCGCTGACAAGGTCAATAGAGGTGGTGATGCCGCGTCTTTTTGCCTCTTTCAGTATAAGCTCACCGTCACCGCCGTCAACCTTTTTTAAAAGAAGGTAGTAGCCGAGGTGGAGCATCTTACAGTCGAGGCTCTCAAAGTCAATATCCGAATAGCCGAAGTCATCACTCGCACCGGGATAGGTGAAGAAGGTGCGCTGACCGCCCACCTCGCTCATTACCTCGGTGAAGCTGGTGCGCTCGTCACCCTCGGTGATTCCCGATACGTCAACGCCCTCAGCCGAGAGGATATCCTTTGCAAGGATGCCGTCGGCATCCTTGCCTACCTTGCCTATTGCAAGAACGTCGAGCTCGGGCATAAGTCGCTTCAGATCTATCGCAACGTTGGGAACGCATCCGCCCGTCGCGCTCTTTATCGCGAGTATCTTCGTGAGCTCTCCCGCCTCGGGATACTTCTCAATATCGTTAATGCGGTCAATAAGAATACTGCCCGCTACTGCAATACCCTTCATACCCTTAGTTGCACTCTGCCTCGAGCGGACCTGCAAGCTCGGAGAGGAAGAAGAGTCTGCCGGGAAGGGTGGGGATGTAAGAGGATGTGATCCAGGGTGTGGGGCCGTGACGGAGAGTCATCCACAGCGACAGACCCTGCCACTGCATTCCGCGTCCGAGAGTACCGTCAGCACCGCCGATAGCGTAGTCAGCCTGAAGGATTATACCGGGGCCGATGGTGTTCGCACGGCAGGGAACGAGAGGAGTTCTCGACTTGAAGCTGGTGAGAGCGTTCTGCTCAACGGTGAGGGGATGGATCTTTGCAGCGATTCTGTAAGGAGCTGCCTTCCACTCTGACTCGGTAGCGTAATCAGCCGCGAAATGAGGCTCCCAAAATGCGATATGGCACATTCTTCCGATACCGTAAACGAGAACGAGCTTCGCGCCCTCAGCCTTGAGTGCGGCTATCTTCTCGGGGTAGGTGGGGAGATTGTCCTTGGTTGCGAAGTTTCTCTGAGCCTTGGGAACGGTAAGCTCGCCGAGGGGATTGAAGAGAGCCTGCTCCATCGCGTACTGGAATGCACCGTGGTTGTCGGGTGCGAGGGTGTTGCCCTCACCGTCTGCCCACTCATCCATATTGAAGGTATAAACGTGATCGCAACGGATGTTCCACTCACGAAGGAAGTATACTACCCACTTATACATACCCATAGGACCTACGGGGAGAATGAATGCGATCTTCTCGCCGCGCTCGCGTGCGAGCTTGATCTGATTTGCTATCTCGTGACCCATGTAGGTCTCGAAGTCGCTGAGCGACTCACACTTGACGGGGGTGAAGCCCTTGTTCCAGAAGCTCTGGGGCTCGGTGATGCTCTCGGGGGTGCCGATGCACGCGTCTATCTTGTCAAAATCCCAGCCTGCAGGGTAAAAGCCCTCAAGCATGCTGCCCTTAACGGTAGAATTGAAATTCATGATTATTACTCCTTTTTATGTGAAAATGTTAATTGTTCTTTACTTTTCTGCGTTTTCGTAGATCTTATCTACAAGCTCCTGGATGTGAACGGCTCTGTCAGCAAAGAAGAAATCTGTCTTTCCCGAGCGAAGAAGCTCGTTGAACATGCCTATCTGCTTCTGATAGAGGTCACAGCCCGCACCAACGTACTCGGTGGGAACTCCTGCGGTGCGATCCTGCATAGCCGAGTAGTCACCCTGGGGCGCGTAGAGGTGTGTCATCCTTCCGCCCTCGGTCTGTGCGAGAGTGCCGTTACAGATAACGTAACCCGCCTCGCCGTATATCTCAAGCTTTGATTCGCTTGCCGCATCGGAAATGTTGAAGTTAGACTCGATACTGCCGAGGATACCGCTCTTGGTTCTGAAGATAACTACCGCGCTGTCCTCCACCTCGTAGTTAAAGGAATTCGTTGCGATGAGGCTCTTTACCTCTGTTATCTCCTCGCCGAGAAGATACTCGATAAGCTCCGCACAGTGGACACCGAGGTCCATGAATGCACCTCCGCCGCCAAGCTTTTTGGTCTGACGCCACGCGCCCTCGATATCGGGATACCAGCAAGAGAACTGAGCGCGCACGTTGACAGGTTTTCCGATGCCTCCGTCAGCTATAAGCTCGCGCGCCATCTCGTGAAGATTGTGGTGCTTCATCATATATCCGACGGTAAGCTGCTTGCCTGCCGCCTTGAATGCATCGACAAGCTCTCGCGCCTCAGCCGAGGTCATAGAGATGGGCTTTTCAACGAATACGCTTTTTCCAAACTTAAGTGCCGTGAGAGCCTGATCCTTGTGACAGAAAACGGGGGTGCCGATGTATACCGCGTCACACTCGATGCTCCTTAGCATTTCTTCCTCACTCGAGAAGTAGGGAACACCGTACTTTTCACCGACCGCTTTCGCTACCTCGGGAACCCTGTCCATAACCGCGACAAGCTCCGAGCCCTCATCCTTGACTATTGCGGGGATAGTTCTTCTGTCTGCGATACCGCCCGCACCGATAACGCACCATCTGATTATTTTGTTCATAAGCACCTCTTAGGGAAGAAGTCTTTCGGTAGTGCCCTTGAGGTAAACACGGCACTGTCTGAAGCCCTCCGCGTAGTCAACACCGCACTGGTAGCCGCGTACTCTCGAGCAGGTCTTTACCATATCCGCAAAATCGATATTATCGTGCTCGCGCATCCAGACGAGCTGGCTCTCGTGGCACTCGAGCATATTCATTTTAAGGTCTATGTACTCGCTGATATCCACGTAGTACTCGGGGTTGAAGCCTACGCCTGCGAGGGTGTCCATGTAGAAGATGGGAACGAGCTTCGCGACCGTCTTTTCCTTTGTAGGATAGTTAGGAAGCGTTGCGGTAAACGCTGCATCAAATACGAGCTTGGATACCGCGGTGTGGTCGGGCATGTAATCGTGGGGATCGTGGGTGATGATGAGGTCGGGATCTGCATAACGGATAACGTCGACCATCTTGTCGCGCGCTTCCTTGTTTTCCTCGTAGATGTCGAGATCGTTGAAGCCGCCCCAGATGACCTCGATGCCTGCCATCGCGCCTGCGCGCTTAGCCTCGTTCGCTCTGATAACTGTGAGCTCATCCGGAGGAATAATAACGTGTCCGAGGTTGCCGCTCGATGCGTGGCATACTATAACGGTGTCGCCTCTTGCAACACATTTTGCGAGCGTGCCCGAGCAGGCAAGCTCAATGTCGTCGGGATGTGCGCCTATTGCTAAAATTCTCATAAGCCTGTATCTCCTTAAAATAATATTCTACCTTAATTATAACAAAGTTGCATTTATAATTATATACTCACAAATACACAAAAAGAGTAAAATAATCTACAAGTGAAATTCCGTTCATTTTATTGACATATCGCGATAAATGGGGTATACTATTTATATGAAACAGAGATACTTTAAGCATAAAATTGAAAATCTGCTCCACGTAACGAGGATAGTGACGGTTCACTACTTCGATTTCGAGGAGAGCTACAAAAGCCACGGTGAGTCGCACGACTTCTGGGAGATGGTATATGCAGACAAGAATTCGCTCGTTTGCACGGTAGAGGGAAGAGAAGTGCTTCTTAAAGAGGGAGAGGCAATATTCCACGCACCGAACGAGTTTCATATCCACTCCGCAGATGGTAAGAATGCACCCAGCGTGTTCATAATATCCTTTGAGTGCAAGAGCGAGGCGATACGTATTCTTGAATCAAGATGCGTCAAGCTTTCAAAAGAGGCGGTGAGATACGTCTATATGCTTCTCGACGAGGCGAAGAGCACGTTTGATCTGCGCCACACAAGCCCCGATGTTAAGAAAATGCCTCTTTCGGAGAAGCCGACGCTTGGCGGAATGCAGTATATAAAGAATCTTCTTGAGCTTTTGCTTATCGGCACGGTAAGGCAGGTGGACGGTGAGGATGAGACTCCCTCGTTCGTTCTCCGCGAGGACTTCGGAGAATACCTTGTGAACAGCGTGATCGAGCAGCTGTCGGAGAACGTCTCCGGCAGGATATCGATAGACGAGATATGCAAGAGGATGAACTACACGCGCTCATACATATTCAGACAGTTCAAGCGCGTTACGGGGCAGTCGATAATGGCATATTTCACTTCGTTAAAAATAAAAGAAGCCAAAAGGCTTCTTCGCGAGACCGAAATGAGCGTGACCGAGATAGCCGCGGCGCTCTCCTTTGACACACCGAACTACTTTTCAAAGACATTCAAGCGCCTCACGGGAAGTACGCCCTTGGAGTATAGGCGCGCCCGCCGCGCGTGGTAACTCGGGGTGGCATATTTGACGATAACCGCCGTCCTCGAGGCTGGACGTACCCAAGTGTGCCCATCATCCAAATCAAAGTTTTTTTAAAACTCAAACAGCCCTTATATATGTAAATAGGCTATCCCGATTGCAAAAATGAAAAGGGATAGCCTTACTGTTTATTTTAATTCTCCTAGCCTTCTTCTTATCTCGTTTATCACTCTTTGCTTGTCGGTATTCCATTCGGGGGCGACGAGAAGGTCGCGCGGGCAATCGCCCGTGATTCTGTGTACCACGAGAGTGTCACCGATGCGGTCGAGCACCTTTGCTGCCGTTTCGGTATATTCGTCAAAGCTTATCGGTTCGTAAAGACCCTTACGGTACATTTCGGCAAGCTCGGTGCCTTCCATGACGTAAAGGGAGTGTATCTTGATGCCAAATGCACCGCTCGATATAATTTCATCTGCCGTTCGGAGAGCATCTGCTTCGCCTTCGCCGGGCAGACCGATTATCATGTGCGTGACGAAGGGGATAGAGTTTTCCATCAGCAGCCTTGCCGCCTCTCTGTAAACCGATAGATCGTATCCGCGGTGGATGACTTTTGCGGTGTCATCATTTGCGGTTTGCAGTCCAAGCTCGACCCAAATGTCAACTTTGGTTGACAAATCCTTTAGTAAATCGCATATTTCAGCGGTTATACAGTCGGGGCGCGTGCCGATCGCGAGTACCTTGATACGGTCGTCTGTGAGTGCTGAAAGATACCTTTCGCGAAGCACTTCGACGGGGGCGTAGGTGTTCGTGAAGTTCTGGAAATAGGCTATATATCCGTCTGCTTTTGTGCTTGCGAGCTGCTCTGATACCTGCTCGGAAATGCTTTTGAGTCCGTCGATATGCTCTCCTGCACCGCGCTCACCGCAATAGATGCAGCCGCCCGTGCCGCAGGTACCGTCACGGTTAGGACAGGTGAAGCCGCCGTCAATGCATATCTTTTTTATTTTCATTCCGTACTTTTCCTTTAAGTACGAGCTCAGTGTTCTGTACATTCCGCGGCTCCTTTCCCTTTAATAAAAAGCGGTGAGAGGATCTTATTTGAGTGGATCCCCCACCGCGTGTTGAATTTTATCTGTTAAGTATTAACTTAGTAAGCTCAACCGGCTCAACGATCTCGCTACCCTTATACACTCTCATGTTGCCCGATGCGATCTCGTCGATGAGTATTACCTCATTGCCGTTGTATCCGAACTCAAACTTGATATCCCAAAGGTCAAGACCGATGGTCTTAAGGTCGTCTGCAACGATCTTGGTGATCTTAAGAGTCTGCTCCTTCATGCTCTCGAACATCTCACCCGACATAACGCCGAGTGCAACGAGGCCTTCCTTGGTTACAAGGGGATCGCCCTTCTCATCGTTCTTGAAGGTGCACTCAACGTATCCGCCCTCGAGGGGAGTGCCGTTCTCGATATACTCACCGTATCTGCGGATAAAGCTGCCCGTAGCGACAAGACGGCAGATGACCTCGAGGCCATGGCCGAACACCTTGCCGGGGAGTACCTCCATTGTTGCCTCGTCGAGGTTTGCTCCGATGTAGTGGGTCTTGATACCCGCTTTTCTGAGAAGCTCAAAATAGTAGATAGAGGTTTCAAGATTTGCTCTGCCGATGCCCTCTATTGTAAGTCCTACGCTGTTTTCGCCCGGATCGAACTTTCCGTCCTTGCCGGTACAATCATCTTTGAACTTTAGACATACGTTGCCGTTATCAAGCTGATAAACATCCTTTGTTTTTCCTGTGTAGATCTTTTTCATAAGCTCCTCCGTTTTTTGAATTAACGGCTATATTGTAGCACAAATAAATTCACTTGTATAGAGATTTCCCAAAAAAAATCGAATTTTTTTCTTGCTATTTTAAGCTTGCTCGGGACGGTTCGGTATTAACATAAAAATTTCTGAAAGAAATTGTTTTTCTCCTTGACTTTAGACTCGCGCGTGTGTTATAATAAGTAGAAAATAAATAAGAGGAGTCACACATGAAGGTGCTTTTTAAGAATGCAAAGGTATATACCGACGGATCGGCAAGAGTGCAGGATATGCTTCTTGACGGTGCTGTTCTTTCTCCTTTTGCACATGATACCGCTATGGTCGATTTCCCCGTTGTTGAAAATGTTGCTGTTTTTCCCGGTTTCTGTGATGTTCACGTTCATCTCAGAGAGCCGGGTTTTTCTTATAAAGAGAACATAGCGTCGGGCACGAGAGCCTCGGCAAGAGGCGGATATACCGCGGTTTGCTCTATGCCTAATCTCAAGCCTACCCCCGACAGCCCCGAGAATCTTGCACCGCAGCTTGAAGCGATAGCTAAGGATGCCGTTATAGCGGTCTATCCTTACGGCACCATCACCGTCGGTGAGGCTGGAGAGGTGCTCTCGGATATGGTGGGGATGGCGGATGACGTCGTAGCCTTCTCGGATGACGGCAGAGGAGTGCAGTCCGAGGGTATGATGCTCGAGGCAATGAGGCGAGCTAAGGCACTTGGCAAAATGATAGTCGCACACTGCGAGGACAATTCGCTCTTGAAGGGCGGATACATCCACGACGGAGAGTACTGTGCCGCGCACGGGCATAAAGGCATCTGCTCAGAGAGCGAGTGGGGTCCGATAGCAAGAGATATTGAGCTTGTGCGCAAGTCGGGATGCGCGTACCACGTATGCCATATATCCACTAAGGAAAGCGTTGATATAATCAGACGCGCCAAGGCTCGCGGTGTGAATATAACCTGCGAGACGGGCCCTCATTATCTGACACTTGACGACTCGGATTTAAAAGAAGATGGAAGATTCAAGATGAATCCCCCGATACGCGCGAAGGAGGACAGGCTCGCACTCGTAGAGGGACTTCTCGACGGAACGATAGATATGATAGCTACCGATCACGCGCCTCATACCGCAGAGGAAAAGTCACGCGGTCTTCCGGGCAGTCTTATGGGTGTTGTCGGAATTGAGACCGCCTTTGCGGTGCTGTACACCGATCTCGTTCTCTCGGGTGTTCTTACCCTTGAAAGGCTGATCGAGCTGCTTTCAAAGAACCCGCGAGAGCGCTTCAAAATCAACAGCGACGCAGGCTTTACCGTTTTCGACCTCGATAATGAATATGTGATAGACCCGGGTGAATTTCTTTCAATGGGCAAGGCGACGCCCTTCGAGGGAAAGCGTGTAAAGGGCAGATGCCTCATGACCGTTTACAACGGTGAGGTCGTATACTCCGCACTCTCGGCGGAAAACTAAAGAGTTAATAATTTTTTCGGAGGAATATAATATGCCAAAAAGGAAGGACATCAAAAGAGTTATGATCATCGGCTCCGGCCCTATCGTTATCGGTCAGGCGGCGGAGTTCGATTACGCAGGCACTCAGGCATGCCTTGCACTCAAGGAGGAGGGCTATGAGGTAATTCTCGTCAACTCCAACCCCGCAACGATCATGACCGATACCACAATCGCAGACAAGGTCTACATGGAGCCGCTCACCCTCGAGTATATCGCAAAGATAATCAGGTACGAGCGACCCGACGCGATAGTTCCCGGCATCGGAGGACAGACCGGTCTTAACATGGCTATGCTCCTCGAAAAGAAGGGAATACTTAAGGAGAGCGGAGTTGAGCTTCTCGGAACCTCGTCCGAGAGCATCGAGAGAGCCGAGGACAGAGAGCTTTTCAAGAAGCTTTGCGAGGATATCGGTGAGCCGGTCATCCCCTCGGAGATAGCTAACACTCTTGACGAGGCTGTGGCTGCGGCGTCGATAATAGGATATCCCCTCGTTCTCCGTCCTGCGTTTACTCTTGGCGGCACGGGCGGCGGCTTTGCATATAACGAGGATGAGCTGCGAGAGCTTGCGGTAGGTGCTCTCAAGGCATCTCCCGTACACCAGGTGCTCATCGAGCGCAGCGTGCGCGGCTTCAAGGAGATAGAGTTCGAGGTCATGCGCGACGGTGCGGATAACGCCATCACCATCTGCGGTATGGAGAATATCGATCCCGTCGGCGTACACACGGGTGACAGTATGGTAGTCGCACCTATCATGACTCTTAACGATCACGATCTTAAGATGCTTAACGATAGTGCAATCAAGCTTATCAGAGAGCTGAAGATAGAGGGCGGATGCAACGTACAGTTCGCTCTTAACCCGAATTCGAGCGAATATTACCTCATAGAGGTAAACCCGAGAGTATCGCGCTCATCGGCACTCGCATCCAAGGCTTCGGGTTATCCCATCGCTCGCGTTACCGCGAAGATCGCGGTAGGAATGACCCTCGATGAGATAGAGCTCGCAGGCGCTACCGCGCTGAAGGAGCCGAGACTCGACTACGTTGTAGCGAAGTTCCCGAGATTCCCCTTCGATAAGTTCACGTCCGTTCCCAACAAGCTCGGCACGCAGATGAAGGCTACGGGTGAGTGCATGGGCATCGGCTCGACCCTTGAGGAATGTATTCTCAAGTCGGTGCGCTCGCTTGAGACGGGTGTATATCACCTCTATATGCCGAAGTGGGAGTCTAAGAGCGATGAGGAGCTTATCGCATACCTTGCTGAGTTCCACGATGATAACGCATTCGTCGTTACCGAGCTTTTAAGACGCGGTCACAGCATAGACGAGCTTCACAAAATAACCATGATAACCCCCTACTTCCTCGAGTCCTTTAAGAAGATAGTAGATATGGAGAAGGCTCTTAAGGCATCGCCTCTCGATGCAGCTCTGCTTAAGGAAGCTAAGGTCATGGGCTTCTCGGACAGATTCATAGCGAAGCTCTGGGGCAAGAGCGAGATAGATGTAGCATCTCTCCGTAAGGAGTGCGGTATCAGACCGAGCTTCCGTATGGTGGACACTGCACACGCAGGTGCTTACATCCCTTACTTCTACTCGTCCTACACGGGTGAGGAGCAGTCGGTTCTCACGGACAGAAAGAAGGTCCTCGTTCTCGGAGCCGGTCCTATCCGTATCGGTCAGGGCGTTGAGTTCGACTACTCCACCGTTCACGCAGTAAATACTATCCGTAAGTGCGGATACGAGGCAATAATCATAAACAACAACCCCGAGACGGTATCCACCGACTACACCACGGCAGACAAGCTCTACTTTGAGCCTCTTACAGTAGAGGACGTTATGAGCGTTATCGAGTATGAGAAGCCCTACGGTGTTATTGCATCTCTCGGCGGTCAGACTGCTATCAACCTCGCGGCTCCTCTTGCGGAGCGCGGTGTAAGGATCATCGGCACCGATTGTGAGGCAATAGACAGAGCAGAGAACCGCGATACCTTTGAGAAGATACTCGAGGAGCTTAATATTCCTCAGCCCAAGGGCAGAGCCGTTACCAGGATAGAGGACGGTGTAAAGGTAGCCAGGGAGATAGGCTATCCCGTTCTCGTCCGCCCGAGCTTCGTTCTCGGAGGACGCGCGATGCAGCTTGTCGGTAACGAGGAGCAGCTCCGCCACTATCTTCGCACCGCGGTTGAAATTGACGAGGACAAGCCCGTTCTCGTTGACCATTATATCCAGGGCAAAGAGGTTGAGGTCGATGCCATCTGCGATGGACATGACGTGTTCGTTGCGGGTATAATGGAGCTCGTTGAGCGCACGGGCGTTCACTCGGGCGACTCTATCAGCGTATATCCCGCCTTCTCGATATCCGACAAGGTAAAGGGAAAGATACTCGAGTACTCGAAGAAGCTCGGTATCGGCATCGGCATCGTCGGTCTGTTTAATATTCAGTTCATCGTTGACGAGCACGATGACGTATATATCATCGAGGTCAACCCCCGTTCCTCGCGTACCGTCCCCTTCCTCTCGAAGTCTACGGGCTACTCTCTTGCGGATATCGCGACCGAGGTAATACTCGGTAAGACTCTTAAGGAACTCGGTATATTTACGCTTTATCCCGAGGAGAAAAAGCGCTGGTATGTAAAGGTTCCCGTGTTCTCATTCAAAAAGATTCACGGAATTGACTCCTACCTTTCTCCCGAGATGAAATCAACGGGCGAGGCGATCGGATACGACGATGACCTTCACCGTGCGCTGTATAAGGCACTTCAGGCATCGGGCATGAACGTACAGAATTACGGAACCGTGCTCGTAACGATAGCGGATGCGGATAAGTGTGAGGCACTTCCTCTTATCAGACGCTTCTACAACCTCGGCTTCAATATTGAGGCAACCGCAGGCACTGCAAAGTTCTTAAAGGAGAACGGCATCAGGACCCGTGTCAAGAATAAGATCGGTAACGGCTCGTCTGATATTCCCGATGCTATCCGCGCAGGTCACATCGCGTACGTTATAAACACCTCGAACCTTGATTCGACCGATCAGCAGAAGGACGGATACGAGATCCGCCGTCTTGCGACAGAGACCAACACAACGCTCTTCACCTCTCTTGATACGGTAAGAGTTCTCCTCGACGTGCTCGAGGATATCACTATAACGATCTCCACGATCGACAGCTAAGGGGGATATATGCTCGACAGTATCTTCACCCTGAAGGAAAGCCGTAAGATAGCAAAGAATACCTACGAGTGGGTGATGGAGGGAGATACCTCTCATATTACCGCTCCCGGTCAGTTCGTCAACATCAAGCTTGACGGCTTTTATCTGCGCAGACCTATATCTGTGGCAGACGTTGAGGGAAATAATCTAACAATTGTTTACAAAGTGGTAGGTGAAGGCACCGAAAAGATGGCGAATATGCCCGTTGGTAGCGAGCTTCTCGTTCTCTCGGGACTCGGCAACGGATATGACCTTGCACCCTCGGGTGATGCACCTCTGCTTATAGGCGGGGGCGCGGGTGTGCCGCCTATGTTCCTGCTTGCGAGACGGCTCACCACCCTCGGAAAGAGCGTTTCGGTAATACTCGGCTTCGGCTCGGCTGACGAGATATTCTATAAGGATAAATTTGAAAAGCTTGGTGCCGAGGTATACGTCACCACCGCTGACGGCAGCGAGGGTGTAAAGGGCTTCGTTACTGATGCTATGCCCGAGATTTCTTACAGCTACTTCTACACCTGCGGTCCCGAGCCTATGCTCAAGGCGGTGTACGACGGTTCCTCTGCCTCGGGTCAGTTCAGCTTCGAGGAGAGAATGGGCTGCGGCTTCGGTGCGTGCATGGGATGCACCTGCGAGACAAAGTACGGAAATAAGCGCATATGCCGCGACGGCCCCGTGCTCGTAAAGGAGGAGATCATATGGTAAACACTAAGGTTTCTTTGTGCGGCACAGAGCTTGATAATCCCGTTATCCCCGCGAGCGGAACCTTCGGCTTCGGTTATGAGTTTGCAGAGCTTTACGATATCAATCTTCTCGGCACACTTTCCTTTAAGGGTACGACCCTTGCGCCGAGATTCGGTAATCCGACACCGAGAATTGCTGAGGCTCACTCGGGTATGCTCAATGCCGTAGGACTTCAGAACCCGGGAGTAGAGAAGGTAATTTCCGAGGAGCTCCCGAAGCTCTTCGAGGTATTCAATAAGCCGGTTATGGCAAACGTCTCGGGCTTCTCGGTGGACGAATACGTCAAGACGGTCGAGATGCTCGACTCGGTAGAGGGTATCGGTTGGTTTGAGATAAATATCTCCTGCCCCAACGTGCACGGTGGCGGAATGAGCTTCGGCACCTCTCCCGCGGCGGCAGAGGAGGTAACGCGCGCAGTGCGCCGTGTTACGGATAAGCCCATAATTATCAAGCTTTCGCCGAACGTTACCGATATCGCATCCATCGCGAAGGCGTGCGAGGCGGGCGGTGCAGACGGTGTCAGCCTCATAAATACACTTCTCGGTATGCGTATAGACCTTAAGACGAGAAAGCCGCTTATTAAGAATAAGACGGGCGGACTCTCGGGTCCCGCTATCAAGCCCGTTGCCGTGAGAATGGTCTATCAGGTATACGATGCGGTGAAAATACCGATCGTCGGTATGGGCGGTATCAGCTCCGCCGAGGACGTGATCGAGTTTATGCTTGCGGGCGCGACCGCTGTCGAGGTAGGTGCTGAGAACCTTGTGAATCCCTATGCCTGCCGCGATATCATCGAGGATCTGCCCCGCGTTATGGAAAAATACAAGATCAACTCGCTAGACGAGATAATAGGAGGAGCCCACTGATGGGAAAGGATGTAATCATTGCGTGCGACTTTGACAGCGCGGAAAAGACGTTTGCATTTTTAGATAAGTTTACGGGCAGAAAGCCCTTTGTAAAGATCGGAATGGAGCTCTACTACGCAGAGGGCCCCTCGATCGTAAGAGAGATAAAGAAAAGAGGTCATAAGATATTCCTCGACCTTAAGCTCCACGATATCCCCAACACCGTTAAGAAGTCTATGGCAGTCCTCTCGAGACTCGACGTAGATATGACCAACCTTCACGCTGCCGGAACGGGCAGAATGATGGAGGCGGCTATAGAGGGACTGACACGCCCGGACGGAACAAGACCGATACTTATTGCCGTAACACAGCTCACCTCGACAGACGAGGAGACGATGAAGCGCGATCTGCTTATCAACGAGCCCATTGGTGAGGTAGTAATGCATTATGCGAGTGTCGCTAAGGGTGCGGGACTTGACGGTGTTGTATGCTCACCCCTCGAGGCGGGTGCCGTTCACGACAGATGCGGTAAGGACTTCGTGACCGTGACCCCCGGTGTAAGATTTGCTGACGGGGATATCGGTGACCAGAAGAGAGTTATGACTCCCGCTGAGGCTAAGCGCATCGGCTCCGACTACATCGTTGTCGGCAGACCCATCACCGCTGCCGAGGATCCCGTTGCGGCATACGAGAGATGCTGTGCCGAATTCATCGGTTAATCCAAACAACTATTTACAAAATCAGTGATAATAAAGCGAAAGAGGTATATAAAATGACTGCTACTGAAAAGCTTATTGCTAAGGATCTGCTTGAAATAAAGGCGGTGTTCTTCCGTCCTGAGGAGCCCTTCACCTGGGCATCGGGCATCAAGAGCCCCATATACTGTGACAACCGTCTTACGCTTACCGCACCTAAGGTAAGACTTGACGTTGAGACCGCGCTTGCCGAGACGGTTAAGAAGTATTACCCTGAGTGCGAGGTGCTTATGGGTACGTCCACCGCAGGCATTGCACACGCGGCTATCACCGCACACCTTCTTGATATGCCCATGGGCTACGTTCGTTCGGGTGCTAAGGATCACGGCAGACAGAACCAGATCGAGGGTAAGCTTCTCCCGGGGCAGAAGGTCGTCGTCGTTGAGGATCTTATCTCAACGGGCGGTTCGGTCATCGAGGTTGTAAACGTGCTCCGTGAGGCGGGTGCTGAGGTTCTCGGCATCGTATCCATCTTTACCTACGGAATGAAAAAGGGCATTGACAGACTCGCCGAGGCTAACGTAAAGAACGTGAGCCTTACCAACTTTGACGTTATTGCAGAGGTTGCGGCTGAGTGCGGTTATGTAAAGGCTGAGGACGTTGCAAGACTTATTCAGTTCAGAAACAACCCCTCTGACGAGTCCTGGATAAAGTGATTTTCCGAGGCTATGCCTCACACCGTGATAATTCATACTTAATTCGAGGTGACAATGAAAAATCTTGTTGATATACTTGACCTCACCAAAGAGGAGATAGACGATCTTGTCGCGCGTGCTGACGATATTTACCGCCACCCCGCGATGTATTCTGATGCCTGCCACGGCAAGATACTTGCAACGCTCTTCTTCGAGCCCTCTACGAGAACGAGGCTCAGCTTCGCATCGGCTATGATGTCGCTCGGCGGCAGCGTGCTCGGCTTTGAGCAGGCAGGCTCGACTTCCGTGACGAAGGGTGAGACCGTTGCAGATACTATACGCATGGTTGCAGCTTACTCGGATATCATAGCGATGAGACACCCCTACGAGGGAGCGCCGATAGTAGCATCGAGCGTCTCAAAGGTTCCCGTCATCAACGCGGGAGACGGCGGTCATTTCCACCCGACGCAAACTCTCACCGACCTTTTCTCGATAAGGGAGAAGCTCGGCAGATTCGATCACCTCACCGTGGGACTTTGCGGTGATCTCAAGTACGGCAGGACCGTACACTCGCTCATCTCCGCGATGTCGAGATACGAGGGCACAAAATTTGTGCTTATATCCCCAAAGGAGCTTAAGCTCCCCGACTACGTCAAGGAAGAATTCTTAAAGGATGCCGACTACGTTGAGTGCGAGTCGCTCGAGGATGCAATACCCGAGCTCGATATTCTATATATGACTCGCATACAGGGTGAGAGATTTGCCGACAGAGATGAGTACGAGAGACTTAAGGACTCCTATATCCTTAACGCTGCTAAGCTTAAGGATGCGAAGCCCACGCTCTCGATAATGCATCCGCTCCCCAGAGTGAACGAGATAGACGTTGACGTAGATACCGACCCCCGTGCCCACTATTTTGACCAGGCAGAGGGCGGCAGATATATCAGAATGGCGCTTATCCTTAAGCTGCTTGATGATGGCGTGGGTCTTGATTCGCGCCTTCGCGGTGAAGAAAACCCCGAGCTCCGCTGCTCGAATCCGCACTGTATCTCGAGAACCGAGCGCGGAATCAAAAAGCTGTTTGTCGGCGACCGTTGCTCCTATTGCGACCAGGCAGCAAGTGCGAAGTGATAGTTAATTATTCAAGGCGGGCAACGATGCCCGCCTTAAGTTTTTTAAAGATTGTTTAGTAGATATATATGGTAATATTCATGGCGTTTGATTGCTTCAAATACGGGCATTCTTCGCAAAATAACTTTTTCTAATATTTTTTTATAAACCCCTTGACAAACAGAAAATCATTTGCTATAATTATTAAGCACGAAACGGAAGGTTAGCTCAGTTGGGAGAGCATCTGCCTTACAAGCAGAGGGTCACAGGTTCGAGCCCTGTACTTTCCACCAGATGCTTTTGCATCGTACGGAGATGGCTTGGTAGCTCAGTTGGTTAGAGCGCTAGCCTGTCACGCTAGAGGTCGTGGGTTCGAGCCCCATCCGAGTCGCCATTTCCGAATATTGCCTGTTTTCGCCTCTGTAGCTCAGTTGGTAGAGCAGGGGACTGAAAATCCCCGTGTCGTTGGTTCGATTCCGACCGGAGGCACCATTTTCCGCGGATTTAGCTCATTTGGTAGAGCGCCACCTTGCCAAGGTGGAGGTGGCGGGTTCGAGCCCCGTAATCCGCTCCAAAAGAAAACAACCCACCCTCGTGGTGGGTTGTTTTGTTTTTCAAGGATGGAGGGGCATCTCACCCGCCAATGCGTTGACACGCATCGGGTTCTCACCTGTCAAGTCACATAGTCGAAATGTTCGCTTCGGTTGACTCCGCTCCATTTCTCCTTGTTTTGTTGACTTCGCTTCGTTTTTTCGATTATCAATCGAAAAAACTCGCTCACCCCGTAATCCGCTCCAAAATAGAGCAACCCACCCTTGTGGTGGGTTGTTTTATTTTTCAAGGACGGAGGGGCATCTCACCCGCTAATGCGTTTTCACGCATCGGGTTCTCACCTGTCAAGCCGCATAGTCCCCGCCTATCGCCTACGCAAGTCTTCGGCTCTGCCGGCTCCTTGCTTGGTTGACTTCACTTCGTTTTTTCGATTATCAATCGAAAAAACTTGCTCACCCGTAATACGCTCTGAAAGACAACTCATCGAAAGATGGGTTGTTTTTTTATATTGGAAAGGTTTTTGTATGATTTTCAAGGCGGTGAGAAACAATAACTAAAAAAGATTTGCGAGGTGTGCGATGAGAAAGATTGCTGCGCTTGGGCTTGTGATGATTCTTATCTTTAATATACTATCTCTTACTGCTTGCCGTGCGCCCGGGGAAGAGGGAGAATATACCTACCGAACCTATACGTCGGCACTCGGCAACAACTGGAATCCGCATACTTGGGAGACCTCGGCGGACAGGGCGGTAATGGAGTATCTGACTACACCGCTTGTTTCGATACTTCCGCTCGACAGCTTAGAGGGGAGCTATCAGTGGTCGTTCGATATGGCGAAAAGAGTGACGGACGTTACCGCTGGTGCGAGGGGTGATCTGACGAAATACAACGTAAAACTCGGCACGGGTGTCAGTGTAAATGACGTTGATAAGGGATACGTATTTGAAATTGAGCTGCGCGAGGGGCTTATGTTTGAAAACGGAAACGAGATAACTGCGGATGACTTCATAGAATCGATGAAGCTGCTGCTCGACCCGAGGATGAAAAATAACAGAGCAAATCTATATGTAACAGGAGAGTCTGCACTTGCGGGTGCGAGCGCGTATTTTGGCGGAAATGTCAGCTTCGAGAGCGTCGGATGCTATAAGACGGGAGAGCTCAGCTTCCGTTACGTTACTGAGAGCTACCTCGATTATAACTATTTCCTGGCGTCACTCACATCGCACTGGCTTGTGGATACTGAAATATATAACAAGGGCCTGATAAGCAGCGGTGAGCTCGTCAGCACGGACTACGGTACGTCTGTCGCTACTACCTCGTCATTTGGACCTTACAGAATAGAATCGCATCAGGGCGAAAAGGAGCTCGTTCTCGTACGGAACGAACGCTGGTACGGATGGCAGAAAGATGATAACGGAGATATATTTAGCTATACCTCATGCGAGGTGGACGGAGAGCTCAAAGAACAGTATATGACAACTAAAGTAGTCATATCCGTGATGGATTCGGCTACCGCGAAGCAATCCTTCCTGCGTGGTGAGCTCAGCGAGTGGGCTCCTTCCGCAAGCGAATATAACACTTATAGATATTCGGATGGGCTCTATCGAACAAACGAGACTTACACGATGTCGTTGTTTTTCAATAGCAATAAGGACGCGCTTTTGTCTATGGACAGGTCGAAGGGGAACGTTAATTCAGTTGTATTATCGTCCGACTCCTTCAGACGCGGTATGAGCCTTGCGATAGACAGAGATGAGTTTGCGCTCGCTACCGAGGGTTATAGACCGCAGTATGCGCTCCTTAACGATATGTACTACTACGATATATATGACGACCCGACCTCGAGATACAGAGATACACCCGAGGCAAAGGCGGCACTCTGCCGTCTGTACGGCTTAAGCTACGGTGACGGTGCTACCTATAAAACCCTTGACGATGCGTACAGATCTATCACGGGGTATGACATCGGGGGTGCTGAGGCTGAATTCAAAAGGGCTTTCGAGGAGCTTACGGAGTCGGGTCTTTACCGTGCGGGCGAGGAGATAAAGATACGCGTAGCGTGGGCAAAGGGCGCGCTCTCCGCAGATGATAACCAGCAGGTAGCACTGCTTGAGCGGCATATCAATCTCGCGCTTTCGGATAGCGGATTCGGTAAGCTTACGCTCGTTCCCGTAGCGAGGGTCAGCAACAGATATGCTGCCGTTCCGAACGGTGAGTTCGCAATGGGGTATGGCGCGTGGGGCGGTGCCGCGTTCTACCCCTTCAGAAATCTTCTTGTCTATATGGATCCCGAGTACGAGAATCTTAACGAGGCGGCTTGCTGGTCTCCCGAAACCGAGACCTTTACGCTCACGGTAGACGGTGTCGAGCGAACGATGACCTATCAGGCGTGGGCGCGTTCACTGACCGGTTCGGGAGAGTTCTCCGCACGGGATGCAAGGACCAAGCTTGCTATCTGCACAGCCCTTGAGGAGAGCTTCCTTTCAAGGTTTTATAGAATACCTCTCGTATCAAGCTCTACCTCGGTGCTTTTATCCTATCAGATCGAAAACTACACAGATGCCTACAGCGTGATGTACGGCTTCGGCGGCTTCAGGCTTCTAAAGTACCACTACGATGACAGGGCGTGGAGCGAGTACGTCAGGGATGCCGGGGGTAGACTTAAATATGAGTAAAAAACAACACACGGGTGTATAATATGCGAAAATATATACTAAAGCGAGTGGCGCTATTACTTTTTACCTTTTTTATAATCGTAACTGTATCCTTCGTTCTCATAAGAATGTTACCGCGTGAGCTGCCGAGTGATAAGGCACTCGCGGATATAATGCTCGATAGATGGGAGGCACTGGGGTACGGAAAGCCGATCCTCGTGCAGTATCTGATATACCTTAAGGGAATAGTAACGGCATGGGATTTCGGCACTTCGTGGTACGTTGAGTTCAGAGCCCCTGTATGGGATCTGCTTATAGAGCGGCTTCCGCCTACTATAACGGTAAACCTTTTCGCGCTTCTTATCTCGATACCGATAGGAATACTTCTCGGTGTTCTCGCATCCTTAAAGCGCGGTAAGCCCACAGACCTGATAATTTCACTCGGTGTTATGATTTTCGTTTCGGTACCAAGCTACGTATACGCCTTTGTCGTTCAGTATGTGCTCGGATACGAGCTCGGCTGGTTTCCGCTTACGGTGTATCCTCTCAGCATTGCAGGCGGATGGCTGACGCCAAAGATGCTTTACAGCATGTTCCCCGCGATACTCGCACTCTCGTTCGGTGAGGTAGCGGGGCTTGCAAGATTTACGAGAGCCGAGATGTGCGAGGCACTCGAGGCGGAGCATATGGTCTTTTCAAGGGCAAAGGGGCTTAGGCGTTCATACGCGATAAGACATCACGCGCTAAGGAACGCGCTTGTTCCGATATTGCCTACGATTGTAGCCTCGGTGATAGGTGTGATGGCGGGCTCGGTAATAATCGAGGAGATCTTTTCGATACCCGGAGTGGGACAGCTCTATATAAGAGCAATAAATCTCGGAGATTACGACGTATTTATGATGAACACGGTATTTTATACCTTCTTAGGGCTTCTCTCAGGACTTGCCGTTGATCTCTCGTATGGGTTTATCGATCCGAGAATAAGAGTAGGGGAGGCGTAAGATGGAGTATCCCAAGATAGATAAGGAGCTGTTCCGCCCATATAAAAACAAGCCAACAGAGGAGCTTCCCGAGCTTTCACGCTACGGTTATTTCGAGGACACCTTCCGCCGCTTTTTGAAGCACAGAAGCTCGCGTATATCCATCTCTATCATAGTGATGATCGCACTGTTTTCGATAATAACTCCGCTCTTTATCACAAGGTCGGATACGCTTATGGATCCTTACTATGCAAAGCTGCCGATGAGACTGTCGGTATTTGCCGATTCGCTCGGTATCTTCTCGGGCAGGGTAGAGCGCAGACTCGGTGACAAGGGGTTGACACGGCTTTACGCGATAGGCGTGGGCGCAAGCTACGGAGATAGCGAGGGTGACGGATATTCACCGATACTCGGTATAGGTGAGAGTGACGGCAGGGTCAGGAATGTTGCCGTAGATTCATATCTCGAGGTCGGTTTCATATATAGGACCGTGACTAAAGACGAGTATGAGAGGATGACCGAGTGGGAGAGAAGTGAGGGGAAGAAGCTCCTCTTTCCTCTGATCGCGGACAACGAATATAACTCTGACAAAAGAGATGCCAACCTTTGGTACAAGACTGACAGTGAGGGTAATGCGGTAGCAAAAGCTATTTCCGGATATGAGGCTTTACCCTTTTTCTTGGGGATGACGCTCGAGGATAACTATCTTCGTGATGAGGGCGGCGAGGTTATATACCACACTCCCGTAGGCACGGCAGATGCGCAAGGGATGAGGGTACGGGTTTTATACTATAACTATTATCAGTATAAAAACGGCATGAAGCCGGACTATCTTTTCGGCACTGACAGTCAAGGGTATGATCTCGCACTGAGGGTGGCGGGAGGTATAAGAATAAGCCTGCTTATTGCCATAACCGTATCGCTTATCAACTTCGTTATAGGAGCACTGGTGGGTGCTGTCGAGGGATACTACGGCGGTACGGTAGATCTCGTTCTCGAAAGAGTGACCGACGTGTTGTCGGGGGTGCCGTTTATCGTTGTTGCGACGCTCTTTCAGATATATCTCGGTGACAGAGTGGGAGCGATACCGTCGCTGCTATTTGCCTTCGTTCTGACGGGCTGGCTCTCAACCGCTAACAGAGTAAGAGCGCAGTTCTTCAGATTTAAAAATTCGGAGTACGTGCTCGCGGCGAGAACGATGGGTGTCAAGGACAGAAGAATAATCTGGAGACATATCTTCCCGAACACGCTCGGCACGCTGATAACCGCATCAGCGCTCGTTATACCCGGTGTTATATTTACCGAGAGTATGCTGTCATTCTTAGGTATAGTCAATCTCGGCAGAGAGGGAGTAACCTCTCTCGGAACTCTTCTTTCGGATGCATCGGGAATATGGGTCAACTACCCTCATCTTATGCTCATACCTGCATCGGTAATATCTTTGCTTATGATATCGTTTAATCTTATAGGAAACGGGCTTCGCGATTCCTTCGACCCCGGAATGAAAGGGGGCGTGTAGAGTTTTATGGATATTTTAACTGTAAAAGACCTTAAAGTAAGCTTTGAGGCGGGCGCAGAGAGGCTGAATGCTGTCAGAGGGATAGACCTCGAGATAAAGAGCGGTGAGGTGCTTGCTCTCGTAGGTGAATCGGGCTCGGGAAAGTCGGTGACCTCGAAAGCAATACTCGGTATTTTACCGAGAGGTGCAAGGATAGAAAAGGGAAGCATCAAATACAGAGGAAGGGAGCTTACGAGCCTTACCGAGAGCGAGCTCGAAGCAATACGCGGCAGGTGTATATCCATGGTGCCGCAGGACCCGTTCCTCTCGCTCGACCCGATCGCCAGAGTCGGTGAGCAGATAGCTGAATCCGTTTTCTGTGACGGATGCCTCAGTCGTTCGGAAAAAAGAAGATACAAAAGGCAAAGGGCGCTCGAGCTGATGCGCGAGATGGGCATTGTCAATGCCGAGGAAAGGTTTTACGAGTATCCATTCAGAATGTCGGGAGGTATGCGGCAGAGGATAGTGATTGCGGAGGCGCTGGCACCATCTCCCGAGATACTCATTTGTGACGAGCCTACAACTGCTCTTGACGTTACGATAGAGGCGCAGATATTAGACCTTCTTGGCGGGCTGAAGAAGGATCGCGGATTAAGCATGCTTTTTATTACTCACGATCTCGGTGTGGTAGCAAGGATCGCCGACAGAGTCGCGGTCATGTATGCTGGTAAAATAGTCGAGGTCGGTACGGTGGATGAGATATTCTACGATCCAAAGCATCCTTACACCTGGGCGCTTATGTCAAGTATGCCGGGTGGCACAGAAAAGCGTTTAAAATCTATACCGGGCAGCGTTCCCGATATGCGGAAAAAGATAACGGGTGATGCGTTTGCACCGAGAAGCGAGTGGGCTATGGAGATAGACTACGCTATGGAGCCGCCCTTCTTCAAAATAAGCGACACACACCGCGTTGCAAGCTGGCTGTATCATCCCGATGCACCGAGGGTGGATATCCCTAAAGATTTGAGGAAGAGAATAGAGGAAAGGAGAGCGCATACGGATGGCAGAGGATAACGCAAAAGTAAATGCTGTAAGCGGAAAAAACGGAGAAGTATTACTTTCGGTAAGCTCTCTCAGTCAAAGCTTTGAGGGCGGAAAAGAGGATGTAAAGGCGCTTTGCGGTGTGAGCTTTGAGATAATGCGAGGGGAAATATTCGGGCTCGTCGGTGAGTCGGGGTCGGGCAAGACAACGACGGGCAGAATTATAACCGGGATATATCAGCCCGACGGCGGGGATGTCATTTTTGAGGGAGAGCGCATACGCGCGGGAACGAAAGCGATAAAAGATAAGATAAAGCTGCTGAGAGCTCGTGCAAGGCGTAACATCGCAAGGCTTAGACTATATTCCGCAAGGCACGTAAGAGATATACCTCAAATTGCCAAAAACATTGATTATGTAAAGAATGATTTGCGAAAAAGGTTAAAAAAGCTATCAGATGAGCTCGTTGCTGCCGAAGATGTATCACGAAAATACAGAAAGAAAGCACACCCTGATATAAGAATGGTCTTTCAGGATCCCAGCGCATCGCTTAACCCGAGAATGACCGTGGGTGAGAGTATTAGAGAGGCCCTGATAGCCGAGGGCGTCAAGGACTCGGAGCTTATAAGACAGCGTGTTTCTGAGGTTCTCTTATCGGTAGGTCTGCCGAAGAGTGCGGCAAGCCGTTATCCTACTGAGCTGTCGGGCGGTCAGAGGCAGAGGGTCGGAATTGCGAGAGCTATTATCACTGAGCCGAAGCTGCTGATAGCGGATGAGCCGGTTTCGGCTCTTGACGTATCCGTAGGAGCGCAGGTTATAAATCTGATTTTAGACCTTGCCGCAAAAATGTCGCTCTCGGTGCTTCTTGTGGCGCACGATCTTTCTCTTGTCAGACATGTCTGTGACCGTGTGGGGGTAATGTACAAGGGTTATCTTGTCGAGCTTGCTCCGGCAGGTGAGCTTTTTGAAAACCCGAAGCACCCATATACCAAGGCACTTATCTCAGCTATACCTATTCCGGATCCGATTATTGCAAAAAACAGTACCCGTGTAGAATTTTCCGCTGAGCAGGATGAGCTTTCGGGTGAATTTTGCGATATCGGTGGCGGTCATTTCGTTTTATTATCAAGGTGTGTGAGGTGGTCGGATGACGGATAAGGGGATAAGAGCTTCGGTTTCTGACTGTAAGTCTTTGGCGAATAGCGGATTTAGCGAAGGTGGGGCAGTAACGAAGGATATAAGCGAAGCGGTAACGCCTGACGATAGTAAAAGCCCTTTAAGGATCGTCACATCAAAAGGAAAGGTGCTTACTCTATTTGCTATCGGGGTCGCGCTTGCTCTCTCGTTTACAATTCTTCGAGCCGGGAGCGTGGCAGCTGCGGTGGCTTTTGCCGATGGATTGTTTACCGTTTCGGTCATATATTTGTCCGTGTTTTCATTACGCGCCGTTGCCTCAGAGGGCGCGCTTGATATATTCGGCTACGCGTTTTCACTTTTGTTTTTGCCCTTCTTTTCGAGAAAGCGAAAAAAAACTAAGGGCTATTATGAATATTCGGAAGAAAAAAGATGCTCTCGCACAACTTTAGGCAGGGAATTGCTTTACGTCGGCTCAGGCTTTCTTTTCCCTTCGCTTATTCTCTCACTGTTTCTTTAGTGCCATTGTTAATTTTTTATGCTTTTTGTGGGGGTGATTGACAACCCCCTTTCATTATGCTAAAATATTATCGTTATTACGGGCGCGTGCGCTCAAATCTTTGCGACTGAAAGAGGACTAAAATGCTTAAGGTAGATCATATCTCTGTAATGAACATTGAAAACGCAATAAGAGGAGCACGCAATCCGCTTAACAGCTGGGCGCGCATGGACAGCCATTACGATGAGGATGGAAGCTACGTCCTCGGTGAGAATGATATCACTCTTGCGCATAAGCTTGCTGTTGCAGGCTCGGATCACAGAAAGTTTCTCCGTCAGATACTCGTTTCGATGGATATCACCGCACCTCTTTATTGGTGGAAGGAGTTCGATACATACAAGGTAGGTACGGTTGCAAACTCCACCTCGACTATGCATAAGATACAGGCAAAGACATTTGAGCGCGCAGATTTTTCTTGCGACAGACTGACTCCCGATGCGCTCGAGGTGCTTGACGGTGTTATCGGATACCTTGAAAAGGAGCGACTTCTTTTCCTTGAGACTAAGGACAGAGCGCATTGGCACAACATGATACAGCTTCTCCCCTCGTCCTATAATCAGCTCAGAACCGTCACCCTCAACTATGAGGTTCTTATTAATATTTACTACGCAAGACGCACCCACAAGCTTGCCGAGTGGCACACGCTCTGCAAGGCTATTGAGCAGCTCCCTTATGCCGAGGAGCTTATCCTTGTCAAGGGAACGGTTGAGGAATAAAGGGCCTTTGGTGAGTATATGAGCAATATTTTTGACCTTTTCAAAAAGATTGAAAGACGGGAAAGCACCGCACCCGTGTCGGCAATTCTGGTCGGACTCGGCAACCCGGGCCTGGAATACGAGAGGACCCGTCACAACGTGGGCTTCGTTTCGATCGATTATATAGCCGAGAAACTCGGTGCGCGCATTGACCGCCTAAAGTTCCACGCACTTGTGGGTGAGGCAACGGTGGGTGAGTCGAGGGTGCTTCTGATGAAGCCCACTACCTACATGAACAACTCGGGCGTTGCTGTACAAGAGGCAGCGGCGTTCTATAAGATATCGCCCGAGCGCGTGATAGTACTGCATGATGAGATATCCTTCGAGCCCGGTAAGATAAGACTTCGCAGAAAGGGCTCTGCGGGCGGTCACAACGGCTTGAAAAGCATCATTGCACATCTCGGCAGCGAGGATTTTCCGCGCATAAAAATAGGAGTCGGACAGAAGCCCACTCCCGAATACGATCTTGCCGATTGGGTGCTGGGGAAGCTTCCCGAGGCGGATAGAGAGAGCATCAACAAAAGGTTGCCCGATATCGAGGAGTCAGTAAAGCTTATTCTCGCGGGAAGAATGGATGATGCAATGTCACGTTTTTCAAAATAAAGACCGTTCTGCGGTCAGCATATAGATTTCTTAGGGAGATGTGTATGTTCAACACCTCGCACCTTATACGCGCCGACAGAGAATTCGTTGCTTCGATGGAGACGATGTCGGAGGCCTATCGCTCTCCGGTGCCGCTGCCGATGGTCGTAGGCGGTCTTGCGGGCGGTGCAGTAGCGGCTTATCTTACAGAGGCCGTACGCGAGGCCCTTGGCGTAGTCAGAGGATCGGGGATAAAAGCCCCCATCCTCATCCTCGTCAACAGTGACGAGGAAAGAAAAAGATCGCTCGACACCCTGCTCGGTGCAGGCTTCTCTGCATTTGAGCTTAAGTGGCGCGATCCCGTAGTACATAATATTTCAGCCTCTCATGACATTGACCGTGAGAGGCTATCGGTGCTCGAAAGAGTGGCGGCGGGTGAGGCGGATGCCCTTGTTATGACTCCCGATGCTCTCGTGAGCTATACAATGCCACCCGAGAGGCTTGCGGCATCATCTCTGATGCTTACCGCGGGGGACGAAACCTCGCCCGAGGAGCTTTCGGGTAAGCTTTCGTCGATGGGCTTCCGCTCGCTCGATGCGGTAGAGGAAAGAGGGCAGTTTGCAAAGAGGGGCGGTATCGTCGATTTTTGGGGTGCAGACTCGGAAGCACCTATCCGTGTTGAGTTTTTCGGCGATGAAATAGACAGAATTGCCCTTTTTGATCCTATTACACAGCGTTCCCTTTACTCGGTTGATCAGATCTCGATACTTCCGTGCGAGGAGATGATAATCGACTCGTCGGCAAGAGAGAGGATACTTTCCGAGATTTCCTCGCTTCTTTCATCAAGGAATCTATCCGAGGAGATGCGTGCGAAGCTCGAGCGAGAGCGCGCGGAGCTTGGTGCGGGTCTCAGCCTTTCGTCAAGGGATAAGTATATGGGCATTATCTACGATAAGCCCTCCGAGGTAAAGGAGCATATATCCCGCCTCGGCAGAACGGTCGTTTTCGTTATGGGGACGGGTGCTGTCAGAGAGTGCCTTACCGAGCGCGAGAAAAGGCTGAATGAGATGCGCGCGGGTCTCGTTTCCTACGGGGCTGTTTCCGAGCGTGCGGCACGCTACATAGGGGGCGTGTCGAGCTTTGACACATTTTTAGACGAAAATATGACCGTCCACGTGAACACCTTTGCGGGCGGTGTGGGCAATATTAAGCTATCGGGTCTGTTTGGCTTCAGAACGAGAAGAACGGTATCCTACGGTGACAACCCGAATATGCTCTTTGAGGACCTTCTGTCCTTACGACACGGAATGTACCGCACGGTGCTTTTAGCCGATGACAGACAGTCGGCGGCAGCCCTTATCGAGTCGCTTTCCGAGATGAGCATTGCGGCGGTGCCGATGTACGATAATCCCGATTTTTCACCCACGGGTGCTGAGGGCGGCAGAATATTCGTAACAATAGGCGCGTCAGAGGGCTTTGAGCTTATAACACCTAAAATTGCGGTGCTCTCCATGGCTCGCGACAGAGGGCGTGCCATTATGCAGCAGCGCAAGCGTCAGCGTATACTGCGCCGTGTGGGCGGTGCTGGAAAGAGACTGATGAGCCACGCCGACCTCTCGGTAGGAGATTACGTTGTACACGCAAGCTACGGTATCGGCCGCTTCGAGGGCATCGAGGCAGTCACCACGGGCGGTGTGACGAAGGACTATATTACCATTCAATACGCGGGTACGGATAAGCTGTTCGTGCCTTGCGACAGACTCGAAAACATAGGAAAATACATCGGTCAGCGCAATGACGACGGAACCGTCAAGCTATCCAAGATGGGCGGCGGTGACTGGAACCGTGCCAAATCACGTGCTAAAGCTGCAACTCAGGATATAGCTAAAAAGCTCATTCAGCTCTATGCCGAAAGGCAGAGGCTCTCGGGCTTTGCATTCCCGGGACCGTCAGAGCTCGAGGATGAGTTTGACTCGAGATTTGAGTATGAGGAGACCGAGTCGCAGCTCACGGCAATAGCCGAGATCAAATCGGATATGGAAAAGGCCGTTCCGATGAACAGACTCCTTTGCGGTGACGTCGGCTTCGGCAAGACGGAGGTCGCGCTACGTGCGGCATTCAAGGCGATCCTCGCGGGTAAGCAGGTGGCGTTCCTCGTTCCTACAACCATTCTCGCGCTCCAGCACTACGGAACGGCACTTTCGAGAATGAGAGGCTATGCCGTAAATATCGAGATGCTCTCGCGCTTCAAGAAGCCGAAGGAAAGAGCAGAGATCATGAGGCGTGCCGAGCGCGGTGCGGTTGACCTTCTGATAGGCACGCACTCGCTCTTATCGAAAAATATCAAGTTCCGCGATCTCGGACTCCTTATAATAGATGAGGAGCAGCGCTTCGGTGTCGTGCAGAAGGAAAGACTGCGCGAGCTTGCGAAAAACGTAGATACCCTTATGCTCTCCGCAACCCCGATACCGCGCACTCTCAATATGGCAATGAGCGGCATCAGCGATATCTCGGTTCTCGACGAGGCACCCGGGGAAAGACGGCCGGTGCAGACCTACGTCCTCGAGCACGATGAGGGGATAATAAACGATGCTATCATAAGAGAAATGTCGAGGGGCGGTCAGGTCCTTTATCTTTACAATAAGGTTGAGAATATTGATCTCGTTGCGGGTCGCATAATGGATGCGATACCCGAGGCGAGGGTGGCAATAGCACACGGACAGATGGAAAAGGAGGAGCTCGAGGATATCTGGCAGGAGCTTGTCAGAGGTGATATAGACGTGCTCGTCTGTACCACGATCATTGAGACGGGTGTCGATCTTCCGAACGCAAACACGCTTATAATCGAGAATGCCGACAGATTTGGTCTGTCTCAGCTGCATCAGATACGAGGAAGAGTAGGAAGAAGCGAGAGGCAGGCTTATGCATACTTCACCTTCAGACCCGGTAAGGCACTTTCGGAGATAGCCGAGAAAAGGCTCTCGGCACTCAGGGAGTTTGCTGAGTTCGGCGCAGGCTTCAAGATAGCACTGCGTGACCTTGAGATAAGGGGTGCCGGTAATCTTCTCGGAGCAGAGCAGCACGGTTATATAGAGAGTGTCGGATACGATCTCTATCTGAAGCTTCTTTCCGAGGCGGTCATTGAGGAGAAGGGCGGTAAGCCCGAGAGCTTTGATGCGCAGATAGTGATGGAGCTGTCGGCTCATATTCCCGAGAGATATATCTCGTCCTCGGCTTCGAGAATGGAGATGTATAAAAAAATATCCCTCATCAGCTGTGTCGAGGATAAGGAGGACGTTACAGATGAGTTTATCGACCGCTTCGGTGATATGCCGAGGGTCGTTGAGCGACTCGTTGACGTATCGCTCGCGCGTGCTCTCGCGGAGCGCGCACGCATCAGCCGGGTTGAGGCTAAAGGCGGAAGGCTTATATTCACGCCCGAGAGGCCGAGGCTCGATATCTGGGCTGAGGTGTTCCCGCGTTTCAAGGGAATGAGCTTCCTCGGTGTCGGCTCACCCTCGGTGGTCTATAAGCTCGGTCAGAATGATGACCCGGCAAGGCTTGCCGCGGATATACTCGCGGAATATACCGCGGTGATGGATGAAGTGGATAAAGAGGAAAAAATCAAGGAGTAAAATAAATGGCAAAGGCAAAGATGAACGAGCAAAAGCGCAAGATCAACACTAAGCTGATCCTGCCTGTCGTAATATGCTCGCTTCTTGCGGTTTTAATAGTGTTTGGCTCGGTAATGGGAATTATCGCGCTTGTTAAGGAGCTCGGCTCCGTGGTCAGCTACGGCGGTATCACGGTAGATCGGGGCGTGGCATCCTATCTGGTTTCGACCTTCAAATCTAATTACTCGGGCGATGACGATAAATACTCCGAGGCGCTTGATAAGTATATAAGATCCGTTGTATCGGCTGCGTATCTGTTTGATAAGACTGTCGGACTTACTGCCGAGGATAGGGAATGGATAGACACTAACACGCGTGAGATACTCGATTACAGAGCAGAGAATAACGTATCAAGGTTCAACGAGATATCGAAAAATATGGGCTTCACCTACGGTGACTTCAGAGCGGCAACAGAGCTCCTTTATAAGGCGCGCACCGCTGAGGAGGCAATATACGGAGTGGGAGGCTCGAAGCTTTCGGGTGCTTCAAACGCAAAATACTGCGAGGATTACCTCGCTACCTACTCTCACGTTAAGGTCATATTTATCCGTACCGAGGATAAGTTCCTGCTCGATGATAAGGGCAATCGCGTGCCGGACGGTGACGGTAACGATACACTTATCGATCTTACCGACAGAGAGTGTCAGCTGGTACAGGATGATATCGCAAGGATAAAGCTGCTTATAGACAACATAAAGTCTGACGGTGACGAGCAGATGAGTGAGGCGGCATTTGAGAACTATTACTCAAAATACAACGATGACCCCGCGAACAGGGTCAACGGATACTACTTTAAGGATGGCACCTCTGTAACCGAGCAGTTCCGCGAGGAATATCCGAATATGATAGATACGGCACTGTCGATGGAGATAGGAGAGTTCGACGTGAGTAGAGACGGTGAGACCGTGTGCGTGATATACAAATACGCACCGACACCTCTCGCTTATGCGGCAAGCTCTGTCGAGCACTTCTTTACCGATTTCTATTCGGGTGCATCCGCTTATTACTTTGCCGAGTCCTTGGAGCTTCTTTCTGGCGACGTCAACGTAAAGGACGGATTCCGGGAGATAGCTTTCTCGCGCCTTGAGGCAAATCCCTACCTTCGCACAACCCTCGGTCTTGGGCTCTATCTCGATTATAACGACAACTAATATTTGCAAAATGATATAAAAATACCCCTTACACAGACTTATTTCTGTGCGAGGGGCATTTTTATGTAGTGATTATTTCTCTTTTGTTTCGGATCTGTACTTCGACGGGCTCATGCCGCGCGCCTTCTTAAAGCTCCTTGAAAAATAATTCGGATCGTCAAAACCGACCGCGTGAGATATCTCGGAGAGCGTCATATCGGTCTCTGAAAGAAGCACGCACGCGCGCTCTGTGCGATATTCATTAATGTATTCAAGCGGAGTCTTTCCCGTAGCGCTCTTGAAGAAGCGGCAGAAGTGACCGTCGGATAGGTATGATGCTTCGGCAAGATCCTTGGTAGTAAGGTGTGAGGTGTAGTGAGATGCAACGTATTCCAAGACGGCATTGAGCCTCGAGAGCCTTGCGGAGTGGATCTCGCGGTTTTTCGCGCTGACTCGCTCGGCAACCTCTTCACGCATGAGGTGGGACATCAGGCGGTAAGCAATAGCCTTTTGCATCATATCCGATCCCGCCTCGTCGCGATCGTGCTCCTCGAGCATCATATCGATGCACCTTGCAGCGATCTCATCTCCTTTAATGTGATTATTGATAAGTATACCTGAAAAATCCACGTCAGAGAAGAACTCGGGGTATATGAGCACGCACCTGTACTCCGAATGGCTTCCGTCCTGAACGAAGCTGTGTATCTCCTTACTGTTTACTACTATTATATCTCCCGCTTCAGCGTTGATAACGCGGCCGCCAACTATCACAGAGCTTTTACCCGAGGTGAAGTGGAGAAGCTCGAGATGCTCGTGCCAATGCGGCACAGAGCCGCCCGAAGATGTGTAGCAACGTATCTTAACGGGAAAATTATTCGCAAGAGGGGGGATGGTTTCATAACCCGATACACTGTCTATAATGCTCATGCCGTCTCCTTTCCAAATATCAAAATCGTGCTAGTTAAAGACAAATATGTTCTTGACACGGACTTGATTTGATTATATACTAAAAATGGCAGAAATGCAACGGATTTAATTATATTTAATAACCGACGAAAGGATTTTTAACATGAAACTCGGTACTATCGTTATACTTGACAGCTGCGATATTGATGCTAAATTTGAAAAGCTCGAGAAGATGGGCTTCAAATACTGTCAGCTTCTTTGCTGGAATCACGAATATCTTACCGACGAGGTAGCGAATAACATTCTCGCCTCGCTCGATAAGCACGGTATTCAGATATCTACCCTCTGGTGCGGTTGGTCGGGATACAGAGTATGGAACTTTATCGAAGGACCTATAACTCTCGGTATCGTTCCGCCCGATATGCGTCATCACAGAGTAGAGGAGCTTCTTCGCGGCTCGGACTTCGGTAAGAAGCTCGGAGTTACGCAGATGGCAACGCATCTCGGTTTCCTTCCCGAGAACCCTACGGACCCCAACTATCAGCCCGTTCTCTCGGCTATCCGCGCGATTGCCAAGCGCTGCAAGGAAAACGGTCAGTACTTCATATTCGAGACCGGACAGGAGACCCCCGTAACTCTTCTTCGCGTTATCGAGGACTCGGGATGCGACAACCTCGGTATCAACCTCGACCCCGCTAACCTTATCCTTTACGGAAAGGCTAATCCCGTTGACGCGCTTACCGTATTCGGCAAATATGTAAGAGATGTTCACGCAAAGGACGGAAACTACCCCACCAACGGCAGAAGCCTCGGAGAGGAAAAGAAGGTGGGAGAGGGATCCGTTAACTTCCCGCGCCTCATCGAGAAGCTTAAGGAGATCGGATACGATGCCACTCTTACCATCGAGCGTGAGATCTCGGGTGAGCAGCAGACGAAGGATATTATGGATACGAAGGTATATTTGGAGAGCCTGATATGATAAGAGTCGCAGTCGTTGGTGCGGGCGGAATAGCTCTCTCGCATCTTAACGGATATAAGGAGCTTGAAAACACGGAACTCGTTGCGGTATGTGATATTCAGGGTGAGGCGGCGAGCCGTTATGCACTTGCTACCGAAATGGGTGCAAGGTTCTACACCGATATAGACGAGATGCTCGAAAACGAGAAGCTCGATATGCTAGACGTATGCACACCCACGCCGATACACGCCGAGATGGTTAAAAAGGGCTTCGCGAAGGGGCTGCACGTTCTTTCCGAAAAGCCGATGTGCCGCACCTCGGGGGAGTGTGAGGAGCTTATAGGACTTGCTAAGGAGTGCGGCAGGTGCTACATGGTCGCTCACGTCGTAAGATTTATGGCACCCTACCGTTATCTGCGCTCGGTGATAGAATCGGGTGAGCTCGGTCGGCCGGTGCATATCTTTATGAGAAGGCTTTCGACCGTACCGCGTTGGAGCTACAACGATTGGATGATGGATCCCGCGCAGTCGGGAGGAGCGCCGCTTGACCTCTCCATCCACGATATCGATTTCGTTTACAGCGTATTTGGTGAGCCTCGCGAGGTGTCTGCGGTTTACCGCAAGTTCGAGGGTAAGGATTCTCTCGGCTGTAACGATTACATAAGCTCCGAGCTTGTATACGACGGCTTCACCGCAAGCATTATCGGTGCTCAGTACTATGCCGACATTCCCTTTACCGCAGAGTTTCTCGCGGTATTTGAGAACGGTACGGTTGAGCTGAGGGGCGGAAAGCTTTACCGCTCCGGCGCGGAGATAGATCCCGGTGTCAAAGAAGAAAAGGGCGAGGATACGGGCATTAACATCTCATCCTCGAGTGCATATACCGACGAGATAGCATACTTTATCGGATGCATCGAGCGCGGTGAGAAGCCCTCGTTCGTCACTCCGGAGAGCTCTATGGGCTCGGTCAGACTCGTTGAGAGAATTCTTAAGTCTGCCATCAGAATTTAACACGGATACATACTGAACTATACAGAAAGGCACAATTATGGTAACCGATAACATCAAAAACCGCCACCTTTATGCGAATATGCACAAATACTTTGCTGAGGCTCTCGATATCCTCGCATCCCTCACCCCCGACTCTCCGAAGGGAAAGATAGTCATCGAGGAGGGGAAGGCTTGGGTAAACGTCTCGAGAATAGGAGAATCGAGAGATAAAATTGACCCCGCCTTTGAGGCGCACGGCGCATTCATCGATATCCATTATCTTGAAAACGGCTCGGAGATCTTCGGATATGCTAATCTTGCCGACCTTGAGGTAACAGAGGGATTCGATCCCGCGCGCGACGTTCTCTTTGCAAAGGGGCATATCAACGAGATAAAGCTCTGTCCCCGCGAGTTCATCATCACCTTCCCCGACGATGCTCATATCCCAAATATGAGAAAGCTCACCGAGGGTGAGGTTGTCAGGGCGATTGCGAAGATCGCAGTTGATTGTTAATATGGCTTTGTAACTAGGGCATAACCGAACGAAAAAATGGCGAGGATACTTGAATTTGTATCCTCGCTACATATTTTTATATGAATGTGTTAGGTTCTGAATTTCTTTGACATTTTTTACCCTTTTTGGTAAAGATCCCATGAAAACGGCAATAATTTTGAAAATGCCGTTTTGTGTGTACAAAAATAAAACATAAAAAAATCAACGTTAAGCACTTGACAACGGGCACGCGTGGGTGTATAATTTTTCGCATAAGGTAAGTGGCGTATGCCACACCCCAAAAAGCATTTTTTCTATGGGAGGTTACGAATATGTCGTACGTTGATGAGGTAATTAAGGAAGTCGTTGAAAGGAATCCCGGTGAGCCCGAATTTCACCAGGCGGTAAAGGAGGTTCTCGAGTCCATTCGCGTTGTAGTTGAGGCTAACGAGGAGCAGTTCCGCCGTGACGCGCTTCTTGAGAGGCTCGTCAATCCCGAAAGACAGATAAAGTTCCGCGTTCCGTGGATAGACGATAACGGTAACGTTCACGTTAACAGCGGATACCGTGTTCAGTATAACAGCGCAATAGGTCCTTACAAGGGCGGTATCAGACTCCACCCCTCTGTAAACTTCGGTATCATTAAGTTCCTCGGCTTCGAGCAGATCTTCAAGAACTCTCTTACCGGTCTTCCTATCGGCGGCGGTAAGGGCGGCTCGGACTTCGATCCCAAGGGTAAGTCCGATCGCGAGATCATGTCCTTCTGCCAGAGCTTCATGACCGAGCTTTGTAAGTATATCGGTGCTGACACCGACGTTCCCGCAGGTGATATCGGTACAGGTGCGCGCGAGATCGGATATATGTACGGTCAGTACAAGAGAATAAAGGGCGTGTTTGAGGGCGTTCTCACCGGTAAGGGTCTTTCCTACGGCGGCTCTCTTGCCAGAACTCAGGCTACGGGCTACGGTCTTCTTTATATCACCGACGAGATGCTTAAGTCGAAGGGAATTTCCATTGAGGGTAAGACGGTTGCAGTATCTGGTGCAGGAAACGTAGCTATCTACGCTATCGAGAAGGCTCAGCAGCTTGGCGCAAAGGTAGTTACCTGCTCCGACTCAAACGGCTGGGTATACGATCCCGACGGAATTGACCTCGCAGCACTTAAGGAGATCAAGGAGGTCAAGCGCGCAAGACTTACCGAGTATAAGAATTACAGACCCAACTCCGAATACCACGAGGGCAGAGGAGTATGGAGCATCAAGGTGGATATAGCTCTTCCTTGTGCAACTCAGAACGAGCTTCATCTCGAGGATGCAAAGGCACTTGTTAAGAACGGTGCTATCGCTGTATGCGAGGGCGCTAATATGCCTACCACAAGAGAGGCAACCGAGTATCTTATGGAGAACGGTATCTTCTTCCTTCCCGGTAAGGCTGCAAATGCGGGTGGCGTTGCTACCTCAGCGCTCGAGATGTCTCAGAACAGTGAAAGACTTTCCTGGTCCTTCGAGGAGGTTGATTCGAAGCTCAAGGGCATTATGGTGGGAATCTTCCACAATATTGACAATGCCGCACGCAAGTACGGCTTCGAGGGCAATTACGTGGTTGGCGCAAATATCGCAGGCTTCGAGAAGGTTGTAAATGCGATGAATGCCCAGGGAATTGTCTGATAATTCTAATTTTACTTTACATTTATCATTAAAAGAGGTTGTCTCAAATGCGGTAGCTTGCATTTGAGACAGTCTCTTTTTGTGGGGAGAGCATGAATCCGGGATGGCTCTTTTCTGCCCATGGTGGGGAATTTCGGCCATTTTTTTACCGCAACTTAGCTAATCTCACCATTTTACGCACGCGCGGGGGTTGAAATCTTTTAAATAAGGTGTTATAATAATCGTATATATAGTAGCCGTGGCAGTGCTTCGGCGTCAGAGGTTGTTTATGGAAGTAGTAATTCTTACGGCACTCGGTGTCGGCGGCGCTACCGTTGTCGGTGCGCTTCTCGGCTTCGTTTTCAAAAATATTTCACACAAGTTTTCAGATATCGTTTTGTCCTTCGCAGCGGGTGTAATGCTTGCTGCTGCGGTGATCGGACTTATACTTCCGTCACTCGAGCAAGGCGGGGAGTGGGGTATTCTGATAACGATCGTGGGAATATTCGTCGGAGCTCTCTCTCTTAATCTTATAGACAAGCTCGTTCCGCACCTTCACAAGATGGTGGGTGAGGATATCGAGAGTCATAACAACAAAAGCCTAAGTAAGGTGCTTCTTTTCGTTACCGCTATTGCGATACACAACTTTCCCGAGGGTATTGCGGCAGGAGTCGGCTTCGGTATCGAGGGCGATAATACTCAGGCTATCATCATAGCTCTCGGTATCGCACTTCAGAATATTCCCGAGGGTATGGTCATTATCGGTCCTATGCTTGCCGCAGGGGTAAAGCCGAGGCGTACCTTCCTTATTGCACTTATGACGGGACTTGTCGAGGTCTTAGGAACACTTATAGGTTATGCCGTCAGTGTTGCATCGGTGATCCTTCCGTTTGCGCTTGCGTTTGCGGGCGGAACTATGCTCTACGTTATAAGTGACGAGATGATACCCGAGACCCACGCACACGGTGAGGAGCGTGGCGCGACCTACGCGCTTCTTGCGGGCTTCTGTCTGATGCTTCTGACGGATACCCTTCTTGGTTGATTATAAAACACGAATTGTTGGAGATGTATTATGAGAATAGTCATAATCGGACTTGGTACGATAGGTAAAACCGTGCTGAAGGCGCTTTCCGCTGAGGACCAGGATCATACCATAACAGTTATCGACGAGGACAAGGACACTGTCGAGAGCCTTATTGAAAAGTACGACGTTTTCGGAGTCGTCGGAAACGGCGCGTGTATGGATATTCAAAAAGAGGCAAAGGTCAGAGGTGCGGATCTCGTTATCGCGCTTACAAAGAGTGATGAGCTCAATATATTCGCATGCCTCGTTGCCAAGACGCTCGGCGTTGAGAATACCGTTGCGCGTGTAAGAAATCCCGATTACAGCCAGCAGATAATGGATATGAAGGACGAGCTCGGTATATCGATGATCGTCAACCCCGAGAAGGAGACCGCGAGCGAGATATTCAATCTTATCGACCTTCCCTCGGTAACGAAAATGGAGAATTTTGCAAAGGGTAAGGTTCTTCTCGTTGAGGTTGCCGTGGACGAGGGCTGTTCTCTTGTAGGTGAGAGCCTTGTATCGATACGCAGGCGCCTATCTTCAAAGGTGCTCGTCTGTGCCGTACAGAGAGACGATGAGGTTCTCATCCCTGCGGGTCACTTCGTTTTCAGAGAGGGTGACAAGGTCAGCTTTACCGCTGAGGCTGCGGTTCTCGGCAGCTTCCTCGCTGAGGTGAATCTCGTTAAAACTCCTCTAAAGAACGTTATGATAGTCGGCGGCGGTGAGATAAGCTACTATCTTGCTGACGCACTTTCAAGGAAAAAGAAGTACAGGGTAAAGCTCATAGAGAACAAAAAGGCGGAGGCTGAAAGGCTTGCCGATGCTCTGCCACGCGCTACCGTAATACGCGGAAACGGCACGAGGCACGATCTTCTGATAGAAGAGGGCATCGAGGCTATGGACGCGTTCGTTGCTCTTACCGATATTGATGAGGAGAACCTTGTCGTATCAATGTTCGCTAACAAGATGAAGGTCAGAAAGACCATCACTAAGATCAAGAGTGACGACCTGTATAGTATTCTCGGTGAGCTCGGTGTAGAGAACAACGTTTCACCTAAGGATATCGTTGCGAACAAGATCATCAGCTATATCCGCGCTCTTGCAAACAAGAGGGGAAGCAACGTTCTGACGCTCTACCGCCTTGTTGAGGGTAAGGTTGAGGCGCTCGAGTTCCTCGCTAAGAAGAAGGCGAAATTCTATGACACTCCCTTCAAAGATCTTAGAGTAAAGGAAAACTGCCTCGTTGCTTGTATAATAAGAGATAATCAGGTGATTATTCCTGACGGTAACTCGATGATACAGCAGGGTGATAACGTAATTGTCGTAACTACGCATAAGAATTTTGACGATCTCGGAGATATCATAATTTAAGGAGCTCAAATGAATTATAAATTGCTTGGTAAGATACTTGGCAAGATAATGATACTCGAGGGTATTCTGATGCTGGCGCCGCTTCTGGTCAGCTTTATATACAGAGAACCCTTTTCAAATAAGCTTGCTTTTATCGTTCCGGTGGTGACGCTTGTTGCGCTAGGTTCCTTGTTACAGACCTTTAAGCCGAAGAGAAGCTCAGTCTATGTAAAGGAGGGCTTCGCACTCGTTGCTCTCGTTTGGATAGTAATGGCACTGTTCGGAGCTATACCTTTCGTGATAAGCGGAGATATACCTAATTATATTGACGCCTGCTTCGAGATCATGTCGGGCTTTACTACCACGGGAGCGAGCATTATCACGGATATTACCCTTATCTCAAGATCCGGTCTTTTCTGGAGAAGCTTTTCACACTGGATAGGAGGCATGGGAATACTCGCCTTCGTCCTTATCTTCATACCCGAGAGCGAGGATGGATCTGCGATGCACCTTCTCCGTGCAGAGAGCCCCGGTCCTCAGGTAGGTAAGATCGTATCTAAAATGAAGCTTACTACGGGTATACTTTATCTCATATATCTGGGTATGACGATAGCGCTGTTTACCTTGCTCGTAATAGACAAACCTCTTCCGGGATATGAGGATGACCACGTTCTATTCAGTATGCTTGCAACCTTTGGATGTGCAGGCACCGGAGGATTTGGCTTCGTCCCCGGAAGTATGGAGACGCTCAGCCCTTACGCACAATACGTAATGGCAACCTTCCTTATTTTCTTTGGCTGTAATTTCGGTCTTTATTACCTTATACTGATAGGTAAGGCAACCGATATATTCAGAAGCGAAGAATTCAAAACGTATTGGATATTCGTCTTTGCGTCGGTGGGACTGATATTCGTTAACCTGATTACCAGCCCGGGTGCATTCCCTCAGGATTATACCGCAGAGGAGACGTTCCGCCACGCCTATTTCCAGGTTGCATCTATAATAACAACTGCAGGTTTTTCAACTACCGATTTCAATCTTTGGCCGATGCTCTCTAAGACGGTTCTTCTTACTGTTATGTTCACGGGAGCTATGGCGGGCTCTACCGCGGGCGGTATGAAGATGTCGAGGATAGTTATCGCTGCAAAGGGCGCGTACATTAACGTAAGGAAGCTTATAAATCCGAGATATGTGCCTAAGGCGAAATTCGAGGGCAAATCACTTGAAAAGGATACTATCAGTGACGTATTTGCTTTTATAACGTTGTATTTCTTCATAGTCGTTATCGTGGTGCTTTTGCTGGCGTTTGATCCTATAAATGAGACTGTGTCGTTGGTGTGCTCCGACGGCGGTGAATATGAGGTAACTCACGGATTCTTCAGTAATTTCTCGGCCACTGTCGCCTGTATTTCAAATATCGGCCCCGGCTTCGAGGCAGTAGGACCCTACGCAAGCTACGCAGGCTTCAGCTGGTTCTCGAAAATAGTCCTGACCCTGACGATGCTCATAGGCAGACTTGAGATTCTCCCGGTACTGATACTATTTAACCCGAAGACTTGGAAAAAGGTGTAGGCTAACATATTTTAGGCTAACATATTTGGCGATAACCGCTGTTCTCAAGGCTTGACGTACACCGCGCGCCAACAGCTACAAAGCGAGCACCTCGAGGCGCGGGGCAAACGAAGGGCGAATTGGAGCCTTGATCCAATTCGATCCGAATAATCGGATTACCCCTTAGTTTGTTCAGCTGATTGCTAAATCCAATGAATGCCTGGCGTGATGAAGAACGACCCTTCTCGCCTAAATCTGTGTCGCCTAGGGTGCATATTTGGTGATAAGTGTCGTTTTCACCATTTGATATAAATTTTTCAAACAACAAAAAGCACCGTTGCATACAAAGCAACGGTGCTTTAAATATAAGTTTTGTTTGCAAAACGGTGCGAAAAATCAGTTTACGCCTGCGATATGGCGCGCAACGTGGACTCCGCTTGCGGATGCGTGAGAGAGTGAGTGGGTGATTCCGCTGCCGTCTCCGATAACGTAGAGCCCCATGTGGCAGGATTCGAGATTCTCGTCGACCTCGACCTCCATGTTATAGAACTTGACCTCTACACCGTAGAGCAGGGTATCGTCGTTTGCCGTTCCGGGCGCGACCTTATCGAGCGCGTATATCATTTCAATAATGCCGTCGAGTATCCTCTTGGGTAAAACGAGGCTGAGGTCACCGGGGGTTGCCTTGAGGGTGGGGGTGATGAACGCCTCCTCTATCCTTTGCGCGTTAGAGCGCTGACCGCGGATGAGGTCACCGAAGCGCTGAACGATGACGCCACCGCCAAGCATATTGCTGAGTCTTGCTATGGATTCACCGTAGCCGTTGGAATCCTTAAAGGGCTCTGAGAAGTGCTTCGCAACAAGGAGTGCGAAGTTGGTGTTGCCCGTCTGCTTCGAGGGGTCCTCGTAGCTGTGTCCGTTAACCGTGATTATTCCGTTGGTGTTCTCGCTGACGACAGATCCGCGCGGATTCATACAGAAGGTACGGACTCTGTCACCGTACTGCTGAGTGCGGTAGACTATCTTGCTCTCGTAGAGCTCGTCCGTGATGTGTGAGAATACCTCTGCGGGCAGCTCAACTCTGACTCCTATGTCGACACGGTTGGACTTGGTGGGGATGTTAAGCTCCTTCGATAGGCGTTCCATCCATTTACTTCCGCTTCTTCCTACCGATACTATGCACTTATTTGCGTGATAAATTTCATCATCCGTGACGATATCGTATCCGCCGTCGGAAAGCTTTACTGTATCGACAGGTGTATCGAAGTAGAAGTCGATGCTATCCTTAAGCTCGTTATAAAGATTCTCGAGCACGATATAGTTGACGTCGGTGCCGAGGTGCCTTACCGATGCGTTGAGCAGATGAAGGTCGTGCGTGATACACTCCTTCTTGAATGGCGTGCCCGCAGTCGAATAGAGCTTCGTGCCCTCACCGCCGTGCGTCATATTGATATCGTCAACGTAATGCATCAGCTCGAGCGCACGCGCCTTGCCTATGTACTCGTAGAGCGTACCTCCAAAGTCGTTGGTAATATTATATTTTCCGTCGGAGAATGCGCCCGCACCGCCGAAGCCGTTCATTATCGAGCAGCTCTTGCAACTGATACAGGTCTTGATTCTATCACCGTCGATGGGACAGAACCTTTTATTAAGCTCGTGACCCGCCTCGAAAACGGCAACCTTAAGCTCGGGCTTCAGCTTCTTTAACTCATATGCCGAGAAAATACCTCCCGGTCCGGCTCCTATAATTGCTATATCGTAATTTTTCATAATACCTCCCTATGGCAATAAAAAAGGCTGACATTTTTGTAGTCAACCATTTATGGCAGTTGGTAGAAACGCTCAACCTTATTATGAGCATATACAAAACACAAATACATTATATCATACCGCACGGATTTTTGCAACAAAAACTTTTTCTTTCCTTTGTGACAAGGTCACGGAAAAGGTGTTTGTATCAGTGTTATGATATAGACGTAAGGAGAGCATAATAAGCTTGCTCGAATAATTACGAAAGGAAGAATAAAAAATGTCTGTAAAAATACTCACCAGAGAAAACTATAATGAGATAGTAGAGAATGGGGCAAAGCCCGTGCTCGTTGATTTTTATGCCGATTGGTGCGGCCCGTGCCGTATGGTATCTCCCATCGTTGATGAGATAGCAGAGGAGCGTGACGACATCGTCGTCTGCAAGGTCAACGTAGACCGTGAGCCCGAGCTCTCACGAAGATTCGGTATCGTGAGTATTCCCACGCTCATCGTCTTAAAGGACGGAGAGGTAGTGAATAAGGCGGTGGGAGCGAAGCCAAAGGATAAGATCCTCGAGCTGGTCAACGTTTAAATTAATTAAAAGCACTCTTAGCGGATTACTCCAAGGCGGAGCTCCGTTAAGAGCGCTTTATTTCTATCTTAAGATCCGTGACGATATCAGCCTGCCAGCTTACGCAGTCTCGGCTTATCTATGACGGTTATGCCGCCGCGAGAGCTTGTGACGAGGCCCTCTCCGACGAAGTATTTTATCATTCTTGATACGACCTCTCTCGCCGATCCCATATACTTTGCTATTTGCTCGTGGGTGAGCTTTACGGTATCCGAGCCCGTCTTTGCGATCTCGTCAAGCAGAAATATCGCAAGGCGTCGGTCAAGACTCATAAAGAGTATCTGCTGCATTACCCACATGACCTCGGAGAAGAATCCGAGAGCTGTTTCGAGTGCGAATATCTTTACTTCCTCATTCTTCTCGGAAAGCGCGGCAAAGGCGCATCCACCCACGATTATACAGTCACTCTCCTCCTCGGAGTCGACGAAAACATCGAAGGTTATATTACTGAAGGCGCAGGATGCGGAGAGAATACATATATCTCCCTCAAAAAGGCGGCAGAGTGTGATATCCTTACCCTCGTCTGACAGCATATAAATCCTTAACGATCCTGAGCGTACCAGTATAACGCCCGTGCATTCGTTACCGTCATGTATATTCATGCCGCGGTTGATCTTTATATGCTGAGAGGTGCGGAGCATGTCCCTCTGCTCGTTATCCGTGAGGTTGTTCCAAAAGGGAAACGCGTCGGCAAAAATATCCGAAAGGCGCTCTGTTTCGGTTGTCATAGTCACTCCTTTTCACAAGGCTGTAATAAATAAAGGTTGAAAAATTAATGATACTTGTTTATAATTAATATAGATAGTACAAGGTTATTATATCAAAGCATTTCCGGAGTGTCAAGCGAGGCGGGAGCAAATATTTTCTTTCGGGCGCGATTATGTGTGACTAAGTCACGGAAAAGCGGCTTTCGGTATAGTATAATGTACTCAGAAAAACAAAAACAACCTACGGAGGAAATTACAATGGCTAACACTAAGTTTTATATCTGCGAGAACTGCGGAAACATCGCTGGTCTCATCCACGCATCGGGAGTTCCGATGGTCTGCTGCGGTAAGAAGATGACCGCTCTCGAGCCCGGCACCGTTGAGGCAAGCCGCGAAAAGCATATTCCCGTCGCAACGGTTAACGGTGACGTGGTCGATGTCGTGGTAGGCTCGGTAATACATCCCATGTCCGAGGAGCACAGCATCGAGTGGATCTATCTCGAAACCGACAGAGGCGGTCAGCGCAAGGTGCTGAATCCCGGTGAAGAGCCGAAGGTCAGATTCCTGCTCGACGGTGAGAAGCCCATCGCGGTATACGCATACTGCAATCTGCACGGCCTTTGGAAGTGCGACCTTTAATAGAATAAAATCAAATCATAAATCAAGAATAAATATGGGTGCTTAATAATTTCACCCGGATAGATACATAAAATAAAAGGAGAACAACATGGATAAGAGAGTTCGTGATCTACTCAACCAGCAGATAAACAAGGAGTTTTACTCCGCATATCTTTATCTTGATTTTTCAAATTACTTCAGCCGCGTAGGACTTGACGGCTTCGCAAATTGGTATATGATCCAGGCGCAGGAGGAGCGTGACCACGCGATGCTCTTCTATCAGTATCTTCAGAACGAGAACGAGGACGTGACCCTCGAGGCTATCGCAAAGCCCGACAAGGTGTTCGAGCAGCATATCGACGTTCTTCATGCAGGACTTGAGCACGAGAAGTACGTGACCTCGCTCATCAACGATATCTACGAGGCAGCACATGACGTGAAGGACTTCCGCACGATGCAGTTCCTCGACTGGTTCGTAAAGGAGCAGGGTGAGGAGGAGACAAACGCGAACGATCTCATCACCAAGATGGAGCTCTTCGGATCCGATCCGAGAAGCCTTTATATGCTGAACTCCGAGCTCGCTGCAAGAGTGTACAGTGCACCCTCGCTCGTGCTTTGATAGAGCATAAGCAAACAACTATTTACAAAACATAGCCGAATTTCATAATTAACTCCAAAAAAAGCCGCGGCATAGCCTTTGCTGTGCCGCGGTGATATAAAAAGAGATACGATAGCCTGAAGGGGGCTGTCGTATCTCTTTTTTTATGCTGCAAGCTCAAAAATGAGATAAAGAATTAAGAATACTATACAGATGGCTCCCATCGTAACGAGCATGGGCACGAACATCTTCTTGACCGCCTTCGCATAGGTCTTGAACCTTGCCTTGAAGCTTCCGTCATCATCAATATTGAGGTTTTTACCCTTGCCTGTGCCTGTGATGGCAGACATATCGCTGACGGTCGAGCCGTCATCGTAATAGGTTATCCTATCCTTCTTTTTCTTTTTTCCTTTTCCCTTAGCCATAATTACTTATTCTCTTCCTCAAGAAGATGGCAGGCGGCGAAGTGACCGTTACCGTACTCCTTGTATTCGGGAACGACCTCCTTACACTTTTCTGTCGCATAAGGACAACGGGTGTGGAAGCGGCATCCGCTCGGAGGATTCGCAGGTGAGGGAATATCACCCTTTAATACTATTCTGTTCATCTTAACGTCGGGGTTAGGATTGGGAATAGCAGAGAAGAGCGCCTTCGTATAGGGGTGAAGAGGATTTGCAAAGATATCCTTCTTCGTACCGAACTCGACCATGGAGCCGAGGTACATAACGCCTATTCTGTCGGATATGAACTTAACGACCGACAGATCGTGCGAGATGAAGAGGTAGGTCAGATTAAGCTCCTTCTGAAGCTTTTTAAGAAGGTTGATGATCTGTGCCTGAATAGATACGTCGAGAGCCGATACGGGCTCGTCGCATACTACGAGCTTTGGGTTTACGGAGAGAGCTCTTGCAATGCAGATACGCTGCCTTTGTCCACCCGAGAACTCGTGGGGATATCTTTCATAGTAGTAGTCGCGCAGACCGCACTTTTCCATAAGATCGAGAACGTAGTCCTTGACCTGCTCCTTCGGAACGATCTTGTGTACGAGAACCGGCTCGGAGAGGATATCTCCGACAGTCGCTCTCGGGGGGAGAGAGGAGTAGGGATCCTGGAAGATGATCTGCATATCGGTGCGCAGATGGCGCATCTCGCGCGGCTTATAATCGGTGATATCCTCGCCGTTGAAGATGATCTGACCGCCCGATGGCTCGTGAAGCTTAAGGATGGTTCTTCCGAGCGTGGTCTTTCCGCATCCCGACTCACCAACGATACCGATTGTCTCACCGGGTCTTAAGGTGAAGGATACGTCATCGACCGCGATAAGCTCCTGGAGCACCTTACCCGTGATGGATTTCTTGATAGGGAAGCACTTTCTTAAGTGCTTTACCTCGAGAAGTATTTCCTCGGATGCCCCCGCCTTTGTCTCGGGTGCCGAGTCAACGAGGATCTCGTTTTCGGTAATATTATTTTCCATTCTGATCCTCCTCGCTGTAAAGATGGCACGCCACGTAATGAGTGGGGCTGACCTGTATCATTCCGGGATAGTCGCCCGAGCACTTAGCCGTACACTGCGAGCATCTCTCCTTGAAGAAGCAATGGCTCGGCATATTTACGGGGTTCGGAACGTTACCGGGTATGTTAAAGAGTGTTTCGGTGTCGGAGTCCATGGTGGGCTTCGACTTCTGAAGTCCTATCGTGTAGGGGTGCATAGGATTGTGGAAGATCTCGGATACCGTACCCTGCTCGATAACTCTGCCCGCGTACATAACTACGACGTAGTCTGCCATCTCGGCGATGATACCGAGGTCGTGGGTGATGAGCATGATGGAGCCGTTGATCCTGTCCTTAAGATCACGCAACAGATCGAGTATCTGCGCCTGAATAGTAACGTCAAGAGCCGTTGTGGGCTCGTCTGCAATTATGAGTCGCGGGTCGCATGCAAGAGCCATGGAGATCATAACTCTCTGACGCATACCGCCCGAAAGCTCGTGGGGATAGGAGTTGTAAACTCGCTCGGGCATTGCGATACCGACGAGCTCGAGCATCTCGAGAGAGCGCGCCTTCGCCATTTCTGCGGTAGCACCGGGAGTATGTACGAATACGACCTCATCAAGCTGATCGCCTATCGTGAATACGGGGTTAAGAGAGGTCATCGGCTCCTGGAAAATCATAGCAATCTCACGGCCGCGTATTCTGTGCATCTCGTGTAAAGGCATCTTTGCGATATCGTAGACCTTTTCCTCGGTCTCGAACTCATACATTCCCGACTCGCTCGTCTTCTGCTTAGGTACGGTAACGGGGTTGCCGTTCTTATCGGTTACGGGATTGCCGTCCTTGTCAACTACGGTTGCGTAGATAACGTTACCGTTCTCATCCTTTTCGTAGATGGGAATGGGGTTGCCGTTCTCATCGAGCTTGTACGCCATGGAACGGAATCTGATGCTGCCCGAGTAGATCTGACCCGTAGGTCCCTGAAGGAGCTGCATAACTGACATGCTTGTGACCGATTTACCGCAACCGGACTCGCCGACGACGCCGACGACAGAGTTGGTGGGGATATTGATGGACACACCGTTGACAGCCTTTACAACTCCGCCCTCGGTGAAGAAGTAGGTGTGAAGATCCTCGATCTCGAGAATGTTTCTCTCATCCTTCATCTCGGTGATAAACTCGCTCTCGTCGCACTTTCTGTGCTTTTTACGCTCGAGAGCCATCATTATCTTCGAGTTTTCTCTTGCGATCTCGCGGATCTCCTTGGCAGAGAGGTAATGGCTGTCCTTAGCCTTGTCTTTTTTGAAGAAATCAAACAGTCCCATAATTACCTCCTGCTCTTCGGGTCAAGCGCATCGCGCAGACCGTCGCCTACAAAGTTAAATCCAAGCACTGCAAGGATAATGCAGATACCGGGAGGGCCCCAGACGTTGAAGAAGTTCTGGAGAATGTTGAGGTCGTTTGCCGAGTTGATCATAGTACCCCAAGCCGCATACTTCTCGGGTGCGCCGAGACCGAGGTAGGAGAGCGATGCCTCATAGAGGATCATGCTACCGAGGCTGAGGGTCATGGATACGATAAGCTGGGGCATTACGTTAGGTATAAGATGCTTGAAGATCTTTCTTCCCGTGGAGTAGCCCATTGCCTCCGCGGCAACCATATACTCCTGCTCGCGGAGCGAGAGGATCTGACCTCTTACAAGACGGGCGGTACCCGACCAGGATATGATCGTTAAGAAGCCCATCAGATAATAGATCCTGTACTGAAGGTCTATGCCTATGGCCTCGATGATCGTACCTACTATAAGCAGGATCGGGAAGCCGGGCAGACACATAAGAATATCGCATATTCTCATTATTATAGTATCTACGATGCCGCCGAAGTAGCCCGAGATACCACCGAAGATGACTCCGAGAATAGTAATGATAAATACCGACAGGAAGCTTATGGTCAGCGATACCTTACCGCCGTCCATAATTCTCGCAAGAACGTCATATCCGTTCTTGTCCGTGCCGAGAGGGTGAGATAGATCCATGGGTGCAAGAGCGTTGATCGTCTTCTCAGTCTCAACGATCTGATAGAAGGTGTGCTCCACACCGTTTTCGTCAGTGTAGGTGATGGGGGTCCTTGAATATTCAACCTTACCCGTCATATCCTGCTCTGTGGGTCCCCACTGTGTATAGAACACGGGGCCGAGCCAGCAGAATGCAAAGAGCGAGATTATCATAACAAGACCGATAATACTGAGCTTCGAGCGGAAGAAGCGGCGAAGGACCATCTGAGTCGGGGACATAAGCCTGAGGTTCTTCTCGTGGGAGCCTTCTTCCTCGTTGTCCTCGTCATCCTCGACCTCGTCGACTGCCTCTTCTACCTCTGCGGTAGCCTCGTCGGCATATTCCTGCTCTGCGGTAGCGACACCGCCCTCGAGCTCTTCTGCTTCTTGGAGATTCATGTTTTCGTTTTCCATGCTTACCTCCTTACTGAAGCTTTACTCTCGGGTCAACCCACGCATACATAAGGTCTGCGAGGAGCACGCCGAGAACGCTGAGCAGTGCCAAGAACATATTGTATCCCATGATGAAGGGGATATCTGCGGATATCATGGCAGCGAACGCCTTGTTTCCGATACCGGGCAGGTCAAAGACCTGCTCGGTAATAATCGCACCCGAAAACAGAGAGGGAAGAAGTCCCGCAAGCGAGGTGACGAGAGGAATAAGCGTGTTTCTGAACGCGTGCTTATAGATAACCGTGTTTTCGCTTAAGCCCTTAGCTCTCGCGGTACGGATGTAATCCGAGTTGAGAACCTCGAGCATGTTTGTTCGCGTCATTCTCATTCGTCCTCCTATCGAAAGGATAACTACGGTGAGAATGGGGATGAACATGTGTCTGAAGTAGTCAAATATCAGTGCTACACCTGATAGGTCTGTCGTCGCATCCACCAGTCCCGACGGTGGGAACCACCCGAGCTTCATAGCAAGTAAGTCCTTCAGCATCTGACCGAAGAAGAAGGAGGGGAGCGAGATACCTATCATAACGAGTACGGTAACTACGTAGTCGCGCACGGAATACTGATGCGTAGCAGCGGTGATACCGAGAGGGATAGCTATCATAAATTCGAAGAAGGTCGCAATAAGAGCAACTGCGAAGGATACACCCATGTGATCCTTGATAACGTCAACTACGGGGGTAGCATACTTGAAGCTCGTTCCGAAGTCGAAGCGGAGCATCGATAACAGCCATTTTCCGTAGCCTGACAGTATTCCCCAGAAGCTGTTATCCTCAAGGCCGTAGAGAGCCTTCATGCTGTCTATCGTCTCCTGAGGGATAGTCGCGCCTCCCTGGTTCATCTGTGCTATCTTATCGTCAATGAAGCTGACGGGCATGCATCTGATAAGGAAGTATATCATTACAGACACGCCGAGAAGAATAAGAATGCACAGTGCCAGTCTTTTAAGTATATACTTAAGCATAATTTACCTTTCGTTTACTCTGCGAATTCGATCTCCCAGATTCTATCGAGGGGCGAAGAATAGGGATTGAGCTCCTTCGGGAGAGTGTCGGCGTTGATTACGTTGGAGTTGTATGCGTAAAGAGTGCTTCTCTGGTATACGGGGAGCTCGATAGCGAGATCGAGAACGTAGCCGAGTGCTTCCTCGTAAAGAGGCTTACGGAGATCCTCGTCCTCGTATTCACGAGCCTCGTCGATAACGTCGCTGAGCTTGCCGAGAATGTCGATCTCTTCGGGATAGTTGTCGGGGTTAGCAAGGATCTCACGGTAGCCCCAAGCAAGAACGCTCGTTGCGGTGGAGTTCTTGTGATATACCTGATACATATCGGGGTCGATGGTGGAGCCCCATGCTGCCGCCCAGACTGCGAGAGAGCCGGTGGAAAGCTTCGTGAGTGCCTGAGTATCTGCAACTACCTCAATATCCCAGCCGCACTCGTTGAGGAGCTCTGCTGCGTGGATGAAGGTGTTGTAGGTGGGGTGATCGGTAAGGTTTGCACCAGCGATGGTGAACTTGATCTTGAGCTCACTGTCGCCCTCTGCAACGCCTGCGGCGGTCATGTAGTTCTTGATCTCCTTCTTGACGTCCTCGTCAACGAAGCCGATCGTAGGATAGGTGTGGTTATTGTCCTTGCTGATATTGCCCTCAGCATCCTTGGGATATGCCCAGCTTACCGTGGACATGGGCCAGTAAATGGTCTGTGCCGAGCCGGTGGTGTAGTAGGAGAGTGCAAGGCTGGTATCCATGGCGGTCATGATAGCCTTTCTGAGGTTGATATCCTTAACCTTGCCTGCGTTGATACCGATGTAACCGTAGCCGAGCTGATCGGTGCTGGTGTAGTTGATGCCTGCGTTCTTGTAATCGCTAGACTTAAGCTTAGCCTCGTTGTCGGGGGTGAGCTGAGGAGTAGCGTAATGAACGTCGCCGCTCTTAAGAGCGTTAAGTGCGTTGGATGCGCTCACTACCTTGTAACGGAGCTTCTCGATCTTAGCATTGTTAAGACCCGAGCCAACGGTGTAGAAGTACTCGTTAGCCTTGAAGTAAACTACGTTGTTTGCAAAGAAGGTGGTACCCTGGGGGTTGTCGCCGTTAGATGCGTCGGTTGCCTTGTAGGGACCTGCACCTACGGGAATCTGAATGTTTCTTGTGGACTGGATCTTGCCGGTCATGAATTCGAATGAGCCGAAGTCAACGCCGAACTTGTTGTTTTTGATGTCAACGTCGTTGCCCTCTGCATAGTAGTGCTGGGGAGCAACTGCGAAGGAGAAGTTCCATACTGCCTTGGGGTCGACACCGTCGATGGTGATCTCGAGCACTGCGTACTCACCCTCGTTTACGGGAGCACCGTAATCGTCGTACTCGGTAGCAACGGTGTAGGTATTTTCACCGATAGTAACGGTTGCGGGAGCACCATCGGTGTGACCGAGAGAAACGATACCGCTGATGTTCGGAACCTTGAGGGTACCGTCCTCGTTAGCGTTCTGGTGAAGGATAACCTCCTTAGCCTTTGCGAGATACTCGGTCTGGAGCTTCTGAGAGGTAGCCCATCCGAGAAGGATCTCGTCGAGTCTTGAGGAGATGATGTTGTTGTATGCGTACTCGATAGCCTGCTCCTTCGAGGTAATGTGCTTGTAGTTGTCCTTACCGTCGAAGCTCTCTATCTTGGTCTTGTCCTTGCCGTTCTCGGCATACTTGGGGATAATGAAGCCCTCGTAAACGAGGAAGCAGAATACTTCGTTCTCGAAGTCGCTCTTCCACTCTGCGTAGGGAGCCTTCGTGGTATCATAAGCCTCCTGTGCGCTTATGTAGTCCTTACCAAGTTCTTCCTTGAAGTACTTGAGGGTGAGCTCGTAGTCAGCGAGAAGGTTCTCAGAGGTAACGGTTGAGGGATTGGTGGAGATAGCGTCCTTATAACCGGTCGAGAGGGAGTGAGCAAGAATTGCAGCCTTCATGGTTTCGTAGTCAACGGTGAAGGCACCGGGCTTGTTCTTCTCGCTGTAGAAGAGGTTTACAAGCTCCATGATACGGTTGTCTGCATGGACCTGCGCGCCTGCGGTGAGCTCGTCATCAACGCCTTCGGTGGCATTGTTGGTCTGAGTTCTGTAATCGGTGAGACCGAGAATGTCGGTCGAATACATGGTAGCAGAGCCGGTGTAGACGGGGTCAAGATAAACGTAGAGGTTGAAGAGGACGTCCTCAATGGTGAGGGGATGTCCGTCGGAATACTTGATTCCGTTCTTGATAACGAAGGTGTAGGTGGTTGTGTCGTTATAATCGTTGTAGGTCTTCTTGAAGTCCTTGGTAACGACTGCGTAGTTGTCGCCGTATGCGATCGTAGCCTGACCGTTCTTGTAATCACTCGTGAGCATTCCGATCTGAGTCATAGAAACTACGGAGCCGTCAGCTGCGGTGGTAGAGAAGAAGGGGTTGAAGAGACCGTCGAGCTCTTCGGTCATGATAACGAACGCATCGGGCTTACCGCCGATGAGCGAAAGAGTAACTGCTACCGAGCTGATAACGATAGCAACGACGAGCACTGCCGCGATGATCGCGATCAGCTTCTTGTTGGGCTTTTTACCCTGAGTTACGGGAGCGCCTACGGTAACTGTGGGAGCGCTGCCGGAGCTGCTCTCGGCCGTGGGAGTACCCTCGCCCGTGCCACCCGTTACGGCAGCTTCGGTGTCGAAATTGTTTTCCATACTGTATATTCCTCCAAAATTAATAATCGGTATTTATTCCGTCTCCGGTACGGTAAAGGTGATAACACCCTTATCGCCTACGGTAGCTGTGATCTTATCGCTGTTTCCGCCCTCGAGAGTGACGTTCGTGATGCTTACACCCTCCGTATCTCCGTCGGCAAATACCAGACCTGCCTTAAAGCTTCCGTTAATGAATCTGTCAACGGTAACCGATAGGGTGAAGAGCTTGTCGGAGAGGACGAGCTTGGATTCCGTAAGAGAAACGTTCTCGAGCGTAGCACCGTTGTTAGTGCCTGCAAGAATACCCAAGTCAGCCGTACTGGGTCTGACCGCGGTATTCACCGTGTAGCTGACGCCCGTGAAGGTAAGATCCTTGATAAGCGCTTTATCGGAAAGAGCACCGAAGATAGCTCCGTGCGATACGTCACCGCCACTCGTGAGCGAGGCACCGGTGGTAATACCGCTTACGGTGTGTCCGTTACCGATAAACTGTCCCGAGAACTCGTTATTGACGAATACCTGAGGCCAGAGAATTCCGCTTCCGAACTCGAGGTCTCCGAGGATCTCGTAGCATCCCGTCGCGGATGCGTTTTTAGAGAGCTGGTTGGCGCTCGAAATCTTGAACCACTCGCCGTCAATCCATTCGGTGTAGATCTTGATAGTAGGAGTAAGAGTAACTCCGTTATCGTAATCGAACTTGCCCTCGATCTTGTTGGTGATCGCCTCGGTCATTGCCTCGTCGCTGTACGCCGCCTTGAAGGTCTTGCCATCAAGCTCGAGGAAGCTCTTGTAGTTCATTCTTCCGTTATCGAGGTTCCACTCGGGGATATCGATGGACATACCCGACTTCTCACCTACCTTGGTGAGAGTGCCGTCAACGTCTGCATAAAACTCGAAGTTAACGTAGGGCATCCATACTGCCATGAGAGTAAGAGAAGGAGTATTTGCAGAGTAATCGCCCGATGCATCAAGCGTGAGCTTGTCGGTCGCAAAGTTCCATTTGCGTGTGGGCTTATAGGTCTTGCCGCCGTTTCCGTCGTCAACCTCCTCTGCAACGAACCATCCCGCGAGGATGTGTCCGTTCTTTGAGATATCGAATGCGTCATTGCCGCGCTTCGGATCATCGGGCTTGATCAATGGGATGCTGACCTTGCCGTTTCCGTCGGGGGTGTAATCGCCGAGGTTGAATACGTCGACGACCGTAACACCGGTGGTGCTGGCAAACAGACCGCCCTCGCCGGCGAGGAACTTGACGCTGATGCTTGCGCCCTCACCGTCGAGCACGTCGTAGGGGTTAGCCCACTGCGAGCATGAGGTCAGTATCACGGCAGTTGCTGCTATAAGAAGCAGCACTGCCACTAAAAGAAATCGTTTTTTCATTATCAGTTGTTATCCTCCGATACGCCAGGGAAATTTGTCTTTAAGGCTTCTTCGGGATCGTCAGTTTCCGTGACGCTCTCAACGATGGCGTTATCCTCATCGAATTCTGCGGGAGTATCCTCGGTCTCGGCATAGTCCTCCTCGGGCGCTACAGCGGGCTCAGCCGCCATAGCGTTATCTTCGGTGGGAGTACCCTCAGCCTCGGTGTCCGAAACAGCGTCGGTCACCTCGGGGAGAGTGTCGGGCTCGGTTGCATCGGGCTCAGTTCCGTCGGGATCCTCGCCCTCAGCCTTTTTCTTCATTAAATAACGGTAGAGGAAGTATCCGCCGACTCCAAGGCCGCCGAGCACGATAACACCGCCTACGACGATAAGAACTATCGCCCAAACGGGGAATTGCTCTGCGGGCTCGGTAACGGGCTCCTCGTTCTTCTCGTTTTCGAGGTACTCAAGGCTCGCGATACGCTTTTCCGCATCAAAGAGCTTCTGTGAGTTATAAACGAGACCGAGCTGCTCGTTGGTAGCGATCTTGTTGTAGAGGGCTCTTGCTGCCTCGACGAGCTTCTTATCCGAGAGAGCAACTTTGTCGGGAAGAGCGTTTATAGCCGAGATAGCAGCGAGGGTAGCGTCGTCCGCGGCACTTGCGCCCTCGAGTATTACGTCAAAGTACTGTGCGAAGATGAAGGAGTCATAGCCGATACCGTTAGAGGGCTTGACCATAACCGCCTTGTCGGTAACCTTACCAACGTAGTCCATGAAGTTCGCACCGTAGAATACGTTCGAGGGATCGGACGATGCGTTCCACATTACGTAGTTTACAAGACCGATTTCCTGGGGAAGGTTGCCGGGAGTGTAGAAGTAGTAGATGTCATACTCTTCCTCGAGAATGGGAGCGTAGTAGCTCGAGAAGTTCACGATGGAGAGCTTGTCGCAGCCGAAGAATGCCTTATGGCCGATCGACTCGACGGTGTAGGGAAGGATAACGTTGATAGCATCGGAGCCTGCAAAGGCATACGCGCTGATTCTCGTCGTTCCCTCTGCCACGGTGGCAGTAACGTTTTGGGGATCGTCACACCAGGTGATAAGCTCAAGGCCGAGGGGAATAACTCTGTAAAGAGATCCGCCGATAACCTTTACGTTATCACCGAGGTCGAAGTCGTAGATGGTAGAGGGATAATCCTTACCGTTGAAGCTCTCGACTACCTCCTTCGAGAAGCGAACGATATCGCACCATGCGAAGGGGTTGTCACCGATGTCCTCGAGCGACTCGCCGAGGGTAACGGTGAAGGGAGTGAGGTTTTCCTTTAAGAATGCGTGCGTACCGAGGTACTTCGCACCCGTAAGGTCTGCCGACGTGATGGCAGTGTAAGCGAAGGCGTAGTCACCTACGTGTTCAATATGCTCCATACCGTTCACGATAGCGAGCTTCGGAGAGTAGGAGAATGCACCCTCACGGATGGATACGATGTTCGGAGAGAGGGTGACCGATACAAGCTCGGGAGCCTCGCAGAACGCGTACTCACCGATCTCGGTAACGTTTTTGATATCAACGCTCGTGAGAGCAGCCTGTGTGAACGCGTAATCACCGATAGAGGTGATACCGTCGAGGTTGACGGTGTTAAGCTTCTCACAGCTTCTGAATGCACCGGTAGGAATAACGGTGATGTTATCACCGAGAGTCACGGATACGAGCTCCTGGCAGTAAGCGAATGCTTCCTCGCCGATGTATTCGCAAGCGGAAAGATCGAGAGAGGGAAGCTGTGCGGAGTAGTACTTAAGGATGTAATATCCGTCATCGTCGAGTGCTACGTTGCTCTCGCTCGGCTGATTTGAGGTGAAGAAGTTTCGTATATCACCCGAGAATGCGCTCTTACCGATGCTGAGTGCCTTTTCAAGACCGTGCACCGCGGTAAGAGAAGCGTTGGTGTAGAAGGCGTAGTCGCCGATCTTAGCACCCTCGCCGAGAGTTACCTCCTCGAGCTCAGCCGCGAACCAGAACGCGCCCTCACCGATGTCGGCATTCTTACCTATCTTAAGAGAATGGAGAGCCGATTCGAATACGTAGTAGTAGAGAGGGGAGGTTCCGCCCGTAGACTCAACGTGGTAATTCATGTAGGATACGTTGGATCTGAAGGCGTATTTGCCGAGGGTCACGTCATTGCCCACGGTAACGCTTGCAAGCTCGTCGCAGGACTCAAACGCGCCCTCGCCTACGGTCACACCGTCGGCAATTACAACCGAGGTGAGATTCGTGCTGGCGAATGCGTACTTACCTATCTTGCTTGCGGTATTTGCAGGAACCGTCTCGAGCGCAGTATTAAGGAACGCGTAATCACCGATCTTGGTGAGGGTACCGAAGGATACCGTCTTAAGAGAGGTACACTCTGCAAATGCGTAGTTGTTTATCTCGGTTACAGACGGCATATTTACACTCACGAGCTTTTCGTTGCCCGAGAACGCACCGATACCTATGACCGTGATACCGCTATCCGCGGGTATAACGAGATTTTCAAGCGTGGGAGCAGCGAGAAGAAGCTCGGAGCCGTCTCGGCTGATAAGGTAGGGTTTGTTATCCTGAGCACAGTATACGGTGTTGCCGTTAGCTACCGTGAAGGAGGATACTTGGGTGTTTCTGAATGCATATTCGCTGATGACCGATACGTCCTTACCGATGGTTACCGATTTGAGGGCGATACAGTCGTTGAACGCGCCCGCAGGAATAACCGCGGCGTTGATGGATGCGGATTCCAGCTTCTCACAGTCGTTGAACGCGTACTGACCGAGCTTTAAGAACTCGGAGTTTACGGTAAGAGTGGTGAGCTCCTTGTTGCCCGAGAAGGCGTAGGAAGCAACCGACTTACAGTTCTCGGAGAGGATAAGCGTGGTGAATCTGTTTCTGAAGAACTCGAGCTTGCCAACCGAGTTGTACTCGGAATTTTCCGCAAACGCGAAGTCACCGATAGCAACAGCAGATTTAAGATCGAGTGTTCCCGAGAGACCGCAGCCCTGGAATGCGCTGCGGTTGATGAACTTAACGTTCTCGATACCCTTTACGGTGGTGAGCTGATGACAGTTGTAGAACGCACCGTAGTCTATCGTCTTAAGCGTGGAGGGAAGAATTACCTCGGTAAGCTTCGAGAGGTTAGCGAAGGCAAAGGGACCGATGGTCTCAACGCCCTCGGGGATCTTTACCTTGGTGATGGTATCGTCACCGAGGAACCAGATCTTGGTGAGCTCGGGCTCCTCCTCGGAGATCTCGTCGCCCTCTCCCTTGGGTATGTAATCAAAGTTCGAGAATGCGTACTGTCCGATCTCGGTGATGCCGAGATCCTCGTCGATGTGAACGTATCCGCCGTTACCGAAGTAATGCGAGAGCGAGGGACCGCTCGTTACATAGGGATCCTTGACCTGGATCGAAATGGACTTGGAATAGTATGTGCTCTTTCCGTTGAGAAGGACTCTCGCGGTTATTGAGGTAAAGCCCTCTGCTACCGCAACTATCGTACCGTCCTCGGAGACCTCTGCGATATTCGGGTTACCCGACTCGAATACTACCTTGGTAGCATCGGGGAAGTACGCGTTGAGGTCATACTGGATAGTCACCGACTCGGAGGGGAACATCTTGAGCGAGTAGCTGTCACCGACAAATTTCATGATCTTGCCGGTCTCACCGAGATCTCTGTCCTCGTTAGCGAGGAAGAAATACGCCTTGTTGATGTAGTATCCCGTAAGGTTGAAGGTGTCGAGCACCGGCGGGTCATACTTGTGCTTGTTGTCTGCGGGCTTGACCGTGACGTTGATATGACGCTGAAGCTTCGTGCCGTCCTCGAGAATGACGGTAGCAACGATAACGCACTGTCCGTCCTCACCGTTGTTATTGTTGTTCGAGATCGCGAGGATCTTGTTGTTCACAACGGTAGCAACCTTGGGGTTAGTCGAGGTGTAGGTGATAAACTCGCTCCACTGGGTGTTCGGATATACCATAGGTGCGAGGTCATAAAGCTGGTTGGGATAGAGCTCGATGTCGGTCTCCTCAAAGTAAAGATCGAGGTACTGACCGGGAAGAGCTATCTCGTAGGTCGAGATGTTGAGCGCGTAGTCGTACGCAGTGATGGTAAAGGTGTTACCCGTATATGCGCCTTCCTTGATATCGTCGATATAATCGGTAAGCTCGTAGGTAACGTAGGTCGTGGAATTCTCCTCCGAATAGATGGGAGTGAGATAACGGTCAAAGGTGTTGATTATGTAAGGATCGGGATCTGTGGGATTATAGCTGATGTAGCCGGGAAGCATAGCCATCGCATAATGATTATCGTAGATCGCGATCTTAGTGAAGAGTCTGGTCTTCTTAGCCGACTTGTCATACTCTGTGTAGAACTGGCAGTCGGTGATGGTGGGTGCCTCAAAGTCGATGGTGAGAGGGAAGGTGAAGGTGTTGTTGAGGTTGGTGTCAGCACCTCCGTCACCGTAGTCGAGATAACCCTTAAGGGTTACCGTGTATTTTGAGTTGTTTTTAAGGTTTTCGTCTATCGCGCTGAAGCCGATATCTATGTTGGAGGGTCTGATAGGACCGCCGTCTCCGTAGGATTTTCTGATATCGTTGTCAACCGTTTCAAAGACTATCTCGCCCGTAGCGTCGTCAACTATCGTTACCTCGACGCGGTCGGCGTTCCTGAGCATACCTGCCCATACGTACTTAAGCTCGTTGACACCCATCTCTTGGTTTGTGAGAGAGATGTACTTTCTGTCCGCTGCGATCTTGTTGCTGCCGGGCTTCTGCTCGTAGTAGTAGGAGCCGAGGTAGGAAACATAGTCATCGTAGGTGCCGCCGATGGGCCTTGTTGCGAACGCATCGGCAAGAGTCTTATCAAAGAGGTCTATACCGTCGTCGAGCTCGTCCTTGTTGGTTGCGTAGTAGTCAAGGTCGAAGAGGGGAGCAACGGTCCAGTCACCGTAGAACGCGAGGTAGGGAACGTTTAGGTCAACGGTATCTCCCTCTGCATCAAGGGTGACGAAGCCTTCGACGTACATACCGTTCTTGAAGGACTCGTCGAGATACTTCTTGTCACCGTCGGTAAGAGTAATGGTGACGGTAACGGTTGCCTTGGAGCCTGCGTTGACAGTGACCTTCGAGCCGTTCTGGGTACCGCCGTTTACGGACGTGATGCTGACGCCTGCATCGAGCATAACTGCGGTCTCAGTGACGGTGGTGTCACCCTGGTTTGTCTTCGTCTCGCTCACGCCCTCGGTCATAACGAGTGCGTCAACGTTGTAGGTAAGAGCAGTCTTGCCGAAGTTATCGATAGTGAAGACGAGCTTATAGACACCCGATTTCGTGGGGTCGTCGCCGAGCTCGATCTTGGACTTATCCATAACCGAGTTGTCGTATCTGTCGTATGTGAGTATGTATGCCGTAGTGTTCGCACAGTTTACAAGGTTGGCAAGGCCCGCACCCTGCTTTCTGATAGCGTAAGGGTTACCGTTCTTACCGTAGATGATATCCGCCGTGGACATCATAAGTCTGTTGATAACTGCCGTTACCTCTGTGGGATTCTTTGTAACGCTTTCGGGGAAGTTCTCCATAACGTACTGACGGAGAAGAGCTGTAACACCCGAGATGTTGGGAGTTGCCATTGAGGTGCCCGAAAGTCTGTCGTAATCCTGGCCGGGGACTGCGGAGAGGATCGAACCACCGTGCGCTGTGATCTCGGGCTTGATGCCGAGGTCAGGGGTGGGACCCCAGGAGGAGAAGTCCGACATAAAGGGACCTGCCGCCTGAGCTGAGCTGATCTTGATCTTGCCGGTTCCGCTCTTTGCAAGAAGCTCACCGTCGTTCTGGGAGATCGAGCAGACGGCGATGGTCGTCTCGCCGACGTTCATCTTGATGTCACCGGATACGTTGTTGTAAATGATGCAGGCTGCGGCGCCCATCTTCTCGGCGGTGTTAGCCTTTTCCTCGAAGGTGTTGGAGCCACGCTTGATGAGAGCCACCTTGCCCTCGATATCTATGCCCGAGTAGTCTGCTGCGATACCCGAGCCGGGAATGAGAACGTACTCGATCTCGAGCTCCTTCTTATCTCCGAGAAGCTCCTTAACGAAGTTCTTTTCCTCTGCAACTCTGTCGGTGGACTCCTCAAAGTAGATGATGGTATCGCCAAAGAGTATGTAAGAGGTCTTGACACCCTCGATGGATGCTACCGACATAGCTCCTTTATAAGTAGAAGGAGAGCCGACGGTCGCGCTGTCGGGGTTGGTGGTAAGAGGAAGGTTACCGTTCTTTTCGGATGAGTATGCGGAGTTGAAGCTGTTCGATGCCGCAACTACCATGCTGATGCCCGCATCGCGGATCTTATCGTACACACCCGAGATCTGCTCCTTATCGGTCTCACGGCTGTATCCGCACGCCGTACCTATAGACATGTTGATAACGTCAACGCCGAGAAGGAAGGTATCCTCGAGAGCCGCAAGTATCCATGAGGTACGTGCGCTGAGCTGGATATCCGAGAAGATCTTCATCGTTACGATCTGCGCGTTGGGAGCAACACCCGTGATGGTATCGTCCTTACCCGCGATAATGCCTGCAACGTGAGTACCGTGGTGGCTGTTGATCGGGAATACGTCGGAGTCCTTGTCCGCGTAGTCATATCCGTAAGGAAGCTTACCGCTGATGTATACGTCTGAGGCGGTCAGACCGGGGTTGAAGCCCTCGGCTGCAAAGTCCTTTTCAGCGAGCTTGTTTTTGACGTCGTCAAAGGTCAGGCCCCACTTATTCTCGGGAGCCGTGAAGTTGTCCATCGAGAACGCGCTGTGATAGTAGTCTGTACCCGTATCGAGTACCGCAACTACCATTCCGGTTCCGTCATAATCGAAGCCCGTGGTATCGAATATACCCGTCTCGAACGCGTTTACCTTGTTCTCAACGAGCTTGGTTTCCTCTACCTCGTAAACGTCGCCGACGATGACGTTGGCATCATTGCCTACCGTTTTGCATACGTCGAGGAAGTCAGCCGCCTTGATGGTGATCTCAAAGCCGCCAAAGAGGGTAGCATAGCTCTCACCGGTCGTGAAGTCGATATCCTTCGCCATAAGCTTCTTGCGTAAGGACTCGGAGTCGTCGGCTATCTGCTTTCTGATAGCGGCAGCCTCGTCGGTGAGATAGAACTCGCTGAACTCCTGGGTAGAGTACTTCTCGGTGTGAACGTCGAGAAGCGACTCGTTATCAAGTCTGATGATAAGCGAGATCTCGTCAGTGTCCTTTACGGTGTCGGGGAGCTTGTGGATCACCGTACCGTCGTAGAACTGACTCTGGTCAAATTTTAGATTTCCGTCGAAGAGGTCAATGAAGGGTGCCGATCCGAGATCCGCACCCGCCGCGTTCGTCAGGACCGATGCGAACATTGTTGTCAGTATCGACACAAGTAGGATCATCGTCGTGATAAACAACGGCACATTTCTTTTGGTTTGTTTTCTCATTATTTCCTGGCCTTTCTAGTATATCGCGCACATTTTCGCGCATCACAGTGCTAAAGTGACGTAAAATAATTCGCGTAATATATATTATAAATCAATATAAGGAAGAAATCAACCCTTTTTGTCGCATTTTTTCACTTTATTTAATTAAAGTATTTTTAATTTATCTATTGCTTTTTTTCTTGATATATGATATGATAAAAAAGCGAAAATATAAATTTTGCTCCCCGAGGCTTATCCCGAGGGGTGCGACAAGGAGAATTATATGAAAAAAACGAACAGATTCATAGCCCTGCTTCTGGCATTTGCTCTGTTGCTCGGTGCTATGATGGGAACGCTGACTTCATGTGTGACACCTGATGATCCCGGAGAAGGTCCCGGCAACGGACCCGGACCGGACCCTACACCCGGTCAAAAAATCAATTACACCGTAAGCGTCAAGACCGCAGGCGGTATGCCGCTTAAGGACGTGGTCGTCACCGTCTTTGCTGACAGCACTCTCGACGATCTCGAGGGCTACGCCAAGACGGATGCAAGCGGAATTGCTACCGTATCGCTCAAGCAGAAGGATGGCTATGCGGTAATGCTCAGCGGTGCTCCCGAGGGATACGCTATCGCTGATTACTACAGCTTTACGGGCACATCCTGCGCTATCACCCTTACATCCAAGGTTATAGACAACCCCTCGCTCAGCGGTGTGAGATACGAGCTCGGCAGCATTATGCGCGACTTTACCGTAAGGACGGTAGACGGTGAGACGGTAACTCTCTCCGAGCTTCTCAAGACCAAGAAGGCGGTTATGCTCAACTTCTGGTACACCACCTGCTCCTGGTGCATAGAGGAGTTCCCCTATCTAGATGCCGCTTACAACACCTATTCCGAGGATATCGCAGTGGTTGCGCTCGACCCGCTCCCGACTGAGAGCGAAGAGATGATAAAAATGTTCTTGGCACAGAATCCTCTCAGCTTCGACGTGGCAAAGGATAACGCCGGTATAGGTAACGCCTTTGGCGTTTCGGCATTCCCCACCTCGGTTATGATTGACCGTTACGGTGCGGTCTGCCTTATCGTTAACGGTGCTATCACCGGTGCAAAGTATTTCAACGCTATATTCAATCACTTTACTGCCGTTGATTATCAGCAGAAGCTTCTTACGAGCTACGAGGATCTTGCTCCTCAGGCTAAGCCCGATATAACTCAGGCACCCTCCGACGAGATCGCTTCGGCAATTGAGAACGAGAGCCTCGGAGCGACCTACTATCCCGAGTCGGGCTCGAACGACGCAGAATACTCCTGGCCCTTTATCGTAGGCGAGAAGGACGGTAAGACCGTAATTACTACTCCCATAAAGGAGATGGATAACGCATTTGCAACAATTCACATGGATGTCGAGCTTCTGGCAGGCGAGGCGCTCATGTTCGATTACTTCCTTTCTACCGAGCTCGGTGCGGATATGCTTTACGTCCTCGTGGACGGTGTGAGCATCAACACTCTTTCGGGCGAGAGCGAGGAATGGGAATCGCTTTGTGCTTACGTTGCAAAGGAAACTAAGGCATATAAGTTAACTCTTATTTACCTTAAGGACGATTCCAAGGACGTAGGTGACGATGCTGTGTATATCACGAATATGCGCAAGGTCGGCAAGGATGACGTCGACGTTAAGACCTACATACCCCGTTGGGCGGCGACTAAGCCGAATCCGAACGGCCTCGGCTATCAGTCCTACGAGACTGTTGTGCTCGGTGCTGACGGTTATTATCACGTAGGATCTGACACGGGTCCCCTCCTTCTTGCAAATCTCATGGGTGTAACGCCCTTCTCGTCGAACGACTCAATGTATAGTATTATTTACAGTGCGTACCAGGCGGGCGAGACTGCCGCGGGCGGATTCGGTGAGATCGCAAAGCTCTACGATCCTATGGTTAAATACTGTAACTATGCATCAAATGCAAAGATCGGCGGTGTCTGCACCGTTGACGAGACTCTCAGGGGTTATCTTGAGATGATCGCAGAGGCTGCCGGCATCGAAGCAGGTAACCCTAACCAGTGGCTTCAGTTCTGCCTTTACTACGATGCGTACTTTACCGACGGTGAGCAGCTTGAGGATCCGATAATCGGTCTTGCTCCTCACTCTGCATATCCTACTATCGTGAATACCGAATCCGATCCCGAGGATTACTTCCCCAACAAGGTCACCTACGACCGCGTACTTATGCCCAGAGGTCTCTGGTATGCCTTTACTCCCGAGAAGTCCGGTGCTTATTTCATCGCTTCCAACGCGGATAAGAACAATACGGATATTAACAAGTCGCTTAACGGCTGGATATTCCTCAAGAATGGTTCTCTTTACTATCAGTACTCGATCAACGAGAGAATACTCGACGACTCAAACAACGTGTATATGTACGCTTACTTTGAGGCGGGCACGACCTACTACATTGATATCGCGTACTACGATCTCTATAACTTCGACAGCTTCGCATTCAAGATTGAATATCTTGGAGAGAGCTATGAGCATTTCCGTGCGGTATCTCCCGGAGCTCCCTTCACCTATCTTATCGACGAGAACGGAAATATAACCGAAACGCTTATTCCCGGCGGCGTTAAGGTCTGGTATGACGAGGCGAACGATTGCTACAAGAACATTCTTCCCGACGGTACTCACGGTGACTCCGTAATTTATGCAGACTTCACCATGATCACCAGTATTTTCAGCAAAAACCTTAAGGATATGATCACGGCAGAGGCGTTCAACTTCGCGATGAGTGAGAACGATCACCTTGCCAAGATCTATCTCTCCGAGTACACCGATGCCGAGCTCCGCGCTCTCTGGGGTGAGGAGTACGATGCTAATTACGCCTTCTATAAGCTTGCAGACGTTAAAAACGGCAAGTACAGCGGAAGGGGTACGGATGAGACCGCAACGGCACAGAAATATGCAGATATGATCATCGACGATAAGACCGTTATCAACGGTGAGCCCGCACCCTCCGATCTCTACGGATGCGTTAAGGTTAACAAAGAGCTGGCAACCCTTCTTCAGAAGCTTATGGATAAGTACACCTTCGAGGGTGTAGAAAACTCCTGGGTAAAGCTTTGCTACTACTACGAGAGCCTCGAGGCGGGCTGGAAGTTCATATCCGATTTCTGATAAAAAGGCAGTAAAATGCCCGATTGCGTGGGGGCGTTTAAGCGTCCCCACCTTTCTTTCCTACACGGAATAATGGAGATAATATGAGAATAAAAAGATTGATTGCACTGCTCCTTGCAGCAGTGATGCTCCTCGCATCGCTCACGGCGCTGACGTCCTGCGTTGACCCCGTCGAGCCCGATGACGGAGTGATAAAGTATAAAGTAAACGTAACCGACAGCTTCGGTAATCCGATGTCGGGAATTATAGTAAACATTTTCCTTGATGACGAATTTATTGAGATGAAGATGACCGACAAGAACGGTGTTGCATCATCCTCTGAGGAGGGAATTCCGGACGGAAGCTACACAGTTGAAATAGTAGATCCCCTCGGTACGGTATACGATTATGATACCGAGGCTGCCGTTCTTTCTCCCGAGCGCGAGGAGATAACCGTTGCGCTTTACACCAGCACGGATAATCTTCCTACCGAAACAGTTTATCCTTCCCACCTCGATAACGGTGTGAATGCGATAGTGATGCCGAAGGGCGGGTACCGTGTCAAGTTATCGCCCGGCAGAAACTACTTTATCTTCTACCCCGAGCTTCGCGGAAAATACACCGTCGAGGCTGACACTCCCGTAGAGTCGACAATCGGTTATTACGGCTCTCCTCACTTCGTTCAGTCGGCTGACGTTGCACTGAATGAGGGCGAGGGCGATGTTTACAGGACTGAGGAGGGGCTCGTATTCCTCATAAGAAGCTTTAATATTGGTGAGGATTATTTCTCCTCCACGAGGTACGTGTTTGCGGTTGACGTTGAATCAGAATGTACCGCCAACATCGTTATAGGCTATGACGAGGAGCTCGAGATGAGCAAGGAGGAGATGCCTTGGTCTGACGTCAAGATTACCGGCACTCCCACAAAGTACGTTCTCCCGGGAACGGAAAATTGGGATCCCGATGCCGAGGATGCCGGATCGACAAAGCCTGTGATTCCTCTTACAAATCTTGATTTAACTGACGAAAATATAACTATTGTTTACAATTCTGATGATAAATGCTATCATTTAGGTGATGCAGACGGTCCTGTCGTTCTTGTAAGACTTGCAAGTGCATCCGAATATATCGCATCCTTTAGCGAGATGATGGAGACCGCACACTTCGGTATCTACGTCTACGAGGGCGATAAGCTTAAGGAAAAACGCGACTACACGAACCTGCTCTCAAAATACGTTGCGGCATCCGATGCTGCATACGGCCTGTATCCTCTCAACGACGATCTTATCGACGCTATAAAAACGATAGGCGATGCGTGGGGATGGTACAAGGTTGGCAGCCCGACGAACCTGTTTGGTGACAAGGCTACGAAAATCGTCGAGGAGTATGCGCATCTCTTTGCTTGCTGTTATATAAGCGAATAATCTTTTTTGACGTATAGCTTTACTCTTGAAATTTTACCTGTTAGGTGGTATAATAGTTGAGTAAAATACATAATTATGGAGGAAATAATGAAAAACTTTAAGAAGATAGTATCGCTTCTTCTCCTTCTTTCTCTTGCGGTAGTACTTACGTTCGGCTTTACTGCCTGCACAACTCCCGACGAGGAAGAAGAGGGCGGAGATGATAAGGTTACGTATACCGTAACCGTTGTGGATAAGGACAACAATCCTATCCCCAGTGTTAAGATCCAGCTCTATCTTGATGATACCGTTCCTATGGGTAAGGCTGATTTCACCGATGAGTCGGGTAAAATAAGCTTTTCGCTTAAGGAAGGCAACTACTCCGCAAAGGTCGTAGGTGTTCAGTCTCCTTACATCATGCCCGACGGATACTTCGATCTTACCGATAACAAGGTTACCATTGAGATCGAGACCGCTCCCCGATACAGGGTAACCGTTCTCGATGGAGAGGGCGCGCCCGTTGCCGGAGTTCTTCTTCAGCTTTGCGACGACGTTACCTGCTTCACCCCCTCCGTTACTAACGAAAACGGTGTTGCAGAGTTCGTTATCATGAACAGCATTACCGGTGAGCTTAAGGCGCAGTTCAATACCGTTCCCGAGGGATTCGAGCTTCCCGAGAAGACATCTCTTGGCGGAGCGACGGAGATAACCGTAACTCTTGAAAATAAGTAATTGAAAAACGGATAAGCAATTTAAAAACGGAGCCGACAGATGTTGGCTCCGTTTTTTAGAAAGTCAAAAGAGGCAGGACGCGTAGTCCTGCCTCTTTTACTCTGAAAGAGTAACGTTTTTATGAATCGTTTGGTCGCAGTGAAATGCTCACGCGATCCTGCTTAGTAAAAATTACTGCTGAGCCTCAGCAATGGCGGCAACGAGCTGGTCGTAGGTGACCGAGCCGACGTATTTTGCCACGATTATACCGTACTCATCGAGAACGAGAGTCATAGGATAGGTGGATACACCGCCGAGCGCGGAATAATATTTATCCGCATAGGGGTTGTCGGGGTCTATCACGTCGCGCAGGAATATCATCTTACTGTCGGGATAATGCTCGGCAATATAATCCTCGGGCTCTCCCATGCCGTAGCTCGATGAGGAGTGTATCGCAACTACCGAAACCTCACCGTCATATTCGGCGGCAACCTCGTCGAAGTGCGGAAGCTCCTGAACACAGGGTGTACACCAGGTGCCCCAGAAATTGATAATGGTAACTCTGCCGCGAAGTCTTGCAGTGTCGAAGGTGCCATCCTCACCGACACGGTCGAGTGTATCCGTCGGACACGCGTTACCTATCTCAACGCCAACGTCGGGCGCGGGCGCATCAATGAAGTTGTAGTAGACCAGAGAGCCTGCAATGACTGCCACAGCAACGACCGCAGCAACTATTTTGAGGATAGTCACGCGCTTTTTGCGCTTCTCGGTAATGACTGCCTTTTCTTCCTCTGTGGCAAGCTCGGGGATCTCGTTATCGGGAAGAATAATTTTACCGCCCTTATAGCGGATAGCCTGAGTGGGACATTCGCTGATACACTCTCCGCAGCTGATACATTCCATATCACCGACAGAGGTGATATCCATCTTACATACGGTAATACATCTGCCGCAATCGGTACACTTGGGACGCTCGAGGGTGATACCTAAGAATGAAAATCTGTTAAAAAGACCGTAGAGAGCGCCAAGAGGGCAAAGGAAACGGCAGAAGGCTCGGTAAATGAAGATACACGCAACGATGATAACGACGAGCACCGCAAATTTCCAGGTGAAGAGTGATCCGAGCATAGAGAACATACCGTCGTTAACGGCGTTCGCCAAAAGACCCATAGCACCGCCGAGCGTTCCTGCGGGGCAGATATACTTACAGAACGAGGGCAGGGGAACGTCGCGGAGCATATAAATAAGCGGGAACACCACTACGAGTAGCACGAGAATTACATACTTAAGGTATGAGAGTATCTTCGTAAATCTGGATTTGCCGAGCTTCGGTGTTTTGATCTTGTAAAGCAGATCCTGAACAAGTCCGAAGGGGCAGAGGAAGCCGCATATCGTTCTTCCGAGAATGATGCCATAGAGCATTATAATTCCGAAAATGTAGAATGGAACGGACTTTCCGCTCGACGCAAGTGCATTCTGGAGCGATCCGAGAGGACAGGCACCCGAGGCACCGGGACAGGAGTAGCAGTTAAGACCGGGCACACATCCGTTCTTCGTAGGACCCTGATAGATCTTTCCGTTGACGAAGCCCTTAAGATTCGCATTTGTAAGAAGTGCCGCGTAGAGCTGTATGAGTCTGCGCTTAGTCGGGATAAGGCTTTTGAGCTTAGCAAAGAATTTCTTCATATTATCCTAGACCTATACACTCCGTACAGATACGGACTGCCTTTCCGAGAACGTCTGCCATACCGCCGTTGAAAATGCCGAGTATGATAAATACGATGGAAACGATAAGAATCGTAAACCTGATAATGAGGGTCATGTGTCCTTCTCCGTGAGGACATTCGGGCTCATCGATTATTGCCGCCTCGCCCGACTCCTTTATACGCAGTATCTCCGCCTTAGCCGACTCCTGCTCTCTGACGTAGGAACGGTCGAGAAGCATTGATGCCGCAAAGCAAGCGGCAAAGGAGATGAAGGTAGCGACAGCACCGATAACAACGGAGTACGCGATATCGAGGTTGATATCATCTGAGGTATATCTCGAGGGATCGAGAATAAATATGAGTGCAACGGCGGCTACCGCAATAACGGTGCCGAGAGCTATGTAGAATATGATCTTTCGGTATTTTTCTTCTCTTTTACGCGATGAAACGAACTCCTCTGAAAGAGTGTGACCTGCGAGTCTCTTTTCCGTAAGTCTTAAGAGAACCGACTTTCTGAGGGGGATCGCCTTTCTTTTAGGTGCGTCTACAAAAAGCGAGAGAACTCCGGCGGCAATAACAAGTATGATACAAATGATGGATATCGGTGCAAGCTCAGCGAGCTTTTCGTTAACGATCTCCCTCGAGTACATCGGATCGTTGCCGGCGGTATAAATAGATATGCAGCCTACGATGTAGCATATCGCGGTTATTGCTATAACGAGAGATAACACAAGCGTAAGTACAAGGTATATCTTCCCGATAAGAGAGAGCGCGCGCCATCTGTCTCTGATGGACCCTGCGACCTTTGCCATAAACAGACCGTCCTTTCGTAAATGGGGTTTGTCAAAATAAGTAAAAATATTATACACTACCGCACGCGAAAAGTCAAGGGAAAAAGCTCGCACCCCACTTGCCGACTGACACGCATCGAAATTTTCTGAGTTTTTTCGAGTCGGGTACGGCCTACATTTTTTGCTTATTCTCGCTCGTAAGGATAAGGCTATAAGTGCACCTCGATTGCTCGATGCTTTGATTATTGACAACTATTATTGTCAAAAACGCTGATTATCGGCGTTCTTTGCTTGTTTTTTTTGCTACTTTAGAAAAATAATCTGTTCAAAAAAACATAGCTAAGCATATGGACCTTATCAGCTTCACACCGTCGAGTTTTGAGAAATATGTTGACTTTAGCACGGAAATTTGGTAAAATATTTTTATTATAAAATATATTAAGGAGAAATTATGGGCGCGAATTTTTTAAGATTTAAAAATAAAGCCTTCATAATTCGCCTCTCGAAATCGATACTGTCGGGTGCTGCCGTAGGCACGCTCACTGCGGGCGTGCTGCTTCTTCTTATGAAGCTTATGGTGATGGAGCTGATTCCGTGGATCGTAATTGTATCGGGGCTTGGCGGAGCGATGCTTTCATTCGGGCTTTCGTTCCTCTTGCTTGGCGGCTCGGATATGACCCTTGCACGCAGACTTGACACCGAGTTTTCGCTTAAGGAAAAGGTGAGGACGATGGTTGAGTACCGGGATGGAGAGGGTGCTATGCTTGCCATTCAGCGCGAGGATGCCGAAGAATCGCTCTCGCGTATCCCGACAAAGAGCTTTAAGGCGAAGCGGTTATGGATCTATATCGTTGCCGTCTGTCTCGGAGCAGCTATGCTGCTCGTCGGAATATTTGCCCCCGATCAGCGAAAGCCCGACGAGGATGAAATAGTGCCGTTTGAGCTCAGTGCGATGCAAAGAGCCGGAATAAACGAGCTTATATCCTACGTAGACGGCTCGGGCGCTGAGGCGGCGGTAAAGAGCGCGCTTAAAGATGAGCTTGCAAAACTACTTGAGCAGCTTGAGGATGCGGAAACCGTTCCGGAGATGCAGGCGATACTCTCGACCTCACTCACAGAGATAACGAAGATCACCTACGATTCATCCTCTGTAACCGAGATACTGACCTCTATGTGGACGGGTGCCGATGCCCTTATGAGAGTCTTTGCCAAGTCACTTGATACGAGCAAGTGGGATGAGCCCGAATGGGGCGACTTTGCCGAGGGCTTCATGGCGTTCAGGAATGAGCTCGGTTATACGGGTGAGGCGGAGACTTCCACCGAGGATGAGCTTATTGCTGATCTCAGATGGAAGCTCGATGCTATATGCTTGAAGACCGACAATTCGCTTAAGAATTCGCGTATTGCGGAAGACGATAAGCTCTATGCGGTAATAGCGCGCTTCCTGTATGCTGACGGTGTCAGCAGCGACGGTAAGAGCCTTTCGGGGCTTAAGAAGCTTCTTACATCGCTTGATTCCATGACTCATGCACAAGCTCTTATTGAGCTTGATCACACCTTCGAGGTGATGAGCAACGAGATATACGCGGTGCTTGCCGAGCTGAAGATAAACGCAAATACCGGTGAGTACGTTCTCAGCAAGCTTTCGGTTCTCTTTGGTGCTCCGATACCGAAGTTTGAAAGACCAAACCTTAAGGATCCAGGTGAGTCGGGCTCGAATGACGAGGATAAAGACGAGGATAGCGTCGGAGGCGGTGTCGGCGAGGGCGTGCAGTACGGAAGCAACGATCTCGTGCTCGACCCGATAACCGGTAAGTACGTTGAATACGGTACGCTTTACTCGGCATATAACGCACTTATGATAGAGAAGCTTGAGGGCCCTCAGTGCTCCTATACAGAGGAACAGAAAAAGGCGATACAGAAATACTTTGCGCTGCTTTACAGCGGCTTTGATGACGAAGATTGAGAGGATACATAAATGATAAACGCAGAAAACAACGGCATTGAAATGGAAAACGTAAAGCTCTTTAGCTCCAAGGTCGAGTCTATAAAGAGAGAGCTCGGACGTGACGTCGTAGGTCAGGACGATATAATTGAAAACGTAATAATCGCAATCATCGCGGGCGGAAACGTGCTTCTCGAGGGCGTACCCGGAGTAGGTAAGACAAGACTTGTACGTTCTCTCGGAAGAGTTCTTTCGCTTCCTTTCTCGAGAATTCAGTTTACCCCCGACCTTATGCCCTCCGACGTAACGGGTACCAACGTAGTTGAAAAGGACGAAAACGGCAGACTCAACACCAAGTTCAAGAAGGGACCCATCTTCGCGAACCTCGTGCTTGCCGACGAGATCAACCGCGCGACCCCCAAGACGCAGTCTGCGATGCTTGAGGTCATGCAGGAGCACAAGGTTACGGTAAACAACGTCTCCTATGCTATCGAGGAGCCCTTCTTCGTTCTCGCGACCGAGAACCCTATCGAGCAGGACGGTACTTACCCCCTTCCCGAGGCGCAGATGGACCGCTTTATGTTCAAGCTTATCGTTAAGTTCCCCTCGGTCGAGGAGCTTCGCGGCATCGTCAAGATGACTCAGATAACCATGGCGGAAACCGCAGAGGCGGTCGTAGGCGGTGAGGATATTCTCGCAATGAGACGACTCGCATCCACCGTTCCCGTAGCAGAGGAGGTGCTCGATTATACCGTTCGCCTCGTATCGGGAACTCATCCCGAGCTTGACGATAGCCCCGCTACGGCAAAGAAATATGTCAAGTACGGTGCATCACCCCGTGCGGCGCAGGGTCTTATCACGGCTGCGAAGGTGCGCGCGCTCATGTGCGGTAGATACAACGTGTCATACGAGGATATAGACGCTCTTGCGGTACCCGTCCTCAGACACAGGATCAAGATCAGCTACTCTGCGGTAAACGATAAGCTGACTACCGATGACGTTATCGCAATGATTATAAAAGAAACGAAAAAGGTTCGCTAAATGAAAAAAATGGTAATCGATGAAGCGTTTCTTGGCGAGCTTGAAGCCATTCAGTCGCTTCTCAGAAACAACGTAGCCGGTGCATTTGGCGGCAACCGCCGCAGTAAGAGCTTCGGTTCATCGTGCGAGTTTGCGGATTACCGAGAGTACGTACCGGGAGATGACGTCACTAAGATAGACTGGAACGTCTATATGCGCTTTGAGGAGCTTTACGAGAAGCTCTATTATGACGAGCGTCAGATGCATACCAGGATATACATAGATGCGAGCAGGTCAATGGCACACGGCGCCGATGATGAAAAGGCGGAGGCGGCTATAAAAATTGCAGCTGCGTTTGCCTACCTCTCGATATGCGAGATGGACAAGGTATCCATTTATGCAATCGTAGGCAGTGAGCTTGTTGACGTCGCATCGGGTATTGTCGGCAAGGACTCGTATCTCAACTGCGTAAACAAGCTGAATGAGATAGAATTTGACACGGATGCCCACATAAGCGACGCTATCATGCCCTCAAACGTAGGATACGGTGACGGTCTTTCGATAATTATATCCGACTTTCTTACCGACGATGACTACGAGGCGGCGATAGGAAAGCTCTCCGAAAGCAAGCGCGACGTGCTGTGCATCCAGGTTCTATCAAGAGAGGAGCTCAATCCTCAGATAAGAGGAAAGATGCACCTCTTTGACTCCGAAAACAACGCAAAATATTACAGAAAAAAGATCGATCACGACGTGGTGCACGCCTATAAAGAGGCACTCGCGTACGTGACCGATAGGATACGCACGTTTTGCGAGTCGAGAGGCGCGCGTTACGCGCTCATCCCCGCATACAAGACCATGCCCGAGGTCTTCTTCGGCAGCATGGCGGATATGGAGGTGATCAAATGAGCTTCGTGAATCCTCTCGGCCTGCTTGGTCTTATCGGTGTTCCGATCATCATTATCATCTACATACTCCGTAATAAGTTCAATGAACAGACGGTTACCTCGACTTACATATGGGAGCTGTCCGAAAGATTCTTCAAGAGAAGAAATCCTCTCAGTGCGATAGCGGGCATCATCAGCCTCATTCTTCAGCTTCTGCTCGTTGTAACGATATCTCTCGCTATTGCGAAGCCCAGGTTCATCGTCCCCGATTCTGCCGGGGAATACTGCTTTGTTATTGACAGCTCTGCGAGTATGGGCATGGGCGGAATACAAGGCACGCGATTTGATAGAGCTAAGGCGGAGATCGGTAAGGTAATAGATGAGGCGAGCCTCGGCTCTACCTTCACGCTCGCTTACGCATCTGACGAGACCACCGTCGTTTACGAGCGTCTTACCGACAAGGTGCTGGCGCGTGAGATGCTTGATTCTCTCGAGTGCGCGAGCAGTACGGGTTCATTCCCCGATGCCGTTGCTGTGGCTCAGAGCTATTTTAATGACAACCCATCGTTCTTGGTTTACCTATTCACCGACAAGAGCGTTGGCGAGCATAATAATGTGGAAATTGTAAACGTTAGTTTACAAAACGAGCAGAATTATGCTATTTCTAATGTTGCAAGCACGCACATGGGCAGTGAGCTTAGCGTGAGTGCTGACGTTATTTCCTACGCATCGGACGCTAGACTCGAGGTTCTCTTATACGTTGACGGCAGTAACAATTACCGCGACAAGCAGACCGTTGAGGTAAAGGCGGGCGAGCCTCTAGCTGTATCTCTCTCATACAGAACGGATAGCTACGAGAGCTATCGGGTCGTGATAACTAACGCTGACGCGCTCCCCTCTGACAACGAGTTCGTAGGATACAACCACAAATACGAGGATTCGTATAACATCCTCATCGTCAGCGATACTCCCTTCTTCTTACAGGCGGCTCTTGACGTTCTCACGGATGCGAAGGTAGACACCGTGTCGACAAAAGACTACACGGGTGCTGATGAATACGGTCTTTGCATCTTCCATTCCTACACACCCGAGGTCCTCCCCGACACTGCGGTGTGGCTTATCAACTCAAACCGCAACGTTGACGATTCCGGATTTGGCGCGAGGGGTGTTATCGAGCTTGATAATCCCATCGAGATAGTCAAGTCCGACTCCACGGCTTCGACTGCGCAGAAGCTTCTCTCGGGTGTCGAGGGCAGAGATATTGCGATAGGCGAATACGTCAAGTACAGCGGTATGTACACAAAATTCACGACACTCTTCAGCTGCGACTCGAATCCCGTTATCTTTGCGGGTGTCAACGGTCTCGGTAACAGAGAGGTCGTTATCGGCTTCGACCTTCATAAGGCGGATATTGCGCTTTCCACCGATTTCGTCGTACTTCTCGGCAATCTTCTCAATTATGCCTGTCCGAACGTTGTCGAGCGTGCTTATTATTCTGCAGGTGAGGATGCCGAGATAAACATCACCTCGAGAACGAAAAACGTAAAGGCGGTCTCACCGAGCGGTGAGGAGCTTTATATCGACACCTCGCTCGATACCGCTACCTTCAAGCTTAACGAGGTCGGAACCTATACTGTAAATCTTACATACGCCGGTGAAGAGAAGACATACAAGATCTATTCGGGAATACCCACCGACGAAAGTAATCCCACCGAGAGTGAGGATAGCTTCTCCCTTATGGGAGAGCAGCAGTTTGAGCGCACTGACGGAGAATTTGATCCTATCGTGATCATCTTTATCCTCTTAGCTCTGATATTTACTGCGGATTGGATGGTGTACTGCTATGAGAAATATCAGCTTCGATAATCCCTATTGGCTGTTTCTCGCCATTCCGCTCTTACTCGCGGTATTCATACCGTTCTTCATATCGCAGAACAAGGACAACCGAAACAAGGGCTGGATAGCATCTCTCGTTATCCACTGCCTGTTAATAGCATCGGTAACGCTTGCCGCGGCAGGATTTACCTACACCGCGATAGTGACGAGGACCAAGGTCTACGTCGTTGCCGATCTCTCTCACTCGACCTCGGGAAGCATTGATGAGATAGATAAGTACATCTCCGAGATCAAGGACGCGATGCCGACAAACTCGAAGCTCGGTGTCATATGCTTCGGTAAGGATGCCGTCATCCACACGAGCTCGGGCGCAAACATAACGAGCGTGCGCGATGCGAAGGTCGACAAGAGCGAGACTAATATTGCAGGTGCGCTCGACTTTGCCTGGAGGCAGTTCGGTCAGGGTGAGATCAAGCGAGTGATACTGATGACAGACGGCTGCGATACCTCTGAGGAGGGCAGCGTTATCTCCGCTATCGAAAGGCTTAAGGCAAACAATGTCAAAATCGACACCGTCTACGTTGATTCAAGCCTTAAGGACGGCGAGGGCGAGGTACAGCTCTCGGATGCCGAGTATACCGGTGCGACCTACCTCAACTTTGACACGACTCTGAAGCTGCTTATCGACTCGAACGGTGAAAATGACGTTATAGTCGACCTCTACCGTAAGGGCGAGGGTGATGCGGATTACGAGAAGATCGACACCTCGGTGCTGAGAACCGAGCAGGGCGTGAACATAATGAGCTTCACGCTCCCGACCGACACCTTCGGCACCTTTGATTATAAAGCGGTGCTGAATGCAACGGGCGATAGCGATACCGAGAACAACGTCTACACCTTCACGCAGAGCGTGGCGGGAGAGAGAAGGGTGCTTCTCGTTACCGAGGCTGCCGAGGACTTTATGGCAGTAAACAGGCTATGGGGCGATAGTGCCGAGATAGACGTAAGGGTCATCGGCAGTAACCGCGACGTTCCCTATACGGTAGAGGACCTGTCGGTCTATGACGAGATCGTTCTCTCAAACGTTGATATCAGGAAAATTAACAACGTCGGAGCATTCGTTGACTCTCTCGATACAGTTGTTTCGCGCTTCGGAAAGAGCCTTATCACCATGGGTGATCTCTCGATGCAGAACAACGACGATGAGATATTCAAAAGGCTCGAGGAGCTTCTCCCTGTAAGCTACGGAAACGCCAACAAGGACGAAAAGCTCTATACCATTATTCTCGACGTGTCGAGAAGTATGTTTGACAACTATCAGCTGGATGTTGCAAAGGATGCGGCAACCAAGCTTATATCGGTTCTCGATGACAGCGACAGCGTAATATTCCTGCCCTTTGCGGGCTCCGTTCTCGTAGAAGAGGGCTGGAGACCCTTAAAGCTCGGCGATCTTGTCGATTTTGAGGACACTGACGAGAAGATAACCTACCGTCAGTGGATCTACCGCGAGATCTCCGCGATAACTCCTCACAACGGAACGCTCCTCGCAGCAGCACTCGAGGAGGCGTATAAAAACATCAAACAGCTGAGCTTCGGTGAGAGCCAGGTCATGATCATCAGTGACGGTGAGTCCTTCAGCCACGAGAGCGAGAATGCGGTCGAGCTTGCCGAGATCATGCATATAGCTCACAGCATCACGGTATCCACCATCGGTGTGCAGATAAGAGGAGAAAATCTCCCCTCAAACCTTCTGCCGGCAATTGCCGAGGCGGGCGGCGGAGAGTTCCACAACGTGAATGATTCTGCGGATGTTACAGAACTCGTGTTTGCCGATATCGCTGATGAATTGAACGAAGATATCATCGAAAAGCAAACAAATGTTAACATAGAACGCTATAATGACGGTGCTATGGATGGAATTCTGTCTATCCCCGATATCTACGGCTTTGTAAATGCAAAGGCAAAGCTTGATGCGGATACGGTGCTGAGCGTCGACTATTTCAAGACCGAGGATATATCGGTAAGAGTGCCCCTGTACGCCTACCGTGAGCACGGAAACGGAAGGATATCGAGCTTTACCTCGAGCTTCGCGGGAGATTGGCTCATTGGATGGGACGACAGCTTGTGCGAGCGCTTCTTCGGCAACGTTCTCTCACAGAACACACCGAGAGAGAGGATAGATTATCCCTTCGATATCAATCTCACCTACGGCGGTGCCGTATCTACCATTGAGATACTTCCGTCATACCTCAACCCCCGTGCCAAGGCGGAGCTTACGCTAACAGCCCCCGACGGCACGACCGAAACGGTATCATTGGCATTCGTGCGTAACGGCTACACGGCGACCTTCGACACGGCATCCGTTGGTAAGTATGCTATAAGCATAAAGTACAGCTACGGAACGCATGAGTTTACTGCGAACACGTTCTTTAACGTATCCTACCCCGAGGAGTATGACGCCTTCGCACCCCGCGATATCGGAACGATCTATTCATTTATGCGAAACACGGGTAGGGTATATACCGACGGCAAGGTCGATCTCTCTATTGACAAGAACGAGATGGAGACCTACGAATACAGCTTTGCCGTACCGCTTCTCATTTTTGCGGTGGCACTGTTCGTTGCCGACGTATTCATACGGAAAACCGCTTGGAAGGATATAGTTAACTTCTTTAAGAAGTTAAGAAAGAAAGGAGAAAAGAGTATATGAGAATAACGAAAAAGCTGATTTCGCTGCTTTTGCTCCTTTCGCTCCTGCTTTCGCTGGCATCCTGTGTAGAGCACAAGCCGCCCGTGAACAACGATAAGCCCGGTGTCAGCACACAGCCCGAGCTCGATGACGATCCTACCAACGATTTCACAGTAACCCTGAGGCTGAACGAGCAGCCCTTCACACCTACCGTTGCTATGGACGTGTATTGGAGTGACGGCTACGATATCTTCGTTGCTCCCGTCGACGAGAACGGTGTCGCGAGAATTGACGGCCTTGACGGTGACTACCGTGTTACTCTTTCTTCCGTTCCCTCGGGTTATACCTACGACGTAAACGGATATAAGGCGACCAACTTCCAGAGAAATATCATACTCGATATGTATGAGCTCGACTTCGTCATGGGTGAGGGAACGTCGCTCAGGGATACGAAAGAGTTTTCCACTACGGGTGTCTATTCGGTCACGATAAACTCACCCGAGGATTGGGTTTATTTCGAGTTTTCACCAAAGGTGAACGGAGTATACACCATCGAGAGCTGGGCGAGTGTTACCGACGATGAGGTAAACCCTGTCGCCCGTCAGCATATCGGCTCTACCGCATCGGGATACTTCTACGATGAAGAAGATATTACGACCACGGGTCAGGTGGGAAGCTTTACGAGAAACTTCCTATATACCGTGAAAATTGCCGATGAAAACATCTCCACTGCGGGCGGCGGATCTGCGACATACGTTTTCAGTGTCAGTGCTGAGACAAAGAGCGGCATCTATCCCGTTACTTATTCCTTTGCCGTAAAGCGTGACGGCGGCTTCGACTTCGGCAGGGGCGAAAAGATAATGGTTCCTGTGAATGCTGATATGTCGCACTTCGACTTCGATGCCTTCAACGCGCTCGCAGGCGGTAATATAACGGGCGCGGAAACAATATATAAGGATAAGAACGGTGTCGAGCAGCCCGGTGCTTACGTCTTTGATGAGGAGAATTATGAGCTATGGAAGATCTCCGAGGGCGGAGACGGCGTATACCACGTCTATGACAAGGAAAAGTACGCCGCTACGGGCGGCTACGGCCCCATCCTCGTTGCTTATATATCCAGCCCGTTCAGGTTCAGTCAAGGTGAGTCGTTTACTACGATGGAGTACCTCGGAAACAGTGCTCTGACGGTATCTACCACCGAGAATTACAAGCATTTCATCGAGGGCTACGCCGCACTCGCATCGCAGAGCTATTACTGTGTCGATGAGTGTAAATGTCACGATGCGACAGAAACCTACAAATCCTGTCCGCCGGGCTGTGAGAATTGCCACCCAAATTGCCGCCCGTGTCCCGAAGGCATGGAAAACAGCGGTGGGTATGCCGCGTGGTGCAACGCTGACGGTGTCGCTCCCGTTACGGAGGAGCTGAAGATATTCCTCCAGAAGTTCTCAATATCGAAGAGATATTTTGCAGACGGTGATGGATGGGCAGAGACCAGCGGAATTTACGCATACGAGGATTCGCAGTGGCTGTTTGCCTGCGGATACTACGAATGATTCGGGTCTGCCATATTTGGTGATACCGAAAAAGTCGGGAAGTGTTTTAAATTCTGTGAAGAAAGTAAAACTTTTAGCACACCTTTGACACTGCATAAGCTAAGGTTGAAAACCTTTGGTTTTCTTCCGTTTTTAATCGACTTTTTCTACCGCCGTTTTCGCCCTCTCGCAGTACCTTTGTACAGCTTCGGGACGAAGAACGGCGCTTCTCCCACAAATCTGCCTATCCCCGGATGTCATATTTGGTGAGACCCAGAATCTGCATCCACAGGATAGCAGATTCAATTAAATCCACCTAACGGTGGAACATGCGCTATCCAAGTTATGTAGTTATCCGACTATCTGCTACGCGCAGTGCAACAGATGAGCGTTTTGAGGACAAAACGGATTTGCTTTGCAAAGCTCATCGGTTGCGTAAGAACTTGGGAGGAAGAAATCGCTGCGGCGGTGGGTGGATTTAATTCTAACCGAAAACAAAGTTTTCGACTTCTTCCGCTGAAGGCGGATTTCTTCTGAACGCAGTGAAGATTTTTTCGCGCGACTGAAGGTCGCGGGATTTCATTATTTGAAGTCGATTCCAAACACGATAATATGGCTCTTTCTTTTGCAAGTAAAGCATAGGAGAGAGCCGTATTTTTATTTTCAATATGTCACAAACGGGACACGGTGTGTCGAAACTGATATTCACGGATTGATGCATATTTAATGAATTATATGAATAATTATGCAATAATTTTTGCTAAATTATGAAATTTTTTTTGAAAATATCTTGAAAATAATATTTTATGTGGTATAATGGAGACGTAGAGTATTTCTATATTCAATTTTAATTCAGTTTTAGTGCGTACGGGTGGTATAGCTTTCCGACACGCACGGCAAACATGGAGGTTACAATGAAAAACAAGTTATTTGTGCTTCTGCTTGCCATTTCCGTGACTATCTTAGCATTTACCTCGTGTGATTTGTTCGTAGGCGAGTGTGAGCACACGTTCAGTGAGGAATGGACCAGTGACGAGAAGTCACATTGGCACGCAGCAACCTGTGAGCACGGTGAGATACAGGATTCGCTTGCGGATCACACCGATATGGACGAGGATGGTTTCTGCGACGTATGCGAGCGCGAGATCGGACACGATCATACCTTCGTCAGCGAGTGGTCCTACGACGATACGAAGCACTGGAAGGCTCCTACATGCACACATACCGACGTAAAGGGCGAGGAGGCACTCCACACAGACGATAATACGGACGGTGTTTGTGACGTATGCTCAGGACACGTACATATCCTTGACGGAGCGGGCTTCTGCGAGGGCTGTGATAAGGAGATCAAGCCTGTTGTAGAGACAGACCTCGGCAGCGTCGTTTCCGCTACCACGGCAAGAGGCGATAAGATAAACGGCGGTACGGTCGAGTACGACATTATCAGCCGTAACGTTACCGAAAGCGTTGAGGTCACCGACTGGCACAAGGTAATTTATGCTCTCGGTACCAACGGTACTTACAGCCAGCGCTTCGAGTACGATAACGACGGTGTATTGACGCTTCTCGAGAAGTGGATCCCGATGACTAATGAGGATTCCGTTACGGGCGTCAGTGCGATGTCCATCGATGGTGTATACATTGATGCTATGCCCTCGAGCTTCGGCCGTGAAGAACTTCTCGGCGGCTACTACTACGCAGTATCTACTCTCGCGGACGGATACACTCCCGATGCGGTCCTTATGGTTATCTATACCGCATCCCAGGCAGAGACTGCGAGCGACCTTGTGATCGATCACGATATAGACGCAAACAAGTACGTATTCAGCTTTAACTACTACGCGGTCAACGCGACGAAGATGGACGACGGCTCCACCGTTTACAACGTAAGCTACTTCGAGACCAAGGTTGAGTTCACCTATAGAGACGACTACACCATCACCTCGCTCAATATCGAGTGTGATGCATACACAAACGATCCCGGTACGGGTAACGGCGGTAAGTCCTATGAGGCAGACGTCGACCTCGATTACGATCCCGATACCAAGACCATGACTCTCCGCGAGGGCGCGAAGGCTGATAGCTACAAGTTCGTTATCACCACTACCGTTGGAGAAAGAGGCGAGGTTGAGATGAACGACGGCTCGGAGTTCGCTCCCACCGACTTCAACCTTTACGAGAGCCTCGGTGCGGCAACCCCTGTTACCGACGTGACCTTCTCTCTCACCGATAACGACACGGAGATATTCCTCGTTGCTACTCCCGAAGGATGCTTCATGTCCTTTATCCGCAACTCCATCAACGTTACCGTTACCGATAAGCTCGGAAATACGGCTACGGGTCTCGGCGCGTTCGTTGTAGGTGACGTTATTCAGCTTCTGCCTAACGTTGCGGGCGAGTACGTTGTGACCGTCGAAGCTATCGGTGTTACGAGAAGCTTCAACGTAACGGTTGAGGGCGTAGACCTCGCCGGAGCAAACTTCATTACAGTTACCGCGACGGATACCTATAGCTGGGTAGACCTTGTAGAGTTCACAGCGGATAAGGCAGGCACTTATACCTTCCACCTTCCTCCGTACGTCGGTGCTTGGGATAAGGATGCGTATGACGTTATTACGAGCGGCGTAGGTCCTTACGTCGATCCCGGCGATCCTCACGGATACGTAGACGATGCCGACCACTACTTCTCGGTAGATTTAAGAAAGAATCAGACATACCGATTCTACATAAAGGTCAACGTCACGGGTGAGTACACCATAGGCTATGATTATGACGCACCCGTCAAGACACTCAGCCTCGGTGACAACACCGTTTCCGTTACCGATGCCGAGAGAGGCAGAAGGGTATCGTTCACCGTAACGGCTACGGCAGACTACGTAATCACCGTAGGAGAGAACACCAAAATAATTTACAATAAAAAGACGTACAGCGCGGGCGAGACCCTCGAGGTTACCGTTTATGCGGGATATCCCCTCGAGTTTGTCGCGTATACCCTCGACGGTACTGCTTCGGATGCTAAGCTTACGGTAGCACCGAAGGAAGCAGAGTAAGCCCTGCTTCAGCATTTAACGGGATTTCAATCACAATTGAAATAAAAAAAATAGGAGGATTTCCAAAATGAAAAGGAAAATCTTGGCACTGCTCGTAGTAGTGCTTATGGTATTCTCACTCGCTTCTTGTTCCTTTGACGACTTCAAGATGGGCGTCAAGGACGTAATCGGCGAGGAGCTCTATCTTTCGATGGCTCAGGGATACCACGACTTTATGCAGATGATCGGTCTTGAACAGAAGCCCGATCCCGAACCTCCCCACGAGCACAACTTTGTTGACGGTAAGTGCGAGTGCGGTGAGACCGACCCCAACTATCAGCCTCCCCACGAGCACGAATACGATCCCGAGACCGGTAAGTGCGAGTGCGGCGAGACCGATCCCAACTATCAGCCTCCCCACGAGCACGAATACGATCCCGAGACCGGTAAGTGCGAGTGCGGTGCGACCGATCCCAACTATCAGCCTCCTCACGAGCACGAGTACGATCCCGAGACCGGTAAGTGCGAGTGCGGTGCGACCGATCCCACCTTGCCCGACGGAACAGAGGAGAAGCCCTTCACTGTTACCGTTCCCGGTGAAGTAACCGTTAACTATCCCGAGGAATCCGACGGTGTATGGTATACCTTCACTGCTACCGAGGCAGGTAAGGTTGGTATCACCTTCTCGATTTCCAACGTAGTTATCGGCTATCCCGATGGCAACGGCGGCATGGGTTATACCAATCCGGCATCTTATGCTGAATTCCCTGTTGAGGCAGGCGTTACCTACCTCGTATCCTTCGCTACCGGCGACTATGCTGCAGCTGAGTTCACTGTCAGCGCTGAGTATGTAGTTGAGCAGGAAGCACCTAAGCTTGGTCTTGGCGCTAACACCGTAATCTTCACTCAGGCTGAGATTGACGCGGGCAGCGCGGACAGAGTTGTTGTTATCACTAGCGCGAGCAAGTATCAGTTCAAGGGCGACATTTTCGTTCAGGCAATCGTTGCTGCAGACGGAACTGTTATGGTGAAGAACGAGGATCATACCTTTGATCTTGCAGAGGGTACGTACACCATCACCTTCGGATTGTTCAGTGTCTTCCAGACTGTAGCAGATATTCCTATTTCTGTAACCGTTGTTGATAAGAATGCTACCGATGATCCCGAGGATCCCGAGAATCCCACCGTTGGACCTCTCGATACTGAGGCTTCCGACTTTGTAATCGGTGAGAACACCGTTACCGTAACCGATGCAGACATCGAGGCGGGCGGTATGGAGTTCACCATCGTTGTTACTGCTGCAGGTACCTTCAGCTTTGAGAGCAACGATCTTGCTATTCAGGTAGTTACCATGTTTGGTCCTCAGTACGTTGGATCTATCGATCTTCAGCCCGGTACTTACACCGTGAATATCATTTCCGCTTATTTGGAGACCGCAGGTGCAGGTGACTACACCTTCACCCTTTCTTACACCGCTCCCCAGCCTGCTGATGAGGGAAGCGAGGAGAACCCCATCGAGGTAACTCTCCCTGCTGAGAACCTCGAGACCGAGGGTGATTCCTTCGGTTACATTTGGTACACCTTTACCTCTACCGAGGAAGGCTATCTTATCGTTAATTATTCCAACGCAAACTCTTGGGTAACCTACTACGTTGCAGGCGATTCCTACAACAGCACCTCCGGTTCCGAGGAGCAGTATCTTAAGTTCGAGGTTCAGGCTAACACCACTTACGTTATCGGTCTTGGTGTTTATGGTCCTGAAGAGGATGTAACCGCATCTCTTAGCTTCGAGGCTGCAACCCTTCCTAAGCCCGGCGAGAAGGAAAAGCCCATCGATGTATACGCCGGCGATGAGATTAACTGTGAGTATGCAGGCGGCAACGATCCCGAGCTCTTCGTTTGGTACAAGTACAATCCTTGGATCGACGGTACTCTCACCATCACTATGGGCGGCAGAGCGATCGTTAAGTACGGTACCGATCTTGAGAATCTCGCAACTGCTACCAATCAGCAGACCATCACGCTTGATATCTCTGCTTCTGTTCCCGTATATATCGCAGTTCAGTCCTCGTCTCTCATACAGGAGACCATAACCTTCTCTCTTGAGGCTATTGGATATCCCGGTAGTGATAGCAACCCCCACGTTGCAGTTGAGGGCGATAACACCGGTGCTATTCCTAACGGTGCTTGGGCAACCTGGTTCAAGTACTACGCAGCATCCAACGGCACCATCACCTTCACCTACGAGGGTATCAACATCAGCATCAACTATGAGGCTGTTCCCAGCGGCACAGCGTTCAACGTTGAGGCAGGCGTTGAGTACTACATTCAGATTACAGACTGGGCAGATGATGCAACCGACGTTGCATTCAACCTTGTTTATGCAGAGGCAGCTCCCGTTGAAATCGAGGGTGAGCTTGTTAAGACTGACGTTCTCCTTACTCCCGGCAACTTTGCTTGGACCGAGTACGTTACCTTCACTGCTACCGAGCAGGGTAAGTACATTGTTATGGTAACCGGTAAGGATGCTTCTACCTACTTCCAGATTTATAACGCAGTTACCCAATCCGGTGACACCATCAATGCATTCCCCCACGAAGTAGTTCTTGCTGCAGGCGCAACCCTTGAGTACAGACTCTTCGGTTGGGATGATGAGATTATCGGTAAGGAAGTTACCGTTGAGATCTACTATGCAGGTCCTGCAGAGGTTGAAGAGCCTTCTGAGGGCTCGGGCACTGAGAGCGATCCCTATCCTGTTATCGTTCCCGGTGACTACATCTGTGAGTTCCCCGGCGGAGTTGCTCCTATCTGGTACTCCTTCGTGGCTACCTCTAACGGCACCGTAGTTCTTTCTTCTACCTACGGAGTGAACGCTTGGCTCCAGATCGGTAGCAACCCCATGTTCGATATGCAGAACAACGAGGGCAACGGCCTTTCTCTTGAGTATCAGGTAGTTGTTGGAAACACCTACTACGTTGCAGTTGGTGACTGGGCTGAGGGCGTATGCTCTATCCCCTTCAATCTTGCATACAAGGGCGAGGGCGGAGATGATGTTGATACTCCCGCAACCGGCTCTAACACCGATCCCTTCATCATTACCGAGTCCGGTAACTTCGTAACTCCCGAGGTCCCCAATTATAACACGATGTACTTCTACGCTTACACCAACAACACTAATTCCGACGTTATTGTTACTATCAACGTTGTAGGCGATAACTTCTGGATCAGCTACGGTGTAGGTGACATCTCGTTCCTCGATACTCAGCTCGCTCCCGGAGCACCCCTTCCCGCAACCGTTAACGTTGCATCCGGTGCTACCCTTTACATAGGCGTTAGCATTTACGATACTGCCGGCACCGTTGAGTTCTCCGTTGACATCGAGATTGCTGGTCAGGTTCCCGGTATACAGGGCACCGGCGTTAACAGCGATCCCTACATTATCCCCGATCTTGGCGAGTACACTGCTAGCGCTCCCCAGTACGACTCCGTATACTACGCATACATTAACGCAGGCACTGAGGATATTACCGTAAGCATCACCGTCAGCGGAGATAATTACTGGGTTCAGTACGGTACGATGAGCTTTATGCTTCTTAATGATACCCTTCAGCCTAACACGACCAATACTGCTAACGTAACCATTCCCGCAGGCGGAACTCTCTTCATGACTGTTGCTACTTATAGCGGAGATGCCGGTGACGTTACCTTCACCATTGGCGAGGCTGTTGAAATTTCCGTTCCCGAGAAGGAGCTTGTTATCGGTAACAACAGCATCGACGGCTCCAATGTGAACTTTGTTTATACTGCTGAGAATGATATCACTCTCGTTCTCACCGCAGGCGCTGCAATTATGGGTCCCGTTGAGATCACCTACACTGTAAACGACGGTGATATCCAGATTCTTGCTCTTAGCTCCGAGGCAACCGTTACTCTCGCAGCAGGCGATAAGCTCGTTGTTTACGTAGTAGCAACCGGTTACTCCTCTATTACCGTTTCTGAGCCTCACACCCACGTTTACGAGTCGGTTGTTACCAATCCTACTTGTGAGGATAAGGGCTATACCACTCACACCTGTGAGTGTGGCGACAGCTACACCGACACCGAGGTTGCAGCTCTTGGTCACTCCTATGACTGGACTCACGACGGCAACGGCAGCGTAGTTGGTACTTGTAAGAACGATGCTTCTCACACCATTACCAAGGCTACCGCAGACTTCCTTGATGAGCTTTATGCTCTTGCAAAGGATACATCCTATGAGGGTACTGTTATTCTTAGCGGTTATATTACCTCTATCGATACTGCTTATAGCAGCTCATATGGAAATATCACTGTTACCATTATCGTTGAGGATAATGTTAACCGTCTTATCCAGTGCTTCCGTCTCAAGGGCGATGATGCTGCTTCTCTTAAGAAGGGCGACTATATCACCGTTAGCGGTATCGTTAAGAACTACAATAGCACTATTGAGTTCGACAGCGGCTGCACGATCGTTGAGTACGTAGCTCACACCGAGCACACCTACAACGCAGCTACTTGTACCGAACCCAAGACCTGTAAGTATTGCGGAGCTACCGACGGTGAGCCTGCTGGCCACGTTGACGCAGGTGCAGACGGTAAGTGCGATGTATGCTCGGCAGATCTCTCTGTACAGGTTTACGAAGAGACTACGGCAATCACCGCAACTACAGGTGCTCTCGCATCCGACGCGCTCACTATCGCTTGGGAGTCCGATAACTTCACCTTTGTAGGTGCGAAGGCTTCGAGCTCTACCGCTATCAGGACTTCTGACAGCGATCACTACAGAGTGTACGTTGGTTCTACCTTCACCATCTCCTCTAAGAATGGTCAGGGTATCACCAAGATCGTTATCAACTCCACCGGTACTTCTTATGCAACTCCTTGGGAGACTGCATGCACTACTCCCGGTGTAACCGTAACCGTAAGCGGTACTGTTGTCACTGTCACTGTTGATAGCGGTACAGTTACCGAGGTTTCCTTCACCTGTGCTAAGCAGATGAGACTTAAGGACGTAACCGTTACTTATCAGTAATATTGTTCTTAAGCAGCCTAACAAGGCAAAATAACAAAACCGCACTCCCTCGGGGGTGCGGTTTTTCTCTTAATTATAATTTTTCACCCGTTCAGCCTTGTTACAGAATTTACATAACCAAAAGATGGAGAAAGGTCTTGAAATAACGCCCTCTCTATGATAAAATATAGTTGTTATAAATTATATCAGAGAGGAAATGGAAATGAAGAAATTATTTTCTGCGCTTCTTTGCGCGGCTCTGCTTCTTTCTCTTGCGCTTGTCGTAGTATCCTGTGGCACTCCGCCCTGCGAGACGCACAAGGATGACGACAAGAACGGAATCTGCGACGTTTGCTCGGCAGAGGTAGAGATCGTATGCGATGAGCATAAGGATGCTGACAACAACAAGGTTTGTGACGTTTGTAAAAAGAGAATAGAGGAACCTAAGCCTGTGGAGGTAACCGTTGCCTTCACTATCAAAGATCAGGAGGGAGCAGTCGTTCCCGGAGTCGAGGTAGTGCTGCAGGGAGCAGGGAACAAGGGATATAATGCTACCGCTGACGAGAACGGTGCGTTCTCGCTGAAGCTCCCCGTAGGTACTTACCGTGCGGAGTACGATAACTATGCAAGCGATGACGTTTATTACTATCCCGAGACCACCTCGGTGACCGTTGCGGCTGATACTACCTCTATAGAGATCAAGTTCTACAATAATACTCCTAACGGTACCACCGACAGACCCTTCCCACTCAGTGCGGGTGAGGAGAACGCTCTTACCGTTCCGGCAGGAAGTGGCTATTACTACATAGTATACCGTGCTATTAACTATATCGTAAGCATCGAGGGCGCAGGCGTTAAGGTTATCTATGCCGAAAAGGAATATACTCCCGATGCTGACGGTAAGATAGGCTTCGAGCTTCTCGGTGACAGCTCTAACTCCACCGAGGTGCTCTATATCGAGAGTACAACGGATAGCGATGCAGAGATAAGCCTTATGATATCCTCTAAGCCCGGCACCTCTATGGATAATCCCTTCGCGGTCGAGTCACTCGGCACGGAGATCACGAGCGAGGCAATGGAGCCTAAGACCAACGTTTACTACGAATTCGTTGCTACGAAGGACGGCACTCTCGAGCTTACCGTTACCACCGACAAGTCATACGCATCCCTCAATAATATGACCAGCGGTATGTCGTCTAACACCGACGAGGAAAAGACGAACGTGATTACCGTCGCGGTATCCGAGGGTGACAGGATCATAATCGAGTGCGCAACTCAGAACTTCACCGCATCCGACGTGAGCTTCATCCTTGATTACGTCGAGATGATAGATGCCTGACGTTTTAGCGCGCATCAACAAAACTGAACACGAAAAAAGGCTGTGTCAAGATGCTTGACACAGCCTTTTGTATAAAGAAACATAACAAATGCTTACATAATGACGCTTATCCCTCGTCCGATATCGCATGGTCGCGGTTCTCGGATAAATAACCTTCGCCTCTTTTAGTGACGAAATCGTTTATAAGATGCGCGGCGTTTATGATTATCAGCACGATGTTCATAACGGCTATCGGCCATGCCGAAGATATTATCGAGTATATTGCACTTATGACCGAGCCCGTGATGTTTAAGAGCCTGAGCTTCGTCACCGAGCTCATCATCATTGAGAGAATAACGAATGCTGTGCCTATGTAACCGAATATTTCAAGTAAGATCTTGGGATCCATAATTACCTCCTCAATAAAAAAAGACCACCCACAAGCGGGTAGTCAACCGATATCGGCGGTTAGTAGAAACGCCCGCCCATACCGCGAGCTTATACCTCGTAATTAATAACTTCTTTAAGATTATTATAATATATTTTCTTAGATCTGTCAATCTTTTTCTGATAAGTTATGAAAGAAGGGTCTAAGGCTTGAAAACACGGAGCATGTTTGGCGTAATATCATTAAACGGCTACGTAGGAAGGTGATTGTATGAGTGTGGTATTTAAAAAGCATTTAAAGGAGTCGCTACTGACTTTGTTTATACTTGCTTACCGAAGGTAAAACAAAAAGTGTCCATGACGAATATCATAGACACTTAATATGGTCGGAGTGACACGATTTGAACGTGCGACTTCTGCGTCCCGAACGCAGCGCTCTACCAGCTGAGCCACACCCCGATTGCTCGTTATTTTCGTTTTTCCTCGTTTAAAACTGTCCACCGGACATTTACATCGTCACAACTGAGCCACACCCCGATGATATACACGGCAACGCCGTGATAGGTGACAGCAAAGAAGTTGGAAGCAGAGAGAGATTCTCCGCTCGCAAGTGTTATTATACCATTATTTTATCGGTGTGTCAAGGGCAGAAAGAAAGATTTGCAGAAGATTTACAAGATTTACAAAAGGTCAGGCGATCAATAAGGCACGCGCACCCCGTAAGATGCGCGTGCAATAATTATTTCAGAAGCGAAACGGCATCACCGATAGTTTTCTCGAGAGCCTCTCTTCCATATTTATCGACGTCTGATTTGTTCTTCTCACCGTGAGTAAGACATCCGGCGCCGCCTATGCATCCACCGATGCAAGCCATACCCTCTATGAAGTTACCGTCCAGCACGCCCTTGTTGAGCTTAAGCAGAGCCATTCTGCAGGCTTCGATTCCGTCACAGACAACAGGTTTTATTTCAAAGTCGATATCCTGCTCCTTCATAGCCTGAGCCGCGGCATCGGTAAGACCGCCGCTGCGCGCGAATATTCTTCCAAAGTAGGATGCGTTATCGAGAACGCCTTCCTCAAGCGAAGAAAGATCCAGATCACGGCTATCAAACAATGCCTGAAGCTCCTCAAAGGTGAGAACCGTGTCAACGTAGGGCTTGACCTCGTCGAGCTGTGCCTCTGCCTTCTTTGCGGTGCAGGGGCCGATGAATATGACCTTCGAGTTAGGAGTAGTATCCTTAATGTACTTTGCGAGCACTGCCATCGGTGACATATTGTGAGAAATGTGCTCTACAAGATTCGGGAAAGCGGTTTTTATGTAACGGACAAATGCGGGACAGCAAGAGCTGGTCAGAAGACCTTTCTCGGAGAGCTCCTTGGCTTCCTCTAGAGCTACCATATCGGCACCGAGAGCCGCTTCAATTACATCGTGGAAACCGAGCCTCTTAAGACCGGTGACTACCTGTCCGAGCTTAGCATAAGAGAACTGGCTGGATATCGAGGGGGCAACGATGGCGTACACCTTATAGCTTCCGCCTCTTGTGTTGCGCTCGCTTTTCTTAAGAATGTCGATAGCATTTACGATGAAGGATTTATCTACGATAGCGCCGAAGGGGCACTGATATACGCAGGCACCGCACTGAATACACTTATCATTATCGATGCGCGCTGATTTATCTTCGTTCATGGATATTGCCTTAACCTTGCAGGCATTCTGACATGGACGCTTTCTTCCTACTATCGCGCTGAAGGGGCATACCTTTGCACAAGCACCACATTCCTTGCACTTGGATTTGTCGATGTGAGCTACGTGATCGCGGTCAAAGGAAATGGCTCCGAACTTACATACGTCCTCACAGCGGTGTGCAAGACAACCGCGGCAGGCATTCGTTACTTCGTATCCACCAACGGGACATTCATCGCATGCGATCTCGATGACCTCTATAATATTAGGATTGTTCTTATCTCCGCCGATCGCAACCTTTACTCGTTCGCTGATGATGGCGCGCTCCTTGTAAACGCAGCATCTCATTGTTGCTTCTTTGCCGGGAACTATTATTTCGGGAATATCAAGTATATTTTCGAGGAGCTTGTCATCCCACGCAAGACGGGCAACCTCTCTTAATACTTTATACTTTAAATGTTGTACTTTTGTATCAAATTTGCGCATAAAACTTTACATCTCCGTTAAAAATAACTAACTTTTATACGTTTGCCCATACGTTTCAAGGATGCTGTAAGCTCCTCAACAAGGTTCATTTTTATGCTGAAGTTTATGGGAAGATCGGGGTTTTGGTGAGCGGGGTTTATTGCTCTGCCAACGTAGAAGTTGATATCCGTTGCCTCCTCGAAGAGCAGCCTTGCTATGCGTGAGGCACCGTCCTTTTTGAAGTTCCACTCCTCGTACAACTCGTTTCCGCCGAGGTAGTCCTTAGCATACTGAATGACCTTATTCATGGTGATAACGCCCTCTGTAACGAGATCAACTCCCTCGATCTCGGCAATGGGAGGAACGTCTGAGCGCTCGAAGCTTAATGTTGCCTTTACCGGCTTTCCGAGGTACTTTGCCGCAATTGATGAGGTAGTACCGCCGCAGATGATATGCTTTCCCTCCTTTGAGAAGAACAAGGACATCATTCTGTCTGAGTCGTCACGGTTGGATGGGGGTCCGAAAAGGATGTTCATCGGCTCGCGGCGTCTGATCTTAACTACACAAGCGGTGGTATCGTCTCCCGGCTTATGTGCGTATAGCTTATCGCACTCATCCACTAGCATGGTCGAAAGATTTTTCGCAGTGTATCCTCCTGCAACCAGAGCTTGCATATAATCGGCTATATCCTCCCTCTTCCAGCCAAAGTTATATCTTCCGCCAAGACCTGCGTGAGGGCATCCGTCGCTCATTGCGATAAATACGTCGTCCTCCTTGAGCTTGATCGTGGACTTGAATATGCGCTTGCCGTCTATGCTCATCTCGGTTTTCGGATAATCATAGCTCGCAAAGTCGCGGATCAATATAACGTGGGGATTGTCGTACTGTATTATTTCGGCAACATTGTTGTTCTGCAAATGTATGATTGTGAAGGTTGAATAAGCCACGCCTCGCAGCGAGCATACGGGAAGCGTTGCCGCTATAGTCGATACGCACTCCTCAATAGGCAGTCCTGCCGCCATCATGGTGGATATGATCTTCGAGGTTAGTGTTGAAAGAATACTTGCCTTGACTCCGCTTCCGAGACCGTCAGCAAGAACTATAACGGTAGAGTTCTCTCCCTCCTCGACAACGTCGACATGGTCTCCGCACAGCTCCTCACCAACGTGATTTATGCTCTTGTATCCGATTTCTGCACATAGATCATTCATCGCTGATAGACTCCTTCAGCTTTGTGAGCGCGATTTTTGTCTCTGCCGCCGTCTCACCGAGCAGGGAAGCGATCTCCTGCACGATCCTCATCTGCTTTTCAACGACCTTATCGGCTACCTCGACTGTCTGTCTGCTGATGCTTTCCTTCTTCTCGAGATCCAAGACCTCATCGGTAATATCACGCATTATTCCGACCAACATTCTGGAATCCTTGTCATAGACAACAGTCTGCTCAACGTACTTTTTATATTCTGCGAGATAGACTCTCTGATCGCGTACGCTTCTGCCCGTCTGCTTGACGGTAGCGAATACGGTGGGATCAAGTATTCGGATCACCTGCTCGCCGAGAACGTCGGATGCCGATCGGATATTCATTAGCTTTCTTGCTGCTGCGTTGATCTGCTGAACCTCGAGGTCCTCATTCAATACTATAAGAGCGTTGGGGGTGTTCTTTACTATTGTATCCGAGAAGCTTTCCGCCTTATCCTTAAGGAAGGGAAGACACATCGATATCTCCGCCTTACCCTGACAGATCGCGATTGCCTTGTCACGGCAGGAATTGTAACCGCACGAACCGCAGTTCAGCTCGTCAGAGGGTCTGAACTTGCCCATCTGGCGCATTACTGCCATTATTTCCGACTCGCTGGGAAGGGGGAGCTTGTGCTCGATGTATGAAAATACCTTGCGTATTTCAGCCGGGGAAGTGCTTTCAACAGGGAAGTCCTCTTCTCCCGCATACTCGGCTACGGCAAGATAGTCGTGGATCGGTGACTTGTGTGACTTGTTCATAACGGGACCGCCGATACAGCTTCCGACGCAGGCCGACATCTCAATGAAGCACTTATGTACCTTTCCGCTTTCGATATCTGCGAGAGCTGCCATACAGTTTTCCACTCCGTCAATCGCGATGTACGTGTATCCCGGAGCATCCTTAGCCATAGTCTTGAGCACTCCGCCCGTGGTAGGGAAGAAGCGCGCGCGGCTTTCGTTTTGGCTGTCGATCTGTGCAACCGGCGATATTCCCGCTTCAGTGAGCATTTTGTCAAGCTCCTCAAAGGTCAGAACGGCATCTACGATACCCTCGTAATATTCCGCCTCGTCCTTCTTTGCAACGCAAGGACCTATGAAAACGGTTTTTGCATCGGGGATGCGCTTTTTGATATCCTGGCAATGCGCCTGCATCGGAGACATAACGTCTGCAAGGTATTCAAGGCATGCAGGATATTTCTTTTGTATAAGCAGATTTATTGAATGGCAGCAGGAGCTGATGATTATATCTCTATCATCCTCCTTGAGCATGCGATCATACTCTTTTTTTACTATGGTTGCACCTATCGCGGTCTCTTCGACATCCGAAAATCCGAGCGCGAGAAGAGCCTTTTTCATGGATTCAATTCCGACGCCCTCGTAGTTCGCGATGAAGGAAGGAGCAAGGCTGACTATGACGGGATCCCCGGATTGTAAAAGAACCTTTACTTTTTCGGTGCTATCTGCTATCTCCTTCGCGTTTTGCGGGCACTGTACAACGCAGTTTCCGCACAGAATACACTCGTTGCCTATAATGTGAGCCTGGTTTCCCGAGAAGCGGATTGCCTTTACGGGACATTTTCTCACGCAACGGAAGCAGGACTTGCAGTTGGATTTTTTGAGCGTAAGACAGCTTGCCATTTTTATTTCCTTTCGTTTTCTACGAGAGCGAGAATGTTATTCTTAAAGAATTCGCTGAAGTTCTCTATCGTGACTCCTACGTGCACGTCGTCGTTTACCTGGACGGTCACACCGACTCTGTTGCATTTTCCGATGCAGAAGCTGCCGGTAAGAATAACCTCGTCCTCGATATGATGCTCTGCCACTGCCTTTTCAAGCAGCTCAACTATATCCTGAGATCCCTTGATATGACAGGATGAGCCTACACAGATCTGTACTATGACCATAGCTTACACCTTTGAAAGGATCTCGTTCTCGAAGAATTCCTTGACACCGTCGGGGGTCACGGAGTGGAACGTATCGTTTACTGTCACGCACACGCCAAGCTGGCATTTGCCCATGCAGAAGGTTCCGCCGAGCTCGACCTTTTCACCGAGTCCGTTTGCTGCAATAAGATGCTGAAGCTGCTCTACTACCTGGCGTGAGCCCTTGATGTGGCAAGAGCTGCCGATACAAACTGTGATCTTTATCATTATACTTTCCTCTTTTCAAATTATTGGTTGAATTTACCAGAGAGATATATGAGAGAAGGATTACTGGTAGTCTACGACACCAACCCAGCTCATAAGGAATTCGCGCTCCTTTTCGTTACCCTTTACCGACTGGGATGCGGCAACGATGGGCATCCACTTCTGGACGTACTGCTTTGCAGTGCCGCTTTTTTCGCAGAACGTGTTAAGGTAGAGCTCGGCACCGTTTATATCTCCGTTAAGCCAGAAGAGAAGGTAGGTTCGTGCGACGTCTGCCGATGCATTACCCTGTGTTGCGTGCGACCAGTCTATGATATAAGGAGTACCGTCCTCTGCGATAATGATGTTCGAGGGGTTGAAATCACCGTGGCAGACCTTATTATGCTTCGGCATGCCCTCGAGTCTTGTGTGAAGGTCGTATCTTGTAGTCGCATCAAAATCTGTCTGTGCGATCTTACGGCTCATTTTATCCTTGAGCTTGTTGAGCTCGGGGCATACCTTTGAATGAACGTTCATCTGTAGATCGACGAGTAGGGAAATGTATCTCTCCTTATTATCCTCGTCCTCCGCCATGAGCTGTGCAAGCGTCTTTCCCTTGATATATTCGGAAACGATCGCCCATTTTCCTTCGATCATTGTAACCTCGAGGATCTTTGGGATGTTGAGCCCCGTACCCTCTATCCTTGCCTGATTGAGCGCCTCGCTCAGCACGTCTGCCTTGGAGTAGCCTTCTCCAAACACCTTGATACATCTATCGCCGTCGCGGAAGACGGTTTTGTTATTTCTTACTGCAATTACTCTGTCAAGTTTCACGTTCTTATCCTCCTTAATTATGCTCTTTTGCCCTTGCGGTATGGAGCTTTAACTGCATCGGGTGCCATTACCGTAAGATCGGTCGCGGGCATGGGCTCCTCTTTAAAGCGTTTGCCGTAGTATGCGTTGAGGTACATCTGCTTGATCTCGCTCATAAGAGGGTAACGGGGGTTAGCGCCGGTGCACTGGTCGTCGAATGCCTGCTCGACCATATCGTCAAGCCTTTCGAGGAAGTCGCTCTCATCGATGCCGTAGTCCCTGATGGTCTTCTTTATTCCTACACGGGCCTTAAGATCGTTTATCGCCTTGATGAGTCTTTCGAGCTTATCCTCGTCATTCTTTCCGCCGAGACCGAGATAATCGGCTATCTCAGCATAGCGGCTGAGGGTGTGGGGGTGATCGTACTGCGAGAAGGTTCCCATTTTCTGAGGTGCCTCGGACGCGTTGAAGCGGAGCACCTCCTCGATCATAAGGGCGTTAGCTACGCCGTGGGGAAGGTGATGGAAGGCACCGAGCTTATGCGCCATGGAGTGGCAGACTCCGAGGAATGCGTTAGCGAATGCCATACCTGCCATAGTTGCCGCGTTTGCCATTTTTTCACGGGCGAGAACATCGGTCGCACCGTTATCGTAAGCGCGGGGAAGGTACTCGAATATAACCTTGAGAGCGCGGAGCGCAAGTCCGTCGGTGTAATCGGTAGCGAGCATAGCTGCGTATGCCTCTACTGCGTGTGTTACGGCATCGATACCCGATGCTGCGGTAAGTCCCTTGGGAGCAGACATATGGAAGTCGGTGTCGATGATAGCCATATCGGGCAAGAGCTCGTAGTCTGCGAGGGGATACTTAACGCCGGTCTTCTCGTCGGTAATAACTGCGAAGGGGGTAACCTCGGAGCCTGTACCAGCAGAGGTAGGAATTGCGATGAAGTATGCCTTCTCGCCCATCTTTGGGAAGGTGTAGACTCTCTTGCGGATATCGATGAATCTCATCGCCATATCCATGAAGTCTGCATCGGGATGCTCGTAGAGCACCCACATGATCTTAGCAGCGTCCATTGCAGATCCGCCGCCGAGCGCTATGATGGTGTCGGGCTCGAAGGCTTTCATCTGTGCCGCACCCTCGGTTGCGTTTGCGAGTGTGGGATCGGGCTGAACGTTAAAGAAGGTGGTGTGCTGAATACCCATCTCATCGAGCTTGTCGGTGATGGGCTTGGTGTAGCCGTTCTGATAAAGGAACGTGTCTGTCACAATAAATGCCTTTTTCGCACCTCTTACGGTCTTGAGCTCGTCGAGAGCAACGGGCAGGCAGCCCTTTTTGATATACACCTTTTCGGGTGTTCTGGACCAAAGCATATTTTCTCTCCTCTCGGCTACGGTCTTTATGTTAAGAAGGTGCTTTACACCTACGTTCTCGGATACGCTGTTGCCGCCCCATGAGCCGCATCCGAGTGTAAGCGAGGGAGCAAGTCTGAAGTTATATAAGTCACCGATACCGCCCTGAGCCGAGGGGGTGTTGACGAGTATACGGCACGCCTTCATACGGGAGGCGAATGTGTTAAGCTTCTCCTTTTCGGTGGTCTCGTTAAGATATACCGAGGCCGTATGACCGAAGCCGCCGTCCTCAACGAGCCTTTCTGCCTTGTCAAGAGCATCGTCAAAGGTCTTTGCCTTGTACATAGCGAGAACGGGGGAGAGCTTCTCGTGAGCGAATTCCTCGGAAAGCTCAACACTCTCGACCTCTCCGATAAGTATCTTTGTTCCTGCGGGAACAGTAACGCCTGCGAGCTCGGCAATACGGGCTGCCTTTTGTCCTACGATCTTTGCGTTGAGCGCGCCGTTTATGATAATGGTCTTACGTACCTTTTCGGTCTCTTCGGGGTCGAGGAAGTAGCAGCCCCTTCTCGCAAACTCGCTCTTTGCCGCATCGTATACGCTCTCGAGAACGATAACCGACTGCTCGGATGCGCATATCATACCGTTATCAAAGGTCTTGCTGTGGATGATGGAGTTTACAGCGAGAAGCATATCCGCGCTCTCGTCGATAATAGCGGGAGTATTACCGGCACCTACTCCGAGTGCGGGCTTTCCGCTGGAGTATGCCGCCTTAACCATTCCGGGGCCTCCGGTCGCGAGAATAATATCCGCCTCCTTCATAACGGTGTTGGTAAGCTCGAGAGAGGGAACGTCTATCCAATCGATTATACCTTCGGGAGCACCTGCAGCTACTGCTGCCTCCAAGACCATCTTTGCCGCCGCGATAGTTGAGTTCTTTGCTCTCGGGTGGGGGCTGATGATTATTGCATTACGTGTCTTAAGCGCAATAAGACACTTGAATATAGCGGTAGAAGTGGGGTTGGTAGTGGGAATGACAGCAGCAATGACACCGATGGGCTCGGCTATCTTTTTGATACCGTATGCCTTGTCCTCTTCGATAACACCGCAGGTCTTTGTATCCTTATATGCGTTGTATATATACTCAGCCGCATAATGGTTCTTTATGACCTTGTCCTCTACTATACCCATTCCTGTCTCGCTTACTGCGAGCTTTGCAAGCGGAATTCTTGCCTTATCAAGAGCAGATGCTGCGGCAAGGAAAATCCTGTCTACCTGCTCCTGGGTGTAGGTAGCAAACACCTTTTGAGCCTCGCGGATACGTGCGATAGCGCGTTCGAGACCTTCTACACTGTCGATGATTTCGTAACTTTTGTTTTCCATTATATTCTCCTATTAATTAATTACAGATTTGTTCGTTGAGATGCGCCAGCGATAAAGCCAGGTTTTCGTTTTTTACTACCACGCCGCGGGGCACCGTCAGCTTACATGGCGCGAAGTTGAGCACTGCCGTTACGCCACACTCACAAAGACGGTCTAGTACCTCCTGTGCGGAGCCTGATCCCGTGGTTATTATACCCAGGCGTATGCTTTTGCTTTTGCAGTATTCATCGAGCATTGAAAACGGAAGGATATCCTTCTCGGTCTTGTTCATACGTATAACGCGGTCATTGGAATCAAAGGCGGCAACGATGCGCACCCCGTATTCCTCAAATCCGTCGTAATCGAGAAGCGCTCGTCCGAGCTTTCCCGCTCCGACGAGGACCGCATCCGTCATCTGCCCCAGCCCGAGCTTCGCTTCAATATCCTCGGTAAGCTCGGATACGGTATAACCGATCTTCGGTCTGCCGCGGCTGCTTACAGAAGCCAGATCCTTTCTCACCTGGATCTCTCCGAGCGACAGAGCAGTAGCGATCGCTGTCGCGGATACTCTGGTGCTCCCGATGTCGGAGAGCTCTCTTAAATATTTTAAATAGGTTGGCAATCTACTGAGAGTTGCCTTTGAAAGAGTATTCATCAGACCACCCCACATTGAATTTCGTTAATATTTTAACATACTTTTCCGAAGGTGGGAATTATTAAATTGTTATATAGGTGTTATACGTATCGATATAACTTGTATCGAATAAAAAAAGCGACCTCACAGATGTGAGATCGCTCTTGAAAATTTACCGTCTCTGCAGAGTTACGATCGTTGACCGGACTCGACGGATCATTTAAATATATTATGTTTTTGCGTGGCTGTTGTGAAAATATCGCATACATCGTAAAATCTTATCCTCAGAAAGTTATTTCAGATATTTTCTCTTGGATTCGCATAGCGCGGTGATAAAAGACTTATCAAGCGCGGAGAGCTTGTAGGTGCTCTTATAGATCAAGACGTCCTTATAGATCTTTTTGTTATCAACGCATTTCCTTTGGACAAGTCCGTATCTGTCGAGAATCTTTTGCGATGCAGGGGATACCCACATAAAGGTGTCGGGATTCTCGGATAAGAGATCAAATTGACTTGCTCTCTCAAAAATGAAGATACGACGGTCTATGTTGTCGGGCAGCTCCTCCTTCACGACCTTCGAGAGTGGCATAGAAGGAACGTATGGGTCTGCGTGAGCTATTTCGATATACGGACTCAGGTCATCAAAGGTTATTTCTTCCTTTGATGAGAGAGGATTCTTGGCACTCATTATTAAAAGGTAGGAAAATTCCGATACCAGCTCGTAGGAAAGTCCTTTTTCATCGAGCATAGACTTGAAATACTTATCATAATTCTCAGCGTAGCGGATAATGCCAAGCTTGTAGTCGTTATTCAGGACGTTGTTGATGGTGCGCTGAGAGTTCGTCTCTTTATAAAAGATCTCGGCAGGCTCCTCGGTAATATGCTTTGAAAAGTTGGCAAATGCATCTGAAATGTAGCAAGCGCGAGGAACGGAAATAGAAAAGGTCTGTTTTTTATGTGAGGCTTGTCTGTAATATCCCTCTACCTCATCGATCTGCTTGAGAATGCTTTTCGCGTAGGTGATAAACTCCTCACCCTCGGGCGTCAGAACCATGCCCTTAGCGCTTCTTGTGAATATAGTGATTCCAAGATCAGCCTCAAGCTCCTTAATGGATCGGCTGATGTTCGGCTGTGCGATCAAAAGAGCCTCAGCTGCCTTGTTGAGAGACCCAAGCCTTGCAACCTCGACCGCGTATTTCATGTGTAGAATATTCAAGTACGGCTCTCCCTCCCATAATTGTTATAATTGATATGATACCATGATTATAACACAGTGGATCGAACAAATCAAGCTTTTTAGGATTTGTCGAAAAAATATAAAAGGAGCTGACCGTCCGACCAGCTCCTTGGGCATCGGTAAAATGTGAAGTACCTTTGTTATATCGCGGTGATAGGGCAAAAGGAAAGAGACGAAAAAGCGTAAAAATTTCGAGATAATGGAAATAATTATTTGCAAAACCTGCTATAAGAGTAGAAAATCAAGCGCAAAATCAGTTGTCCGAAAAAGATAACGTGGCTAAAAGTTCTCGCCGGATTGTTAAATAAAGATTCCTATTTCCTTCAGTATGAACGATGCAAGGAATATAGTTATTGCAGAGAGCGCGGTCGTGAACAGGACTATCTGACCGGCAAGCTCGGTATCACCGTTCATTTCCTGTGTCATAGGAACGCTGGAAACGGCAACGGGAGTACAGAACAGTGCAAGAAGGGCAGCAAACTGTCCGCTCGTGAATGTACCACGGAAAAATAACACAGCTATGCCAAGTGCAATGAGAGGCGCAACAGCGACTCTTGCAGCCGTTCCCGCTATAAGCTCCTTTTTCATACCGCTTATTGCCGAGAACTCGAACTCAGCACCTAACGAAAGGAGAGCAAGCGGCGTTGCGAGGGATGATAGGTAGGTCAGCGTCTTCCATATTGCCGGTACTTCGCTTATCGCAAATCCTATATCGAACGAGCGAAGCAGGGCACGTATACCGAGAACCACAAATCCCGCCGCGATACTCAGAATAAGCGGATTTTTGATGATTCCGAGGACAACTTTCTTGATGTAAAATCCGACACGGGGGTGCTCTTTTTGCACGTTATCCGTGTTTTCTTCGCCACCGCTGAATATCGTGAGAGACACGACTGCGAGCACGTTGTAGATCGGTATCATAACGGCAGAGAGCAAGGTTGCGGCGAGAGCACCGACACCCGGGCAGAGAAGCTCGGAGAGCGGAATACCTATAAGAGCCTGATTAGAGCGGAAAAAGCTTTGTAAAAGCGGTCCGCGCCTTTTCGGGTCGCTTGTGACTATAATGGCAATCGGTATTCCGACTGCGAAAATTGCGATTGTTACTAAAGCAGAGTACAGAACGTAGCCGAGGTCGATTTTAGACATATCCTCGATTGAGTATACGTTTATGAAAAGCGTTGCCGGCAGGAATATCCTGAACACGAGCTTATTTGCCTGCTTTGCAAATTCACGGCTGAGTATTCCTGCTCTTTTGAGCAGATACCCTATTAAAACGGTAAATACGATAGGTAAGGTTGCGTTCAACGCAAAACCAAGCGATTCCATTGCGATCTCCTTGAGAATTTATACTTAGATTATACTACCGACACTTTATTCATGTCAAGTGCTTAGAATCATTGATGCTTTTATTGTTATTATTTCTCCATACGCTCGGATGATGAGGTCCTCTGGTATAAGGGTCGATGCGGCAATCAAACGCAAAATCTCCCTTAATTATATAGTAAATATATACAACAATGTGCAAGCGCAGTTGTGCAACTTGGAAGAACTTGGGGCGGTTAATCTTTTTCGCTTGACTTAGCTGTTTATTTGTGCTAAGATATACTCGTTAAAGTGGATGTTTATCCCAATGCGCGCGTTGCACGCCGACGACGGTCGAGCGCGCGGTTGTATGGGCTCTCAGACTTCCGATTGACGCGCCGTACCGTAGAGGGTAGCAACGCTTTAATCATGGCATGATGCCGTAAGTGTCATGAAAATTCACGGCAAAGAAATTTCAAAAGGAGAAAAAAGACATGAAAACCAAAATTTTAGCACTTCTTCTTGCGCTTGTTATGGTTGTTTCTATGCTTGCTTCTTGTGAACTGTTCGGTGGCGGTGATCCCGAAGATACCGAATGTACAGCTCACATAGACAAGGACGGTGACAAGGTCTGCGATATTTGTTCGACCCAGCTTACCGTTACCAGTAAGCCTGCTACCGGTGACAACGGTGAGTCGCTTCCCGCTATCACCTGGGCTACCAAGCCTGAGCTTCTGTTCCAGATGACCGATAACACCAACAACGATGAGCTTTCTTCCGGTTGTAGAAGATTCCTCTCCGGTGAGTCTGACTCTACCGGCTTCGTTGAGCAGAACGCAAAGGACAGAAACGATGACGCTTACGAGTACGCTAACGTAAACGTTACCTACACCTACTATCCCAATACCACGGGATACGGATGGGGCGGCGGTATCGAGAAGATGCTCGCTGCAGCAACCTCTGATACCGAGAAGGGTAGACCCGACATGTTCTGTAACTTCGTTTACGACATGGTATCTACTTCTCTTCTTTCCGCGTTCAACAACCTTTACACCAACAAGGTTGCTTCCGAGGGTGTTAAGGCAGGTGAGATTCAGAACTACTTCGCATTTGCTAAGGACGGTGAGTACAACACTAAGTACAAGGATACAGGTGACGGCTACATGGTAGAGTACATGCAGTCTCTTACTCTTTCCGAGAAGAAGATGTACCTCCTTGCTTCCGACTACTTCACCGACCTCGTTCGTGCATTCTTCGCAGTTCCCGTTAACATCTCCCTTCTTGAGTCCGGTATTGGCGAGAACGTCAGCACCACCAAGGGTGATTGGAACTACGACTACAACGAGAACGGTACATACGAGCTCTCCGACTTCTACAGACTCGTTAACGACAATCTTTGGACCTACGATGCAGTAAAGGGCTTCTCCAACGCTGTATACAAGGCTCCCAACGATACCTCCGACGTTCTTAACCCCGACGGTAAGGGCGTTTACGGCTTCGCAATCGGTGCGGGCGGTCTCGGTGCATCCGGTCTTCTTTACACCACCTCTGTTACCGTTATCGACAGACAGGTTACCACTAAGATCGATTACGTTACCGACCCCAACGGTATTGAGTATCAGGATTACACCTTCAGCTACCCGGATCCCGAGAAGGATGCTAACGCTTCCAAGCCCCTCGAGGAGTTCGTAGGTAACCTTAAGGCACTCTTCGGATCCACCGGTGTTGTATGTATCTCCAAGGATGCTACTCTCAGCAACACCAAGTCCACCGAGTCTACCGAGAAGGTTGTTCGTAATGCATTCGCTAACGATCAGGTTCTCTTCGGCGGTATCGTCTGCGTAGGTTCTCTTGAGGACGACGTATACGGCGATATGGTTACCGAGGACGGCGGCGGATTCGGCGTTGTTCCTGTTCCTCTTTACAGAAACAACTACACCGATACCGACGGAACCGTTAAGACTGATAAGTACCTCACTCAGATCCACAACATCGGTCGTGTAGGTGCTATCGGCGTTAAGACCAAGTACTTCGCACAGTGCTCTGCATTCCTTAACTACCAGTCTCTCAACTCTGCTCAGATCCTTGACGACTACTACGACATGACTCTTAAGACTGACGTAGCAGGCGACGCTGAGGGTAACGCAGAGATGCTCGACTACATTCGTGAGAATGTTCGTTCCTCCTTCGATAAGGCATTCGAGGACGCAGTTGCTCGTCACTACATGAAGTCCGGTGATACCCAGATGAACGGTGAGAAGTGGCACAACCAGATCCTCGCTGCTAAGTTCCAGATGGAATCTTCTGCAATTTCCGAGGAGTATGCTCGTCTCAGAATCAAGAAGCAGACCAGCCTTGAGGCTCTTGAGCAGTCTTACACAAACCTTCCCGCATAATAGCGAGAAAGAATAATTAACAGCCACGCGCTGTATGGCGATGGAGCTCATCCGAGCTCCATCGTTTTTTTGCAATATGGGCATTTTCGGTAGAAGATGCCCTTTTCCTTTTCTTCCCGAGGTTGATAGCTTTTTATCCGTCTTGACAAAAAGCGCTTTATTATTTATACTATAATTACATTTAATATGAAGAAAAACAAAAGCGGAGAGCGAAATTGAATATCAGAGATAAAAAGGTTATATTAGCATCAAAATCTCCGAGAAGAAGAGAACTTCTCTCGGGTATTGTTCCCGAATTCGATATAATATGTGCCGAGGTCGACGAGGCGCTTCCCGATGGAATACATCCCCGTGACGGTGTCGGTGTGCTCGCACTCAGGAAGGGGGAGGCGGTAGCACTGTCGCACCCGGAGTCTATCGTCATTTCCTCGGATACCTTGGTGGAGCTTGACGGTGTTCCACTCGGAAAGCCAAGAGACAGAGAGCACGCACACGAGATGCTTTCCTTACTGTCCGGTAAGACGCATAACGTGCATACCGGTGTTGCGGTTCACTATCGCGGGCGCGCTTATAGCGGAGTTGATTCTACACGGGTGACCTTCAGAGAAATGAGAGACTCGGAAATATATGAATACATAGACGGTGGCGAGCCTATGGATAAGGCGGGCGCTTACGGAATACAGGGCGAGGGTGGAAAATTTGTCCTTGGATATGACGGAAAATTTGACACGGTTATGGGGCTTTCCGTATCACTGACCGAAAAGCTTATAGCACTTGCCATGGAGGATGAGCGTGACTAAAAGAGAAAAAAGAGAGAGGATGCTTACGGTTATCGAGCGACTGAAGGCGGTGTATCCCGACGCGGAATGTGCGCTTCTTTATAACGGTGACCCGTGGAGGCTGCTCGTTATGGGTAGGCTCTCGGCACAGTGCACGGACAAGCGCGTTAACGAGGTGTCGGAGGAGCTGTTTACGGTCTTCCCAAATGCCGAGGCTATGGCAGAGGGCGATATATCGGAAATCGAGAGGATCGTAAAGCCGTGCGGATTATACAGAATGAAGGCGGCAAATATCAGGGATGCATCGAGGATGCTCGTCGAGCACTTTGGCGGAGAATTACCCGATAATATGTATGAGCTTCTGACTCTCCCCGGTGTCGGCAGAAAAATAGCAAATCTTCTGCTCGGTGATATTTTTAAGTTGCCTGCGATAGTTTGCGACACGCATATGATCAGAATATGCGGAAGACTCGGTATGTACAAGGAGAGTCTGAAGGATCCAACAAAAATCGAGTTTATATTAAAGGAGCTCGTCCCGCCCGAGGAGGGGAGTGACCTTTGTCACAGAGTCGTGCTTTTTGGCAGAGACAGATGCTCGGCACGAGGTCCCGTGTGCGAGGGATGTCCTCTCGCTGATGTCTGCGAGCACGTGAAAAGGGGTTGATTATATGGAAAAGAAAAGAATAATCTATCCTATAATAGTAGAAGGAAAATACGATAAAATAAAGCTAGATTCGATATTTGATGCAAAGATATTCGTATCCGATGGTTTCGGTGTTTTCAAATCTAAGGAGAAGCAAAGGCTGCTTAAGAAGATAGCAGAGGGAGGAGTAATACTTCTTCTCGACTCGGATGGCGGCGGCACGCAGATACGGTCGTATCTTAATTCGATAATACCCAAGGATAAGATACACAACATCTACATTCCAAGGGTCGAGGGCAAGGAAAGGCGCAAGCTGCACGCATCAAAGTCGGGGACTCTCGGTGTCGAGGGAATGGAGCGAGAGGTACTGGAAAGAGTGCTCGCACCGTTTACAATTTGTGAAAGCCGGGAGATTGGTGAATTCGACAAAAAACCTCGAGAATCGCGAGAAATGATAACAAAACTTGACTTTTACACCGATGGATTAAGCGGAGGAGTCAATTCATCCGAGCTTCGCGATAGAATTTGCGAACGCTTTGGACTGCCATGCGGCATGAGCGCAAATTCGCTGCTCGAGGCTCTGAATCTCATATGCGACAGAGAAGAATACAAGAGCATAATGATAGAAATGAAGACAATAGGTTAGCTTTACTCGGGGCGGAGTGGTGCTATCCTCTGCACCCCCCCTTCTTGCAGTGAATAGCACATATTTACCTGAATTTCACTTTGTTATTTTTTATCTAAAGGGCTTTACAATTCGGAACTCTTGTGCTATAATGATGTATTGGTAAAGAAATTATATAAAAATTATAATAATATTTTAAAACGGAGGTTTAAATTTCCATGGTAGAAAGAAAGAAAATTTCTATGGATGGTAACACAGCTGCGGCGCACGTATCTTACGCGTTCACCGAGGTTGCTGCCATCTACCCTATCACCCCCTCCAGCCCTATGGCTGAGGTAACCGACACTTGGTCCGCATCCAACAAGAACATCTTTGGCGAGCCCGCGAAGAACATCTTCGGCGAGAACGTTAAGGTTGTGGAGATGCAGTCCGAGGCAGGCGCTGCAGGTGCTGTTCACGGCTCTCTTGGCGCAGGCGCTCTCACCACCACTTATACTGCTTCTCAGGGTCTTCTTCTTATGATCCCCAACATGTATAAAATCGCAGGTGAGCTTCTTCCTTGTGTTATTCACGTTTCCGCAAGATGCGTAGCTTCTCACGCTCTTAACATCTTCGGTGACCATTCCGACGTATATGCGTGCCGTCAGACCGGCTTCGCTATGCTCGCTGAGACCAACGCGCAGGAGATCATGGATCTCGGTGCAGTTGCACATCTCGCTACCATCAAGGGCAGAGTACCCTTCCTCAACTTCTTCGACGGCTTCAGAACCTCTCACGAGATTCAGAAGGTTGCTGCTTGGGACTATGAGGACCTCAAGGAGATGGTTGATATGGATGCAGTTGCTGCATTCCGTAACAGATCTCTTAACCCCGAGCACCCCGTGCTTCGCGGCTCGGCTGAGAACGGAGATATCTTCTTCCAGCACAGAGAGGCTTGCAACACCTACTACGATGCACTCCCCGCAATCGTTGAGGAGTACATGGACAAGGTCAATGCTAAGCTCGGTACCAACTACAAGCTCTTCAACTACTACGGTGCACCCGATGCTGATCGCGTGATCATCGCTATGGGTTCTGTATGTGACGTTGCAGAGGAGGTTATCGACTACATGCTCGCACAGGGCGAGAAGGTTGGTCTTGTTAAGGTAAGACTTTACAGACCCTTCGTTGCTGAGAAGCTCTGCGAGGCTATTCCCGCAACCGCTAAGAAGATCGCTGTCCTTGACAGAACCAAGGAGCCCGGCTCTCTTGGTGAGCCCCTTTACCTTGACGTTGTTACCGCTCTTGCTGAGTGCGGCAGATGTGCTAAGGTCGTAGGCGGCAGATACGGTCTCGGCTCTAAGGACACCACTCCTGCATCCATCTTTGCAGTTTATGCAAATCTTGCAGCTGAGGCTCCCAAGAACCACTTCACCGTTGGTATCGTTGATGACGTTACCGGACTTTCTCTTGATGAGCTTCCTGCTCCCAACACCGCTCCCGTTGATATGATCCAGTGCAAGTTCTGGGGTCTCGGCGGCGACGGTACCGTTGGTGCTAACAAGAACTCCATCAAGATCATCGGTGACCACACCGACAAGTATATTCAGGCGTACTTCCAGTATGACTCCAAGAAGACCGGCGGTATCACCATTTCTCACCTTCGTTTCGGTGATTCGCCCATCAAGTCTTCCTACTATATCAATAAGGCTGACTTCGTAGCCTGCCATAACAATGCATACCTTGCAAAGTATGACATGATCTCCGACGTTAAGCCCGGCGGTACCTTCCTTCTTGACTGCCCCTGGTCGGTAGAGGAGCTCGATGCTCATCTTCCCGCATCTGTCAAGAGCTACATCGCTAAGAACGGTATCAAGTTCTACATCATCAACGCTACCAAGCTCGCTATCGACCTCGGTAACGCTAAGGTTAAGAACACCGTGCTTCAGTCCGCATTCTTCACTCTCGCTAAGATCCTTCCCATCGACGAGGCTATCGAGTACATGAAGAAGGCAGCATACAAGTCCTACATCAAGAAGGGTCAGGCAATCGTTGACCTCAACTATGCCGCTATCGATGCAGGTAAGGATGCACTTGTAGCAGTTGACGTTCCCGCAGCTTGGGCTAACGCAGGCGAGACCGCTCCCCAAGCTAAGGTTGAGGGCAAGAGAGCAGACCTCATCGACTTCGTTAACGAGGTAGTTGTACCCGTTGGCGCGATGAAGGGTGACAGCCTCTCCGTTTCCGCATTCACCAAGTATGCAGACGGTACCTTCCCCCAGGGCTCTGCAGCATTCGAAAAGAGAGGCATCGCTATCGACGTTCCCGCTTGGAACTCTGATAACTGCATCCAGTGCAACTTCTG
>JAFVZL010000013.1 GCA_017508195.1 Clostridia bacterium | reverse complement strand
TGTCACCGGAGGTGACTGAGGGGTTGTTTTCACGTTCTCGCCTCGCGAGAACATATCGAGTTTCGTACAGCGAAACATATCGCTCCGTCACAGACGGAATATCGCGTCACCGTAAGGTGACATATCGCGCTTCGCTTAGCGAAGCATACTCGGGCATATCGGCACTTGCCATCGGCAGGCAAAACTGTCGCAATATGCGACCTGTCGCGCTTCTTGCACAAGCAAGGGCGGTCGCTTTTGTTCAACTTGCATGCCTTGCGTCCCTTTTTTATCCAAAATATTCAGCACTTTGTTGACAATTTTCCATCCTTATATTATAATGTACTCGTAAAGGTATTTTTTGAAAATATTTTTAAATCTTTATATAGGAGAGAAAAGAAATGAAAAAGCTTTCTAAAATTCTTGCCCTGACGCTTCTCGTTGCAGTTGTGCTTTCTTGCTTCGGCATCTTCAGCACTTTTGCGGCAGAGGCGATTGCGACGGCAACCGAATACGGTACCGTAAAATGGAACCTGGATAATTATCAGAAAACAGGTTACATTAAGGTATCTTCCGGTACGGGTAATGACAACGACCCGTCTTTGACTTATAATTCCGAGACCGGCTATTGGGAGTATAAGTACGGCCCCAATGCTGATCCCACCCTAACCGGCTCCGGCGGAGATTTCTGGAGCATGGACGGTTTGGGCGGTATCTATATCAACAATAAATATACCGGTGAAAAAACGACTGCCGAGGACGGTACTGTGACCGATACTCGTAACGTTACGACCTATAAGAACACTGACTATCTCGTTTACGACTTTGATATCGGCTCGAAGAACGGTGCTCTTCTTGAGGGCTTCTATCTCCACGTCAGATGGTACGGCCAGTCCGGCTCCAGCTCTACCAGTGCTGATGCAACTCAGGTAAACTACGTAATGTTCAACGGCTCTGACACCGAGAGCTTCTACGTCTCTCAGTATCAGTCTAGCGGTCTTCACATTCAGCCCGTTGTAACTCCCGGTGAGTGGCTCAACGTTACCATCGTATACGACTTCTCGTCCGTTGATGAGGACGGCTATGCTATCCCCGCCAATTGGAAGGGTTGGGTATATCTTGACGGTTATCTTGCGGGTCAGGTAGGTGCGCCTAATGCAAAGGCTGTAAACCCCTACTGCCACCGTATGTCCACCGTTGCAGGCGTGCAGGACGGTCCCGATGCTTGCACCCTCTTTGATAACTTCACGGTTAAGACCTTTGAGCGTAATTACAGCGGTCCTATGAGCGAATCAGGAGTTCTTGGTACAACGGGTATCAACCTTTCCGATATCCCCGATCTTGCATACACTCAGGAGGACACTCCCTACGCTGAGGACAGGATAATTGCGAGAATCGATCGCGTTGGCGCTGCGATGCCCATCGATGTTTATCATATGGATGACCTTCAGGCGAGCCTCGAGGACGGTGACGTTGTAACCCTTTACCGTTCTATCTCCGAGAGCATTATCGTAGGTTCTAACGACACTATTACCTTTAAGGATACCGCGGGTACCGTTCTCACTCCCGGCACCTTCGTTGACGGAGCGCTCGTCCACCTTGCAGCAACCACTAAGGTTGATTTTACCACGGGAAAGATAGTAAGGGTTCGAAACATGAACTACCGCAGTAATGATGGCAAGGGTACCGTCAGCGCCGGTCTCACTACCTCGGTGCTCACCGATATGGAGGTAGCGACTCATAATGCCAGTGGCGTAGAAACCCTTTATAATCAGGTTGACTACACCTATATACTCCTCGACGACTATGATTGGAATATCACAGCTGCGATAGATATGATTGGCGACAGTGCTACCTTCGATCTTAACGGACACAAGCTTAATCTTACCTTTAATGCTTCAGGAAAGAGAACCTTCGACGTAGGTGACGGAAACGGACGCATATTCTTTAAGAACGGCGACCTTGACGCTGACGTCGTTGCGGGCTCTGACCTTTCGATGACCAACGCTACCTCTATCTTCGTTTTTGATAACATCGGTACTCTCGGAATGGGAGCAGCTGCTACCTTCTTTGACCAGAGAGGCGGAAGCATCATCTTCAAGGACGTTGAGGATATCCGCATCATTCCCCATATCAGTGAAGACGGCAAAAAGGCTTATGTTCCTACTCTCATTTCCTCAAAGTCGAGCGGAAACATCAGGACCTCGGTGGTTATCGATAACTCCAACCTCAATTTCACAAGGGCAGATATTCTTGAGGGTACTCCCGAGGGCTGCAAGCTTCAGACACTTGATAACGCTCTGATAATAATGGCGAACATTTCTTCCGGCGGTCACCGTCGCGGCTCTATGAATAACTTCCTTAAGGTTATCAACGGCTCGACCTACAACTCCGACTGTGAGAATTTTGTCGAGATCGATTTCTATGCCAACTCTACGGGCGATCTCGTTTACGCAGAGGACGGCACGACCGTAATCGGCTTTGATCAGGATGAAGTATATGCGAAGAATGACAATAAAGTAGATGTCGTTATCTCCGATTCCGATATTAATACCGGTGCATGGACGGCAATCGTATCCAGGGTCATCACCTTCCTCGCTGACAAAACCTATAAGTTCTATCCCGCAGATCAGTTCAGCGCGGTCGTTGATATCGATGTGAACAATTCTGTTATCCATTCCTACGACACTTTCTATCAGTCGAAGAGCGAGGAAGCACCCGAGGGGCTTGAATATACCTACGATGTTAACGTTAATATCGATGGAAACTCGAAGCTCGATTATGTGAGAGCGCTTGCAGACAGACGTTACTCAGATGGATTTAACGTAACCATGGAGGACGGCGCACTTCTTTCCGAGATAGCTATGAACGCCGGCGAGGATCAGACTCCCATCGTTCCCACTCTTGCAGATGGTAGTAAGATCGCATACACCTCTAACTATGATGGCTACAACTGTATCGTAACTCCTACTCACGCACCCTACACCTATAAGCTTGGTGCAGAGGGTACTCCCGTAGACTTCCTCTGGAACGTACCCGCAGAGGGCACCGATGAGGTTGATATCAACAAGGTTGTCACCCTTGCAAGTGAGGCAGGCGTATACAAGTATTCCTGGGCACAGGACGGCAATGCGTTCAGCACCGTACTTGATAAGGACTTCACCCTCTCCGCACAGGCGAACCTCACTCTCTGGTCCGACCTTTACTTCAACCTTTACGTTCCTAAGGCGCTCGCAGATACTTACGCTGAGTATATCTCCGTTGTAGATGCTGACGGTGCTTTGGTAGAGGGCGTATACGTTGAGTCTCTCGACACATATAAGTATCAGATCAAGAGCCTCGCACCCACCGATGCGAAGACTGAGGTTATATTCCTTAATACCCATATCGAGGGTGCATACGCAGGTGACGTGATTGACCTCGCGAAGGGCTTCACTATCGCGGAGTACGCAGAGAACGTTCTCTCGAACGATAAGACTGAGGACGATGCAGTAATCTACGCACTTCTCAATTATCTTAACGCAATGTACGTGCTTAACAACGGCGCAGTCGATGCAGACATCGACGCACTTCTTCCCGACGATTATACCGCAGCGACAATTTCGGGCGAAGCGAAGCTCGGCACTCTTGCAGACACCACCATCGCTATCAACTGCGGAACTACTCTTAACTGGGTAATCACGGGCGCAGCGAACGCAAGCTACGAGGTAGAGTACTACTTAGCAGGTCAGCTCGTTGAGAGAACCGTAACTGCCGATGCAAACGGAGTAGCATACATCAACGTAAGCACTATGGATATGCTCTCGAGCATTACCGTAAACGGAGCAGAGATCAACATCCAGGGCTACTACGGAAAGCTTGTTGAGATGGGCGCTGATGCGAACGTGATCGCAGCAGTAGAGGCGATCTACGATCTCGCTACCGCAGCGGTAGCATACAATGCATAATAAAGGAGGAACAGCAATGAAAGCTTATGAAGCACCCGTGCTCGAGTTAACAG
>JAFVZL010000012.1 GCA_017508195.1 Clostridia bacterium | reverse complement strand
GTTAACAGAGCTCAACTCCACCGACGTAATAACCGTATCGACGGGAGATCTTCCCCTCGGCGATTACGAATGGTAATTTCGGTCGGTAAGATTTCGTAAGACCGAAAAGTCCTCAAAATGACTTTTCTACCGCCGAAAAAAGGGCGACACACCGCAAGGTGTGCGCCCTTTTTCACGTTCTCGCTCTGCGAGAACATATCGTGTTTCGCACAGCGAAACATATCGCTCCGTCACAGACGGAATATCGCGTCACCGTAAGGTGACATATCGCGCTTCGCTTAGCGGAGCATCCCTATCCTGCCTCGCAAGATTTCATTAAATGGCTCCCCTATTTAACCCAATCCCTGACCCGAGCTATGCTCGGACATCATCTGCGCTGAGCGCAGACTTCATCGCGAAGTGACGCTATAATGTAACACTTTATTAATATGTTTTTCTAAGTAGAGTATTGCAAATTAATAGTAATACTGATATAATAGTTAAGTGCTTAACTATTAATGACTTAACTTTTATAAAAAGGGAGAAAAGAATGAATAAGGAGCTTCTTGATTCGGCGGTGCGACTGACGCTTAAGGTCAACCGTACACACCGACATCTGATAGAGGAGCGCGTGAGGGCTATCGGCTTCCACCGCACCGCACATATGACTCTGATGCACCTTGCGAAAAACGATAAGAGCCCGTCTCAGCGTGAGCTTGCAGAGCGCTTTTCGATAACCCCTGCTGCCGTGACGGGGATACTTAAAAAGCTCGAGCGCGACGGCTACATAACGCGCACGGCGGGGCAGGACACGCGCTTTAACGAGATAGCTATAACCGATGAGGGCAGACGCGTTGTCGAGCACTCGCGCGAGACCTTCTACGAGGTTGACAGAGCTATGTTCGAGGGCTTTTCGGACAGTGAACTCGAGAGCTATCTCGCGCTTCTTTCGAGGGTGTGCGACAATCTTGAAAACAAAAAGGAGGAGAATATATGAAAAGATGGCTAAAGTATGTGAAGCCCTATCTTCCGTACTTCATTTTGGGACCCCTTTGTATGATCCTCGAGGTTGTGGGCGAGGTGCTTATGCCTAAATTTCTCGCTGAGGTAATAAACGGTGCTGACAGCGATATCGGTATCTCCGTCACATCGATGGTGCTGATGATACTTACCGCGCTTATGATGATGGCGGGCGGTATCGGCGGCGCGTACTTCGGTGCTAAGGCGGCGGTTAATTTCGCAACCGACCTAAGGCGCGACACTTTTGCCAAAATACAGGAGTTCTCGTTTGCAAATATCGACAAGTTCAGAACGGGCTCTCTTGTCACCCGTCTTACTAACGACGTAACGCAAATGCAGAATTTTGTAAACATGCTTTTACGTATGGCGCTCCGTTCACCCGGAATGCTCATAGGCGGCTTGATAATGGCGATATCGATGCAGCCCTCTTTGTCACTTGTTTTAGCGGTTACGGTTCCTATGCTTCTTATCACCATAGCGATACTTATCGCGCTCGCATTCCCTCGCTTCCAATCCATGCAGATGAGAGTCGATGCGCTCAACGCAACGGTACAGGAGAACATCACGAATATACGCGTTGTAAAGTCCTTTGTCAGAGAGGACTATGAGAGCGAGAAGTTTGCCGATGCAAACTCAAGGCTAAAGGCGGCAGGTATGCACGCAACGAAGCTTATGATAATCATAATGCCCTTGATGAACTTCTTCATGTACGCGACTATAATTGCCGTTGTATTCTTCGGCAGCGGCATCGTGCTCGAGGGTGATATGCCCGTAGGCGACCTCTCCGCTTTCGTTACTTATGTAAACCAGATACTTTCCTCTCTTATGATGGTGGCAATGTTATTTATGACTACCTCGAGAGCTATGGCTTCGGGCAAGAGAATAGGCGAGGTACTCGATGAGCATCCCGATATCAACGACGAGGATGCAAGATATCCCGACCTAACCGTTAAGGACGGAGCTATCAGCTTCCGCGGTGTAAGCTTCCGTTACTACAAGGATAACGATGAGCCCGTGCTCGATAAGATAGACCTTGAGATACCTGCGCGCTCGACGGTAGGTATCATCGGCTCAACGGGATGCGGTAAAACGACGCTCGTTTCCATGATTCCGCGCCTTTATGACGTAGACGAGGGCGAGGTGCTTATCGACGGTGTCAACGTCCGTGACTACTCGCTCTACAATCTTCGCGAGGGCGTTGGTATGGTGCTTCAGAAGAACGTGCTTTTCTCGGGTACGATATATGACAATCTCCGCTTCGGCGATGCAGATGCATCTGACGAGGAGGTTCAGCGCTTCGCTACCTATGCTGCTGCCGATAAGTTCGTATCAACCTTCAAGGACGGCTATGACAGTGAGATAGAGCAGGGCGGTGCCAACGTCTCGGGCGGTCAGAAGCAGAGGCTCTGTATCGCACGCGCACTTTTAAAAAGACCTAAGGTGCTTATTCTCGATGACTCTACAAGTGCGGTTGATACCGCTACCGAAAGGCAGATACAGTCGGCTCTTTCCACCGAGCTTGAGGATTGCACGAAGATAATAATCGCGCAGAGAATAAACTCGGTAAAGGGCACGGATATGATAGTTGTAATGGATGACGGTGCCATAACCGCCATCGGTACCCACGATGAGCTCCTTGAAACAAGTGAGACCTATCGAGAGATATTTGAATCGCAATCCTCTGTAACCGAGAGCGAGAGAGGGGAGGCGGTTTAAGATGGCTAGAACTATTGAACAGTTAAGAGCGCAGTACAACTCTGTCGCAAGCGCCCAACAGGGAAAAAGAATGGGCCCCGGCGGCGGTCCCGGCAGAGGCAGAGGCCCGCGCGCTACGGGCAAGCCGAAGAATCTCGGTGCTACCGTAAAGAGACTCCTCGGATACGTAGGAAACTACAAGTGGCTGTTTCTCGTAGTGCTCCTTTGCATGCTCTTAAACACGGTATTTACACTCCTCGGTACCTATATTATGGCACCGATAATCAACAGACTGACGCTTATAGTAGCACCCGAGACCGAGATAAACCCGAGCTATATCGAGGTGTGGGCAGACGGTGTTATAGAGGCGTTTACCTCGCTGCCCTTTATGACGGCAATAATGGGCTCGGATGCCGCTGCGATAGCAGTATACATTGCCACAGCGCTGATCATCCTTGCCTGTATCTACGCAGTATCTATCCTTACATCTTATCTGCAGGCACGCATGATGCTTGCGATCTCGCAGAGTGCGATAGAGAAGATAAGGCTCGATCTCTTTAACAAAATGCAGAAGCTTCCTATAAAGTACTTCGACTCACGGCCGACGGGTGAGATAATGAGCCGTTTTACCAACGATATCGACAATATCGATATGATGCTCAACAACTCGCTTACCTCAATTATATCGGGAGTTGTAAGCCTTATCGGAACGCTCTTCTTCATGCTTTCCACGAACATCTGGCTCAGCCTTGTGACTCTTGCCTTTATTCCCATCTTTATGATAGGTGCATCAACGATAGCAAAGCTGTCGGGCAAATATTATAAGGGACAGCAGGCGGCACTCGGTGCTCTGAACGGCTATATCGAGGAGACCATATCGGGACAGAAGGTGATGAAGGTGTTCAACCACGAGGGCGAGTGCGTTGAGGAGTTCGCGCTTCTTAACGAGGACCTAAGAACGAAGCAGTTCCTCGCATCCTTCTTCGGCGGCATCACCGGCCCCGTTATCGGAAATACGAGCCAGGTCTGCTTCAGTGTGACGGTAGGTGTCGGCGGTATACTGATGTTCACAACGGGTCTTACTCCGGGTGCTCTCACACTCTTTGCGGGCTACTCTAAGCAGTTCGCAAGACCTATCGATATGATAGCGATGCAGATGTCCACGATCTTTTCAGCCCTCGCAGGTGCAGAGCGAGTATTCGCGGTGATGGACGAGACTCCTGAGAAGAACGAGGCAGACGGAACGGTTTCTGAGCCTATTGAAGGTGACGTAAGACTCGAGGACGTGAGCTTCGGCTACGTTGAGGGGCAGACCGTTCTAGACAATATTTCCTTATATGCACATCCGGGTCAGAAAATCGCCTTCGTAGGCTCGACAGGTGCAGGAAAAACAACTATAACCAATCTCCTTAACAGGTTCTACGACGTTGAGGAGGGAAGCATAACGATAGACTCAAGACCGATACGAGATTATGACCGTGACTTCTTACGCGAGAATATCGCAATGGTGCTTCAGGATACACATCTCTTTACGGGTACCGTAATGGAAAATATCCGATACGGAAGGCTCGATGCAACCGACGAAGAGGTCATTGAGGCAGCAAAAACTGCGAGTGCACATAGCTTTATCATAAGGCTTGAGAACGGCTACGATACCGTGCTCGAGGGCGACGGTGCAAACCTCTCTCAGGGACAGAGACAGCTTCTCAACATAGCAAGAGCTGCACTCTCCCGTGCTCCGATACTCGTTCTTGACGAGGCGACCTCGTCGGTAGATACCAGAACTGAGCGGCATATCGAGGTAGGTATGGACAGACTTATGAAGAACAGAACGACCTTCGTTATCGCTCACAGACTCTCGACCGTAAGGAATTCAAATGCAATAATGGTGCTCGAGAAGGGGCGCATCATAGAGCGCGGAACTCACGAGGACCTGCTCGCTATGAAGGGAAGGTACTACGAGCTTTACACAGGAAAGTGTGAGCTTTCATAAAAAGGGATTCCTCTATTAATTCGAGACGGACACAAACGAATAAAGCGGAATATGACAACAATCGTTGTCATATTCCGCTTTTTAATACTAAAAAAGAGGAAAATGCATACACATTCTCCTCTTTGTGAAATACGGATAAAATCAATTTGCGGCTTCGCTTTGAGCAACTGCGGCATCGGAATTCTCGGCTTGCGAGGCTTCGCTTCCGTCGATCGCCCGTGTTTGCTTGGAGCCCTCTATGCTTGATGGTGCCGTAGGTTCTGCTGCCTCATCTTTAGAGAGAGTGCTCTCTGTTGATTCTGCCCCGGCAGATGCACCGGTCTTGCCGCCCTTTTCCTGCTTTTGCTTAGCCGGAGCAGCGCCCGGAAGCAGCTTTTTCTTGTTCTTTTCTGCGATGTTGATAAGATATCTGACTACCTTTGCAGGTGATAGCCACCAATCACGGCACCAGATCCTTACGACTGTCCAACCTCTGGCTTCAAGGAATTTAGGCTTGAACACGTCGCGCTCAATGGGTGAATCGGTTGCAGAGTAAGCATCACTGTCGATCTCAACTCCAACGAGATATCTGTCTGTATCCTTATCATAGATGGCGAGAGAGAGGCGGCTTGTGCCCGCACCGAGTGCGAGATCTGCCTCATATCCCTGCTTTTCAAGCTTTTCCTTAAGCTCGCGTGCAATATCGATGCGCAGAAGACGGTGCGGCTCATCCTTTGCCTCGGGTGTATGAAGATCCGAGAGGATCGCTTCTACCTCGTCACGCTTACCTTCGCTTACAGCTCTGACGTACATGAGGTACTTCTGCAAGAGCTTGGGACCCGAGTTCTTGGCTGCCTCGACCTTGAGATCCTCCGGCTCGATGCTTGTTACGACGATTATCTTACGCTTTGCTCTGGTGATAGCAACGTTGAGTCTGTTCTGACCGCCGTCCGCGGAAAGTGAGCCGAACGAGGTATATACCTTGCCGTTCTCGTTCTCTGCATAACCGATAGAGAAGATTATTATATCTCTCTCATCACCCTGAACGTTTTCGAGGTTTTTGACGAAGATGCCGGTGTCCTCTCCGTTCTCGGTCCTGTGCGTCTCTGCTACCATGTGAGAGCGGAAAGCGTCATTCTTCGTGCACTCCTCGTCGATCATATCCGCAATAACGGACTGCTGCTCGGAGTTAAAGGTTATAATTCCTATGGACTCGTTATTCTTTCTGTTCTTGAAGATGTCCGAAAGGATCTCTACGACCTTACGGGCTTCCACACGGTTCTTTCTGTTGATCCACTTACCCTCAACCTTGTATCTCACAATGGGCGGATCGACAAGATCGCGCGAGGTGTTGGGCGCGATCTGAAGCCCCGAGGAGTAGAATGCCGCGTTTGAGAAATCGATGAGCTCCTGGCTCCTTGAACGGTAGTGATATGTGAGGTTTGCGCTCTCGTATCTCGCTACCGCAAGGTCGAGAAGGCTGTCTACCTCAAGTGCCGCCTGCACCGCGTAATCATCCTGAGTCTCGGGATCTGTACCGAGATAACGCTTCATGAATGCCGCAGAGGGGCGGAGCTGCTTATCGTCTCCCGCAACTACCACGGTCTTACCGCGATAAATGGTCGGGATCGTGTTTTCAATGAATACCTGAGATGCCTCGTCGAAGATAACTATGTCAAACATATTTTTCGAGAGAGGCAAGAGAGAGGATACGTTTTCAGGCGAAAGAAGCCACACGGGGAAGAGTGCGAGGATGAAGCTTGAGTATTCCTCGAGCATTCTGCGTATAGGCCAGTATTTCTTGTTTTTGGTGATCTGATAGAGATAATCCTGCCTGTTTTTCGCATTGTCGAATATGTTCTCGTAATCCTTCGAGATCTTACCCGATGCGAGCTTGTAGGATATCTCAAGCTCGCTCTCCTTCAGCTTGTATATCCTTGCTGCAATATTCTCAAAGTCCATAATACGGGCGAGCTCGGTTTGAGACTCGTTTTCGTATTTCTGCACCTCGTGATATATCCTGATGCCCATGAGCTTCGAGAGGATATCCACATAGTTCGAGTGATTTCTGCATGCAGAATATGCGAAGTTCAGAATGGAGAGCTTCACATCGTCAATGCTCGCGAGAAGACTGCCGATATCACGCTGGGAGATATAGTTGTCAAGTGCATCGTGCACGAGCTTGACATAAGACGTATTGCCGCGGAGCACGTTGTCGATGACAGACAGATAACCGTCCTCGGAGAGCACTTTATGTAAACAATCGTACTCTTTTGCGAAGCTTTCGATGGCGTCAAGCGTCTCGATGAACTTTTCTTTGATCTGCCTTTCTACCTTGCCTCTCGAGAAAAATCCGTGCTTTCCGAAGCTCGCCTCGAGTCTTACTATGGAGTCGAGATTCTTCTCGTTCTTCATAAGAGGATAGAAGGCAAGCACCTGACGGTAGTAGGGGTATTTAGCGGTATTGAACAGACCCTTACGCGAGCGAGCGATAGCTTCAAGCTGAGTCTTTACCTCGGAGAGGGTCATGAGATCAAGATTCGGGAGCATGTTGTCGATAAGAGGATTCTTTTCCTTCTGCTCCATAAAGTCGTAGTAGGTATCCTCGAGCTTCATATCGTTGATACCGAACATAGCCTCGCTGAATCTGTCGTAAGAGAGCTCCAGTATCTCGGGATGCTCGATGAGTGCCGAGTAAATGCTGTACTCGGGAGAGTTCTTCGAGATGTTGTAAGACGAGGTGTACATCTCGGCAAGTGAAAGACCGACCGGCATTCTCGGGCGGTAGAGTGTATCCCTGATAGCCTCGAGACTCTTTACCTCCTCGGCAATTTTAGACTCGATCTCGTGGAACTGTGCCTCGATAGCACTGACATCGATTACCGAATCCTCAAGGTTCTTGGTGTGTGCAGTGCTGCAACGCTCGAAGAAGAGTCTCTTTTCCTTCGACTCATCCGTTATATACATTGCCTTTTCGGTCAGAAGACCCAGTCGGTTGTAAACTACGTCAAGAGCCGCCTTTTTCTGAGAAACCACGAGCACACGCTTGTTCTTAGCCATTGCATCGGCAATGATGTTAACTATCGTCTGCGACTTACCTGTACCGGGAGGGCCGTAGATGACCATGTTACCGCATTCCTCTACCTTTCGCACTACCTCGGACTGAGCGTAGTCGAGCATCTTCACGGTATATGAGTGGCTTCTCTTTGCGTTTCTTTTCTTCTTTTTCTTTTTTCCGCCGAACAGTCGCGAGAAGAAGCCTTCCTTTTTGTTGCCGACACGGAGCAGCTCCGCAAGAGCGTCGTTCGATAGCTTCTGCTTCTCGAGAATGGTATAATCGGCGTATATCGAATTAGCAAGAGGGAATCTTGCAAGCACCGCCGCGTTTCTTATAGAAAGCTCGGGCTTCGTCTCGGGTTCCTTGAACTTGCCGTAATTAAGTACGTTTTTGGTAAGATCGCCGCTGATCTTTATGCCTGCACGAGCGAGATAATCTATAACCTCTTTGACCGAATTGAAGGTGGACGAGATATCGTCAAATTCAAGCTCGAGGCCGTCAATGTTCAGCTTCTTTGATTGCGCATAGGCGTAAATGAGGGCGTGATTAATGTGCACCTGCTCGCTTTTATTAAGCACGAGGTCAACGTTGAATTCATCGACAACCTCTACTTTAACGGGAAATAGCAACAGAGGTGCCTTGATGAGGGTCTTCGAGGGACCCTGCGGGATACATCCGAATACGAAGGGGTAACCGATATAAAGCTCGCGCCTGCCCGTCTCGCGCTCGATCTCCTCGATGTCACGCCACAGCTCCTTGACCTTTATTACCTCGGCTGCAAGAATCTTTGTTTCGTCGGAGCGACGAGTACGCTCCCTCGATCTCTCCGCACCCGCTTCGGGCTCGGTACCCTGAGTAGACCTTTGAGCTACGGAGCTAAACTCGATATTATCTATGATCGCACGGCTTTCTTCGCCCGAGAGAAGTGCGAGGGTCTGCTTTCTCGATCTGCCCCAAAGGAAGTCGGCAAGCTCGGTGACCTTATCGTCACGGCCCTCAAAGATACGACCGATGTCATACGCACCGCGTCTTACGACGTTTTTGAGGTACAAGCATCTGTTGTTGCCGCCTATCTCAATCAGGCGTTCTTTGTAAAAAGTATATATACTTTTTGCCACGGTACATCTCCTTCCTTCGGTGCTCCGCGCATGGCGTCCGAGCCCGAATGCAGGGGGACGCACAAAAGACATAGCTCCACGCGTGAGGTCGTAAAAATTTCCATTATCAATTGTACCATAATCAAGGCGGGAATTCAAGAGAAAAATCACAAAAAACGATAAAAAAATCTTTGATAAACCTAGGCGGCGTACAAGACGGGAAACCTGCCCGAAACGCTTGTGTTTATTTGTGTAAAAGTAACAAAATAATAAGGCTATTTTTGCCATAATTACGGCTTGATTTTTCCCGGAGCAAGTGATATAATATTTACGTATAATAATATACGCACATATAACGTAAGGAGAACACATATGAAAATTGCGAAAAGAGTCCTTGTCGGAATACTCGCCTTTGCAATGCTATTCTCTTGTCTTCTGGTAACATCGTCTGCAACGGACGGTATTGACGACACGGGTAGCGGCAGTACGGTAACTATCCCCGACTATGCTGACGTTCTTAAGTATTACGATCCTCTTTACTCGCTGATCTACGATCATGAGGATTTCGAGGACGGAGCTTATGAACAGCCCATCTACGTGCTCGACGCGGCTAAGGATTATACAAAGGCAGAGGTGCTTGTCAAGGATGACAATTCATACCTTTCCATTCTTCTCGGTCATATCCTCAACCCCGATGCACGCACTAACGCGGCTTACAGAGTTGACTTTGACGGAGAGCTTCTTGATAAGGTAGTTATCAAAGCAAGCATTTCGGCGGCACATAACGAGTCGAAGGGTCTTTACTGTCCCTCATGCTCCTTCACCACCACCGATCTTTCTCGCTCGCTTTGCCCCTCTTGCTCGAAGGATCTCGTACTGAAGGAGAGCAAGGCTCCCTCTATTGGTGTTTATATCACCGAGACCGACGGTCTTGGCACCGCCCTCGTTAAGTTTAACTTCTCGACGGGCACTATCGCTTATTACAACGGCTCCGACTACGTTTACGTTGACGGTATGACCGCAACAGAGGGCGCATGGTATGACGTATCCATCGTCTGCGAAAATGCCGGTTATAAGCTTAGCGTTAAAAACGGTGATAACGTTTTCGAGGCGGATTCTCTCGTATCCTCCGCTTACAAATTCAAGGCTGTGAACATCGGATGCGGCTTCGCGGACGATAACAGAGATGCGATTGTGATGATCGACGATGTTTATGTTCAGGCGGGCATTGATGACCGTAACATAGGCGTTGACATTCTTTCCGTGACCAAGAGCGGCCTCGCGCTGCTTCGCGATATGCTTGTCAGCGATCTTTACGATAAAGAGACCAAGCTCGGCGTCGTTGAGGTGTTTGATACTCTTACCGGTAAATACGGCACTCTCCTTGTTCTTGACGATGAGAGCAACGTCATTATTTCCGAGATAAAGTCCGCTATGCTTACATTCTTCGGTGACGATCTTAAGGTTGCAACCGATGCGATCAACGTTGCGGGTACATACAGCGCAAGACTTCAGCACGTTGAGGATAACAAGTACAGTGCTGACAGAGTGCGTGCGCTTCTTCTTGAAGTTTCCACCGCTGATTATGCGGATGTGCTTCTGGCTTACGATGCTGAGGTATCCGATCTCGATGCTCTCAAGTTAAGCTCCGAGGAATTCATAGCGTACATTCAGGATAAGATCGCAAATGAGTCTTATGTATTCAGCTCTACCGACTACAATGTTCTTAAGGCTTTAGTTGATGAGACAGAGTCTATCTTCCTTGTGGACGGTGAGACTACATACGATCCTACTTATCTCCCGATTGCCGAGTCTTTGGCGAGCTACAATGCCGCATCCAACAGATACTATTCGGATCTTGCTAAGAGCAAGACTTTCTGTGAAAACGTGGCAAAAGCAGTTCCTGCTAACGATCCTCTAAACACGCTTACTCCCGAACAGTTCGTTGAGGCTCTTGCTGCGTACGAAATTGCAGCGGAGATCGGCTTCAACAACTCTACGTATCCCGGTATGACAGAGGCTCTCGTCACGTTTGCGGGTCTTTCCGGTCTCAGTGAGATATCGATCGTTGCCGAGCGCTTCATGGACAACGTAGAGACTGCCGATGCCGCTATCTACCTCTTTATGAAGGAGGAATGGCTTGACAAGGCAGAGGCAGACCTCGATGCGAATGATCTTTATCCCGGCGTTGCTCAAGCTAAGGCGAAGTATAACGAGCTTCGTTCATGGATAGAAAACAAAAAGGTGAGTGCTTCCGAGTACATCGCAGCAGTGAATGCAATAGCGGGTAAGAGCGGTCAGGAGCTTGTCGATGCCATAGCAGCTGCAACAGAGCTTAAGGCCGAGGGTGACGTTCAGGGCTACGACGGTGTTCTCGAGGCAAATATCGCACTTGATAATTATAAGAGCGTTATGGAGCTCGAGGCTTCGTATGCAACCAAGTTCATAACTCTCGTTAATAATATTGATGATGCAAAGACTCTTAAGGAGCGCTTTGATGCCATCAACCTTGCGACCGAGGCTCAGGGCTTTGCCAACGATACTCTTGCGGGTGTCAGTGATGCTAAGCAGAAGCTTGTTATCGCAACCAGTCTTTACGATTCTCAGATATCCGAGTCTAATGACACCTTTGAGGGTGTTGCAAACTATGCAGCAGACCTTTCGGGCTCAGCAACCTCGCTTTCTGATATCATAAGATACGTTATCGCAGCTATCAAGGCACTCTTCCTTTGATAACCGTAACGTAAAAAGAAACGGCCGTCACTGCTCCTTACCGGTGACGGTCGTCGCTTATTTCAGGGCAAAAATACAGAAAGGTATATATTAATGACAGATCATAAAACGCGCATCTTGGACATAGCGACTCGCTTAGGTAATACCGATGAGTGCGACGAGAGATATTTCAGCACACGTCACGGAATGATCCCCGACCGCAAGGCGGTCATAAGGATCGTAAAGCGGTTTCAGTCTATCATGTTTCCCGACTACTTCGTTATTGAGGGAGAGGAAACTTTGGGGTGTGATGAGCGACTTGAAAGGCTCTTCATTGAATTAAAGCGACAGATAACGGCATCCTTTGCCTTTCTCGGCACGGAATCGGTCGTGGATACCGAGAGCTATGCATATAAGGTACTTGATATTTTGCCGGAGGTGAAGGCTGCACTTATAAAGGATATACAGGCAATTTACGAGGGAGATCCCGCCGCAAAGAGCCCGGAGGAGGTAATTCTTTGTTACCCCGGCTTCTACGCGATATCAATCTTTCGCATCGCACATGAGTTTTACAAGCTGGGCATCCCATATATGTCGAGAATAATGACCGAGTTCGCGCACGAAAAGACGGGTATAGATATTCACGCAGGAGCTACCGTGGGTGAGCGCTTCTTCATCGACCACGGCACGGGTATCGTAATCGGCGAGACGACTACCATCGGAGATAACGTTAAGATCTATCAGGGCGTTACTCTCGGTGCCAAGAGCTTCGAGCTCGGTGAGGACGGTAATCCGATCAAGGGAATCAAAAGACATCCTGATATCGGTAACAACTGTGTTATTTACGCGAATGCTACCATTCTGGGTGGCAACACCAAGATCGGTGACGGCTCGGTAATAGGCGCGAGCGTATGGCTTACAAGCTCGGTAGAGCCCGGCACCGTCGTCTATTACGGAAAGAATATGACTGAAAAGAAATGAAAAAAGCAGAGATTTGTTACCCTAACTTTACAAAAAAGGCTATCACCTTCAGCATTGATGACGGTCATGCTGTTCACGATACTCATTTTCTTTCTATAGTCAGACCCGCAGGTATTCTCGGGACCTTTAACTTATGTAGCAACAGAGTGGATAAGGATACAGCCCCCGAGATTTACCGCGGATATGAGATAGCCAATCACTGTAAGCACCATCCACTCGCTTTTGACGATGATGTTACTTACAATATTGCAGCTACGGTCTATGATCCCGAAAACAGAGATCCCGCATACATATATCCTCATCCAACACTCAAAGGGGTATATTATACTCAGCGATCTCCCGAGAGATGGAGGCTCCTGACCGATGCTGATACCTATATCGCTTTTATTAAGGAATGTCATGAGGAGCTGGAGGAAATATTCGGCGAGGGAAGTGTAAAAAGCTTTGTCTGGCCATTCTTCGAGCAGAATTCGGAAAAGGTGAAGCAATATCTTGCATCAACGAGTTATTACGGCGTCAGAAAAACCGGAGTGATTAAGGATACTACGGGATTTAATCTTCCCGAGGATCCTATGCGATGGTGCTGTAATGCAACGCATTCCTGCCTTCTCGAGGTTATGGAAAGCTTTGAGAACTATCCCGATGACGGTAGGCTGAAGCTGTTTTCATTCGGAGTACATTCTGCGGATTTTGAAAGCTCGGGAAGATGGGCGGAGCTTGAGGAATTTGCAAGACGATACGGAAATCGTGATAATGAATTCTGGTATGCTACCGTTGGTGATATATTTAATTATAATAATGTAGTGAATTCTCTTATATGGGAGAACGATTCGGTATGTAATCCGTCAGGTAGAACCGTATATTTAAAGGTCGACGGTGAGCGTGTGATGCTGGCACCCTCGGAAACTGTCAGACTGTAAAACGGAATTCATTTTTTATCAAAAAAAACTAAAAGAGACTGTCCCGGATGCAAAAAACGCATCATAGACGGCCTCTTTTTTGTTTTTATTCTTCGACCTTGCCTGCATCGGGATAACGACCCTTTTCGGCAAAGCCGTCTATTTCTGATGAGCACATCGCGTGAAAAATGCGGTGCTTCACCCCTTTGTTCGTCTTTTCGAGCTCGGCGAGAAGCTTTTTCATATTCTCGCGCTCGGTTGCGTGATCCTCGGGGCAGAGCGATACAACGATGGGAAGGGCGCGCTTTCTTACAAAATATTCAACGTCCTTTTCGGTCGCATAGAGCATCGGACGGATCAGCGTTATTTTTCTGTTTGACAGATATGAAACGGGGGAGAAGCATCCGAGCCTTCCCTCGAAAAACAGATTCATCATAAAGGTCTCTACCGCATCGTCATAGTGATGACCAAGCGCGACCTTATTGCATCCGGCATCTACCGCCTCGGCGTGAAGTGAGCCGCGACGCATCTTTGCACATAGTGAGCAAGGGTTCTTCTCTTTCCGTACATCGAAGATTATTTTTGCGATATCCGTCTTAACGACTCTGTACTCGACCTTCAGCCTTCGGCAGAATTCTGCAACCTCGGAAAAATCCGAGCCATCGAAGCCCATATCAACGGTGATGGCGACTATCTCGAAGCGCTTTGGATAAAATCTCCTGAGCTCCGACATGACCTCGAGAAGAGTCAAGGAATCCTTTCCGCCCGAGATGCCGATGGCGATTCTGTCACCATCCTCTATCATATTGTAGTCATCAACCGCCCGCCTTATAAAGGAGAGCATTCTTTTCATTTCATTCATAGGAACTCCGTGGTAGGGTTTGGCATAAAATAAAAGCAGTAAAGGAGGTGCCTCATGGCAACTAAAATATATATAGACCAGGGTCATAACCCTCGTGACTTCAATACGGGAGCAGAGGGAAACGGACTTTTCGAGCAGGATATAACCTATACGGTAGGTATACTTTTGAACAGGCTTCTCAGCTCCAACCCGAATTTTGAAACAAGACTCTCCCGTCCCGATGACGATACCGTAAGAGGAACGAGCAATGCATCAAGTCTTTCCTCGCGTGTCCGTGAGGCAAACGCCTGGGGAGCGGATATATTCCTCTCACTGCACACAAACGCATCGACAAATCCGAATGCCACGGGCTCCGAGGCATTGATATATAGCAACCGAAGCACCGTCGCGCGTGAGCTTGCAACCGATATCCTCGAAAAGATGACGGAGGCAACGGGGCTAAGAAACCGCGGAATAGTTGAAAGACCCGGGTTATACGTGCTGAAGGAGACTGTAATGCCTGCAATGATAATTGAGATGGGCTTCATATCAAACCCATACGATGCAGAGCTGATGTCCGAGTCACCCTCGCTGTTTGCGCGCGGAATATACAACGGCATACTAGAGTATTACGATCTCGATTAAAAACTGCGGTGCGCTGAAGCTTAGAGAAAACAAAGCATCCCAGCACCGTGACCGAGTACACAATACTATTAAAAGCTATGTAAGCTCGATCTTATCTGCTTCGAGATAGCTCTCGGCAGAGGCACCCGACATAGCGTAAAATTTATATGAAGCACCGCAGGATGAGCATACTGCCTCAGCACCGAAGTCGGTGAAGCGAAGCTCGTAAGGCCCCTTTTTACAAGGACAGACGACTTTTCCGTCGGCTTCAAGATCGCGCATGACGAAGTTTAAAACATCATATATTGCGGGATCGGGCATAGCTTCGGCGTCATCAACCTCCATGGGCTGAATATCCGAGAGCTCGTCAGCCTCGAAGCTTGAAAGCACGAGAGAAAGCTCCCCTGCCGAGCGCTCGAGAAGCGCGGGCATATCGTTTTCATTAGCGATAAAGAGAATGTCGTGATGCGAGTGAGGGCAGGGAAGCATTGTAGGAATATCGCGTGAGAAGAGCTCGCCCGATATAGTAAAGGTGTGTGTATCCTTACAGAATACGCAGGGAAGGTTCAGAGATACGCGACCATCCTTCTCTCCCTTGATCTCGAGAGCATATTCTCCGCACTCGCATTTTAGGCGGAGCATATCCGAGACGCTGTGGAGCCTGCCGATAAAGCCGATAGTAGCAGTAGCGCACGAAGGGCATCGGAAGGCGATCTGTTGACGTAAAATGCTTTGCATAAGACTCCCCCGTGTCAAATTATTCCATAATCTGAGCTGAAAGCTCGCTTGCCTTATCCGCGCTCAGCATAAGAGAGATGAGCTCCTTGGAAAACTCGAGAGCAACGCCCATACCGCGTGCGGTAGTGATAAGCCCGTCGGTGACAACGGCATCACCCGTGGTTAGAGCACCGCGAAGCTCGTTTTCAAAGCCGGGATAACAGGTAGCTCTCTTTCCGTTGAGCAGACCGCGTCTTCCGAGTATAAGAGGAGCGGCACAGATAGCAGCAAGACGCGCGCCATCCTTGTTTGCCTTGGCGATGATTTTGTTGACGAACTCCGATCCGTCAAGGTTGAGAGAACCCGGCATACCGCCCGGGAAAATCACGAGCTCGACATCGGTGGTAAAGTCGAATTCGTCATAGGTCATATCTGCAACAACAGCAATACCGTGAGATCCTGTTACGGTCTTTTCAGCAATAGAAACAGTCTTCACAGTGAGCCCTGCACGCTTCAGCATATCAACCGGAGTGAGAGCTTCGATTTCCTCAAATCCGTTTGCAAGCAGCACAATAATCATGATTTCAGATCCTTTCCGTCGTTCGCCCGACGATAGATTTTTTACATAAGGGTTGTTGCGAAAACCGCAACAACCCTTTACATTTTGATTAAATTTCGACTCGCGAGAGCTTTTCGCGCCACTCATCCATGGTGACAAGAACGTCTCTCGGCTTCTGTCCGTTCGGCTCGGAAACAACTCCGATCTCCTCCATGGCGTCGATAAGCCTTGCCGCCTTACCGTAGCCGATCTGGAGCTTGCGCTGAAGGAGCGAGGTCGAAACCTTACCCGAGCGTATAGCCAGCTCGACTGCATCGAGGAACTGCTGGTCGTTGTAGTAGCCGATAGCATCGTCGCCGCCATCATCGATGTCAGCGGATGCACCGCCGCCCTTCTTGTCCTTACCGCACTTCTGGGCTGCCTTGTTTATCTCGGCAAGAACCTCCTCGTCATACTGATCGCTGCTCGAGAACTGCTTAACGAAGTCTATAACCGCCTCTACCTCGTCGTCAGAAACGAAGCATCCCTGAACGCGGACGGGCTCCGTTCTGTCAGTGGGCTTGAATAGCATATCACCCTTGTTAAGGAGCTTTTCCGCGCCCGCCATCTCGAGAATCGTTCTGGAGTCTACGACGGAGGTTACCTTGCATGAGATACGAGTGTTGATATTTGCTTTGATCGTACCCGTGATAACCTTTACGTCGGGTCGCTGAGTACCGATAATAAGATGAATACCTGCGGCTCTTGCCTTCTGAGCTATTCTCATGATAAGATCCTCAACAGGATCTCTTACCTGCATCATCAGGTCGTTAAGCTCGTCGATGACGATAATTATCTTCGACATCGGAGCTCCCATGGAGGGATCGAGCGCAACGCGCTCGTTGTACGCCTGAATATTTCTGACGTTATATTTTTCGATAAGATCGTATCTGCGTTCCATCTCCTCGACAGCCCACATAAGAGCACCTGCCGCTTGCTTTGCCTCGGTGACAACCGGGACGAGAAGGTGGGGAATACCGCCGTAGATCTTGAACTCAACCTTTTTCGGGTCGATAAGGATAAACTTGACCTCGTCGGGTCTTGCCTTGTAGAGAATACTCATCAGGATGGAGTTGATGCAGACTGATTTACCCATTCCCGTAGCACCTGCTACCAGCGCGTGTGGGAACTTGGCAATATCTCCGAATATCGGGTTGCCCGCAACGTCCTTACCCAGGCAGACGAAGGTCTTCGAGCCCGAGGACATGAATTCATCGCACTCAATAAGCTCACGAAGCCTTACGTTTTTCGGATGCTTGTTAGGTATCTCGAAGCCGATAGCCGACTTACCGGGTATAGGTGCCTCCATTCTGACACCCTCAGCCGCCAGAGCGAGCCTGATATCGTCAAAGAGGTTGGTGACCTGGTTTACCTTTACGCCTCTTGCGGGAACTACCTCATATCTCGTTACACGAGGTCCGCGGTCAACGCCCTTGATAGAGGCGGTAACGTTAAAGGATTCGAGCGTCTCAATGAGAATTCTCGTATTTTCCCTGATCTCGTTTCCGATCTCATCCTCACCGCGAGCGGGGTCGAGACCGAGAATATCAATAGGCGGAAGCTTGTAGTTGGAATAATCGGGTGCCTTTTTCTTCGGAGGCTCGTTCTTTGGCTCCTCGCGCACATTCTCGATCTTACGCATCTCGCCGTCGGAGCCTATGAAATCAAACGGGGGCTCGTCATCCTCTTCCTCATCGATATCATCTTCCGAATCTTGGATAAAGCTGTCAGAATCCTCGGTGTTTTCATCAGAGTACTCGTCAACCGAGTCATCCGTCTCGACGTCCTCTCGGGCTTCGTCGTTCTTGGGCTCGGGGATGGCGTCTTCGTGACGGAACATATTGAACATCGATCTCGCTTCGGAGATAAAGGGATTTTGCTCCTCGGGCGGAATCTCCTCTCTCTCGACGTAAATATCCTCCTCGGGCTGCTCGAGAACGGGGCTGATCTCGTCCTCTTCCTCATCGTCCTCGGGATTGATCTCGAAAATCTGCTCGGAGGGCTCGTCCTCGGCTATTTCAAAGGATCTGTCGGCACCTGCCGATGAAAGCTCACTGTATCTGTTACCCTCGGCGGATATCTGCTCTGAGGGCGCGTTATCGTTTAGAAATGACTGAGATACCTCTTGACCAACAGGGGCTTGTGTGACGGATGCCTGCTCACGGATCGCGTCGGAACGGACTTCTGCGTTCTCGGAGCTTACAGGTGCATTATCTGTAACCGGTGCGATCTCCGAGGTCTCTTGAACATGGGTAATATCAATATCAGAGGGGACTTGATCTACACTAACCTCTTCAACCGCCTCAAAGCCGCTTGCTGTATTGTCGGCAGTAAGCATAGTGCGCTCAACGGTGAGAGTTTCCGGCTCATCACCCTGATCAAATTCAAATACCAGACCCGGTGTCTTTTCCTCATCCCGGGGTACAGAGTAGGGCTTGAACTCGGGCTTTACGGGCTCAGCCGTGCGTGGTGCTTGACGCTCCGGAGCTGTCGGGTAGACGGTCGCATAGATGCTAGCCTCGTATGCTTCCGGAGTTATCTCGGGGCGAGTCTCGACCTGATCGAACTTTTCGATCTTTACGCTGACGCTCTCCTCCTCGACCCTCGCTACGGAGACTATCTCATCGCTGTCCTGTACGTGGAACTCTACATTTTTGCGCGCGTTTTCTGCCGCGGCACGCATCTGTGCCTCGCGGGCTCTCTGCTCCTCGAGCATAGCTCTCTTGCGGCGCTCGAACTCCTCCTCGCGGCGGATGCGCTCCACCTGCTCGGGTGTGATATCGTCGATGCTCTCGGTTACGCTCGGTCTCGAGTCGCGCTGTACGGCAGCCTCTGTCACGGTCCTCGATGAAGGCTTTCCCGCAAGCTTTTCTGCAGCGGACAGGCTGTACGGATCAAAATCCGATGTAAAGATACTGTCGGCACTGTCGGAGAGAATAGAATCGATAGAGGTAGCAGCGCTCTCAGAGAACGGAGATGCGCTCTCTTCTTTAGGAGCAGATGCCGCGGCGTGTTCTCCTGCCTCATCGTCGATGATTATATCGCCGTCAACGATCTCAAAGGCGTCCCCGTCGATCTCTTCGGCATTTGCACCGTCATTAGCGGTCGCTTCTTCATCAATGCCGTAATCGTCGTAAAGAACTCTCGAATCATGTGTGTGGCGGACCTTATCATGAAGTGTGGGGTTGGATTCGATAGCCTCCTGAGAGCGGCTCTCGATAATTCCGAGTCCGGATACCTCAAGACGCTCCATACCGTTATCAACGTCGAAGAAATCGTCCTCGGCCAGCACTTCGTTACTCTCCATGTCTTTTTTCTTCTTTTTCTTGTCACCCGACTTTTTGAAGAAGCTGAGCACCTTCTTGACACCGCGTTCTATGATAGCAAAGAAGGTAAGAACTCCGTAAATGATCATACGGAATACCTCGCGCAGAGCGGAGCCCTTGGAGAAGAAGTAGGCGATATAGATAAGGAAAATCGCGATGGACAGGATGATAACACCGACCTGCCCCAACATCTTCATAAGAGCGAAAGCTATCATGCCGCCAAGGAAGCCGCCGCCGAGCGATGCCGCACCGTCGTAGTAGAAGCGCACGGGGTCAAAGGGGAGCTCCGCCATGTCAACGCCGATGTAATTAATAGCGTGTGCGAGAGAGGATATGGCAATTATCGCGAGCGAGGAGAAAATGATCCTGGTGGCAATTCTGTTGTTTTTTACGTCGGACTGGTAGAACAGTGCGTGGAGTGCAAGAAGCGCGGGTATAGCGTACGCACCCACCGAGAAAAGTCCGCATAGAACTCCGGATATAGCATATCCGAGCATGCCCGTGTTGTCTTTAGTTATAAAGCATATACCTATAAAAACGGCAAGGGCAAGAAGAATGATCGGCATCGCACGGTGCAAGCCGTCGTTATTTACAGCCTTTGGCGTTTCGTCATTTTTTGGCATTTATAGTAACCTCTCTTTAGAGTCGTTGTCTGTAATCAAATATTATTGTACCAAATTTCGGCAGCGAATACAAGAGTGAATGCAAAAATATTTTATTATATCGCGAAAAAAATATAATTTAATAATAAAACCTTGACAAAGGGGTAGCGGTTTGCTAAAATATTATAAGTATAATTAAAATGCCGTAGTATTGCGTTTTTTCGGGAAAGCCCCGAAGCTACGGGAAAGGACAGAAATGTATATCTATAATTCCGCATCGAGAAGGAAGGAAGTTTTCACACCGAGAGAGGATGGAAGGGTCACCATTTACACCTGCGGACCTACCGTTTATCACTTTGCTCATATAGGTAATCTCAGGACCTACGCTATGGAGGATGTTCTCGAGAAATATCTCAGATACCTTGGCTACGACGTTGACCGTGTTATGAATATCACCGACGTCGGACACCTCTCCAGTGACGGCGATACGGGCGAGGATAAGATGCTGAAGGGTGCGAAGCGTGAGCACAAAACGGTCATGGAGATAGCGCAGTTCTATACGGATGCCTTCTTTGCAGACTGCAAAAAGCTTAACATCAGAATCCCCGATACCGTTGAGCCTGCTACCAACTGCATCCCCGAGTTTATCGACATGGTAGAAACTCTCCTTAAAAAGGGCTATGCCTACGAGGCGGGCGGAAATATATACTTCGATACCTCGAAGCTCGAGAAATATTACGTCTTCAACGATTTTGAGGAGGAGGACCTCGCAGTGGGAGTCCGTGAGAGCGTTGAGGAGGACGGTAACAAGAAGAACAAGGCTGACTTCGTGCTCTGGTTCACAAAGTCGAAGTTTGACGATCAGGAGCTTAAATGGCCCTCTCCTTGGGGCATCGGATATCCCGGCTGGCACATCGAGTGCTCGTGCATAGCGCGTAAGCACCTCGGCGAATACCTCGATATCCACTGCGGTGGTATAGATAACGCCTTCCCCCATCACACCAACGAGATAGCACAGAGCGAGTCCACCTTCGGACACGAATGGTGCAAGTACTGGTTCCACGTTCATCACCTTAACACGAGCTCGGGAAAGATGTCAAAGTCGAAGGGCGAGTTCCTTACCGTATCTCTGCTCGAGGATAAGGGCTATGATCCCATAGTTTACAGATTCTTCTGCCTTCAGTCGCATTACAGGAAGAATCTCGTATTCTCGTGGGAGAACCTGGATAATGCGAGAATTGCTTTTGATAAGCTCATCTCGAGAGTCGCACAGCTTGATGCCAAGGGTGAGGCGATCGATTCCGAAGCGTTCGACGAGGGAAAGAAGAGATTCCTTACCGCTCTTGATAACGATCTCAATACCTCTCTTGCCGTAACTGCGCTTTACGACGTTTTCAAGCTGAAGTGCAACGATGCAACGAAGCTTGCTCTCATTGCTGACTTTGACAAGGTGCTTTCGCTTGATCTTATCGAGAAGGCAAGCAAGCTTGAGAAAAACGAAAACAAGGAGAGCGGAACCGAGGATATCGATCCCGTGCTTCTTAAGTACATCAATGAAATGATCGAGGCGCGCCGTGAGGCGAAGCGCGAGAAAAACTTTGCCGAGGCTGACCGTATCAGAGACGAGCTTCTGGCGAAGGGAATAACCCTGCTCGATACCAGAGAGGGAACTAAGTTCAGCATCGGCTGATAAAGAACACCCTTTTGTCTGTTGGCAAAAGGCTTAAAAAAATCGGACTTCGGATGACAAAGTGCTGATAAACATAAGCAACGAGGGTCATATAAGGCTCGAAAAGGATAGGAGTAAAGTTGGCAGAGGACAGAAGAGGAAAAGTGCTTTTCCTTGACGGAAAATTTGAGGAGGCACTTCGGGAATTTTATAACGCCGCCTCGGAGGGCGATGCCGATGCCGCGTTTGACTACGCATTTGCGAATCAGTTCGGCTTCGGTACGGAGAAGAACCCTGCCGTCGCTCGCTCCTTCTACACGTTTGCTAAGGAGAGAGTACCCGAGGCGTGCTACAATCTTGCAGTAATGCACCTGCACGCGGAGGGCGCACCGCGCGATTACAGGTTAACTTACGAGTACATGCGCGATGCAGCTGAGGCAGGTGTTATCGAGGCACAGCTATATCTTGGTGTAGCTCATACGATGGGCACGCTGTTTGAGCCGGATATCATTGCGATAAGCCGTATCCCGTATCATACACCGATACAAAGAGATGAGGCGCTGATGCTCGACGGTGACGTTCCTGACCTCGAAGCAGACGAGGAAGCGCGTGTGCGCGCAGTGAGATTCGACCCCAGGTCCGCGTTCGAGTGGTTCAGGGCAGCCGCTGCCGCAGATCCCACCTACGTTGAGGCGCTCAGCACTCAGGGAAAATATCTCTATGCAAGATGCTTTTCCGACGGTCTTGGCACCGACTTCGACAGAAAGAGGGCAGAGGATCTTATGCTCGTTGCCGCGAGCGACGGCTCACCCGATGCGCTTTTATACATACAGGAGAACGCACCTTACAGGCTGCCTGAGCTCGAGGAAGAGCATGCGATCACTCGCATACGCAGGACTGAGAGACTTGCCGGAAAGGCATGATTAAATAATTCGCGAATATCCGACTTGCGGATACGGAGACAACGATGGTAAAGATAACCGAGCTTGAGGCTCATTCGCGCGCTGAGCGCGCAGGCATAAAGGTTGGCGACTATCTCGTCAGCATTAACGGTAACGAAATAAAGGATGTGCTGGACTACCGCTTCTACCTTGCGGAGCGCACGGTAGAGCTTTTGCTCGAGAGGGATCAAGCGCGCTACTGCGTTACGATAAATAAGGGTGAATATGACGATATCGGTCTTGATTTTGAGACTCCTCTTATGGATAAGAAGCAGTCATGCAGAAACGCTTGCATATTCTGCTTTATAGACCAGAACCCCGAGGGGCTCCGCGACTCACTTTACTTTAAGGATGATGACTCGCGCCTGTCCTTCCTTCACGGCAACTACATCACTCTCACGAATATGGATGACAACGATGTAGCCCGTATCATAAAGATGCATATTTCTCCTATAAACATCTCGATACACACTACCAATCCCGAGCTCAGGGTCAAGATGATGAAGAACAAGCGCTCGGGCGAGGTGCTTAAGTATCTCGACGATTTCAAGGCACACGGTCTTAAAATGTGCGGACAGATAGTGCTTTGTAAGGGAGTCAACGACGGGGACGAGCTGAGACGGACGCTCACGGATCTTATGGAATACTATCCATCGCTCACGAGCGTATCGGTAGTTCCCGCAGGTCTTACGAAGCACAGAGACGGACTTTATCCGCTCTCGGATTATACCGCCGAGGAAGCAAAGGCGGTAATTGATCTTGTCGAGGAGTTCGGCACTGCTTGTCTTGAAAAATACGGCACGAGGATATTCTACTGTGCAGATGAGTTCTTCTTAAAGGCAGGACTTATCGTTCCCGATTCCGATTACTACGAGGATTACCCACAGATAGAGAACGGTGTCGGAATGCTTCGCTCATACTCGGATGAGTTTGAGAGTGCAATTGAGGATCTCGATGCGATAGATCCGGGACTTACGGATTATCGCAGAGTGACCGTTGCGACAGGAGCAGCGGCTTACGATATGCTCTACGAGTTTGCAGGTCATCTTATGAGAAGATCGAATAAGCTCCGTATCAAGGTAAGAAGGATCACTAATAATTTCTTCGGTGAGAGCATTACCGTATCAGGGCTTCTCACGGGTAAGGATATTGCTGAGCAGCTTGCGGACGAGGTGCTCGGTGACGAGCTTCTTATCCCGAAGTCTGCGCTTCGGCACGGAGAGGACGTGTTCCTTTGCGGAATGACGGTGAGTGAGCTCGGGGAGAAGCTCGGAGTTCCCGTGCGTGCGGTCGATTCCGACGGTTATGCCTTTGCACAGGCTGTGTTCGGCGTATAAAATCAGAAAGGACAGGTAATAGGATGTCAAAGCCCATAGTTGCCATAGTCGGTAGACCCAACGTTGGCAAAAGCACGCTTTTCAATAAGCTCATCGGTGAGCGCAGATCAATAGTCGAGGATATACCCGGCGTAACGCGTGACAGAATATATGCCGAGGCTGAGTGGCGTGATCACAGATTCATACTTATCGACACAGGCGGTATCGAGCCGAAATCCGACGATACCATCCTTAAGCAGATGAGAAATCAGGCGGAAATGGCGATAGCCTCCGCAAGTGTTATAGTATTTATGTGCGACATACGCGCAGGCCTTGTTGCCGATGACCGCGATATTGCAATAATGCTTAAAAAATCGGGTAAGCCTATCGTGCTTGCAGTAAACAAGATAGACAGAGTCGGAGACGTTCCGTTTGAGTTTTATGAGTTCTACGAGCTCGGATTTGACCGCGAGCCGATAGCTCTTTCCTCTCTGCACGGCTCGGGCACGGGTGACTTGCTCGATGCCATTATCGAGGAGTGCGACTTCTCGGATGAGGACGAGGCCGACGAGGGCGTTATCAACGTTGCCGTTATCGGAAAGCCGAATGCGGGTAAGTCCTCTATAATCAACCGCATGTGCGGCGAGGAGAGGGTTATCGTATCCGATATTGCGGGTACGACGAGAGATGCAGTGGATACCCGTGTTGAGAATTTTCACGGAATTTATAACTTTATCGATACCGCAGGTATACGCCGACACTCGAAGGTTGAGGATAGAATAGAGAAGTTCAGCGTTGTCCGTGCCAAGATGGCTGTCGACCGCGCAGACGTCTGCCTTCTTATGATTGATGCGAATGACGGTGTAACCGAGCAGGATGAAAAGATCGCAGGCATTGCACACGAGGCGGGCAAGGCGGTTATTATCGTTATCAATAAGTGGGATGCCGTTGAAAAGGACAATACCACGGTCTCATCCTTCAACAAACGTATTCGTACCTCGCTTGCTTATATGACCTATGCGCCTATCATTTACGTATCGGCTCTGACGGGTCAAAGATGTGCAAACATCTACGAAATGATAAATAATGTTTACAATGAGGCGCATAAACGTATCACTACGGGAATGTTAAACGATCTACTTAATGATGCGATGACCAGAGTTCAGCCCCCCTCTGACAAGGGCAAAAGGCTGAAAATATACTATATGACCGAGACCTCGGTCGCGCCTCCCACCTTCGTCATCTTCTGCAACTCAGAGGAGCTGTTCCACTTTTCGTACCAGAGATATCTCGAGAACTGCTTGCGTGATACCTTCGGCTTCGAGGGTACGCCTATCAGGCTCGTGATCAGACAGAAGGGTGACGATTATACCCATTCGTGAAACCCTGAAGGGAGAAATTCGTTTTGTTTATAGATAAAATCAAAATATTCGTCAAAGCCGGTAACGGCGGTGACGGTGCGGTGGCTTTTCACCGTGAAAAGTACGTCAGCGCGGGCGGTCCCGACGGTGGTGACGGTGGACGCGGAGGAAATATAATCTTCCGTGTGGACGAGGGCGCGAATACACTTCTGGCTTTCCGTTACAAGAGAAAGTTCGTAGCCGAGAACGGTGAAAACGGCAAGGGCGGAAAGAAGCATGGAAAAAACGGTGCGGACGTGATTATCTCGGTACCCCCCGGAACGCTTATAAAGGACCCCGATAGCGGCAGGATCATCTTTGATATGGCCGGCGCCGATGAGTACGTTCTTTGTAAGGGCGGCAGAGGCGGCTGGGGTAACAGACACTTCGCAACCCCTACAAGACAGATCCCGAGATTTGCAAAATCCGGTACCAAGGGTGAGGAAAGGGAAGTGCTTCTCGAGCTTAAGATGCTTGCAGAGGTTGGTCTGATAGGATTCCCGAACGTAGGTAAATCCTCTATTCTCGCCGAGATATCCTCAGCGAAGCCGAAGGTTGCAAACTATCACTTCACAACGCTTTCGCCGAATCTCGGTGTCGTCAGTATCGGTGAGGGCAAGGGCTTTCTTGCCGCGGATATCCCCGGTCTTATTGAGGGCGCTGCCGACGGTCTCGGCCTCGGTCATGCATTCCTGCGCCACGTTGACAGATGCAGGCTTCTGCTTCACGTTGTTGATATCGCCGGAACCGACGGCAGAGATCCTATCGATGATATCGATAAGATAGACAACGAGCTTATGCGATACTCACCCGAGCTTGCTACAAGGCCTCAGATAATGGTAGCCAACAAGATTGATTCCTTAGACCCCGAGTCTGATGCGCTCGAAAGATTTAAGGTAAAATGCCGTGAGCTCGGCCGTGAGTATATAACGATCTCGGCATATACGGGCGAGAACCTTGAGGAGCTTGTTGCTATGGCAGCAAAGGCGCTTCGTGATCTTCCGCCTCTTACGGTTTATGAAAGCGAATACGTTCCGGAGGAGGAGGCTATACTCTCATCCGCGGGTGCAAAGGAAACGACGGTGCGCCGCGAGAACGAAAAGTATATCGTGGAGGGAGAATGGCTCTACAACTTTATGGGTCAGATAAACTTCTCCGATTATGAGTCGTTAAACTTCTTCCAGAGAGTTCTGGCTAAAAACGGTGTCTTCGATATGCTCAGAGATGCAGGCATCGAAGAGGGCGACACCGTGAATATGTACGATTTTGAGTTTGAATTTGTTTATTAATATAAAGGAGAATAATCCGATGAAGGTTCTTAATTTGATTGCAAAGACCCGCTCCATCCGCAGATATAAGGAGAGCGAAAAGGTCTCGATGAAGATGCTTGAGTATATTGCCGAGGCGGCACGCGTTGTCGGCTCCGCAGGCAACAGACAGAGACTTCGTCTTCTGCTTGTCAACGATGAGAGATGCGATACCATCTTTAAGGAGATAAAATTTGCATCCGCACTCGATTGGAACGGTCCTGAGGAGGGACAGCGCCCCCCGGCTTACATAGTAGTTATGACTGACAGTGAGCCCGACACTAATCTCGCTATTGATATGGGTCTTGCCGCACAGGCAATGCTCATGACCGCTACCGAGGAGGGGCTCGGCGGATGTATGTTCCGCAGCTTCGATCGTGAGAAGCTCGGTAAGCTCTTAGGGAAAGAGCCCTATATGCCTGCACTCGTTATCTCGATCGGCACTCCCGATGAGGTGGTAGTTCTTCAGGATGCCAAGGACGTTCGTCCCGACGGTAATCTCAATTACTACAGAAACAGCTACGGTTATCATCTTGTTCCCAAGATACCCATGAGCACACTCGTTCTCAAATAAAGCATAAAAACGCGCAGAATGTAAACGATTATATACATTCTGCGCGTTTTTTCTTATCGCATCAGACCAAAAGCCTGATTAATTCCACCTGCGATGATCTTTGCGGCAACGTTGCTTATTTCGTCGATATCCTTTGGCGTTACCATCATTCCGGTAGTTCCCGTATCGTTTTCACCCTCAACGATAAGCCTTGAATCTATCACGGTCGGGACACCTATTGCTATTACCGTCGTTCCGACAAGATCCTCGTCGATAGCCTTCTCGTGAGAGCCCACACCCGAGCCAGGGTGTATACCCGTGTCGCAAAATTGCAGCGTCGTTCCCAATCGTTTGGGCGATCTTGCTGCAAGAGAGTCGATCGCTATTACAAGGCTTGGCACTATACGCTCGGCTACACCGCCTATTATATCTGCGCTTGAGATGCCGTTCTCCGCCTTTACTCCGGGTGCGATCACTGCGATCTCAGAGCATCTGAGTGCATCAAATGCCTCCGGGTCTTCCTTGGAGATGTGCAGCGTTGGAGATATTAATGATGCACATTTCGTGCCTATCGAATCAGGGGTCAGGTCACCGTTTCCAAGTCCCACTACCAGTATTCTGTACGGTGTTGCCCGATTGATCTCGGTCAGCATGCACAGCTCTCTTGCTACCTCGTCTATCGCATCCTCGATATCAAGACAATCCAACTCTCCGAGAGGTGGTAGGTTTAATGTATCGTATCTGCCGATGGGTCTGCCTATCTCTGCCTCTGCCTCCTCGTTTTTCACCGTTATTCTTTCCCATTCGCCGATCGTTGCTCTTTCCTTAAGAAAGTAAATTCCGTCACAGGCGGTATCCGCCCGTCTGCGCTCTGTCGCCAGATCCGAATTGAATCTGCCGATGCGTCCGAAGCTTTTTTTCGTCATAATTCATCCTCCCTTGCAGAGGTTATTTTAACCATAAACCCGAAAAATTACACCTAAAATGTTTTAATAAGTAAAAATGCACAAGCGCGAGCGCGTAAATTTGTGCATTTGACCGAAAAAGAATCAAGTATTAAAATATGATTGAAAAAAAATGCGCTTTATGCTAAAATATATAAGAATTAATATGTTCGTTTTTAACCAACGCTTTTGTTCCATAGGAGGAAATATGAAAAAGGTTGTTAGCTTACTCCTCGTTGCCGTTATGCTTTCCGCACTTGCTTTTACGCTTGTGGGATGCGGCGCACCCGAGGATGACGGTGCAGAGATCGACATATATCTCGGTAATGAGATATACGATTTTGACCCCACGGATTATTACGTTGACAGTAACGCCGAGCAGGTAATGAGTCTGCTTTTTGAGCCGCTGTTCAGCTATCAGAACGGCAAGCTCGGATTTGCTTGTGCGAAGGATTATAAGATTGATAAGGAGAAGCGCGAGATCGTTATTACTCTGCGTGAGACCTATTGGTCAAATAATACGAGAGTAAAGGCATCGGACTTCGTTTATGCTTGGTCCGAGCGTCTTCTCAACCCGAATAATGCGAACCCCGCGGCGATCCTTCTTTTTGATATTGAGAATGCAGCGGCAATAAAGGGCGGTATGATGAGCCCTGCGGAGCTTAAGGCTGAGGCGACCGGTGTTGACGAGCTCACGATCACCTATCGTGAGGGTGCTGATCCCGATCAGCTTCTCGTAAATCTTGCATCTGTTGCGACTGCTCCCATACGTCAGTCTGACGTTGAGACTGTAATTACATACTGGTCCAAGCTTATCACAAACGTTGTTACAAACGGTCCTTTCAAGGTAACGAGATACAGCACCGTAAACAACGAGCTTATTCTTTCAAGAAACAAGGGATATCATCAGGACTTTGAGACCGTCAACTACGTTGGACAGGTCACTCCCGGTCAGCTCGTAGGTCTTACTACCGCTCTCGGTGATAAGATCGAGCTCTCCTACGAGGACATCGAGAACAAGACGAGATTCTATCTCCAGGATGCCTCTCTTGCAGACAGAGCAAAGTATAAGGACAAGGCAACCGTTGTTGACGACACCTCGGTTTACACCTATGTATTCAACACCGAGAATCCTCTCTTCGCGATTCCCGAGGTCAGAGTAGCGCTTTCTATGGCAATTGACCGTGAGGCTATCGTGAATGCAGTAGTATTCGGCAAGGCAGCTGACGGATTCGTTCCCGACATCTCGGGCGGATCTGGGGCGTCTCTTATCTCTACAAAGGCTGACACCGCTGCCGCTAACGCGCTTCTTCGGCGCATCAGCCTTGACGGACTTGACAAAAACATCGAGCTCACCATTGCAAATAACGAGCAGAGCGTTAAGATAGCCGAGCTTGTGAAGGCATCTTGGGAGTCTCTTGATGCAGGCTTTAAGGTAACTGTTAAGGCAGTTGACGTTATAGAGACCGTTATTACCTCTGAGGGTGACGAGGAGGGTGACGAGATCAGGTTCCTCGACTCCGCTATTCAGGCTGCGGTCAAGGATGCTTCCTTCGGTGTCAGAAACTTTGACGTTATTGCCGTTGATTGGCAGACTTACACGAGCGATGCGTTCGTTGCACTTGCATCTCTTACCTCCGAGATGAACGGATGCGGTAAGGTCCTTCCTTATGGAAGTGCGCGCCCCTCTATCTCTGCATGGAGCGATTCCGAGTACGATTATCTCATCACCACCGCATACGCATCCGAGGGCAGCGAGAGAGCAGCGTGCCTCGAGCAGGCTGAGGCATACCTTTGCGAAAAGATGCCCGTTATGCCCATAATGTTTAACCAGAGCTTCGCATTCATAAGCTCCGAGCTTTCGGGCGTGAAATACGACAGCTTCGGCAATGTTATCTTCACCAAGGTAGAGCAGAAGAATTATAAGGACTACCTTGTAGAAGAAGAATAATACGATAGATCTACCGCGGAGTCCTCGTGCCTCCGCGGTTGTTAAATGGAGAGAATATGAAAAGAAGAAAGGATCTTATCCTGAAGACGGAGACCGATATCAAGGTGTTCCTTCTTTTCCTATTAGATAATATAGGATATCCGCTTGAATACGAGATGATTCTTGCCATAGTTGAGGAGAACACGGATGATATCTCCTTTGATTACACGCAGTGCCTTGCGAGTCTTGTTGAAACGGGGCATCTCGAGATAGACGATCTTGACGGAGACAGCTATTTTTCCATAACGAAGAAGGGAAGGATGGTCGCATCCGAGCTCTACGATACCATCGATAAGGGCTTCCGTGAGCGTAGCCTTCGCTCTGCCATTCAGTATATTTCTCTTACCGACAGCGGCAGAAGCATCGGGGCATCCATCACCGAGACCGAGAGTAAAAGGTTTATAGTCACCCTTGAGGCGAACGATCGCTTTGGTGAGGTGATGAAGGTATCGGTCACCGTCAACTCCCGTGAGGAGGCGGAAACTATAAAGCGTAATTACGAGTCTAAGCCTGAGGGAGTATACAGAGGAGTTCTTTTCTCCGTGACCGGCAGACTTGACTATATCGGATAATTTTTACCGCCCGCGCGTAGCGGGCGGTTTGTTTTTTATGTAAATAGCTTCTTTTGTATGATTTGACAATTTTTTCACAGCAAAATCATCGAATATTGTAAAAAATATCGAAAAATTGTATCTTTTTTTTGACAAAACTCTTGACAAACTATTATTTTGGTAATATAATGTTGACATAAGTGTGCATGGCGGTAAAAAAAATGTCTGATATCATTGATCTGATTATTAAAGCACGCGAGGGTGACGACGATGCCTTCGCTGATATCGTTTCTCTTTATTCGCCGATGCTCGAGAATGTCTGCCATAAGTTTTCATTCGACTACGACGAGGTCTTCGGTGATTTGTGCATGGCGCTTTACCGTGCCGCATCTTCGTATGATATAGGGCAGAGCGAGGTAACCTTCGGGCTTTATTCTCGCATTTGTGTCGAGCGCGCGATGCTCGATATGTCGCGGCGGACTCGGAACGAGCGATGCTTGGATGAGGATCGGGACGTAGAGGATATAGCCGCAGACGGTGATATAGCCTCAGCGCTTATCCGCGAGGAGGAGAACGAGAGCTTCCGCAGGGATGCAAGGGAAATACTCTCGGAATATGAGTATTCGGTTCTTATCAGATGGCTCAGCGATGATAAAACTGCAGATATCGCTTCTGCACTCGGTGTGAGCGCGAAATCAGTCGATAACGCGAAGGCGCGGATACTTAAGAAGCTGCGTGACGGTCTTCGTCCGTACTAAGCTTCGATCAATTTGTTATATGCCCCTGTAGCTTAAGGGAGAGCGTTGGTTTTACTAAAGGCGTCGGTTGGAATCCGTCTGAGGGCAAAAAATACATCCATGAGGTAAAAAGAGAATGTACCAGGACGAGACATTGAAGTGTAGAGATTGTGGCAACGAGTTCGTGTTCACCGCAGGTGAGCAGGAGTTCTATGCATCCAAGGGATTTGAGAACAAGCCCTCGAGATGCAAGGAGTGCCGTGCTGCAAAGAAGAACGCAACCAGAGGCGAGCGCGAGATGTTCGCTGCTGTTTGTGCAGAGTGCGGTAACGAGTGCCAAGTGCCCTTCAAACCCACCGAGGGTAAGCCTGTATATTGCAGCGAGTGCTTTGCTGCAAAGAAGGAAGCAAACGCTTAAGGTTCCCTGATAAAAAACCTGTCGAAAACCGACAGGTTTTTTATTTTTTTATTATTTAGCACTGTACAAAGCTGAATTAATGTGTTATAATTATCGTGTATAATTATAATTATTTGGAGTTTGATATGGCATATAACAATGGCCGTCAGAATAGAGGCAACAGAGATAGCGGTAGGAGAGATTACAGAAGAGAGGACGGATCGCATGAGAGCGAAGCCCGTGAGCTCGACGAAAATACCGTAATCGGCAGAAATGCGGTAAGGGAGCTTCTTTCAGGTGGCAGAGACATAGATAAATTATATATTACCTCAGGTGAGCGCGAGGGCTCGATAAACCAGCTTATCGGTATTGCCAAGGAGAGAGGTATTCCGATATTCGAGTGTGAGAAATCACGCCTCGACAACATGGCTCTCGGCGGTAAGCATCAGGGAATCATAGCGATTGCCGCAGGGCATAACTACGCATCGATAGATGACATGCTCTCTCTTGCCGAAGAGCGCGGAGAGCAGCCCTTTATCGTTGTTTGTGATGGCATTGAGGATCCTCACAACCTCGGTGCGATAATCAGAAGTGCAGAGTGTGCCGGTGCACACGGTGTCATCATACCGAAGCGTCGTGCGGTAGGTCTTACATCGACCGTGGCAAAGGCTTCGGCGGGTGCTCTTTCGCATATGCTTGTAGCGAAGGTAACTAATCTTCCTTCTGCTATTGACGAGCTCAAGGAAAAGGGACTTTGGGTATACGGTGCCGACATGGACGGTACCGCCTACTACGAAACAGACCTTTCGGGTGCTTGTGCGATAGTCCTCGGCAGTGAGGGCTTCGGTATCTCCAGGCTGGTCAAGGAGAAATGTGATTTTATAGTATCCGTTCCGCTTTACGGCAAGGTCAATTCGCTTAATGTATCGTGTGCCGCTGCAGTTATACTTACCGAGACTGCAAGGCAGAGAAACAAAAAGGAGGTGTAGCCATTGGACGATAATTTAAACCCCATGAGGCAGGGAGGCTCCGAAAGCCCGACCGCGCTAGAGTTTGAGTTCGGAGATCCTATGGGCGAGCAGCTCGTTTTTGATAATATCGAGCCGATGCCGAAGGTGAAGCCCGAGGAGATAGTCGAGATAGATCTGAGTGGACTTCCCGAAAAGGAAGAGGCTGTCCCGGAGTTTTCTATTCCCGAAACCTTCGAGGTGGACGAGAAATATAACACCTCTACCTTTATCAGCGACCCATTACAGCTCTCACCCACCTATATGCCCAGATTTACCGATGCTAGTGAGCGTTACAGAATGACCGCTACGATGAAGCAGAACGGTGATAGGCTGAGACCCACGGCTGAAGAAAAGCCGACAGAGCCCGCGGAGGATCCCATCGCTGAGATCGACGAGGGCAAGGAGGCTCCGCATGTTGTTATTACACAGGCACCCGAGGAGGATGCGACTGTGCGTGACGACAGTATAAGAATACTGAAGTTTGAGGAGAACGAAAAGCCGGTTGATGAAACCGATCCTATCGAGGAAGAGGTGCGAGCCTTGACCGACGTTGTAAAGGATGCGGTCAGACCCAAGGCTGTGGACGAGGTTGCAGGGGAAGAGCCCGAGGCATCCGAAGCACCTGTTGATGAGCCCGAGCCCGAGCCCGAGGAGGAGAAGCCAGAGCTTACCATCCCCGACCCCTTCGTTGATATAACTCTTGTTGACTATAATTCCGAGGATGACGAATCCGAATCTCTCTCTCGCGAGGAAGCGCCGAGTGACGGCAAAAAGAAGCAGAGAAGGGGCGAGTTCACAGACCCATCCATGCAGGATAGCGTAAAGGATAGATTCCTTGATTCTCTGATGTCGGTAAAGATACGTCTCGTCGGCTCGCTCGTTCTGCTCGCGGTTATGCTCGCGGTAGATATTGCTAAGCTCTTTTCGGTTGACGTATTCGGTATGATCGGCATCGGCCATCTTCCTTACGCCGCTGCCATTATCGATCTTCAGTTCTCGATATGCCTGTTCCTTCTTGCGCTGCCCGAGGTCATAAGAGCTGTCGGAAATCTGTTCTCAAAGGTGTTCTCACCCGAGCTTGCCCTTGTGGTTTCGCTTTGCGCGGTTGCGGTGAACTCTATTGCCGTCACCGCATCATCCGCTATAAGCTATTCCACGTTCGGTGTGCTCTTCGGTATCCAGACCGTACTGGCGATCATAGCATCCTACCACAGAGTGAGCGCAGATTATACCGCGTTCGGTATCATATCAAAGAACACGGTGAAGGGAATACTCGATAAACGACTCACGCGTACCCTTCCTAGAGAGAATATTGCGCTTGACGGTGCCGTCGATGAATATAAATCGAAGATAGCCCGTATGTTCCGAGCAGCATTTATCTCGGACTTTTATGCACATACCTCAGTTCCTGTTGAAAACACCTTTAACAACATACTGATGCTTTTGCTTTCTCTCGGAGTATCCGTGACCACCGCGATTATCGCATGGGTGGTCGGTACGGGATCTATCGCAGATTTTACAGGAGCGTTTGCGTTCGTGTTCCTGCTCTCTTATCCCGCGGTATCGATGCTTGTACATAAGCTTCCGCATCATGTATCCTCGCTCGAGGTGAAGGATGAGAGCAGTGCATTCGTAGGCGAGGCATCGCTCTACGCCTGCTCGGATATTGACGTTCTCGCATACAACGACACCGAGATATTCGGTGTTGAGGACGTGAGCATAAAGAAGGTTCATCTTTACGGAAAGGCGTACAACGCAAGTAAGGCGATGGAGCAGATGTATGCGATATTCTCGACGGTCGGCGGACCTCTTAAGGAGATGTTCCATGCTGCGGTCGGTGACATATCGATCTATGCTTCTGATATCGTTATTGAGGATGACGGTATTTCGGCTACCCTCGACGGACACGCCATAGCGGCAGGTACTATCGAGTATATGAAGCGTCACGGTATGACCATTCCCGAGGATGATCACAAGACCAATCCCCCGGCAGGTGACTCCAAAAAAGTTATGTACGGTGCCGAGGACGGAGAGGTCTACGTCAAATTCTTTATCAGATATTCCTTCTCCGAGGAGTTTACGATGCTTCTTCCGGGACTTCGCGCCAAGGGAATAGTACCTCTTATTTATACCCGTGATCCCAACCTCACGCTTGAGTTCTTCAGAATGTTGACTCTCGGTGAGGATATGATCAGAATAATGAAAAAGCACAGTGTTCCGCTATCCGAGGACAGAGTTTATCGCCGTGTCAGTGCGGGTATAGTTACCCTCGGTGATAAGCTTAACGCGATCAATATGGTAATACTTGCGAAGAAGTATACCGCGTTCCAGTCTGAGCTCGCTATCTGCGAGATGATAGCTATGCTTGCGGGCGCTGCGGTCGCAGTGCTGTTCGCTCTTACAGGATCTCTTTCGATCCCGTCTGTCGCGCTCGCTACGCTTCAGGTCGCATGGTGCATATATTTGTACCTGCGCACGAGGCACTCATTCAAACATAAAAAAGGCAAAGGAAAACGCTAAATGTCAAACGAAACCCTGCTCGAGAAGTATTCTTCCGTGCTTAAGTCCGTCGAAAAGCCCGGCAGATACATAGGCGGCGAATACAATCGGGTGATGAAGAATGTCGATGAGGTGAAGTGCAGATTTGCATTCTGTTTCCCCGATACCTACGAAATAGGTATGTCCAATCTCGGCGTTCGTATACTCTACGATGTACTTAACAGCGATAAGGATATCTGGTGCGAGAGGGCGTATGCCCCTTGGATGGATATGAAGGCGAAGATGGAGGAGTACGGTATACCCCTCACGGCGGTCGAGAGCGGCGATGCCCTTGACAAGTTCGATTTCGTCGCATTTTCGCTGCAGTACGAGCTATGCTATACTACGGCTCTTGCTATGATAAAGCTCGCGGGCTTCCCACTGTGGGCGAAGGACAGGGGCGAGGACTGCCCCATCCTTATCGCGGGCGGACCCTGTGTTTATAACGCAGAGCCGATTGCAGAATTCTTCGATATCATTAATATCGGAGAGGGAGAAGAGGTGCTACTCGAAATATGCCACCTTTATAACGAAATGAAGGATAACGGCAGCTATTCCCGAGAGGCATTTCTCCGTGCCGCATCTCATATCGAGGGCGTATATATCCCCTCGCTTTACGAGGTGTCATATAACGAGGACGGCACGCTTAAGCCCTACCGTCCAATTTACGATGACGTTCCTTCGGTTATACGCAAGCGTATAATTAAGGATATGGACAACGCACCCTATCCTACAAAGCTTATTATGCCGTACGTTGAGACCGTTCACGACAGAATTACTCTCGAGGTCTATCGCGGATGTATCCGCGGATGCCGCTTCTGCCAGGCGGGAATGGTATATAGACCGATAAGAGAGAAGAGCCCCGACACGCTTTGCAACGCGGCAAAGTGCCTCTACGAGAACACGGGCTATGATGAAATATCGCTTATCTCGCTTTCTATCAGTGATTATTCTGAAATAAGAGAGCTTACGGATAAGCTCCTTTCCTGGACCGATCAGGCACACGTCAGCCTTTCGCTCCCTTCGCTCAGAATCGATAGCTTTTCTGAGGAGCTTATGGAGAAGATCTCGTCAGTTAGAACGGGCGGACTTACTTTTGCTCCCGAGGCAGGTACACAGAGACTTCGTGACGTTATCAATAAGAACGTTACCGAGGATGACCTGATGAATGCCGTAAACATTGCGTTCAGAGGCGGAAAGAGCAGTGTAAAGCTCTATTTTATGAACGGACTTCCCACCGAGCGCGACGAGGATATCGTCGGTATTGCCGATCTTGCCGGAAAGGTCGTCGGTCAGTATTACAAGATGCCTAAATCCGAGCGCCCCCGCGGTGTCAGCGTGACTATCAGCGTTGCGTGCTTTATACCTAAGCCCTTTACTCCCTTCCAGTGGGAGAAGCAGGCTACGTTTGAGGAGCTTGTAGAAAAGCAGGCGCTTCTCAAATCCTCTATTACCGACAGGCGCATCAGGTATAATTATCACGATGCCGAGAGCTCGGTTATTGAGGCGGTGCTTGCCAGAGGTGACAGAAGAATAGCTCCCGCTATCGCGCTTGCGGTAGAGGAGGGGGCGATGCTCGATGCGTGGGATGAATACTTCGATTTTGAGCGCTGGATGAGCGTCTTTGAAAGATGCGGCATCGACTACACCTACTACACCAGCCGCGGCTTTGGTATTGACGAGGTGCTTCCTTGGGATATCATCGACTGCGGTGTTACAAAGGAGTATCTGAAGCGCGAGCGAAGCCGCGCCTATCTGGGCGTGACTACACCGTCTTGTAAGGAGCACTGCAACGGATGCGGAGCGAATAAGCTCGGAGGTAAGAACAAATGGTGCAACTGACACAGAATCATCCCTATATTACTCTCCGAGTGAAGTTCAAAAAGGTTGGCAGTCTTCAGTATATTTCTCACCTCGATCTCGTGAGAACGATGCACAAGATCGTAACGAGAGCGAAGCTTCCGTTATGGTACACCGAGGGCTTCAATCCGAAGCCGAAGATGATATTTGCAGCACCTCTTTCAATAGGTACGGAGAGTATGTGCGAGTACGTGGATATCCGTCTTATCGACGATATCGACCCGGCGGTCGCAATGGCTCGTCTGAACGAAAATATGACCGATGAGATGCAGGCTCTCGATGCATATTATACAGAGACCAAGCCGACGGAGCTTCGTTGGTTATCCTATAGGGTAACACTTAACACTCTCGGTGCATCGGCGGCTCTTGCCAAGGAGTGCGGTGCGCTTCTTGACTCCGAGAGCATCCTCGTTGAGAAAAAGGCAAAGAAGGGTGAGGAGCCTAAGAGCTTTGATATCAAGCCGCTTATCAGATCGGCAAGTGTAAGCTATTCCGACGAGTGCGCTGCTATTCTTATCGATGCCGTGCTTTCTGCCGATGCCTCAACTTTCTTAAATCCCGAGTATGTCGTTAAGGCACTGAGGAAATACGTCGGTGTGCTCTCGAGCCCTGATCTCACTGCCGAATCATGGTCAATTATGCGACTCGAGGCATTCAGAGAGGATATGACGGAATTCAGGTAAACTGAATAAGTAAAGCGGAAGAGGCGTTCAGATGCTCCTCTTCCGTTTTTCGTTTTAAGTTGTGATTAAAAAACAGACTTCAGATTTAAACCCGAAAGCTCTCTTATATGCTCAAGGTTGACACCTAGACGGCTTATAGATGAGAGTACACCGTCGAGGCTCTCCGCCTTCGCATAGCTGATGACGTCGGTGAAGGACTGCTCTATCGCAAGAATATCCGTATCGGAAACGAGGAGAGAGAGCAGGGGCATTTTGTAGTCAAACTCCTCGTACAAGGCTGAAAAATCATCAGCGATCCGCATGTAATCGACATCCTTTCCTATGGAGTATGAGTCGATCCTGTTTTCGATATCCTTAAGCGTTCCCGAAAGTAATAATGATATTATAACAACCGTTACAAGAACACCGAATACGGTGAGCAGTGAGAATATAAGATTTTTCATTTTTTCTCCTTCTTAATCAATTCCGTATCTCCGTTATCGAGTACCGATAGCAGCAGCACGTTGTCCCGCGTGATGCTATGCTCCTTAAGTTGCTTTTCGAGCCATTTCATATCCTTTCCTGCCGCCCTGAGCTCTGCCTCGTGCAGCTCTCCGTCTATTATCACCGCATGTCCGAGGTCATCGCCCTCGGAGCGCTTGATTAGTGAGAGCTTACCGTTTGCCTCGAGAACACCGTAATATACGTCGGTTATATTACCTATCCCCTGTGAACGCATCTCTGCAAGGACCTCGTTTAATGAAACCCTGTTTCTCTCAAGCTCATTCTGCAAAAGCTTTCCTTTATATATAATATAAGACGGCTCACCCTCGAGCAGATGCTTGGCTGCTCGCCACTTCGTCTTGATAGCCGATAAAGCCACTTCCACGGCAACAATGAATATTATCGGAATAATTGCGTTGATAAGGGGAATACTGCTATCAGATATAGGCATTGCACCGAGCTCGGATATAAGCAGTGTCGATACAAGCTCATCGGCCTCAAGCTCTCCTATTCTACGCTTACCCATGATCTTCATTGTTACGGTCAATACGATATATATAATAATTGTTTTAATAAAGACAGAAAGCACAAAATCACCCCCGTTAAAATTAGTTATTTGAGTAATATTATTAAAAAATACAAATTTTGAAGTTTTTTTTAAAAAAGTGCTTGACAACTGACGAAATATATTGTATAATAGCAAAGCACACCGCGTGAGTGCGGTTTGCACTTGATCATTGAAAATTGAACAACATTGAATTTCGAGCACTGAAAAGTGCAGAGATCTCGTTAAATTACACTTTGAAAAAACTCAAAAGTAAAAGAGAATGCTAGAATAAAACTCTAGGAAAAGGTTATTAGTCTTGGGGCAAGAGTCCCGGGATTGATGATATAATTTTTTAGAGAGTTAGATCCTGGCTCAGGATTAACGCTGGCGGCGTGCATAACACATTCAAGTCGAACGGAGAAGGCTGCTTCGGTAGCTTTCTTAGTGGCGGACGGGTGAGTAACGCGTGAGCAATCTACCCTCGGGTACGGAATAACAACCGGAAACAGTTGCTAATACC
>JAFVZL010000011.1 GCA_017508195.1 Clostridia bacterium | reverse complement strand
GTTAAAATAAAGCTCCTATCAGAAAAATACGGATACGAATTTGTCGATCTGTATTCTCCGCTTTTGAATCTTGAAACAGGTGAAATATATGCAGAATATACGACCGATGGCGGTCACTTAACATCCGCGGGATACGAGGTGCTTACAAATACGATAACTCCCGCACTCGAACAACTATTAGGTAGATAACTGCGCTTAACAGCATTACAAATTCCAATTTGTCGGTGAGTTTAACTGTACGCATTTTTATAAACTGTACGCACTTTTTATGGGGTGTACGCAAATTGTATCAAAATAGGTATTTACACAAAGCAGTCCGAAAGGACTGCTTTTTCTTTTCCACTTTTCATTTTCAACTTTCCCTGAATCGCTCCCACTTGCAATTTATCGCTTGTTATGGTATAATAGATAGGATGAATAAGAAGTGTGACGAAAGGACAGTGAAAATGATAGAAAATATCGTTGAGCTTATTAAAAAATACGACACTATTATAATACACAGACACAAAAAGCCCGATGGCGATGCACTCGGCAGCCAGATCGGACTTAAGAATATTATACTCGATAACTTTGAGGGAAAGACGGTCTACGTTGTTGGAGACCACGCAGGCAGATATGCCTTTATGGATGGCTCGGAAATGGACGAGATAGCCGATGAATGCTATAACGGTGCTCTTGCTTTCGTTCTCGACACCTCGGCAAAGTCGCTTATCAGCGATGATCGCTACACGCTTGCAGATGCGACGGTGAGAATGGATCACCATATCTTCGTTGAGAAGATATGCGACACCGAGCTTACCGATACGAGCTATGAGAGCTGCTGCGGCCTTATCACCGACTTTGCAGATAGAGCAGGGCTTAAGCTCTCGTCTGCTTCGGCAAAGGCACTCTACACGGGTATGGTAACCGACTCGGGCAGATTCCGCTACGATTCCACGACCTCGAACACCCACAGGCTCGCGTCTATTCTTATGAAAGAGGACTTCTCAACCGCAGATATCTATCGCGGCCTCTATTCGGATGGCTTTGAAAACGTGCGTATGAGAGCGCAGTTCGTTATGAAGATAGAGTTCACCGAGGCGGGTGTCGCGTATATTTATACCACGAAGGATGAGGTCAAGGCTCTCGGGGTAGATACCTTCACCATCTCGCGCGGCATGGTCGGCACTATGTCCGAGATAAAGGGTGTCGATATATGGGCGAACTTCACCGAGACCGAAGAGGGAATACTCTGTGAGCTCCGATCCAGTATGTATAATATCAACCGCATCGCTGTCAAGTATGGCGGAGGCGGACACGAAAAGGCAAGCGGTGCAACGCTTAAGTCACGCGATGAGGTCGATGCAATGCTAAATGACCTCGATGCAATAATCAAGGAGAATGCCTGATGCAGAAGGAAAAAATTACCGAAGTACTTAATACGATAAAGGAATATGACAGAATAATAATATTCCGCCACTTCCGCCCTGACGGAGATGCTGTCGGCTCTACGAAGGGTCTGGCGCGTATTCTTAAGCTCTCCTTCCCGAATAAGGATATAAGAGTCGTGAATAACGACTACTCCGAATACCTTGCATTTACGGGCGGAGAGGATAGCGTGCCCGATGAGGAGTTTTATAAATCGGCTCTCGCTATCGTTGTCGATACTGCAACGGCATCTAGGGTATCCGATCCGCTTTATAAGACCTGCGATAAGGTCATAAAGATCGACCACCATATCCCCGTAGACTCCTACGGTGACGTCAATTGGGAGGATGCTACTAAATCATCCGCATCCGAGATGATCGCAGAATTCTACTATGCTTGTCAGGATGAATTGAAAATAGATAGCGAGGCGGCAGAGTATATCTATCTCGGAATGGTAACCGATTCGGGCAGATTCCGTTACGAGTCTGTAAACGGTGATACCATGCGCTATGCAGGTATGCTCCTTGATCAGGGTATCAATACCGAGCTCCTTTACGCCAACCTTTATATGAAGGACTTCGGCCTATACAGATTTGAAGCATACGTATACAGCCATATGAAGATCACCGAATCGGGTGTCGCATATATCTACATTGATGAAAAGCTTCAGAAGAAGTTCGGTCTCTCGACCGAGGATGCGAGCACTGCAGTATCCTATATGGATGCCATAAAGGGCAGCCTTATCTGGATGGCGTTTATCGAGAACGGTGACGGCACCACCAGGGTAAGACTCCGTTCTCGCTTTGTCACCGTCAATAAGCTGGCAGAGAAGTATAGCGGCGGCGGCCACGCCTGTGCAGCGGGTGCAACCGTGCACTCAAAGGCTGAAGCGCGCAAGCTTATAAAGGAAGCCGATGCCCACCTTAAAGAGTATAAGGAAACTCACGAGGGCTGGCTATGAGAATACTTATCACCAACGATGACGGCATAATGTCCCCCGTCATGCCCGAGCTTGTAAGATGGGCGCGTGGTCTCGGAGAGGTTACCGTGGTCGCGCCTAAGGTAGAGCAGAGCGGCAAAAGCCACGCGATCGACTTCACAAGACCTATCGAGATAAAGGAAGTAGCTATTGCCGATGACGTGACAGTCTGGTCGATGGACTCGACCCCCGCAGATTGTGTGAGATTTGCTATCCTCGGTATGAAGCTTAAGCCCGATCTCATTATCTCGGGTATCAACCGTGGATTCAACCTCGGTAAGGATATAGTTTATTCGGGCACCTGCGGTGCAATCTTTGAGGGCGCGCGCCTCGGTATAAAGGGTATAGCACTCTCCACCGACCCCAAGGGCTTCGCACCCGCACTGAAAAGGCTTGATTCGCTTTGGTCCTTTATCGTGGAGAAGAAGCTGCTCGATAAGAATAACCTCTATAATATAAACATCCCCCCCGAGGATAAGGGTATCGTCTATACCCGACAGGGCGGTATATACTTCTATGACGAATTCGTTTGTATCGGTAACGATATGTATGAGCAGCGCGGCGGACTGTTAGAAACAGATTCCTGCGACCTCACTCTCGATACCGATGCAATCAGAAACGGTTATCTTTCTATAACCCCCTTGACCCACGAGCGTACCAACCTCGAGGTGTTCAGAGAATTGAACGATAAGTAAGCGAGGCTAAAGCAAAAAGAGAAGAAAACGGTTAAATAATGCCGTTTTCTTCTCTTTTTATAATATAATATGGAATAACAACCGCAATCTCCGTCACCTTTAGCGAGAAGTCACTGTAAGCAGTCTTTACATAGGGAGAGGGAGTACCGCCGCCCGTATCGTCACCGAAGCGCTCACCCCAGCCCCGATAGTAGTTCAGGTATTCCTGGAAATCCGAATAATGGTTGTAGGTGTAGAACACGTATCTCTCGTTCGGGTCGGTTATGGGAGTGCCGAGCCTCGACTTTACGTACACTATCCTACAAGCACCTCGGGTGATGCGTGTGCCGTTATTATAACCAGAAGTGCCGATATCTATCTCGTTATAGTAGAGATCACCGCCGCATCCCGATATATCAGGGAGTGCAGGCTCGTCAGGATACCTGTCGGTATCACCCGAGAACTGCGAGTCGTTGAGTCTGAGGTACTCACTCCACTCGCTCTTAGGGCTGTTTGCTACTGTTTTATTCTTTCTGTTTGAGTCGTAATTTGCAGGGACCTCACCGAATGCGTATACATATGCCGCAACCTCTTCGAGCGTTATATATCCGCCACCGTAGTAGATCTTCAGCACTTCGTTGCCGTATCCGTCAACAATTGTGTACGTATTGCCGTTATCCGAGAAATACGTTGCAGTATTTCTTACGTATTTGCCATCCTTCTTTGGTGCATGATCTGCTGAATTCGGAACTGCATCAGGCAGGGTAAGAAGTCCCGACATAAAGCCGTACTTGGAGCGGTACTGTGCATCAAGGTAGCTATCCGCGACCTTGTAGCTCGCGTAGAACTCTGCCTTCGTCATATTGGCGTACTTGTCTGTAATTACCGTATCGCCGCTGCCCGTGTTACCGCCACCCGGCTTATCACCGTCGGTTTTATCACCGTCGGTGTCTGTGTTGTCCTCGTCACCGTCTTTATCGGGCGGCGTGGTATTACCGTCATCGGTTATGGGCGGCTCCTTAGTGCCGTCATCCTCTGGCGGTGTCTTGTCGGTGTCATCCTCGGTGCCCTCGGGAACGTAGTCAACCTCAGCACCCGTGACCTTGATGACCATCTCATCGACAAGATCCTTATAGGTCGCGGTCACAATGACCGTACCGTTCATCATACCTACGGCAAGACCGCTTTCGGTTATAGCAACGACGGGATTCGATGCCGCAAACTCTACGGCTGAAAGCAGAGCACCGTCTGCCTCGACCTCGAGCTTTATAGCCTCACCGCCCGAGATCTCGACGTAATCACCGGTAGAGAATCTGATCTTCGTTGCCTCAGCGGTATTGAGGCAGGACGCAAGCGAGCCTACCAGCATTATAAGCACGAGTATTAAAGATATAGCGCGTGTATTTCTCATAGGCTCACCCCCTTTTTACCTACATTATTATACCTTTTTTGTCGCTTATTGTCAATAGCGGTGTTGCCGCACAGAGCATTTAATTGTGTTGCCGCACAGAGCATTTAATTGCTTACGCTCCTACTGCCTTTTAAAGAATCCGAGAATTATATCAGAGAAAAGTAAAACCGCACCCCCGAAGGAGTGCGGTTTTTTAGATTAAATGCTTAATCTAAGGAGCTATTATGCTACGGTGTAGGTAATCTCTATGTTGGTAATTCTGAACTGAGCGGTAGCAGCAATCTCAAGAAGGTCGATAGTACCGTTGATTACAGTGACAGTAACTGTAACCTTGTCATCGCTCATCTCGACTGTAACACCCTCTGTGGTAACTGAGTCGGTAAGAGGGGTAGAGTAGTCATTACCATACTTTTCGTCAAGCATCATAGTGAACACGATCTTGGTAATACCCTCGCCATTCTTGGAAGCGATAGCAAAGGTAGATCCCTTATATGCTCTGTAATGATCATTGTCAGAGGTTCTGATGGCGGTGGAGCTTGAACCCTGAGTTGCGGTGAAGGTGAAGTGATCGTCAGACCAGGTGAGAGACTTGTCACCAGAGGTACCGGTGCTAGCTGCAATAGAGAAATTGCTGGTAGTGGTCTCACCAACCGCAACCTTTGCCTGAACCTCGATAGAGTAGTTAACGTTCTGGGTTGCATCACCGCAAACAACGGTTGCTACAAGAGTAACGGTGTATGCCTCAGCGCCCTGAGCGATAGTAAGAGTAGTGCCGTTAAGAGTAGCGTTGTTAGAGGTGAGCGCCCAAGTGATAGCTACGTCAGAGTGACGGTTGCTACCGCTTGCAAGGGTGATAGTGGTGTCCTCGAATACAGTTTCAACAACCTTGATGTCTGTGATAGCGTCAGCTACCTTATCTGCATCGGTGGTCTGAGCGTAGGTGCACGAAACAAGAGTAGGATTTTCAAACTCGATGGTGCTCTGGTTGCTGTTGTTAACGTAGTTCTTGATGTTACCGTTAACCTCTACGGTGTCGCCTACCTTGAGAGTAGTAGCGCTGTTGCCAGTGAGGTGGTAGCACTGAAGGGGCTTATCGGTCATGTTGTTAACAACGATGTAAAGGGTGATGTAATCAGCAGCAACCTTGTCGATCTTGGTAACAACACCGGTAAGGGTGTAGGGGCCACCTGCGAGGTAAGCACCGCCTGCAAGTGCATATGCTGCGTTAACGATCTTCTCGGGAGTATCAAGTACAACAGGCTCGTCAGTGTTTCCACCGTCGCCGGTGTTACCGCCGTCACCTGCAGTACCGTTTGCAGCTACAAGGGTAAGGGGGAACTGAGTCTTGTTGTAGTTGTCAGCCTTAAGATAGGAGTAGTTAGAGCAGCTGAGAGTGTTGAAGGTAGTTCCCGAGTTGTTAGTATAAGTACCGATGTAGTACTTATTGGAAGCATCGGCGTTTGTAACGATGAGAGTGTTGTAGGTCTCATCGTAGGTGTAGTAGTTAGCGGGAGTCTCGGTTACGAGGCGGATAGAGCCCTTGCCGTAACCTGCATTGCCTGCCTGATACTCGTAAGCCTCGATGTATGTCTTAACACCGTCCTTCATAAAGAAGAGATAGTAGCCGCCGTCAACACCTGCAACAGCCTCAACCTGAAGAACTACTGCGTTAGCGATATTAGCATCGGTAGCGAGATAATAATCCTTGTTGCCAAGGTTACCGTTGAAGTAAACCTTTCCGCCGAGAGCCTCAGCGTCAACGAATGCGTTGTAGTCCTTGCCTGCTACGGGAGCATTGCCCGAAGGAAGGGAAGGCTCGTCGGTGTTGTCACCGCCCTCTTCCTCTTCACCCTCTGCGAGAACGTAGAGGTGAGCGGGGAACGCCTGCTTAGTAGAAGCGCTCATGGTGTTATAGTTATTGTATGTACCGAAGTAGTACATATCCTCTCTGCCCTCAACGTTGGTCTTGAAGGACTTAGCATCAGCGTCGTACTCGTAAACGTTGGGGTTAGCATTCTCTTCGAGAGTCTGGAACACAACGTTGTTGTGAGTATCGCTAGGAACGATATTGAGGTAAACCTCAACTCCATCCTTGAGGATATAGAGCTTATAGGTGGTGGTATCACCTGCGATAACCTTAACGTAAACGTCAACAGCAGCCTCGAAATCCTCGGTGGTTGCGTAATAGAAGCCGCTCATTGCACCGGTGATGAAGAGCATCTTGCTAAGGTTTTCCTGCTTGTAGCCGAACTTGTATGCAGTACCCTCGGTGAAGGTCTCAACGATGGTGGGAACAAGGTTAGACTTAGCAGCAACTACGATATCGAATTCCTTAGTATCGGTTGCGTTGTTAGATGTAAGAGTAGCAGTTACCTTAACGGTGGTCTCCTCCTTCTGAGGAACGATTACGAGCTTGCCGTCAACGATTGCAACTGCACCGTTGTTCTCGGCAGCGGACCAGGTAATGGTAACTGTGGGGAAGAGAGTACCGTTCAGAGGAAGAGCGATGCTCTCTGCGTTCTTGTAGTTAGTGTCGAGCTTGAGCTCGTTCTTAACGCCTGCAACAAGATCAGCATCGGTAAGGGTGGTAACGTCGATAAGCTTAGCGAACTGAGCTACGAAGTTAGAAACACCGAGAGAGGATGCCTTGTCGCCGGTGATGTAAGAGGTCGAAGAAAGGCTGATAAGGTTTCTCTGGTTGTAGCAACCGAAGTACCAGGTATCAGTAACAACCTTGTCGTTCTTGAATACAGAAGCATTCTCAACGATGAAGGTGTTGAGATCCTTGTCGAACTTGAAGGTGTGCTCAAGGCTGGTCTTTTCTCTCTCGAGCATTACGCCGAGATACTGGCTGGAGTCGGAATCAAGTACGGATATGTACTTCTTAGCAACTGCGCCGGTGCTACCCTTTACAGCAACGTAGAGGTAGTACTCATCGGTGGTACCCTCAACGAGCTCACAGCCGATGTCAGCTGCCTGCATGGGATCAAGGGTAGTGGTGAACTGACCGTTGGTGGGATCCTTACCGTCCCAGTAGAGGGTCTGTCCGAGGTTGTTCTGCTTAACGACCCACTTGAAGTAATCGGTAGTGTTAGGAGCTACGCTAAGATCGGGAACTACCTTGGGAGCCGCATTGATCTTAACGGTGTAGGTCTTAGTATCGGTAGCCTCACCCTTAGTAAGAGTAACGGTGAGCTCGATGGTCTGCTGCTCGTCGGGAAGCTTGCTTACGGTAAGCTTGGTTCCGTCAAGAGTTGCATAATCGGTAGCAGCAAGAACCCAAGCAAGCTGTACGTCGGTGTAAACCTTTGCAGCAGCCTGAAGGTCGATGGTGCCTGCCTCGGTGATGGTGCCAACCTTGTCAAGAAGGCCCTTCTCGAACTCTACCTGAGCAGCATCGTCACGCTCGATAACGTGAAGATTGCCGATAGCATCAGCGGTAACGGGGATGAGGTACATGTTATTGTTGTAGATAGAAACTACACCGATAACGTCAGCACCCGAGCCGATATTACCAAGGAATGTGTTCTTGAAGTTAGCGGTCTCAGCATCTGTGAGAACGTTGGTGGAAGAGGATATACGGAGATAGAACTGATTGTCGGTAGCCTTTACGTCGTAGTAGGTGTCGTTGCCCGAGATCTGACCGAGAATGTCAACGTCACGGATCTTAACGAGCATGGACTGATACTTGGTTACGGACTTGTCAGACATATCGGGAGCTGCGTGTACAGCCTCGGTAATGTCAACGGGGTTAACAGCAACGGGAGTCGAGTTGACGATCTCGACGGTAGCTTCCTTAACCTGGTTGATTCCGTAGTAGGTATCACGGATACCTCTTACGCGGACCTCCATACCAACCTCGAGATTGAGGCCTGCGAAGTGATCCTTGTCGATGTCGTATACGTAGTAACCGCCGTCATTGTCGAAGAGGTAGAGATCCTTCTCATTGGCAACGTCAACGATAGCACCGATAGTACCCTTGATTACAACTGCTGCATCATCCTCAGTTGCAGTGAACTCAGCGTGAGTGAGCTCCTTAAACTTGGGAACGATACGGTTGTAAGAGGTGGAAACGGTTTTGCCGTCTGCATCCGAGATAGTAGCGGTGAGCTTGTACTCGGTGTCAGCCTCGGCATTTTCGTTTACGTCGATGGTGGTCTTACCGTCTGCAACAACTACCTTTACGATATCCTCGGAGATGGCAGAGTCATCTCTGTTGGTAACCGTCCAGGTAATGGTGAAGGAGTAATCCTTACCCTCGGACTTAAGGGTGAGTACACTGAGGACTTCGTAGTCGTCAGGAGTAGACTCAGCCTTGCTCTTGTACTGTGCGTCAAGAGATTCCTTAGCCTGCTCGAGGAGCGCCTCGGTATCAACGCCTCCGAAGAGACCGTCGATGAAGGCACAAGCAGAAAGGGAAATGCAAAGAAGCACGACAAGAGCTAATGAAATCAGCTTTTTCATTTGAATTCATTCCTTTCTTTATTTTGTTTTTTGGTTTTCTTTTTAATATAGTGAAGCACATGATGTGCGAACACCTGAAGTTATTCTGCATACGCAGAAAGACAAGATATAGAAACGAAAAATTACTCTACGATAACAAGGTCCGCAGTAGAGAGAACCTTTACCTGATAGTAGAATCCGTCGGTATCCTCGATACCGTCATCGTCGTCAGAGGAGCTCGGGTTGTAATATTCAACGATACCCTTGACGTTGATAGTCTGGTCCTTATAAGTTGATGCAAGCACGTAGGACTTGTCAGCATTCTTTAAGGGCGCGGTACGGATAGTGATCTCGTTACCTTCAGCATCCTCGCAATAGAGAGTGAATGCCATATAGTTGGAGCTGGATTCATTCATCGTTGTAGAGGTACGCTTTACGGTAAGATTTTCGAAGCTGATGGATGAGCCGAGAGATACCTCAGCGAAGCTGTACTCGGTAGCAACGTCGTCAGCAGAAATAACGGTAACCTTTCCGCTTGTGAACTGTTCAACAGAGGTAAGGGGATAGCCGACCTCGTGGGTGTCTCTATCTACGAGTGTCGTATCCTCCTCGTAGTCGGGATAATATCCCGCTGTGTGGATATCGGATACCTGATAGGTATCGTAATACTTAGTAAGGTTTCCGACGATACGAACGTGCGCGCCTATCTTGAGCAGCGAAGCAGCGTCACCGTTGCCCGCACCGTGATATACGTATACGCCGTTGTAGGTTCCGGTCTCCTCGTCGTAAGCCTCGACGTAAACACCGTCACCCGAACGCTTTGCAACGATACCGGTGAATGCGACCTGCTTATCAACGTAGTTTTCTGCATTGATGCGCAGCTCGAGGAGCGTTACGTCAATTGTAGAGCCGTAATAGAAATCGGGATCTTGCTGTCCTGAATGACAGTTGAGCTTCTCCCTTACTGCCTGGTTATAAGCGGCAACGCACTGAGTACCGTAACGGTTCTGTGCAGAGTTGGACTGAACTGCAAGGCCCTCCTGCATGATCTCGAGGTTGAGATTGCGGTAGGTCTCACTGCCCTCGGGCTTGTACCAGACCCATACGAGGTGACGCGCACCGGTGGAATCGAGGTTCCAGTTGGTGTCATCAGACTCGATGTAGATCGAGGTAGCACTCATAAGCTTCTCTTTAGTGAAGTTAGAAGCCTTCTTACCCCATTCCTGGATCTGACCGGTAGACTCGGGGGTGTTGATACCGAGGTATCTTGCCTTGAGAACACCGTTCTTCGAGATCGTGGTAGGAACGAAGAAGTGAGTGGTATCACCGTCAACGTAGCCCTTGACGGTAACCTCCTGCTTTACGGTATCGGTCGAGGTGGGATCGAAAGTAACGGAAGCCGCGTAATCGATCACCTCAGGCTCGGGTTCAACGCACGAAGCAAGAGAAAGTAGTGCGATACAAACCAGAAGAAGGAGCGAGATCAGTCTTAAAGAAATATTCTTCATACTGTTCTTCCTTTATTATAAGAATAGGTATATTGCTTTTGAATTAAAGAAGTAAGTGCTCCTGCCTGCCGCGGCGGGCAGGAGCATAGGGGAAAGCTGATTAAGACCTTGCCTTACAGATTGCGATAGCCTTGTTGAGCTCCTCGAGGATCTTTGCTCTTACCTCGGAGTCAGCCCAGTCAGCGGTCATACAAGTAGTAAGCTTGAGACCAACCTGCTCACGTGCAACGGTAGAGCCGTTGAATGCGGGAGAGGTGAAGCAGGAGTCTGCGGTTGCAAGGGAAACGGTAGCGCCGAGAGCGGTGATACCGGTAGTGCCGTTAGCAGTTTCAAGGAAGGACTCGTAGTAGGGGTCAAATCTTGCAGACTTGATTACGGGAACGTAACCGGAAGCCTTGGAGAAGTCAGCCTGGAATGCAACGTCGGTGGTAAGGAATCTGATAAGAAGCCAGGAAGCGATAACCTCCTGAGGATCCTTGTTCTGAAGGATGCAGAGAGAGGGACCCTGGGAAATAGCCTTGGGATGATCGGGATCAGCCTGAGGAATACCTGCGATACCAACCTCGAAGGGGTACTCACCGTCACCGTCAGCGGTAGGAGCCTGGTGAGCGGTACCACCCGAGGAACCGATGGACATATAGCACTTAAGCTTTGCAGGATCGGTCTCGGTGAAGAGGTTAGAGGTATAGGTACCGGTGATCTCCTGAGTAGTAACGTAGCCCTTCTTGTACCAGCCACGGATCATCTCAACGAAGTCAACGTGATCATCGGTGTTGAACTGGAAGTGGTTACCTTCCTCAAGAGAGGTGTAGGGATAGCCGTACTGCTCGCAAAGAGTGATGAACCAGTTAGCCTCGGAGTCATATCCGAGAGGAACGGAGTTGGGGTCGATCTTCTTGATCTCGGCGCAAACCTCTTCGAGCTGCTCCCAAGTCTGGGGAACGTAAAGGGGCTTGTGATCAACCGCACAGCAGCCTGCCTCGTCATGCTCAGCAAAGAAGTCTGCATTGTAGAAGAGGAGCTCGGTAGACTTCGAGAGAGGAAGAGAATACATCTTATCATCTCCGAATGCCTTACCCTCTTCCCAATACTTCTCGTAGAAGTCTGCCTTCTGATCAGCAGTGAGACCGAGAGTAGCGTGGTCGATGAACTGATCGAGAGTTACTACACCGCCCGAGGTGTTGTAAAGAGCGATGTGGTCGGGATAGCAGTACGCAAGGTTGGGCTGAGTTCCTGCATGGAGCTCAGTGGAGATCTGATCGCGAACATCATCGTAGCCGCCGATCTGCTTGTGATCAACGGTGATGTTGGGGTAGAGAGTCTTAAAACGCTTGAGAGCGGAGTTAAGCTCGTTCTGCAGGTTCTGACCCATGGTGTGGTAGAACACGATGGTTACGGGATTCTCGGTGTTAAAGCCTTCCTCGGGCATCTCGAAATCGGGCATCGGCTGAGAGCAGGATGCCATAGCGAGCATGCTGAAGAGGAGCGAAACAACGAGAAGCAGGGATACGAGTGACTTTTTCATGTTTCTGTTTCCTTTTCTTATATAAATTTTTTTGAGAAACCTGATGTTAGGCGGTGGGCTTAGCCCTTGATACCGCTACGGGATACACCCTTCATGATGTACTTTCTGAAGAAGATAAATACAAGGAAGAGGGGTATAGATACGACGGTACAAGCCGCCATCTGAACGGGATAGTTCGTCTGTCCCGAAGCAACGTCGGTGAACGCGGTACGAAGACCGTTCGAGATAAGTCTGTGCGCCTCGTCGTTTGCAACGAGTCTCGGCCATACGTAGGAGTTCCATGCACCCATCATCTTAAGTATGGTGATCGAGATAAGAGAGGGAAGCGCAAGGGGTATCATGACCTTCCAGAGGTACTTTAAGTCAGATGTTCCGTCGACCTTAGCCGCGAGGTAAAGCTCATTCGGTATCTGAAGGAAGTTCTGTCTGAGAAGGTAGATGTAGAATACGCTTACAAGGAACGGTACGATAAGAGCGGTGAACGTATACTGCCAATGGAATGCGGTGACGGTGATGTAGTTGGTAACGGTGAAGAGCTCGCCGGGGATCATCATCGTACCGAGCAGCGCTGCGAAGAGAGCGTTCTTGCCCTTGAACTCAAGTCTCGCAAATGCAAATGCCGAAAGAACGGTAATTACAAGTGATAGAAGCGTTGAAACGATACCTACATACATAGTGTTGAGGAAGAGTGTTCCAAGATTAGCCATATTGAATGCCTCTACGTAGTTGCTCCACATAATGACTTTAGGGAACAGCGTCGGCACCGTGAGCTGATACTCGGGAAGCGACTTAAGTGACGAAATAAGCATCCAATAGAAGGGGAACAGCACGATAAGTGCCATAAGACCGAGGAAGACGTAGGTAAGAGTCGTAAAAGCGATCTTAACGATGCGCTGAGCCGTCGTTACCTTCTCGATATCCTTCTCGGACATGATCTTCGAGGTCATGGACTGCTCGGGTGCAGTCTCGGCAGCCTCTTCGGCTACGACCTCTTCTTTTGGGGTGTCGGCTGCGTTCTCGTTATCCTCGAGCGCATCGATACGGATATTTTCATTGTTATCCATTACGGCACCTCCTTAATAGTGTGTATTCTTCTTGCTGACGTACATATTGATCATCGTAACGACGAATATGATAGCAAAAAGAATGAGAGCAGCGGCACTCGCCCAACCGTCCATGTTCTGAGAGAGCGAGTCGTAGATAAGACCGACCATCGTGTTAAGTCTGCCGCCCGCACCTGCGGGACCCATATCCTCGCCGAAGATAGCGACGATACTGGAGTACTCCTTGAAACCGCCGATGAACGCCGTGATAACGACGTAGGTGATCATGGGAGAGAGAAGCGGAACGGTAATTCTCGAGAACACGCGCCACTTGGGAGTGGAGTCGATCTTAGCAGCATCGTAGTACTGCTTGTTAATACCCTGAAGACCGCCGAGAAGAACGAGGATCTTGAAGGGAAGCGCATCCCATACGATATAGATGACAAGAACCGCGATATTAGCCCAATAGCTCGATCCTGCGTTGATCCAGTTGATAGGCTCGATGCCAAAGAAGCCGATAACGTTATTGATAAGACCGAAGGTCGTAACGATCTGGTTCTCCGATCCGAGGTTGGTACCGATGATGTTGAACATCGTCATGAATACCATTCCGATAGCGATCGAGTTGGTAACGTAGGGGAGGAAGAAGATGGTCTGAAGCACCTTCTGAAGGGGCTTGATGGAGTTAAGCGCAACCGCGATGAGAAGCGCGATAATTGTTGAGAGCGGAACCGTCAGTACGCAAAGGAGCACCGTATTACCTAAAGCGGTAAGGAAATCGGGGAACGTGACGACGTTCACAAAGTTTGCGAAGCCGAAGTTGAACGTAGCTCCGCCGAGCTCTGCAAGGCTCTTGTAGTTCTCAAGCAGAGAAATACGCACCGTGTTGACGATGGGCCAAGCGGTGAAGATGAGAAGCAGAACGAGGGCGGGGGACAGATACAACCAGGCTTTCCATGATTGCTTACTGTCTACCATATTACTTTACCTCAAAATAAAGTCTTTCCTCAGTCTCGGCATCAAATACGAATACCTTGTGGGGCTTAAGAGAGAATGCAACGGTCTGTGCATCCGCATCGATCTGGCTGTCGGAATCAACGATAGCGCGAACGATGGGCGAAAGAGCAGCATCGTGCTTGCAAACAACGCTTACGTCACGGCCCATAACCTCGATGTTAGAGAGGGAAGCAATGAATTTACCGTTCGGGTTGGGAACGAAGCCCTCGGGACGGATACCGACATATACTTCCTTGTCGGGAATGCCGGGAACGTCGAGTACGCAAAGGCCGGGCTTCATCGAAGGAGCGATAGCATTTGCATTCTCGGTAACGATCTCTGCCGCGTCGTCCTCGATAGCGGGCTTCTCCTCTGCCTTAGAGAGGTAGAGCTTTCCGTTTTCAACATATCCCTTGAATACGTTGATGGGAGGAGTTCCGAGGAACTTTGCAACGAAGAGGTTGGTAGGATTATCGTAAACCTCCTGGGGCTTACCGATCTGCTGAACAACACCGAGCTTCATAACGACGATAAGGTCGGAGATGCTCATTGCCTCCTCCTGGTCGTGAGTTACGAAAATGGTGGTGATACCGGTCTCTCTCTGAATACGCTTGATCTCCTCACGGGTCTGAAGTCTCAGACGTGCGTCGAGGTTAGAAAGAGGCTCGTCGAGAAGAAGAACGCGGGGCATCTTAACAAGTGCACGCGCGATAGCAACTCTCTGCTGCTGACCGCCCGAAAGCTCGCTGGGCTTTCTGTCCATGAGCTCGTCGATCTGTACGAGCTTAGCAGCCTCGTAGGCTCTCGATATCATCTCTTCCTTTGTAAGCTTGTCCTCGCCTCTGAGGTTCTCAAGAGGGAACATAATGTTCTGCTTTACCGTCATGTGAGGATAAAGCGCGTAGTTCTGGAACACGAGACCAACGCCTCTGTTCTCGGGAGCGAGCTCGGTAACGTCGTCGTCACCGAAGAAGATCTGTCCGCTGGTGGGCTTCTGAAGTCCGCAGATCATATAAAGAGTGGTACTCTTACCGCATCCTGAAGGACCGAGAAGACCGATCAGCTTACCGTCAGGTATCTCGAAGGTGAAGTCGTTAACAGCAACGACCTCTTCGTCTACCTTTTTGTTTCGGCTGGGGAAGATCTTTGTCAAATTTTGCAATACAACCTTCATAAAATTTCCCTTTCATATATTGAAAAATGTATTATTGCCATCATAAAAATGATTAATAATCAGCTTTTTCCGCCGTCTCGGCGTGAATCTTCTTCTTATAAGCGATAAGCTCGTCTACGTTATCGAAGATCATCTGAGTGGAGAGATCGACTGCCACGGTATGACCGAGCACGTCATGCAGAGGTGTGTTCAGCTTATTCTTGAAGAAGACGAATAGCTGAAGTCCGATAAGAAGAACGAGAAGGATAAGTCCCTCAAGCCCCGCACCGCCAAAGAGCATTGTGATAATGACTATCACGGGAATCATGGTCTCAACCGTATATTTTCCGAGAATGGTGCGCGAGAAGAGGGCGAAGCCCGAGATCTTCACGCTGTTTTCGTGTACTACGCCGATTGCGAATATCTTCTTTCCGACAGTTTGCCCGTTCTTTAAGAACATCGGTACGGCGAACTCCAAAAGCAAAAATGACAAAAGCAGGCTAAGGCTAACGGTGATCAATATGAGATTAAACATCATATTTAGTGCGATAAGCACCGTTTCGTCCTTACTGAAGGCTTCATCAGCCTCTGCGAGCCTTTTATCGTAAGCCTCGCGCTCGGCGGCTGACATAGCCGACTTTTCCTCTTCTGTCATATCCAAGTCTATATTGTAAATTTCCTCGTACTCAGCACGCTTAGCCTCGAAGGTATTAACGTGGTTGTCATAACCGGTTATAGCTGTGATAAGGAAAGCAAATCCGGTGACCGCAATAGTCATCAGAACAAAATCGAGAAGAAAAGCTGAAATACGTTTAAGCATGCTTGCTTTCTGAATATCGTACATCTCATATCCTCCTCGATAGTTGAAATCGGGCACGCACGGAATCGTGTACACGTTTCCGCTATGCACGCCATTATATATTACATACGTATAAATGATAACACACTAACGCGAAAAATGCAACCTCAAATTTGATAATTCGCGAAAATAGTCAAAAAAAATAGTTAATTTGAACAATCATTCGTCAAAGTTTACATACATTTGACGGACTGAATCGGCTAAGTGTGACAGTACAGTTGGAATTTGACAGTCGTATGCTTGGAACCTGTAGACTGTAAACGCAGGAATCCTGTATAGCAAAACAAAAAAAGAGAGCACCCGGGAGGTGCTCTCGAAGGATCATTTGACAGTAGTTGCGATCATGGTAATATCGTTCATATTCTGAGCAACGTTACTGTTTTCGCCAGAGTCTAGCGGTGCCATCTCACAAAGCGAGATAAGCTCAGAGAACGAAAGACTTACCTGAGGTAAGAACTCCTCACCCGATGCGTACTCGATAAGCCGAGCCTTCAGCCATTTTGCACAGGGATCGTCACCGAGGTTGAGCGTGGATACGAGGAGCTTACCCTTTCCGATAGCATACTCAAAGATGAGCGCCTCGCGCCTCGCGTTTTTATACGAAGATGCAATCTCTATTATGGGAGCAAAATCCGCGCTCGGGAGATCAAGTGCCGCCGAGTGGCTCTCAGTCATCATCTCACGGAACTGCCACGAGCAGAAGCCCTTGTGCGGGAAGTCCTTCATAAGAGGATGATCCGCGATTGCGGTAGCAAGATGCCCCTCGGTTCTGCCGGCTACGGAGATCTGGAAGGAGTTGTTAAGCCTGGTGAACGGACCTGCCGAAAGAAGTAGCACGCGTCTGCCTTCCTTCATATATCTGAGAAGCTCGTCGACGGTCATATCCTCGCGGACTATGAGTCCGCCATCGCGCTCTGCCTTCTTCTGTGGCATAGTACACTTTACATTCGGGAATGCGTAGAGCTCCCACTCGTTCTCGGCATCGGTATTTCCTCCCGAAAGAGATACCGAGAGCTTAAGAGCCATCGGCTTTTCATATCTCGGGAGAGTGAATGCGAGCTTATAAAGCTCGGTGATGGCACCCGACTTGATATTTGATACTCTTATCTCGCGCCTCAACAGTACTCCTTTTTCATCCGAAACGCGGATGTTGAGCGTAGCCTTATCAAGCGCCTTTGCGTAGTGTGATACGAGGATCGGTATCTCGAGTTTCGCACCCGAGAGGAAGTTTACGGAACGGGGAAGATCCGCAAGAAGAACGGTATCCGAGTTGTAGCGTCTGACGTTTTGCACGGTCTCACCGGGCTTAAGCTCGTAGAACTCGTTCATCATACCAACGCAGTAGCCGAAGGTGTGCCAGTGGTGGTCGATATCACCAAGGAAGTCATATCCCGCAAAGCTGTCCGTGCGGCGGCAAAGCTCGAAGCAGTGCTTACGCATAAGCTGCTGCCAAGCAGCAGAATTTTTGTAGTAGAGGGGAGCACGGTCGATAAGCCCCTTCTCGGTAAGGTGCTTCTCCACGGACGAGAACAGCTCTGTATCGCCTATCCTCGTACCGTTATAACGGCGTGCAAGAGAGAGGTCGATATACGTACCGTTGATGCATATTTCGTGAGAGAGCAGCGGTTTTGCGTATATGGCGTTACATTCGTCAAGATAAGCGGCCTCTCCACCGTCTGAGCGATAGCTCGTTTTGGCTCTGGAATAGCTGTTGTAAACGTCACAAAACTCACCGAGAGCCTTAAGACGGACGGGGTTGTGAGGGAAGGGCTCCTCTACCTTGCACTCACCCCAGCTGTGATACTCAATACCGCGCATAGCAGACATGGGGGAGAAGAGTGAATCGGTCGAAGTGTGAACGAGCTTCGCACAAGCGCAGAGATGCTCGATATAGTCCTCGTCGATAACCATCTCATTACCCGAGGAATACATAACAACAGAGGTGTAAAGCGAGGTGAACGCGACAATGTCGCACCACTCCTCGTAGGTGGTGTTATTCGGGGTCTCGACCTCGATGAGAATACCAAGCTCATCCGCCGCATCAAGATACTGCTCGACGGGTACCCAGGTATGGAATCTTATAGCGTTGAAGCCGAGCTCTTTAAGACGCCTTATGACGGCGCGGTAATAAGCTCTATCGGAGGTAGGGTGAACGGTGACGGGATAATAGCCGTGCTCGCAGATAGCGCGGAACATAAATGGCTCACCGTTGAGGTAAAGTCTCGTCCCCTCCGAGATGAGTCTGCGCAGACCGAATTTCTTCACGATAGAGCCCTTATCAGTGATTATCTCAACCTCGTATCTATTGGGAGAGTCGGGAGACCAGAGCTCCATGCCGTTAGTATCAAAGGATACCGAAGAAGTACCAAGAGGAAGCATAGCTTCCTTTATGACTGATTTACAGTCTTTGATTCTTACCTTAGCATCGGAAGTAGCCTTGCCGATAGTGCTGACAGTAAAGCTGTCGAGTGATTTTGAACAATTGATCTTAACGTCGCGGATACCGTCCTCGGCAAAGCAGATATCAACGTCACCGTAAATTCCGCCCGTGCACTCGTTGGCAGCTCTGGAGGTGCAGCCCGAAACGGGTCTTGCCATATAGCCCGACTGTCTGTTGTTAGAAACAACGAGTGTCACGATGTTCTCACCGAGCTTAAGAACGCCCCTCGGGATATCGAGAGTAAAGTGCGAGGAATAGCCGCGATGAATACCGAGATACCTGCCGTTTATCCATGCCGAGAGAGTGTTGTGAGCACCGCCGACGTATAGGTATGTATCGCACTCGGGAATGTCGCTAAGCACGAAGCTTCTCTTGTAAGCAAAGCTTCCTATAACGTTTGGCAGAGCCATATCCGGAACATAGCCGGCCTGAGGGTATCTTTGAAGGGTGTAGAGAGGATTGTATGACAGCTTGGTATGTAGCTTTGACTTGCGGAATTCGTCAAGCATATCCTCCCAATAGGCGGGTATGGCACCCTTGATAGGGAAGCCCTCAAACTCGGGCTCGGCTTCACCCGAAAACGGCTCCTTGCCAAGGTAATCGAGAGTCCAATCTCCCGAGAGTCTTATCCTTGTAATTTCGCTTTTCATTTCTCTGGCTCCTGATCTAAGGAATAATATTTGTCGCTCATATTATACACCCACTAAAGCGAAAAAGCAATAGCGTGGGAAGATATTAGGAAAGAAAAAAAGCTCGGCCGGGCGTACTGACCGAGCGATGATAATATGACGATGTGATTGTGACAAGTTTCAGTCGGCGTCGAAAAAACGTTCGAGGTGTTTTTTGCGAAAACGAGCAAAAATGAAAATAATTATTTGCAAAACCGAGGAATATGTTCTGATTTGCAGAATTTTTTCTCGTTTTTGACGTTACGTTTTGTCAAGGGAAGTTGAGCGTTGTGCAGCTGTGTACTCCCTCGGAGATATGCCGTAGTGCTTCTTAAAGAAAATCGAGAAATAATTCTGTGATGAGAAGTCGAGCTTCTCGGAAACCTCGGAAATATGCATACCCGTGTCGAGTAAACGCGCACTTTCGGATGCTCTCAGCGAGGAAAAATAACTCTTAGGGCTGATGCCGGCAAATTTTCCGAACAAAAGCTTCATATAGCTGACACTGATTCCTGTGAGGTGCGAAAAATCATTTAGCGTGAGATTTTCCGAGACGTGCTCGCGCATCACCGAAACCAGCCTGTTATAGTCGATCTCAGACTGCGAGCGGAGTATCGGTGTGGAAGTCTTTCCTTTGCTGATCCTTATGAGGAATGATGAGAGCTTGTCGCGCAAAAGCTGTGCCTCAAAATCATCACCCGTGCCAAGGTTGACATATTCAATGAGCGGGTCAATCAGAAGCGAGAATTCCTCTATTTCATCCTCGCCGAGCTTAAAGACTCCGCACGATAGATTTTCCGGCAGCTCCCCCTCTGTGTGGAAGCTGAGAGTGAATCCCTCGGGGGAAGTCCCGTCCCTGCTCATTTCTCTGTGGAATACCATGGGAGCGTGAAATATTATTTCACCCGCGTTCAGATGATATACCCTTTCATCCTGAATAAACGTCAGCATGCCCGAGCGTAAAAGTGTCATTTCCCAGAAATCGTGCCTTTCACCTTTGAAAATGAAATCCTTGTCATATTTAAATCTGAATGCTGTGTGGAAGCAATCTATCACGAATTTTGTCTTTACATAACGGTTTACCATAAAAGCTCCTGAAACTGTCCAAAATCATAAATAATTTGACTAAAACCGCATTGAAATTCGATTTTGGTCTTGTTATAATGATTATACAACACACCTTGCTTGATGTCAAGCGGAAGGAGATAATATGAATAAAAAGGTTAAAGTCGGATATATCGGACTTGGCAGACGCGGTCTCGGAGTTCTTAAGAGAAACGTAGCCAAGATGAAGGACGTTGAGGTAGTTATGGTCTGCGACCTTGACGAGAAGAAGCTCGAGGAGGCAAGAGTCGCAGTTCTGGAGCGTTCGGGACACGAGCCCATTCTCACTAAAAATTACCTTGACGTAATAAATAATGAGGAAATTGAAGCCGTTTTCGTAATGATTGGCTGGACGGGCAGACCCACAATGGCGATAGAGGCTATGAAAAAAGGCAAATATACCGCCATTGAGGTCGGATGTGCCGATTCTATTGACGAGTGCTTCGCACTTGTTGATGCTTACGAGGAGACGGGAACACCGGTAATGATGCTGGAGAACTGCTGCTATGACCGCCGCGAGATGGTAGCATATAACATTGTGGAGCAGGGACTTCTCGGTGAGGTGGTTCATTGCACGGGCGCGTATATGCATAATCTTAACGAGTGTGAATTCTTTAACGACATAGAGGGCGAGGGTGCTAACCATTACCGACTTCCGCTTTATATGACGAAAAACAGGGAGAACTATCCCACGCACGCCCTCGGCCCGATATCGAAGCTTTTGCGCATCAACCGCGGTAACAGAATGGTATCTCTCGTATCCGTCGCATCGAAGAGCCGCGGAATAAAGGCTTATGCAGCGCGCCATTTCGGTGAGGATAATAAGTACGCTAAGATAGATTATAAGCAGGGTGATATCGTAGATACGGTCATAACTTGTGCCGGCGGCGAAACAATACACCTTCAACTCGATACAACTCTGCCGAGATCATATTACAGCCGTAACTTCGGTATCAGAGGCACCGAGGGCTTCATTGACGAAGCACGCCGCGTTGTATGGTTTGAATGGATGGGCGGACACTCCTGCATTGCTGAGTCGGTCGAGCGTAACGAGGAGGAGATGTTCAAGAAATATGAGCATCCGCTTTACCGTCAGTACTTCGAGGAGGGCATCGAGGATGAGGGCAGCCACAGCTCTATGGACTGGCTCGTCTGCCGCGCCTTTATCGAGAGCGTACAGAAGAAGATAAACACTCCTATCGATGCTTACGATGCCGCAGTCTGGCTCGCTGTCGGACCTCTCAGCGAGGCATCTATAAATGCGGGCGGAGCCGCAGTCGAGTTCCCCGATTTCACAAGAGGTAAGTGGAATTCGAGAGAGCCCGCACCCGAGTGTAAGTACTCTCTCGCGAAGGTTACCGATGAGCCTGAGACTCCCATTCATTTGTGACCATCACGGTACTTTTCTTTGATTTGTCATATTTTCCGCTATTTCCCGAAGAGTGTGCGACAATTTCTGCCGCACACTCTTTTCCTTTACGTTCTTTGAAAAAACAAATGCCAAGATAGGCAAAGCCGGCCTCGGAGTTTATCCCATTCAAGCAAACCTTGACAGTGTTATACACATATGGTAAAATATAGATAGTAAGGAAAGGAGATAACCTATGAAAAGAAAACGGCTGTTAAGTCTTTTAGTAAGTATTTTGCTTCTTTGTGCTATCGCCTTTAATATAAGCTCCTGTGTGCTGAATGTAAGTGCAGAGAATCTTCTTGACGGTATCGAGCGTGGAAGTGTTAAGCCGCTCGATGATATGACAGAGGGGAGTGTCGCAATTACCGACTTTGCACTCCGTATGCTTCGCGGCTCGATCTCCGAAGAGAACGTGCTCCTCTCGCCGCTCTCCATCGTGCTTTGTCTTGCTATGGCAGAGAACGGCACGGCAGGGAACACAAGAGCCGAAATGGAAGAAATGATTGGTCTTGATACCGACACCCTTAACCGATATCTTTACACCTATGTAAACTCACTTCCAAACTCCGATAAGTATAAGCTCAGCGTTGCAAACTCCATCTGGATAAGAGACGTTGCGGGCTTCGACGTGAAGGATAGCTTCTTGCAGGTCAATGCCGATCATTTTGACTCAGCGGTCTACAAGGCTGCGTTTGACAGACAGACGCTGAATGATATCAACAATTGGGTAAACATCAATACTGACGGCATGATACCAAAGGTGCTGGAGACTATTTCCGACGAGGAGATAATGTATCTCATAAACGCCCTCGCATTTGAGGCGGAATGGGCATCGAAATACGAAAAGTATAACGTGACCGACGGTATCTTTACTACCGAGAGCGGTGTAGAGCAGAATGTAGAAATGATGCACTCCACAGAGGGCAGATATCTCCTTGACGATAACGCAAAGGGCTTTATTAAATACTACAAGGATTACAAATATGCCTTCGCTGCGCTTCTGCCTAACGAGGGAGTAAGCATAGCCGAGTATATCTCCTCGCTCAGCGGTGAGGATATCAATTCCATGCTCCATAACGCCGAGGGTGCCACCGTTGAGGTAGCCATCCCGAAGTTCAAGACCGAGTATTCCTCGGAGCTCTCGAAGCTCCTTGCAGAGCTTGGAATGACCGATGCGTTCAACCCCGAGCTTGCCGATTTTTCAGAGCTCGGATCTGTTGAAGGCGGACATCTCTACGTTGGCAAGGTCATCCACAAGACCTACATCGAGCTCGGAGAGCAGGGCACCCGCGCAGGTGCCGTAACCTCGATGGGCCTCTGTGGTTCGGCAGGACCTCCCGATGAGATCAAAACCGTTACTCTCGACCGCCCCTTCGTCTATATGCTCATTGACTGTGAGAACAATCTCCCGTTCTTCATAGGAGCACAAATGGAGATAAAATAACAAAAATGCCAAGAACTCTTGGCATTTTTTGTTATTTTCTTGGAGTATTTGCTTGTCTGGCGGATAGCGCGAGGATAGCAAGCGACTCACTTTTATCAAGACAAGTATATGCCCTGGGGTCACTAATTATTCGCGGGCTTATTTTACTTCGCGCTGTTGTTACTCAACTAACCGTATAAATAGTCTATTTTGTAGCACAAATTCTCGGTTAGAACTTGATATTTTTCGTAAAACGTGATATAATTGATTTGCCAAACTAATTTAATAAGATAAAACAAGTGTAATTTCTAAGGGGGAACTATACTCTTTTTGCTATTCAAAACTTTTTTGAATTTGTAAAAATGCAAATTTCGGCAAGTTTTGGATAGGAAATTTCTTGTCTTTATCTTGAATTAGTTTGGCGACTATCGAAGTTTGCGTTTTAGTGCGGTTTACTTCGGTAGCCGCACTTTTTGTTTTGAGGAGAGATATTTTATGAAAAAAGTTATCGCTATGTTTGTTCTAATTTCATTAACATTATCCATGGTTGCTTGCGGTGGATCGGATAATAACGTTATTCTGTGTGGAAGTTGTAATGCCAAAAATTCTTTAGGTTCAAAATATTGCTCCTCGTGTGGACAATCAATAGACACATCAGTTAGTGATAAATTCGATGATAATATAGATGATACAAGCAATGAAAATAATGAAAGCAAGACAACAATTGAATTGACTAAATACAATTATACTTCATATTTGTCAGTGAGCATCAACATACAATCACAAACACCAACATTGATTTCACACAACTACTATGTTATGTATTACGGAAGCAATAATGGTCATATTATCAAAAGTATAACGCCTCCAACAGGGAGCAATATTAGTCATTGTTCATATGTGGGCAGTAATTATTCGTTAAGCACTACTTTTTCTGTAAAAGCTTATTCTAAAGATAATGATTATACTTTTGAAAATGCGTCATTTACACTGGTTTATCGTTCGTCCTCAAGTTCTTTTTCAAGTGTTACAATTCATTTGGATAATAATGGAACGGGAACTAATACTTTTATGGTAACAGAAGAAGTGTCGTCGGCAAGTAAAAATTATTCTTATCAAGCAAGTGACTTAATTAGCACCGCCAAAGGCGTTGTTTCATACGTTGAGTAAAAGGAGTGGGATAATGATGATTGAGGGGTTGGAAACAGTTTCAAGAGTACCTGTTCCTTGTATGCCTAATATGTTTCGCGGTTTAGATAGTTCAATATTTAAAATTGGTAAAGGTGTAATCGATTTGCAATGCGGAAATAGATATAAAGGGTACTCATATACTGATATGATAAACGAAGCCATTGGTACTAATATTAAAAGGGGTTATATAAAGTCATCGGTTTCGCTAAAACATATCGGTCAATCGGATATGATTGCTTGGTTTGCGCATTTTGATGGAAAATTCAGAAGAAGTGGTGATGATGGTTCTTATACAAATATCTTTATTGACGATATGAAAATAAGCGAACGATGTAACATAGAGGATGTAACTATATTCATAAAAAAACGTTCATCTTGTCCGCCAATTCGTTTTGTATTTGAACGAGATCCAGAACATATAGGATGCGCGAACACTTGCGTGTTTAAAGGAGTCTTTTATTGCGAGAGTGTAACCGTTTATCGAAAAGGAAAACAATTGATAGGAGAGAGCGTTCTTATTAGAAAACCAGAAATCGAGGCGTTTATTCATTAGTTTGAAACGATGGAAGCGAGGTGTAAAAGGCTCGCCTTTTGCAATAAAAAAGAACGTAACTCTGTTCGAATTACGTTCCTCTTGGCGCAGAGGGAGGGATTGTATATTCCCGCGGCTCGGCTTCCCTCAAACTTCGTTTGCGCCTCGCCTGGAATGCGAACCCTGCGACTATCGTCGCTGTGTCAGAATCCTCTCCCATGTACCAACAAAAAAGGCACCCACAAGGAGTGCCTTTTTTGTTGGCGCAGAGGGAGGGATTGTATATTCCCGCGGCTCGGCTTCCCTCAAACTTCGTTTGCGCCTCCCCTGGAATGCGAACCCTGCGACTGTCGTCGCTATGTCAGAATCCTCTCCCTTGTACCAACAAAAAAGGCAC
>JAFVZL010000003.1 GCA_017508195.1 Clostridia bacterium | reverse complement strand
GTCGGCATTACCTACCGAAAATGCATAAGGGTTAGGCGCCTGCTCGAGACACATTACCTGCCAGAGCAGGATGTATAATTGGATAGCCTGCTCAAGGTTGGTTGCCGCACCGCCGCGTATTGCCGCAAGATTGCTTTCCATTCGCTCGAGCCTCAGAAGAGAAGCGCCCGACGCTGAAGTCTTCTCTTCTCTTAAGATCTTGGAGTATCTGTCTATGAGCAGCTTCACGTTTTCGAGCGAGATCGCGGCCGCACGGTAAAATTCGCCGTCTTTTGCCTTGGCCATTTCTATCAGTGCGTCAATGCCGTATCTGAGGGCGGCTCTGAAATCGGGTATTACGTGTCCGGTAACCTGCTCGACGAAGTATATTACCTCTTTCGTGTGCTTTTCCGCCTTGCCATATGCCACGGCAAGATCCTTCACCATAGGCGTGCTCTTCGTGTACTCACGCATTTTTTCAATACGCTCTTTTGTAAACTCGCCGTTCGGCTCGATGTCGTTGTAGACGGCAGCGGGATCGCAGTATCCGGAAAATCCTTCAACCTTAAAAGAGGGGTTTATGAGCGCATAGCTCCTTGCGAAAGCATCGCGCTGAGTGCCGACAAATATTGCGTTGTCGCTGACGCTGAGAGGTAATGCTCCGATCACCTCGCGCATGAGCATAGCTTTTTTCACCTCGGGCTCAACATCGCTGTATTTCTCTTCCGCGTCGCGCTCGGCCTCCTTTGCGATAAACCAACCGTCAAGGCGCATTATCTCGCGCTCCTCGCGGTACAGAGCCTTAGCCATTGCGGTCAGCTCGCCGCACTGAAAAATGTCTTTAAGCATATAGTTTTTCTCCTATGTAGTTATCGTTTTTAATCCGCGCTCTTTTAGAGCGCCCTCAAGTGCGGCCACCTGCTCGCGAGAAACAAATCCGTTTTTGACGGTATATTCGGTCTTCCATTTGTCTTTGCCGTACTCGTGGTATGGAAGTATCTCGTAGACCGCAGAATCGGATCGGTAGCTTGCAAGATATTCCGCAAACGCCTCCGGATCGTCCGAGTTCACGCCATTGATCAGCGGTATGCGTATATGAAGCTGCCTTTTGGCTCGGCAGAGAAGCTCGTAGTTGTTTCTTACCGCCTCAATAGGCACAGCGGTGTATCTGAGGTGCTCAACTGCATCGTAGTGCTTTATATCCATTATCAGATAATCCACGTGCTCTGCGATCTCGCCGAGCCTCGGTGACGTACCGTTAGTTTCTATCGCCGTATGTATACCCAGCTCCTGCAGGCGTGTAAGCAGCAGTATCAGCTCGTCGCCCCATAGAGTCGCTTCGCCTCCCGTGAAGGTGACGCCGCCGCCCGAAAAGAACATGGCCCGACTTCGCGCGCATTCTCGGACGATCTCATCAACGCTGAGTTCCGTACCTCCCGGAGAGCTCATACCTTCCGGGTTCGAGCACCACGGACACCGCATGTTACATCCCTGAAGGTGATAAACAAGTCTGTTTCCCGGGCCGTCCTGCCCGAAGTTAAATCCCTTGCCGAATATTCTCATGGGTTGGCACCTCCTTCCTTCCTAAGTTAATTATAATTCGTTATTATTTATATTTTGAATTGACATTTGCGAAAAAAAGATGTATAATAGCGAAAAATGCTTAATGGAGGATTATATGAGATCACGCTTTGAGGCCCCTCTGACGCACAGCGTTACCATGGCAAATATAAACTACTATTCAGTACCGTTTACCCATCCGACGAGGCGTATGTGCGAGCATGATTTTATTTATATGCTCGACGGGGAATGGACCATGCAGCAGAACGGACAGGAATATACGCAGAGAAAGGATACGGTCCTGATCCTCGCGGCGGGGAATCTTCATGGCGGCGTGACCCCCTGTACTGCCGGGGCGAAAACAATGTATTTTCACGTACAGCGTCTGCCGGGAGATGAGGCGGAATCGGGCGCCGAGGGGTTGCCAACCTACGTAGATGCTTCGCTGAATCCGAATATAAAAGCGCTGTTTTCCAGGGTTGTCGATCTCAAGCTTGCGGGTGAGCAGCGGAGGGCTGACTTGTTTTTTGAGCTTCTTCTTACAGAACTCTCAAGAGCCGTGAGCGAAAGCGCTGAATCCGACGTAGCCGTCCACATAAGAAATACTATCCACAGATACCCCGAGCGCTTTTTCACCAACCGTGAGCTTGCAGACTCTGCAAACGTATCCGTTAAAACGGCCGAAACCAAATTCAAGGCCGCGTTTGGCGTTACGATACATAAGTACATCACGGATTTCAAGATCAGGAAGGCGGTGTGGTATCTTGACACGGCGGATAAGATCAGTGTAAAAAACGTGGCATATAACCTCGGATTTTACGATGAGTATCACTTCAGCAACACCTTCAAGCACGTTATGGGGGT
>JAFVZL010000010.1 GCA_017508195.1 Clostridia bacterium | reverse complement strand
GTCTCTTTTGGAAATTTGACCTCTTCTAGGCACTGTACTTCCCTCCTTCATTAAATTATGATATCATAGGTACTCGAATGTTTTTCAATTCGTTAGTGCTCGGCTTATATGATAAGAAATTATACCATCACAGCACGTGAGCACATATTGTCCGAAACTGTACCTTACTTCTTCGGACGCTTTGCTCCGTACTTGGAGCGGCCCTGCTTACGGTTAGCAACGCCCTGGGTATCAAGCGTACCACGAATGATGTGATAACGTACACCGGGGAGGTCACGAACACGTCCGCCGCGGATAAGAACAACGGAGTGCTCCTGAAGGTTGTGTCCGATACCGGGGATATAGGAAGTAGCTTCCATACCGTTGGTAAGTCTTACTCTTGCAATCTTACGGAGAGCCGAGTTAGGCTTCTTGGGAGTTACAGTAGTAACCTTGGTGCACACACCTCTTCTCTGCGGCGCAGTCTGGTCGATGGGCTCATTGCGAAGAGCATTGAAGCCTCTCTGAAGCGCGGGAGTCTTGGACTTCGACGCCTTGTCTCTACGACCCTGCTTTACGAGCTGGTTAAAGGTTGGCATAATTTCCTCCTTCTTTAAAGATTTTTCCGCATCGGTCATGAAAACCGATACATATAAAATATGTAAAAAGGCATAACTCACCCATTCACACAAATTACACCTTATTTTAGCACTACCTGTCCGATTTGTCAATAGCTTGGCGTAAAAATTAACGAAACAGGCTCTTTTTTTATAATATTACACAATAATCTCGGTTTTATCTGCGAGTCGGGATTGCATAATGCATAATGAAAAGTGCGCTTTTCTCCTGTCAAAGCCTCCATTCGGGTGCTAAGTATTGACTTTTTTCGCGATTAGTGCTATCATTAGGAATGAGGCGCAGCAAATGCGCCCTGACGAAAGAAGGATTTATTATGAAAAAATACGATTATCTCATAGTAGGTGCGGGTCTTTTCGGTGCGGTTTTCGCGCACGAGGCTACCAAGGCGGGAAAGAGCTGTCTTGTCATAGACAAGAGACCCAACATTGCGGGTAACATTTACACGGAAAAGCAGGAGAATATCAACGTACACAAGTACGGCGCTCACATCTTCCACACATCAGACAAGGAGGTATGGGATTACGTCAATCAGTTCTGCGAGTTCAACAACTACATAAACTCTCCCGTAGCTATCTACAAGGACGAGCTTTATAACCTACCCTTCAACATGAACACCTTCTCGAGAATGTGGAACATCAAAACTCCCGCCGAGGCAGCTGCGATCATCGCGGCACAGAAGGCAGAGCTCGGTATCACCGAGCCGAAGAATCTCGAGGAGCAGGCTCTCTCGCTCGTAGGCACGGACGTTTACGAGAAGCTCATCAAGGGCTACACCCAGAAGCAGTGGGGCAGACCCTGCACAGAGCTCCCCGCCTTCATCATTAAGCGACTTCCCCTCAGATTCACCTACGACAACAACTACTTCAACGACCGTTACCAGGGTATCCCGATCGGCGGCTATACCGCTATCGTAGAGAAGCTGCTCGAGGGTAGCGACGTTATGCTCTCCACCGATTACTTCGAGTTTATCAAGGAGAACGCAGACATTGCCTCTAAAACGGTATACACCGGTGAGATAGATAAGTTCTATGGCTACGAATTCGGCGCACTCGAGTGGCGCGCAGTCCGCTTCGAGACCGAGACCATCGATATGGAAAACTACCAGGGTAACGCAGTAGTAAACTACACCGAGGCTGAGGTTCCCTATACCCGTATCATCGAGCACAAGCACTTTGAGCATTCCGACAGTCCCAAGACCATCATCAGCCGTGAGTACTCCAGCGAGTGGAAGATCGGCGACGATCCCTACTACCCCATCAACAACGACCGCAACAACGAGCTCTATCAGCGTTACTACGAGCGCTCGAAAGAGGATAAGGACGTTATATTCGGCGGCAGACTCGGAACCTATAAATACTACGATATGGACAAGGTTGTCCGTGCGGCACTCGACGCAGTACGCGCCGAGCTTGCATAACCCCATTATCACCGAAAGAGGTGCGACGATCGCACCTCTTTTTTCGTTTTTCGCGAAGGCCGGATAACAAGCATTTGATGGCAAAATATCCGATATTTGACAATTTATGTTGTCATTTTATGCAGTTTACGCATTAATATGCGCTTGCAAAGCAAAAAGATAGCGTCACCGGGGTGACGCTATCTCTATATCACAATTTTTCCTTTGACCTACCGAATATCCATGAGAACACTGCGGATATCCTTCTGCGCAGGCGCATATTGCGGAGCTTTCCGCGAACCCTCTCGGGCTTCGTTTTCAGCCCCTTAAGGAAACGCTTTACCTCCTTTTTGTGGTTGTTCACCAGCACGCTGCCGACAAACTCGCGCACGTCATCATTCTCAATATGCTCGGTCAGAGCGCGCTCCCATCCGAGCTGCTCAGCTACTCCCTTATCGTGCAGCTTCTCCCAGAATATCGCCTTGGCATCCCACCATAAAACGTTATATACCTTGTAGCAGCGTGATGCCGAAATATTGAGGAAGGACTGAAGCAACGGCAAATACGAGCCGTGCGCCATCAGAAACTCCTTCAGCCTCACGTATACATCGGGAACCTGCATATAATATTTATGGAAGAACTTCGTCCTGGACTGATTCGGATAAACTCTGTGATGAATAAGAACCTCAAAGTTCTTTCCTACCCTGTCAGCAAGAGCAAGCGACGTCATAACGAAATACACATCCTCGAAAACTCTGAGATCCTGATCGAATGAAAGCTCTCTCGAACGAAGAAACGAGGTTCTGAAAAGCTTGTTCCATACATAGTTTTCAGTACACTGGAATATGTAGTTAGGGTATTCGCTCTTTGACACGACCTTGCCATCCTCGAATATCTCGGCATGATCTGCCGGGATCTTGGATTCGAAGCTCGAGTTTCTCATATTATATATATCATACTCGGTAATGGCGATGTCAAGCTCGTCACCCTCTGCCAGAAGATAAAGCTTTTCAAGGAGCGTAGGCTCGTAAAAATCATCCGCATCGAGGAAGATAACGTAATCGCCGCGAGCACGCGCGAGGCCTTTATTGCGCGCAAAGGACGGACCCGCGTTGTTCTCGGTAAGTATCCTTACCCTCTCGTCCTTATCCTTATATTCCTTTAATATATCCAGCGATCGGTCGGTCGATCCATCGTCTACGCATATCAGTTCAATTTCCCCAAGTGTCTGATCGAGCACACTGTCAATAGCTGGTCTGAGATATTCGTAAGCGTTATAGATCGGCATTACCACCGATACCTTGATACCATCGGTATTTGACATAAAAAACTCCGTAATGAAAACAATATTTGTCTTTCTACATTATTCTACCATTTACACATTCAATTGTCAATAGATGTAGCAATTTAGTTAAGATATAGTTAAGATTACCAGACATCTCACAAATAATCGTTGATAAAAGAAGTCATGGGCTCCCCGCGGCATCGATCAATAAAGAAGCTGCCCCGGATGCAAAGCCCTCGGGACAGCCTCTTATTTTTTTTACAGAATATTATATTTGGCAAACTAGCCGATATTATCAGTCTGCATCTGCATAAGCAGGCTCGTCTGACGCGCTCTCATCAGCGGTGAAGTGCGTCATCTCGGGCTCAGGCTCACCCTTTACCTCTACCTCGACTGCACGATATGCGCCAAGTCCGGTACCGGCAGGAATAAGCTTACCGATAATAACGTTCTCCTTAAGGCCGAGAAGATTGTCTTTCTTACCCTTGATAGCGCTCTCGGTGAGCACCTTGGTGGTCTCCTGGAAGGAAGCCGCAGAAAGGAAGGATTCGGTCATAAGAGCCGCCTTGGTAATACCGAGAAGAAGAGGTGCACCCTCGGGCAGGCGAAGAGAGATCTCTCCTGCATCTATTCTGGCCTGAAGCGCCTCGCACTCCTCACGGAACTCGAGAACGTCGACCTTAGTACCTACAAGAAGGTTAGAATCGCCGGCGTCAAGAATCTCTACCTTACGAGTCATCTGTCTTGTGATACACTCGACGTGCTTATCGTTGATTTCAACATCCTCACCGCGGTAAACCTTCTGTACCTCGCGGATGATGTAGTCGTAAACTGCATCGATACCGTTCATACGAAGAACGTCAGCGGGATTAAGGAAGCCCTCGGTAATAGGCTGACCGCGCTTAACATAAGCACCGTCCTCAATGCACAGACGCATTCCGAAGGGGATCTCATATACTACGTCCTCGGCAGTAGGCTCAACGGGATCCTTGATGTGGACCTTGGTGAGCTTCTTATCCGACTCGATAAGCGCAGTACCCGTGAATTCGGTAACGATAGCCGTCTTCTTGGGCTTACGGGCCTCGAAGAGCTCCTCGACCCTGGGAAGACCCTGAGTAATATCCGATCCTGCGACACCACCTGTATGGAAGGTTCTCATCGTAAGCTGAGTACCGGGCTCACCGATAGACTGAGCAGCGATAACACCTACAGCCTCACCGATGGATACGGGTGTGCCGTGTGCAAGGTCTGCACCGTAGCAATGTACGCACACGCCGCGCTTAGCAAGGCAGCGAAGGATGGTACGAACCTCAACCGACTCAATGCCTGCAGCGATGATAGCCTTGGCACTCTCCTCGGTGATCATAGTGTTAGCGGGAACTATAAGCTCACCGGTCTCCTCGTTTACGACGTCATCAACGGTATATCTGCCGACAAGTCTGTCATAAAGCTTCTCTACGGGAACCTGACCCGAGATGATATCCGAAACCACGATACCGCTGGTAGCTCCGCAATCCTCCTCGCGAACGATGATATCCTGCGAAACGTCAACGAGACGACGGGTAAGGTAACCCGAGTCTGCGGTACGGAGAGCCGTATCCGACAGCGACTTACGCGATCCCTTTGCACCCATGAAGTACTCGAGCATCGTAAGTCCCTCACGGAAGTTTGACTTAATGGGAATTTCAATAGTCTTACCGCTCGTCGCGAACATAAGACCACGCATACCTGCGAGCTGACGCATCTGCTTCGTAGATCCACGCGCTCCCGAGGTAGCGATCATGTTAAGAGAGTTATATGCATCGAGGTTCTTGATAAGAGCATCGGTAACAGCATCGGTAGTCTCCTCCCAGACGCTGATGACCTGCTTATATCTCTCCTCGTCGGAAAGCTCACCCCACATGAATCTCTCGGTGATCTCGTCTACCTTCTTGGTAGCCGCATCGAGAAGCGCCTTCTTCTGAGGGGGGATGGTCATATCGTAAACCGAGATAGAGAGCGAGGACTTCGTCGAGTACTTATATCCCATCGCCTTGATATTATCGAGAACGGAAGCCGCCTCTGCAAAGCCGTGGAACTTGATGGTACGGTCAACGATCTCCTTCAGCTTCTTCGAGGTGGTGGCAAAGCCGATCTCGAGCGAGAAGGGATCCTTTTCTCTGTCTACGTAACCGAGATCCTGAGGGATCCTCGAGTTGAATATAAGTCTACCGTAGGTAGCATCGATGATAGCCGACTGCTCGACACCGTCGATAACCTTGGTAACGCGAACCTTGATAGCTGCGTGAATACCGAGCTCCTTGTTCTCATACGCCATCTCAACCTCGTTGAAATCGCGGAATACCTTACCCTCACCCTTTTCACCGGGATGATCGATAGTAAGGTAGTAAGAGCCGAGGACCATATCCTGAGAAGGAACGGTAACAGCCTTACCCGAAACGGGCTTAAGAAGGTTGTTTGCGGAGAGCATGAGGAATCTCGCCTCTGCCTGTGCCTCGCTGGAGAGGGGCACGTGTACGGGCATCTGGTCACCGTCGAAGTCCGCGTTGAACGCAGGACATACAAGGGGATGGAGCTTGATAGCTCTGCCCTCTACGAGAACGGGCTCGAATGCCTGTATTGACAGACGGTGAAGTGTGGGAGCACGGTTAAGAAGCACGGGATGCTCCTTGATAACGTACTCGAGCGCATCCCATACCTCGGGAGCGGATGCTCTGTCTGCCTTCTTCTTTGCATCCTTGATGGAGTTAGCCTTCTGAGTCTCGATAAGACGCTTCATTACGAAGGGCTTGAAGAGCTCGAGAGCCATCTCCTTGGGAAGACCGCACTGATAGAGCTTAAGGTCGGGTCCGACGACGATAACCGAACGTCCGGAATAGTCAACACGCTTACCGAGAAGGTTCTGACGGAAGCGTCCCTGCTTACCGCGGAGTATCTCGGAGAGCGACTTGAGGGGTCTGTTGGATGCACCGGTTACGGGCTTGCCCTTCTTACCGTTATCGATAAGGGCATCAACGAACTCCTGAAGCATTCTCTTCTCGTTACGGATGATTATCTCGGGTGCGCCAACCTTAATGAAGTTCTTAAGGCGGTTGTTTCTGTTAATAACTCTACGGTAGAGCTCGTTGATATCGGATGCTGCGAAGCGGCCGCCGTCAAGCTGTACCATAGGACGGATCTCTGCGGGGAGAACGGGGATAACGTCAAGGATCATCCACTCGGGGCGGTTACCCGACTTTCTGAACGCCTCGACTACCTCGAGTCTCTTGATTATCTTGGTCTTCTTCTGTCCCGAGGACTCGGCAAGCTTCTCGCGAAGCTCTCCTGCAAGCTCGTCGAGGTCAATAGCCTCAAGAAGCTCACGGACTGCCTCAGCACCCATTCCCGCCTTGAACTCGTCACCGTACTTCTCTCTTGCGCTCTTGTACTCAGCATCGGTGAGAAGCTGCTTCTCCTCAAGGGGAGTCGTACCCGCCTTGATAACGATGTATCTTGCATAGTAGAGTACTCTCTCGAGAAGACGGGGAGTAATATCAAGCATAAGGCCTATCCTCGAGGGGAGAGCCTTGAAGTACCAGATATGTGATACGGGGCAGGCAAGCTCGATATGACCCATGCGCTCACGGCGAACCTTCTTGGTGGTTACCTCGACTCCGCACTTCTCACAGACCTTACCCTTGAAACGAACTCTCTTATACTTACCGCAGTGACACTCCCAGTCCTTCGTTGGGCCAAAGATCTTTTCGCAGAAGAGACCGTCTGCCTCGGCCTTAAGAGTACGGTAATTGATTGTCTCAGCCTTCGTAACCTCACCGTGAGACCACGAACGGATCATATCGGGAGAGGCAAGGCCAATCTTGATCGACTCAAACGTTTTTCTTTCCATGAATTTATATCTTGGGGTCCCCTCGGGTTAACGAGGGGCCCTTTCCCTTCTTTAAAAATTATTCCTCGTCGGTGTCGCTCTCACCGTCAGCGGCGGAAGCGATAGCATCAGCCTCTTCCTTGAAGATATCGGAGATCTCGTCCTCCTCGTCAGCGAGGTAGTCATCGATGAACTCATCGTCGAGGTCGCCCTCGAAATCTTCATCCTCTCCGTCCTCCGCTTCATCGTCTGCGATCTCCTCAGCCTCATCGCCATCGCGTGCAGGTGCGGGATAATCGGCGGATACGAATGCGGGGGTGTCATCCTCATAGAGACCCGAAATGTCTATATCCTCGCCGTTCTCGTCAAGCACACGAACGTCAAGGCAAAGTGCCTGAAGCTCCTTAACAAGAACCTTGAAGGACTCGGGAACACCGGGTGTGGGAATATTCTGACCCTTAACGATTGCTTCGTAGGTCTTTGTACGTCCCGTAATATCGTCAGACTTGACAGTCAGTATCTCCTGGAGAGTGTATGCAGCACCGTAAGCCTCGAGTGCCCAGACCTCCATCTCTCCGAATCTCTGACCGCCAAACTGCGCCTTACCGCCGAGAGGCTGCTGAGTTACAAGAGAGTAAGAGCCGATAGAACGTGCGTGGATCTTATCGTCAACGAGGTGGTGGAGCTTGAGGTAATACATGATACCAACGGTAACAGGGTTGTCGAAGGGGTCACCCGTACGTCCGTCGTAAAGCGTTACCTTACCGTCAATTACCTTAAGTGTCTCGGTCTGCATAAGATTTCTGAGCTTCTCGTCGTCGTCAACGATCGACTGATCGACTCTCTGCAGATCGGGCTTGCCGTCCTCGCGGACAACCTCCATAAATACAGCCTTACCGCGCAGGCTCTCACCGGGCATGATGTCACGGGTATACTTAGCCTGACGGAGGAGCTCGAGAATATCGGTCTCCTTAGCGCCGTCGAATACGGGGGTCATTATCTTTATGCCGAGCCTTCTGCACGCAATACCGAGATGCACCTCGAGCACCTGACCGATATTCATACGCGAAGGAACGCCCAGCGGGTTAAGAACGATATCAAGAGGAGTACCGTCTGCAAGGAAGGGCATATCCTCGGGAGGAAGAATTCTCGAAACGACACCCTTGTTACCGTGGCGGCCCGCCATCTTGTCTCCGACGGAGATCTTACGCTTCTGAGCAACGTAAACGTGAACTACCTTGTTTACGCCGGGAGCGAGCTCGTCGGAATTGGAACGGTCGTAGATCTTAACGTCAACGACAACACCGTACTCGCCGTGACGCATCTTGAGCGAGGAATCCTTGACCTCGCGCGCCTTCTCACCGAAGATCGCACGGAGAAGTCTCTCCTCGGGTGTAAGCTCGGTCTCACCCTTAGGTGTAACCATACCTACAAGTATGTCACCGGGACGCACCTCGGTACCGATTCTGATGATACCGTCTGCATCGAGGTTCTTGAGAGCATCCTCGGAAACGTTGGGAACCTCACGGGTGATCTCCTGTGCACCGAGCTTGGTGTCACGCGCTTCCTTGGTGAACTTCTCAATGTGGATAGAGGTGTACATATCCTCTCTGACGAGCTTCTCGTTAAGGAGAACCGCGTCCTCGTAGTTATAACCCTCCCAGGTCATGAAGCCGATAAGAGCGTTCTTACCGAGCGATACCTCACCGTTTGCGGTAGCGGGACCGTCGGCGATGACCTGACCTGCCTCAACTCTGTCACCCTCGTTGATAACGGGGCGCTGGTTAACACAGGTGCCCTGGTTGGATCTCTTGTACTTGATAAGGTGATAAACGTCCTTGCGGCCGGAGTCGGTAAGAATAACGATCTCCGCACCTGCGGCACGCTCAACGATACCGCCCTCGCGTGCGAGGACAACCGTGCCGGAATCGACCGCCGCCTTATACTCCATACCGGTTGCAACGATAGGAGAGTCGGTGATCATAAGCGGAACTGCCTGCTTCTGCATGTTCGATCCCATGAGAGCACGGGTGTTATCGTCGTTCTCAAGGAAGGGGATACAGCCTGCGGCAACGGATACAGCCATCTGAGGACAAGCATCCATAAGGTCAACCTCCATGGGATCAACCTCGATGAACTCGGTCTTGTATCTCGCGATAACCTTTCTGTTTACAAAGTAACCGTTCTCGTCGAGCATCTCGTTCGCCTGAGCGACGATGTTGTTATCCTCCTCGTCAGCGGTGAGGTAAACCACCTCATCGGTAACACGGCCGTCCTTCTTGTCAACGATTCTGTAAGGCGCCTTAAGGAAGCCGTAGTCGCTGACCTTTGCATAAGATGCAAGGTAGGAGATAAGACCGATGTTGGGACCCTCGGGAGTCTCGACGGGACAGATTCTGCCGTAGTGGGTATAATGTACGTCACGGACCTCGAACGAAGCTCTGTCACGGGAAAGACCGCCGGGACCGAGTGCCGAGAGACGGCGCTTGTGAGTAAGCTCTGCAAGAGGGTTGTTCTGATCCATGAACTGAGAAAGAGGCGAGGATCCGAAGAACTCACGGATAGCAGTAGCAACGGGACGGGTGTTGATAAGATTCTCGGGGCGGAGATCGTCAGCGTCGTGTACTGACATTCTCTCCCTGATGTTCTTGTCCATTCTCATCATACCGATTCTCATCTGGTTCTGGAGAAGCTCACCTACGCAGCGGAGTCTCTTGTTACCGAGATGGTCGGTGTCATCGACAGAGCCGATGCCGTGGCCAAGCGCGATCATATAGTTGATGGAGGAAAGGATATCCTCCTTGGTGATATGCTTAGGCATAAGGAGCTGAAGCTGCGCCTTTGCCATATTCTTGATGTAAGCAACTCTCTCGTCGCCCGATACACCCTCCTCGTCAGCGGCAGCGATGATGTCGGCAAGAACGGAATATCTTACCTTCTCACCCTCCTTAACGCCAGAGTCGGTGAGGTCAAAGCCGAGAATGAGCTCGGGGCGTACGGTGCCGTTGCTGATAAGTCTGACAACTCTGCCCGACTCGATAGCAACGTCAATGGTGTTTACAAGGCTGTTTTCGATAGCATCGGCAACGTCGCGGTCGATCTTAACTCCCGCCTCAGCGACGATCTCGCCGGTGAGAGGATTGACAACCGTGGAAGCAAGGGTGAAGCCGATGATCCTGTTAGCGAAGGAGACCTTCTTGTTGAATTTATAGCGTCCAACGGGTGCGAGGTCGTACTTCTTGGGGTCGAAGAACATTCCGTTAACGAGCATCTCTGCGCTCTCAACGAGCGGAGGCTCACCGGGACGAATCTTCTTGTATATCTCTTTAAGTGCTTCATCGCGGAGCGAGGTACCGTTCTCCTCTGCGAGGGTGCGGCACTCGTCCTTTGCCATCGTGATGCGGAGGATCTCCTCGTCACCGAACATAGCGAAGATATCGTCGTCGGTATCGGAGCCCGCGTCAAGAAGAGCACGGATAAGCACGGTGATCGGAATCTTGCGGTTCTTATCGATCTTAACGTAGAACACACCGGCAGCATCGGTCTCGTACTCGAGCCACGCACCGCGGTAAGGAATTACCTGCGCGGTGTAATTATGCTTACCTGCCTTATCGACGGTAACGTCATAATACATGCCGGGAGAACGCACCAGCTGAGAGACGATAACACGCTCTGCACCGTTGATAACGAAGGTACCGTTATCGGTCATAAGCGGGAAATCACCAAGGAAGATCTGAGCTGTCTTAAGCTCGCCCGTCGCCTTGTTGGTAAGGCGGACACCCACCTTCATGTGAGCATCGTAGGTCACCGATCTGTCCTTACACTCCTCAACGGAATATCTCGGGGTAGGATCAAGGGTGTAGTCGGTAAACTCGATAGAAAGATTGCCGGTAGCATCAACTATCGGGGATACGTCGCGAAGCACCTCGTTGAATCCCTCCTTGAGGAACCATTCATAGGAGTCTCTCTGCACCTCGATAAGGTTGGGCATTTCGGTAGCTGCTTCAATCTTCGAAAAGCTCATTCTTACATTGGTGCCAAGCGTCTGAGGTTTAAGCATCATAAATAGAATCACTCCATTCCTGAAATTTTACAAGTCTCAAGTCGCGCACAGCGCTCCGGAAATTTTTTTGATAAATTTTCTTTAATATAATATTAAATTTAAAATATACCAAAATTTAAGCGGAATCCGCAGGGAAATTTGTGCATTTTGACGAAAATCACTCCAAAAAAAGGCATAATATCCCCATAGCAAACGCTATTATAGCGCAGTATAACATTATATCAGCAAAAAAGCAAATTGTCAAGCCCCTCTTTCAAAAAAATGGAAGATTTTTCAGCCTTATGATAATCTGCATTGATTTATCCGCCACATTGGACTCAAAAAAGTAACTTTTGAAATTGTGAAAAAGGAATAGATCGCACACTCCGTAAAGCCCACTTTCAAGCCTTCTCATCCGTATACAAAAAAGTGCGTTTTTTGTGAAAAAGCAACAAAAACAGCCGAATCGCATCACTACTTCAACCGCACCGTAAAGCCGTGACAGCTGGCAATAAATAAATGGCAGAAATGCCCGGATAATACACATTTCACACGCTTGTATGCAAGAGGCTGTGGCGGCATAAGACTCTCATGCAGAAGAAGCAGCAACGCATCATAAAAAAATAAAGAACGCAACGGCAGATAGCAGTTGCGTTCTCATCGGCAGTCGGGCGGGTAGACTTGATGTCAGCAAATCCCGTACCTCGGCGCTATATATAAATTAATGGAGATTTTTCTCGGCAAGGATAGCTTCCACGCCCTTTTTCAATCTATCGAGACCGTCGTAAACGCGGCTTCTCTGAGTAGCGAGATTCATTCTGACAAACCCTCTTGCACATTCACCGTACTCCGCACCGTCGGAAAGGAAAAGCCCCGTGAGATCGCGCAGCCTCTTGCAGAATTCAACCGAGTCGGAAAGGACCTCGGAGATATCTATCCATAAAAGATAGGTCGCATCACCGCGAACCGCATGAAGCCCCGCTATCTCACGGTTAATATAGTCGGCAGCAATACGGCGCGACTCAAAGACATAGTCGCATAACGCATCCACCCATTCGTCACACTCGGTGTATGCCGCTATATTTGCACCCATCGAAAAGGCGTTCGGCTCACCGACCTCATCGGTATTTATTCCGCGCCAGACGGTATACCTCATCCCCTCGTCCGAGACGTTCACGCAAGCAGACTGAAGTCCTGCGATATTGAAGGTTTTAGATGCGGAAATGATCGTTGCGGAAATCGATGCAGCAAGCTCGCTGACCGAGAAAAACGGGATATAATGTAATCCTTGCTTTACAAAATCAGCATGAACCTCATCGGATATCACCTTAACGCCGTGCCTATGGCACAGATCCGCTATTTTTGAAAGCTCATCCCTTGACCATACTCGTCCAACGGGATTGTGCGGATTACAGAGTATCATAAGCGTCGTTTTCTCGAGAGAAAGCTTACTTTCAAGATCTAAAAAGTCGATGCTGTACCCTTCCCCATCATAGGCGAGATCCGAGGATAAAACGGTTCTGTGGTTATTGACTATCGAGTTATAGAAGATGTTATAAACCGGTGCTTGAAGAAGAACGTTATCCCCCTCTTTGCTCAGCCTTCTTACCATAGAGGATATCGCGGCAACCGCACCGTTTGAATAGACCAGATGAGAGGTATCTACCGTCACACCGTGGCGGCGCTTGTAATAGTCGGCAACCGCGCGGAAGTAATCGTCGGGGATATAGGTATAGCCGTAAATACCGCGCTCGGCAGTCCTCATGACCGCACGTCTCACAGGCTCGGCAGTGACAAAATCCATATCCGCCACCCACATCGGCAGCTCTCCGTCGCCAACGTCCCATTTGTAGGAAAAGCTGTCCCGCCTGTCGGTGAGCTTATCAAAATCAATCATCGGTTCTTTCTCCCGATATTACAATTTCCGTTTTTTCAGTATCTACTCGCTCGGGCTCCATTATAACTTCACCGATAGAATATGCTGAAATTTTACCCGCGCTCGGATTTTTAATGCTTACCACGGACGAAACAATGTCTGCGTCGACCGTCGAATACTCGAAGGCAAGATCGGTGTTAACGAGCTTGCAATTAACGAGCTTCACACCGTCCATATAGCAAAGCCCTTGATTTGATTCTATCGTACAGTTAACGAACTTGATATTTTTTGAGTTCCAACCCAGATATTCACCTACGATGAGAGAGTCGTAAACCTCAACGTTCTCACAGTTCCAGAAGGCATCCTTTGATATAAGCCTGGAATTCCTGATAATGATATTCATACCGCCGTCAAAGGCGTAGTTTCCGCTTATATGAAGTCCGTCAGCCTCAACACCGACCGAGCCCATGCCGAAATAGTCACCGCGCACACTGACGTCGCGCAAATGAATATCCTTACAGCTCCACATAGTCTCCGAGGCGTTCGGCATCCTGACCGACTTCAGCAGAATATTTTCAGAGCGTCTAAAGGTCTTTGGTGCATCAATAACGCAGTCGTTCATCGTGATATTTTTCGTGTACCATATGCCTGAGCGCGCGGTATCGAGAAAAGTGGTGCCCCTCGCGCTGACCCCGTCACAGTACCAAAGCGGATACTTCCACTTGAATATACATCCGTCAAGCCTTATTCCGCGACTTTCCTTCAAGGGTGACTCACCATTCTCAAATACCGAATCGCGTATATCGAGCCCCCGGGATGCAAAGAGAGCCCTCTCGCCCTCAAAACGCTTTTCCTTTATAATTTCCATCTTTTTGTCCCCAAAAAGTAAACTTTTATTATCTTAATATGGTGTTTTCTGTCATCCGCTGTATTTCGAGATATCAAGCCGACTATCGAATCAAGCAGAAAATATAAGTCTGAGAAGCGGCTCTATCAGAATAGGCATGAACATGGCGGGAACCATATTTGCCGTCTTTACCTTGGTCGCTCCCAGAACGTTCGTTCCTATAAGAATAATTATAAGCGATCCTACCGCAGACATATATGCTATGGTAGATGCGGCAAGTGCCTCGGCAAGAAAAATACCCACAAAATTAAATATTCCCTGATAGATAAGAACGGCGAACGCCGAGAACGCACATCCTATACCGAGCGTGCTCGCCATAACGAAGCAGGATACGCAGTCTATGACAGTCTTCGCAAGAAGCATATAAGGCTGCCCCTGACCGTCGAGCATAGCACCGTTGATAGCCATTGCGCCAACGCAGAACAAAAGCGAGCAGGACACAAAACCTTCGGCGAACCTTGCTCCCCTATCCTTGGGCGCGGTGTCCTCGATACACTCACAAGAGCACTCCCCCTCAGCCTCGCAGGCTTCGATATCGCATCCCTTGCAATCTTTTTTCTCCGTTACCCGCTTAAAAAGCCTTCCCAGCAGGTTAGCAAGGCGAGTCAGCTGCTTATCAATATCTATAAGCTCTCCGATAATGGTACCGATAGCCATAGATATTATCATCACCAGCACCTTTAACAGCCCGGGATTAAGGAACGAGCCCTCGGCAACCGCGGGTGCATCCCCAAGGATACCGTCTATGCCTATGTAAATAACGCACACCGCCATAGCAGACATTATGATATCCGAAAATCGCTTAGGTATTCCGCGCTTAAGAAGCGTTCCGAGAACGCCGACAACGAATACTAAGGCAAAATTAACAAGTGTTCCTAAAAAATGATTTAAAATGAATTCCATACTTCACCAATTATTAGCTTAAAGCTATATCTCAATATACCCTTCCCTTAGCTGTTATTACACCGCACGCAGAATCCGGTAAAAGGACGAAATGATCGCGCTCAGCTATGATGATGTGGCGCGAAAGCTCTATACCGGCAGAGCTGCACGTGGAATATAGCGTGGCGGTAGCCACCATGTCCTCACCGGACGGTCTTGCGGTGCCGAGCGGATGATTGTGCGAGAGAATGATTTTCTTAGCACCGCGTCTTACCGCACACTCAATTATTCTCCTCGGATATACGTCCGAGGCGTTTATTGTGCCCTCGCCGAGACAATCACACGCCTTTACCCTCCCTTTGGCATCAAGCGAGAGAAGATAAACGGTCTCCACTGACGTGCCGTAAAACAGACCCGTCAGATATCTTGCAATATCGGCATCCGTCGATAAAGCCTCTATCGCAACGCCATCGCACCTCGAACGCGAAACGAGTGCGGCAACGAGCTTTAACAGCATAGCACCGCGCTCACCCACATATTCCGCCAAGGCATCGTAGCTCTGAGTAAGCACCGCATCAAGCGATCCGTATTTCGTATCCAGCGCCTCAGCGGCACCACGGGGATCCTTTACACCCGAAAAGCACAAAAGCTCTCCGAGATACTTATCGGAAATATTCTCACCGCCACCGGATATCAGCTCCTCGATCTCGCATAAAGGTTCGCTCACCTCATAATCGTTATACGCTCCGTTCTCTCCCGGTTTACGCGTACGCTCAAATTCCGCAATTTCCGGTGTAGGTGCGCTTCTGAACACCGTACCCACGGGTCCAACGTGCGCATAGCGGTCGCCCTCGACGATATAGCTCTCAAGGAGCGTAACGCCCACGCCCGCCAGCTCGCCCGAAATCATTTTGCAGGTCACGATATCAGACTCGTAAGGGTAAGCAATACCGCTTCTGTGAGTATACGCCACGACCGCAACCGTCGCGCCAAAGCGCATTGCCGCATCAATAAAATACTTTGGTGCAGTAGCACCCGAGCCGAATTTACTGCTGGGAATATCGGAAAGACCGACCAGCCTCATCGAGTTATCAAGAAGCATGATGATAACGTTGCTATCCGAATTCTGCTTAAAGTATTCCACGAGGAATTTTCCCGTACGGTTAAAATCATCAAACGTAGTGGCAGGTCTATGATCCGAGGATGCCTCGCCCACCGAATCAGCCATACCGACAAGCTCAATGAGCCGTGCGCATCTTTCGCCAACTCCCGAAACCAGAGAAAGCTCACTGCGTGGAGCTCTCATCACACCATCAATGCCTCCAAAGGCAGAGAGCAGCCGCTTTGCTATCGGGTTGGTATCCTTATAGGGGATAACGTTATACAAAAGCATCTCGAGCAGCTCGTAGGTGTCGAAAATACGGTGTCCGTAGAGCGAAAACTTAGCACGCATCCGCGCTCTGTGTCCTTCGTGGATGCCCTTGTCCTCATTCTCCATCTGCTACTGCTCCTCTATACTCTACCCTATCTCTCGAAAGATCGGCAGGGATATCTATCTTAAAGCCGCAAGGCTTTTTAATTCTGAGCATATTTATCTTCACGCCCTGCGAGGAGAAGTTAGCCTCATATTCGGTAACAACGTTACCTGTGCTGTATTCCGAGGCGTGAAGATCGCGCGTCAGCGCGTAGGGCTCGATGCCTATTGCACAGAGCTCCTCGAGTGTGAAGTCAAACAGCCCCACGTTATCGGTCTTGAACCAAAGCTCCCCACCCTCGGAAAGCAGATTGAGATATACGGCAAGATAGCGCCTGTGAGTAAGACGGCGCTTCGCATAACCCTTTTTCGACCAGGGGTCGGAGAAATTAAGAAATATTCTGTCGACAGTACCGCACTCAAATATTTTCGTCAGATTGTCGGCAGTATCGATAAGAAATCTCAAGGAGTCCGAAAGCCCCTCGCGCTCGGCAAGCTCTGCCGCGAGCACCACGCAATCGGTGACGCGCTCCATAGCAAAATACGCAACGTCGGGGTTTTGCTTTACCATGCCCGTGGCAAATCCGCCCTTGCCCGCTCCTACCTCGAGGTACACGGGTGCACCCGGCTTACCGAACACGCTGAGGGCGGGATCAGGAAGCGGATCTTCCTCGTGTATATAAAGATTTTTCGAGCACGCTGCAAGTCTTTCGTCTGCGTGCTTTTTCTTTCTCATTCTCATAAACGAACTCCAAAAGATTAGATATTAAGTACAAAATACACGGTGAACAGCGCTATCGTGCCTAAGCTCAGGATCGCATTAAGGATAACCTTAAGTGTCTTTTCTCCGCTTTTATAGCCCGCGCTTATTGATTTTGAATAATCGTCTTTTCCGTCAAAATCGGTGTAAAAGGCCACAGCAAATACAATATTGACAACAATTGTTGCTATTAATGCGTAGTTTACGGTCGCGGCAAGCTCTCCCATCCACATCAACATAAAAACAGCGCATATACCGCAAAACGACTTTATAACCAGTGTCATGTGCTTTAAGCCGCTGACAAGCATCTGGATACCCGAGCGCGGACGGACGGGCGCACAGATGGCGCACATGCCCTCGCGAGCGACCGACTCATCGGGCTCATCGGAGATAAAGCTGACGTATTCCTTGCCGTCAAGAGTGACGACAGCTCGCCAGACGGGAAACCAGATCGTCTGCTTCAGCTGCACGTTTTCGGGCTCTCCCTCAAAATTACCGCACTTTATGCAGTGCGAGATGTAGGCGGCAGTAGCCGAGGACTCTGTATCCGCATCAAATCTAATGCGCAACGAAGCCTTAAACTCATCCTCGGTGAGTATAGCCGAGGCATCGGCAACAAATATTCTGTACGCCCATGCACCGAGGTGTGCAACGTGGAGCTCCTTCGGCGGATCGAACTTCTTGTGCTCCTTCTCCCTTGTAGAGTAGGTGTAATCAAGCTCTCTGCCGCGCGTGACCGTAGAGGTAACGGTATCTCCCGATGCGGTGCTCTCTACGTAATATTTATCGCTGTCCTTATAAACCGAGTGCTCGACCTTAACTTCCTTTACACTCCCGCCGACGCTTACGTTAAACACCTCGAAGTATTCAAGCGAAAGGAGCAGCTCTGCGGGCGTATTTTTCACCGCGTTCACATAATCGGCACTGATGTTTACGTTTTTCTCTATCATTCCGAGCATTCTTGCCTTTATTTTTTCGGCATCATGCCTCGGGCGGAGAGCGAATACAGTCTTACCGTATCCGATATTCAAGGGTGAGACCTCACGGACGGCAAACGGCTCTCGCTCGATAAATTCGGGGCGAGGCTCAGGTGCCGGCTTCTGTACCCTTGGCTCGGCTTTAGGGGTATCGTCATACATACCGTTTATCTTCATAAAATCTCCCGCCGCCGGCTTATAGTATAAGCTGACACGGCTCGTTTTAATCGTTTTTGCTGAACTCTGCGAGACGGAGCTCGGGGTTGTCCTCGAGCACCCAGCGGATAGCCCACTCGCTCGTGAATATCAGAAGATTCTTTCCTCTGAAGTCCTGGACCCACTTGGTATCGTGAGAGAGCTTCAAGGTCTTGGGATCAAGGTCCTCGTTCTCTATCCAGCGGATCTGCTGATAAGCAAGGTTTGTGCGGCGCAGATCGCAGCCGTACTCGTTTTTAAGCCTGTACTCAAGCACCTCGAACTGAAGCACGCCGACAACGCCGACGATAACGCGCTCAAGACCCGAGTTGGGCTCGAAGAATATCTGAATAGCACCCTCTTGCGCTATCTGATTCATGCCCTTGGCAAACTGCTTACGCTTCATAGAGTCGACCTGCTCGACCATGGCAAAATGCTCGGGAGCGAAGGTGGGAATACCCTCGAAGCGCACCTTTTTACCTTTTTCGCAAATTGTATCGCCGATCGAGAAAATACCGGGATCGAATACACCGATGATATCACCAGCATACGCCTCATCGACAACGGCACGCTCGTCTGCCATCATCTGCTGAGGCTGTGAGAGACGGAAGGACTTGTTCCCCTGAACGTGGTAGTAATCCTTTCCGCGCTCGAACTTACCTGAGCATATTCTCATGAAAGCAATTCTGTCGCGGTGTGCCTTATTCATATTAGCCTGGATCTTGAAGACAAAGGCGGTGAAATCCTCGCTGAAGGGATCTATATGCTCGCCCTCCGCAACACGGGGCAGAGGTGAGGTAGTCATCCTTAAGAAATGCTCAAGGAAGGGCTCAATGCCGAAATTATTCAGAGCCGAGCCAAAGAACACGGGCGAGAGCTTGCCGTGTCTTACCGCGTCAAGATCAAAATCGAAGGATGCACCGTCGAGAAGCTCTATCTGCTCAACGAGCTCACCCGCAAGCCTCTCTCCGACAAGCTCGTTTAGCTTGTCCGTGTCGGAAATATCGCACTTGATGCCGTGAATAAGCTCGCGTCCGCGGTGAGAGTCGCCGAAGGAGAGTATCTGTCGCTCCTCTCTGTCGTAAACGCCCTTGAAGCTCTGACCGCATCCGATAGGCCAGTTCATTGGATATGTGCCTATGCCAAACTCGCGCTCGAGCTCGTCAATAAGGTCGAAGGGATCGCGTGCCTCGCGGTCCATCTTGTTTATGAAGGTAAAGATAGGAATATCGCGCATAGCACAGACCTTGAAGAGCTTTCTTGTCTGCGGCTCAATACCCTTAGCTGCATCTATGACCATTACCGCCGAATCAGCTGCCATAAGCGTACGGTAGGTATCCTCGGAGAAGTCCTGGTGACCCGGGGTATCGAGAATGTTTATGCAATATCCGTCATACTCAAACTGAAGAACCGACGAGGTTATAGAGATACCTCTCTGCTTCTCGAGGTCCATCCAGTCGGATACTGCGTGCTTATCGGTCTGCTTACCCTTTACCGAGCCTGCAGTCTGTATTGCGCCACCGTAAAGAAGGAACTTCTCGGTAAGCGTGGTCTTACCCGCGTCGGGGTGTGAAATGATAGCGAACGTGCGTCGCTTTGAGATCTGTGTTGACAGCTCTGACATTTGTTACTTCCTTGTATCTGGATTTTTTATTAAATCAACTTATGGTTGCTTGCCACCCGCGGATAAAGGCGCGTGCCTTCAAAGTCGCGAACGGACGGGGCTGATCGCCTGACCCGAAATCGCGGGCTCGGATATACCCAAGGTAAGGCGTACGGCGCACAATCCCTAAGTATTGCGCTCGCGCATATGCCTGCTTGAGTGTTTGGCGCGCACGCAAAATTAATGCAACTCTAAATATAATACCACTTTTTTACCGTTTTGTCAACGGGGATGCTCCCGATAACGCACTAGTAGCGACAAAAACGCATAAAAGGCGGTACCCGTGTCAAGTTTTCCCCTCTCCAGGCGTATTTTTTCACTCTATCATACGGTTTTTAGCCTTATTTTCGAGATATTCCTTGATTATTTTAAATATTTGTGATAAAATATACTTAAGGGTATAGGGTGCTACCCCCTCCGCAGGACGCTGAGCCATGCTGAGAGTATAGCGTCCAATACTCTCCCAAATGGGAGGAGTACATGATGAAAAAGGACTTTTTTGGCGAGAGCATTCCGAAGATCGAGGCGATCCTCGGCTACAGCTTCCGCGACAAGAGCCTGTTAAGACAGGCGTTTACAAGAAGCAGCTGGTGCAACGAGAGACAGGACAGCGAGGGCTACCAATCAAACGAGGTGCTCGAATTCTTCGGTGACAGCGTGCTTTCGCTCTCCATAGTATCCTTTCTGCTCGCAGGACATACCGAGCGCTACCGCCACGGTATAAGAACAGAGCTCGGAGAGGGCGATTTTTCAAACATAAAATCGAAACTTTCAGATAAAACGAATCTCTCCGCCAGCACCAAAAAGCTTGGGCTCGAGAAGTATTTACTTCTCGGAGAGGGTGATATAAAGCTCGGCATAGCCGAGGAGCCCTCGGTTATGGAGGACCTGTTTGAGAGCATCGTCGGGGCGGTCTATATTGACTCGGACAAGAATATCGATACGGTTATGAGGCTTGTTTCGAGAATACTCGACATGTCTGTCTACACCGACTCGCGCGCCAAGGACGTCAGCCCGAAGAACGCACTCCAGGAGTGGTGCGCCGACAAGAAGCGCCGTCTGCCTCAGCCCGTCTACAAAACGCTCTCGGAGAGCGGTCCCGATCACAAAAAATCCTACGAGCGCGGTGTATATATAGGCGATGAGCTTATAGCCACAGCTGTCGGTAAAAACCTTAAGATAGCAGATGCTCTGGCAGCAGAAAAGGCACTCGACATTCTGACAGCAAGAGCGAGCTCGAGCGAATCCGCTGTAAAGCCCACCCGTGTCGAGAAAAACGAGGAAAAATCTGCGCCCAAGCGCAAAGGCAGCCCGAAGATCGCACCCGAAGCAAGGGGCGGTGCGAAAGTGGCACAAGCCGGCAAAAACAGCGAAAGTCCTGCACCGAAGCGCAAGGGCGGCACAAAGCACGAGCCCGACAAAGGCGTAAGCTCAAAGGGGCCCACGCCCGTTAAAGACAGCGAGACAGCTATGTCATCATCGAAAAGGAGCTCTTCAAAGGCAGCTCCCACCCGGAAAAATGGCGCAAAGCCCGAGGGAGTAGCTAAAGCAAAGGCAAAAAAGCCCGAGCCTTCAGGCACCGAGAGCGCGGTACATAAGCTTAAAAAAATAGCCGCGGCAAGATCGATTGCAACGCCCGAGTTCCACGATCTCGGAATGGTACGCACACATCTCGGGGCAGTCGAATACCGTATTGAGTGCACATTCATGGGAGTCAGAGCCGTAGCTCAGGCAAACGAGAGGCAGTCGGCGCGTGAGCGCGCTGCAGAGATCGTCGCAGAAAGAATACCGAAAAAATAATAGCGCGGCAGCGCAGTCGCAATACTCCAACGTAAAGAAAGGAAAGACTATGAATTCAACTATGTTATTCGGTCGGGCTCTTCTCGAGACCACCACGGTAACCGGTGAGCCACTGGGCGAGACAATTTCTCTCGCTATAACGGTCGTAGCAGCAATATTCGTATTCTCGGGACTGCTGTTCGGTCTGACGAGAGGTATGTATAAAACGGCAATAAGGCTCATCACGATAATTGCATCGGCAATTTTAGCGTTTTTCGCGGCAAGCATGATCAGCGATTACGTTCACCAGCTCTTTATCGGACAGACGGTCGAGGGTCTTGTAACGCAGTTCTGGCCGGACTATATGACCACGGTTCCCGAAGCATTCCGCGATATAATAAATTCGTTTGACGCGGTAACAGTCGAGCGTCTGTTGACGATGGTATTCACGATGCTCGCCATTCCGCTGATATTCACACTCGCGTTCCTCGCGCTTAAGCTTGTGACTGCGATAATATACTTTATCCTCTTCGCTATACTCCGTGTAGGCGATGAGAAATCCGGAGTATCCGTTCTCATGGGCGGTCTTCTCGGTGCAGTTCAGGGAATGATCATCGCAGCGATAGTGCTCCTGCCCGTCTCCGGTCTTGTAACGATCGCAGCAGAATCACGCGAGCCTCTAATAAGTGATAAGGATCCCGCAGTAAGTGAAAATATTGAGGGTGTATACGAGGATTACATTGACGATATCATAGCAAATCCCGTGCTGAGTGTTATAAGGACACTCGGTGAAGATGCACTGTTCGACAGCCTCACTACCGTAAAGATCGGTGAGGACGAGGTTCACATGAGCAAGGAGATGACCGTCTTTGCCGAGATAGTGGCTGACGGTATGCCTCTTACAGAGCCCGAATTCAATTGGGCGGATCTGCGCGACAAGGATAAAAAGGCGATGACCGCCATTCTCTCGGACGTAGGCGAGGATGACTACACCGCAAATCTTGTCGCAGGAATTCTCCGAGGAATTGCAAACGCTAACGGTAAGGGAGCAATAAATCTCGGCTTCGAGGAGCCCTTCAGCACCTTCCTTAACGAGTTTATCTCGATATTCCTCACATCCGATAAGGACAACGTCGATGCCGACCTTGGCACCTTCCTCGAGGTCTACTTTATACTAAACGATTACGGAGTGCTCGAGCACTTCTCGATGGACGGCGAGAGCGGCAGCGCTGCTGAGGATCTTCTCGTTCAGAACAAGGACGGAAAGACCGTCATTAACGTCGTTATCGACGAGCTTTCTGAGAATCCCAGAACTCAGCCCCTCGTAACATCTCTCACCAAATTCTCGCTTAAGCTCATGGCGCAAAGCGCAGGCAATATGCTCCCTGATGACGTCAGCACCGACGAAATCTACGACGCCATCAAGGAAGGTATGGAAAACAACGTGCTTTCAAGCGTAAACGATCCTACCATTCCCGAGGAAGAGAAAAAGGATGCCGTCAAGGAGTCGCTTAACAACACGCTCATAGACAGCGGAGTTATCACCGAGGACACACCTCTTGACGATGAGATAATGGACAGCATAGCAGATCACGTTATGGAGAGCTTCGCAGGAAAGGAAACGCTCACCAACGACGATATCAATAACGCTATCTTCTCCTACTACAACAAGTACGGTATCCCCGAGGGCACCACTCCCCCTCCCGGCATCGATATCCCCGACCTCGGTGGCGGATCGGATGACGGTGGTGGAAGCGGAACAGAGCCCTGAGTCCCGGTCGCTATATATCAGCATACCAAAAGACAAAACAAAAAAATGGCAGAGGCGCACAGGCACCTCTGCCATTTTTTTTAGAATATAGAAAATAACCTAAAAATCTGCACGGGTATAGGGTAAACCCGGCATAAAAGCTCTGAGTGCAACTATATTCGAGTCGCGTCAGCGCATCTCTGTGATATCAACCTCTTCCCTATCCTCACTGATCTTAACGATATCGTAAGGCGTTGTCTGATATACGAAGTAGTTAAGCCAGTTTGTGAAAAGCAAAGTCGCGTGGGCGCGCCAGGTAATGAGGGGGCGCTTGGTATCATCGTCATCGGGGTAGTAATTTACGGGGACGTGCGGATTCATGCCCGCTTTTTTATCCCTAAGGTATTCCTTTTCAAGAGTATCTCCGTCATACTCCGAGTGACCCGTGATAAACACCTGCTTTCCGCCCTTGGTGGATATCGCATAAACACCCGCCTCCGGTGAGGATGCGAGTATACGGAGCTCAGGGACCCTTTCAACATCCTCGCGAAGCACGGTCGTGTGCCTCGAATGAGGAACGTAGAACACGTCATCAAATCCGCGGAAAAGTATCGAGCGCTTATAATCAACGCTGTGCGGATACACGCCCGAGAGCTTCTCGGAAAGCTCAACCTTATCAATACCGTAGTGATAATAAAGCGCAGCCTGCGCACCCCAGCAAATGTGAAGTGTGCTATGGACGTGAGTTTTAGTCCACTCCATTATCTCGGTTATTTCGTCCCAATAATCAACGCTCTCGAACGGCAGAAGCTCAACGGGCGCACCCGTAATGATCATACCGTCAAAATATCTGTCGCGCACGTCGTCGAACACCTTGTAAAAGGAGAGCAAATGCTCCTCGGATACATGTGTTGACTTATGCGTGCTTGTGTGGATAAGCTCTATTTCAACTTGAAGAGGCGTATTGCCCAGAACGCGTGATAATTGCGTCTCTGTGTCAATCTTTGTTGGCATTAAGTTGAGAATCAGTATTTTAAGCGGTCGAATATCCTGCGTTATGGCGCGGGTCTCGGTCATAACAAATATATTTTCCTTGTTGAGCACGCCCACGGCGGGCAGCTCGTTCGGCAGCTTTATCGGCATTTAAAAACCTCCGTTTTCCGCGCTGTACTAAGCACGGATCATATTGGTAGATCGGCAGCATGAATACTGCCGAGACGGCGTGATAACTCACGCAAAGGCACAAAACGGTATCAGAGCGTTGCAAGTGCCGCCTCAATATCAGCAATAAGATCATCCTTGTTCTCGATACCGGTAGAGTAGCGGATAAGATCGGGAGATACTCCCGCAGCGCGAAGCTCGTCATCGTTCATCTGTCTGTGGGTCGCAGATGCGGGATGCAGACAGCATGTACGAGCATCGGCAACGTGCGTTTCAATAGCACCGAGCTTCAGCTCCTTCATGAACTTCTCAGCAGCGGCTCTGCCGCCCTTTACGCCAAAGGATACTACTCCGCATGTGCCGTTCGGCATATACTTTTTAGCAAGCTCATAGTACTTATCACCCTCGAGACCGGGATAGGTAACCCACTCCACCTTCTCGTGTGAGGCGAGATACTTCGCTATCGCGAGAGCATTCGAGCAATGTCTTTCCATACGAACGTGGAGCGATTCGAGACCGAGGCCGAGAAGGAATGCGCTCTGGGGCGACTGCGTACAACCGAAGTCACGCATAAGCTGCGCAGTAGCCTTCGTAATGAACGCTCCCTCTATACCGAACTTCTCAGCATAGGTGACACCGTGATAGCTGTCGTCGGGCGTGCAGAGTCCCGGGAACTTATCTGCATGCTTCATCCAATCGAACTTACCAGAGTCAACGATGCAACCGCCTACCGCGCTGCCGTGACCGTCCATATACTTGGTGGTGGAATGAGTAACGATATCCGCGCCCCACTCGAAGGGACGGCAGTTTACGGGAGTTGCAAAGGTATTATCTATGATAAGAGGCACGCCGTGCTCGTGTGCCACCTTGGCAAAAAGCTCAATATCGAGAACGGTGAGTGCAGGGTTGGCAATAGTCTCACCAAACACCGCCTTCGTCTCGGGCCTGAACGCAGCGTTAAGCTCCTCCTCAGTCGCATCGGGAGATACGAAGGTGAACTCAACGCCCATTCTCTTCATCGTAACGGCAAAGAGGTTATAAGTACCGCCATAGATAGCCGATGATGCTACAACGTGGTCACCCGCCGACGCGATATTAAATACCGCGAAGAAGTTCGCCGCCTGACCGGACGATGTGAGCATAGCGGCGCTGCCGCCCTCGAGCTCGCATATTCTTCTCGCGACGGTATCGCACGTGGGGTTCTGCAAACGGGAGTAGAAGTATCCCGATGCCTCAAGATCGAAGAGCTTTCCCATATCCTCGCTCGTCGAATATTTGAAGGTCGTGCTCTGCACGATCGGTATCTGTCTCGGCTCACCGTTGCCGGGAGTGTATCCGCCCTGCACGCACAGGGTCTCAATTGAACGCTTGATTTCTGCCATTTTTATTACATCCTTTCGGGAAAAATTACTTTATGGATTATTTAATAGAGTTGATAACGACGTATTACACGATTTATCAAAGCGAGCCGCTCTCGCACCAACCTCTCGCAAAGAGAAACTACCAACCCTCTCGCAAAGAGGAACCACCAACCTCCTCGCAAAGAGATACTACCAACCTCTCGCAAAGAGATACCACCAACCCCTCGCGAAGAGAAACTACCAACCTCTCGCAAAGAGAAACCACCAACCCCTCGCGAAGAGAAATCGCTGTAAGACGAGGTATCGCGAGCACCACAGGCGACGCTGTAGTAACCTACTGCGAGCCGAGGAGTCGGAGTGATAACGACGTATTACACGATTTATCAAAGCGAGAAATCGCTATAAGCCGAGGTATCACAAGCACCGCAGGCGACGCTGTAGTAACCTACTGCGAGCCGAGGAGTCGGAGTGATTACGATGTATTACACGATTTATCAAAGCGAGAAATCGCTGTAAGACGAGGTGTCACGAGCATACCGCAGGCGACGCTGTAGTAACCTACTGCGAGCCGAGGAGTCGGAGTGATTACGATGTATTACACGATTTATCAAAGCGAGAAATAAAAAAACACCCACTCTCAAACCATTCATTGAGACGGGTGAAAACACTCGCGGTACCACTCAAATTGCGCAATATGCGCCACTCATTCGGACTCAAAAAGCCCTGTGCCAATAACGCAGCACCTGCGTGTTACCCTAAGCAAGCCTCGAATAACCGACTCGGGAGCCATAGGCTCACTCTGACATCTGCCACATCTCAGCAACCGTGGCTCTCTGTATGATGCCGTATGAGGTTACCCTCTCCGTCACAGTCTTTAGTTTATTTTAACACAGGCTTTTTTCTTTGTCAAGGGCTTTAGACAATTTACAGAGTTTAACAGCTTTCGCAAAACAAAAAAGAATACGCTACACTCCTAAACAACTCGGTGTGTAGCGTATTCACTGATTTTCAGGACATTCGTCCATGCTAAAGTTCAATTTGTCAGAACCTATTCCGTATAGCTTTTGTATCTTAAAGGAAACAACTTGGCCTTCGTTCTTCCATTTAATACCCACTATATACGGAGCTTTCCTTTTTATTTTTTAGAGTATCTATACTCAACTTTTTGAGGTCTTTGAGCTCGACCGTCTTTCATCAAACGGGCCTGTGATTCAGCACCCAATTTCACTTAAAAGCTATTCAGTTGTAATCTTTTGTTGACAAACATGGTCTGTCAACGGTTGTTTCTCGTTGGAAGCATGGTATACCTCGCTTTCTACGAAAGAACGTATAAAACTGATTATGGTCCTTCATGCCGCCGTTCCCCATCTGTAAATTACAGACTACTATCGCACCACACGATGCTCCATACCACAGGAACCGACATCCTTTATCCGACGGGTACCTTACCCGTTTGCCATTCAGTAATGAAAATTTACTAGTACATCGGACTGTACCGAATACACGTCGCGGGCGGATCGATCATACCGGGCGACTACCGTTATATGATGATATAATGACATAATCTTTAAGCTTAACTGTTCATTGGAGTATACCCTTTGTCAAAGTTGCTTATGCCATATTATGGCGCCTCATTTTTTAGGTAAAAATCAGTTGTTCATTGGTTTACACCTGAAGGTCGATTGCGGACCGTAGTCATTTACGGTTTACCTATATAATGATTTTTTGAAGATTTCACGATGAGTGAAGCGATAAATAAACAGAACGATAATTAGCCGATCGATCTTTGAACTAAGATATAATTCTGTAAACCGGGTCAGAACATCGGTCTATCCTCCTTTTCTCCGAGGACTTCCACCTCGGTAATCCGGGTTTCCCGATTCACCTCTCGGGAACGATGAGTCCGTAACTGCCTTCCTTTCTCTTATATACGACGCAGGTGTCGCCGCTATCGGCGGAGATGAACGCATAGAAGCTATGTCCTAAGAGATTCATCTGGAGTATTGCCTCCTCGGCTGTCATGGGCTTGAAGGGGAAGGTCTTAACCCTGATCTCGAATTCTTCCTCTTCCACATACTCGTCATCGTCGTCCTCTGTAATTGTGACGAAGGCGTCACGCTTCACCATTTTTTCGAGCCTTGTTTTATTTTTTCTGATCTGTCCTTCAAGACTCTCTACTGCTCTGTCGAGCGCGGTGATAAATGTCTCGCTCTCCTCTTCCGAACGGAAGGTAGTACCTCCGTAGTTTACGGTAATTTCGATGATTTTATCTCCCTTGCGTGTCCGACAGGTTACATAAGCCTCGGTGTCCTCACCGAAGAACTTATCAAATTTAGAGAGCTTTTTTTCTACCGCTGCTTTAAGCGACTCTCTGACTGTCATCTGCTTTCCGTAAAGAGTAATCTTCATACCGTACACCGTTACCTCTTTCATGGTATCTTAAAGAGGCCCTTTCGTGGAATTGCTTAACGAGAGATTTCCACCTCGGCGGGGTGGTGCTCCCCGTCTTGCACTATCATTATAGCACATTTTTTGTTGCTTGTAAACAGTTTTTCAGAAATTTGTAAGGCTTTTTTATTGAATATGTCCAAATTGTAAAACTTACCGCCCTTTTCTGTCGAATTCCGAAAAAACTATTGACAACCGCCTCTAAGCTATGATAAAATCTATCTTGTGGGGACAACGCTCAGGTTGTTCCCTTTTTGTTTATATTGCATAAAACACGGGGCTGTCACGTACGACGGCCCCGGTTTTTTAGTTGGCAAACTCAAAGTAATTAAGTTCAGGTACAATATTACCCATAATTAACAAAATTATCGGTAATCCTATCTGCAAAAACAGGAACAAAGCCCTGTTAACGACTATCGCTTCGCCGAGGATCTCAGAATCGTATCTGTCCACAACGCGCTTGTGGAAAATAAGTGTGCAAATCGGCTCGATGTGAACGAACAACAGTATAATTGCGGAAATCAGCCTATTATCCGTCAAGAATTCTACGGGCGCAAAAATAACCTGCCAAGTATTTATTACAGAATCAAATAGCTCAAAAATCGGCGCGTCAGGCGCAGCAATTGCGGAAAAAATATCACGGAGAATTATTATTATACCCCACAATGAAGCTCCAATAAATATATATGACATTAACCCGGAGTTCACGCAAGTTATAACACCACCAAAGCTGCTTGTCCCTCTATCGAAGACCTGGCAAAAGAATAAAACCAATGCAAACGCAGCGATTAACAAACCTAATATGTAGCATACCGCTTGAACTACAACATACACCAGAGCATCCAGTGGCAATGACTGTAAGTATTCAATTATTTCTCCCATAATCCAACTCCCTCAACCGTAATTTCGGGTCATTACGCCCGTGATGCTAAGATTATACTCTATTTATCGACAATTGTCAATAGGTTGAGCATAAATTATACTTGTCTTGAACACAATAACAAGTATTTCAAGAAGGTAGCAACAATGATCTCTTACGCACCGCTATACAAGACGATGAAGGAGAAGAACGTCTCCACATATAAGCTTATCAACGAGTTCGGAGTAAGCAGAAGTCTGCTCGACCGACTAAAGCATAACAAGCCCATCAGCACGACAACGCTCAACGACCTCTGCGGCTTCTTAGACTGCCGCGTCGAGGATATAGTAGAATATATTAAGGAAGAGGAAGCATCCGAAAAAAACGAATAAAGCACATCGGTAACTCATTGTAATATTATGTGAAAGGTATCAAGATAAGACTTGGTACCTTTTTTATATTATCAGGGCAAGAAAACCGAGAAAACCGTAGGTTTTCAACCTTAGCCATTTTAACGGATATAAGAAAAGAACGAGGCACAATGCGTACCTCGTTCTTTTATATAAGCCTAAATCACCGCTTTGCTCGGGTGATAAATTAATTTCGATGGATAGTGCCGGATCGCGACCCGAAGCAATAGTAACCTATTGCGAGCTTACCGACCGAGCAAGGACAGAGGCTGCAGGCGCATTCAGCCCGTGGATTTGGTGCGATAATCTTCGTTCTTCGAGCGTGAGGCGTACATTGGTACGTCGAGCGAGAAAACGGAGATAGCAAATGAAAACATAAAACGGAGAAAACCGTAGGTTTTCAACCTTAGCCATTTTAACGGATATAAGAAAAGAACGAGGCACGATGCGTACCTCGTTCAAAACTGTTTTCATTTGCGGTTGCGCCCAAAGGCACAGCTGAAGGATTAGTAGCCGACCTTCTCCCAGCACTCAAAGGGTGCTGCTAACTCCTCAGAAATATAAACCTGAGTCTTCTTGGTCTGAAGCATGGTAGAAGGAAGGTAAGGAGTGATAGGACCGTGTGTGCAAAGACGAGAGGTCATTCTCTGCCAGGACGAGAAGGTACCGCAGGTTGCAAGTGCGTGAACCTCGATACGCTCCTTAGCACGCATTACGTCAAGGGGACCGATGGTTGCTGCGCAGGGGGGAACGTTTGCAATGTCGCCCGACTGGCCAAAGGTACCGTTGAGGGAGTTCTGCATGATGGTCATGGGATGAAGCTTTACGATCTGAGCGGGCTGGTTGAGCCACTCCTCGATATCTCCGGAGCCAATGAACTCGGGAATGGGGTCAACGAATGCCATATGACCTGCCCATCCGGGAGAGGTGGAGGCGATGTCGGCACCGGTTCCCTCGGTAATGTCGTCGATGATCTTGGAATAATCCTTGATGTTAGCGTTGGTGGGGAAATGTACATTCTCCATAGGCATACGGAGCTTCTCGTCGATCTGGTAGT
>JAFVZL010000009.1 GCA_017508195.1 Clostridia bacterium | reverse complement strand
TGTCGTATGACGCGTTTTCGTCATACTGGGGTGAACCGCTTTGCAAAAACGATTATCAATCGTTTTCACTTCGCGGTCAAATCCGAACTGCCCGTCTTTTCGACGGGGCAGCACAAATTTGAGGAGTAGCGCAAACAAAAACAGCACCCCGATTGGGGTGCTGTTTTTGTTGGAGCTGCTACCCAGATTCGAACTGGGGACCTCATCCTTACCAAGGATGTGCTCTACCAACTGAGCCATAGCAGCATTGCCGTGGGCTATTGCCCACAGCGGTGTCTATTATAACAGAAGTTTGGGATTTTGTCAAGAGGATTTTCGCTTATTTTTTAAATATGTAAAAAACAGGACAAAATCTTAAGTGTCGCAGGCGATTAAATAATGCCGGCGGCAATAGCGATAGCTACACCGATAGCAGCTACAGCTGCAACGCCAAGAAGAACGAGAAGCACGGTAGTGAATCTTCTCTTGGATGCATACTGCTGAGCCTTCTTCAGGTACATAGCGATGGGGTCGCGTCTTCTCTTGATAGACTTGGTGAACTTCTCAATCCACTTGATGTCCTCGGTAGTAACATCGCAATCCTTACGCATAGCGCTGGGTTCATAAGTGAAGCGCTTGTGAAGGTTTCTATACTTAACAAGACGAGGAAGAACATCCTCACGGTCGGGAGCGTAACGAGCGTTGTTGAGTCTGTTGATGTACTCACCGATACCACCGGTAGTTACTCCGAACTTCTCGCAGCACGCCATATCCAGTTCAGTATAAACTTTTAAGAATTTATCGTTGATCTTTTTTCCCACGACAGTCAGCCAACCTTTCTTTTTATTTCGAGTTATTACTCTTCCTTTACATTCTACACTATTTTTTTTTATTTTGCAAGAGGAAATTGCTAAAAAATTATAAAAATCTTAAAAAAGTCTTTATTTTTTTTCGTTTATATGTTAGAATGGTGTTGCAGGTTGTCCGAAAGTTAAGAAAAAATAAAACAAGGCGCCTGTTTTATGCTTTTTGCAGAGAGAGGATTTTTAGTTATGGCTAACATTAAGGTTGCAGAATTGATGGACTCGTATTATCCCAATATCGACGGTCCTACTAACGTTGTTACATATTACGCTAAGAATATCGATAAGAGAGAGGGCTGTTCCTGTAAGGTAATCGTACCTAAGCCCCCCAAGAAATCCGGCTACGTCGATTGCCAGCCCTTCGACGTTATCAGATGTAAATCCATGCAGGTTACAAAGTATGGATACTGTGCAGGCTTCCCCGGATTTGACGGTGCCTTCAAGAAGAAGATAGCTAACGAGGAGTTCGATATTCTCCACGCTCACTCTCCCTTCATTATGGGTAGATATGCTCTTAAGCTCGGTAAGAAGCGCGGTATTCCCGTTGTCGCTACTCTCCACACCAAGTTCCGTGAGGACTTCGAGAGAAGCTTCAAGGGCTTTAAGCCCCTCGTTTGGTTCATGATGAAGTATATCATGAAGGTGTTCCACAAGGCGGATAGCGTATGGACGGTTAACAATGCGTCCTGCCAGCTTCTGCGCGACTACGGATATAAGGGTGATATCGTCGTTGTAAGAAACGGTACCGACCTTAAGTATCCCTCTAACCCCGACGAGCTCATCGCACGCGTTAACGAGATACATAACCTCGAGGGTCAGAAGAACGTGTTTATCTTCGTAGGAAGAATCGCTCTATACAAGAACCTCGGTCTGCTTCTCGAGTCTCTTAAGAAGCTGAAGGAAGTTAACCCCGACTTCAAGATGCTCTTCGTAGGCGACGGCTTCGATATCGACCAGCTTAAGAAGATGTGCACCGACCTCGGTCTTGATGATAACGTTATCTGGGTAGGCAGAGTCTCCGACAGAGAGCTCCTTCAGGGCTATTATCTCCGTTCCGACCTCTTCCTCTTCCCCTCGACCTATGATACAAGCTCTCTCGTTCCCATCGAGGCAGCCGCTCATAAGCTCCCCGTTCTTCTCATCAAGGACTCCTGGACCGCAGAGGCTATAACCGATGACTTCAACGGCTATCTCGCAGAAGAGAATCCCGAAGCCTTCGCAAACAGAATAGCAGAAATCATCTCCGACCAGCAAAAGATGAAAGAAATAGGCGAAGAAGCTCACCGCTCCGTATACCGCACTTGGGAGATGGTAAGCGATGAGGTTATGGAGAAGTATCAGGAGATTATCGAAAAATATAACGCCACCCACCCTAAGCACAAGTAATTTTTTGATAGAACATTTCATTAACGCCGTTCGAACGACTTGACGTAGGTTTCTACGCCTGGCGTCATTCGAGCGGCGTTTCTATCTAAAAAATTCCATTGTGTTCGCACAAGTGATGCTTTGATAGAACATTGCATTAACACCATTCGCACGGCTTGACGCAGGTTTCTATGCCCGGCGCCAATCGAGTGGCGTTTCTATCTAAAAAATTCCATTGTGTTCGCACAAGTGATGCTTTGATAGAACGCTTTGCTAGACCCGTTCTCAGGACTTGACGTAGGTTTCTGCGCCCGGCGCCCATGAGAACGGGTCTTCTATCTAAAAAATTCCATTGTGCTTGCACAAGCGATTTTTGACAGAACATTGCATTAACACCATTCGCACGGCTTGACGTAGGTTTCTGCGCCTGTCACTCCCCCGGAAAACTCGACACGGGTGAGGCTTCTGTTGTGGCTTCGGGCGATGCTTGCGGGCGTCGGACTTGCACGGTGCGGGAGATGGCGTATAAGTGGATGCGCCGATAATTGTGCGGTGAGGAAATGATGCAAGCGAATTGGTTGATAATTGTGCGGTGCGGGAAATGGTATATCGGTGAATGCGTTGATTGATAATGAGCTGAGTTAAAAAAATGAGCAGAAGCTTCGGTCGTGACCGATGGGCTTCTGCTCGTTTTTGCTATTAAATGAAAAGTATTGTTGTCAAAACGGCGATTATTTACGCTTTATCCGACGAAGCCGATCTTTCTTCTGACCTTGGACATGGTGCGTCTTGCGTAGTAGGAGGCTTCCTCTGCGCCCGCCTTCATGACTGCCTCGAGGTGTGCTTTGTCAGCTATAAGTCTTGCAAACTCCTCTCTTACGGGAGCGAGACCGTCTGCACATGCTTCACCGACTGCGCTCTTGAAGTCGCCGTAGCCGAGGCCGTCAAACTCGCGCTCGATATCCTCGAAGCTCTTGCCTGTGAAGGCGCGGTATATGGTCATAAGGTTGGATACACCGGGCTTGTCCTCGGAGTAGCGAACGGCGGTGTCAGAGTCGGTGACGGCACGGCGGAACTTGCGCATTACGTCATCCTTCGAGTCGAGTATGTAGACCACTGCGTTCTGGTTGGGGTCGGACTTCGACATCTTCGAGGTCGGGTCTGCGAGTGACATTATCTTCATCGTATCGGTGGGGATATAACCCTCGGGGATGGTGAAGGTGTCGGAGTAGATCTGGTTGAAGCGCATCGCAATATCTCTTGCAAGCTCGAGGTGCTGCTTCTGGTCTATGCCTACGGGTACGACGTCGGTCTGGTAGAGAAGTATATCCGATGCCATGAGCGCGGGGTAGGTAAACAGACCCGCATTGATATTCTGCGCGTTCTTTGCGCTCTTGTCCTTGAACTGTGTCATTCTCGAGAGCTCGCCGAACATCGTGTAGCAGTCGAGTATCCATCCGAGCTCGGAGTGTGCGGGCACGTGCGACTGAACGAAGAGAGTGTTCTTCTTCTCGTCGAGGCCGCAAGCCATATAGAGCGCAAGGGTCTCGTAGGTTCTGCGCCTGAGCTCCGCGGGGACCTGTCTTACCGTTATTGCGTGAAGGTCAACGACGCAGTAAAAGGTCTTATATTCATCCGAGAAGTGCGAGAAATTCTTTATCGCACCGAGGTAATTTCCTATCGTAAGGTTTCCCGAGGGCTGTACGCCCGAGAAAACGATTTTCTTTCCGTTCTGATCCGCCATTTCTGTATCCTTTCGGCTTCGGAGTGATTTTTAAATGCATATTACCACAATATTGTACAACCTTTTCCTCACTTTGTCAAGCGAGAGGTGAAATTTACCTTCTATTAAAAATAAACTTATTATTAGCGCGCGTTTGTTAACATTTTATACATATTTATGTGGTAGACTATTGAGTTAGTAAAACATTTTGCCGACACGGGTCGGCGGAACGGAGATAAAAATGATTAAAGTCGAGAATTTGGTCAAGCGTTTTGGCAATACGTACGCACTCAACGACGTATCGTTCGAGATCGGTGACGGTGAGATCGTCGGCCTGCTTGGACCTAACGGCGCGGGTAAAAGTACCGCGATGAATATACTTACGGGTTATCTGTCGAGCACGTCGGGCAGTGTCAGCATCGACGACATTGATATGGTGGAGGACCCTATAAAGGCGAAGAAGCTTATCGGCTTCTTACCCGAGCAGCCGCCGCTTTATCCCGAGATGACCGTCGACGAGTTTCTGAACTTCGTATACGAGCTTAAGGGCTGTACTCTCGAGAAAGAGGCGCATCTCGAGGAGATAATCAAGGTTACTAAGCTCGGCGAGGTAAGATCTAGGCTGATCGCCAACCTCTCGAAGGGTAACAAGCAGAGAGTCGGTATCGCACAGGCTCTTATAGGAGATCCCAAGGTGCTCATCTTTGATGAACCTACCGTCGGTCTTGACCCGAAGCAGATACTCGCGGTAAGGAATCTTATGCGTAATCTTGCGAAGAATCACACCGTTATTCTCTCGACTCATATTCTCGCAGAGGTTCAGGCGTGCTGCGAGCGTGTCATCATTATAAACAAGGGTAAGATAATTGCCGACGAGCGCACCGACAGCATCGTTCGCGCTATTGAGGACGGCTATCGCTACCGCATCAAGGTATGCGGACCCGAGAAGGAGGTCGCATCCACGCTCTCGAGGATCAACGGTGTGAAATCCGTCGAGTCCACGGGTGAGCGCGATCTCGATTCCTTTGCGTTCGTATTCGACAGCGCGAAGGGTGTCGACGTGAGAAAGCCTGTATTCAACGCCTGCGCATCGCGCGGGTGGCCTATTATCGGGCTTGAGGCGGTTGGCACCGATCTTGAGACCGTATTCATCAGACTCGTAGATGCAGCGGAGGGTGTCACCGAGGGCACTCAGAGAAGACGCGGCAAGTGATAAGGAGGTAACAAAGGATGCTTGCAATTTATAAAAGAGAGCTTCGCTCCTATTTCAAGGGTGCGATAGGCTTCGTATTTTTAACGGTATATCTCGTCATAGCTGCTATCGTATTCGCGTACTCCAACCTGTTCGCGATGTCCTCGCATATGACCTCGTTCTTTACCTTCATGCTTTTATTCTCGGGTATTGCGCTCCCTCTTCTTACGATGAAGTCTTTCAGCGAGGAGAGAAAGACCAAGACTGAGCAGCTCTTGCTCACAGCCCCCGTGTCGCTTCCTGCGATGGTGTTCGGTAAGTTCCTTGCCGCTTACACCGTTTTCGGCGGTGCCGCGATATTCACCTCGCTTTATTTCCTTCTTCTCATCCCCTACACGCAGCTGCAGGTCGGCTTGCTTATAGGTAATATGCTTGCGCTTTTGCTTGTGGGAATGGTATTTATTTCGATAGGTTTGTTTATCTCCTCGGTTACCGAGAACCAGCTCTCCGCTGCAATAGGCACGATCGCTGTTATCCTCGGCTTCCTCGGCATCGGACTTATCAACAATCTTCTTTCGTCCTCGTTCTTCTTAAGATACGTCTTTGACGCTATCTCCATTTTCTCGAGATTCCAGTCCTTTACGAACGGATACTTTGAGCTTTCCTCGCTGATTTACTATTTGTCTGTGTCGGGAATCTTCCTTTGGCTCACCATTCGTGTTTATGACCGCCGCCGCTACAATTAAGCAAAGAGAGAAAACGGAAAAAAGGAAAATAAGATGAACAATTTTATGAAGAAAGCTAAGGGCTTCTTCGCCTCCCGCGGCTTTTCCTCGGGAGTCGTCACCGCGCTTGTTATCGCGATGGTGATCGTGGCAAATATCATTATTTACACGCTCACAGCCCTGTTCGGCTTATACATTTATTCTCCGCTTGAGCGCGACTACGGCATCACGGGTGTTACCGATTCGCTCTTCCGCGAGGCTGAGGAAAAGGGTGAGACTCTCACCGTCACCTTCCTTTCGGCAAAAGATGACGTCAGAAATCACGTGACGGGCAGCTACGTTCTTGAAACCGCGGAGGCTTATGCAGAAAAATATTCGTTTGTCGATCTGAAGTTCGTCAACCTTCTTACGAAAATGGATGAGGACAACAAGATCGTCAGACTTGAAAAATATCAGAAGGATATGAGAGGCAACCCGGTTGAGCTCCGTACCCATTCGATAATCTTCTCCTACGGAGAGGGAAGTGAGGAGAACTACAAGGTTCTCACGGATACCTATTCTACCGCAGGATACGCGGACTTCTACACTCTCGACAACAGCGGAACCGCCTATGCGTACAACGGCGAGGAGGTCTTTGCCGCTATGATGTCGTGGGTGCTTCACGAGGAGCACAAGGTCGTGTACTTCACCGAGAACCACGGTGAGACCATCGACGTATCCTTCTCGAATCTTCTTGCCTCGGCAGGCTATTACGTAGACGTTATCAATCTTCGTAACGAGTGGGTGCCGACGGGTGAGGATTCAGAGGTAGCGTTCGTTGCGATATCCAATCCCATATCCGACTTTGAGAAGGCTGAGGGCTCTGATTATAAAGCCGAGATACAGCGACTCGAGAGCTATCTCGACAAGGGCGGTAAGCTCTACGTTGCTATCGACCCATACGGACCGAGGCTCGATAACCTCGAGGGTCTGCTTGCCGAGTACGGCATTGTGCTCTCCGGAAAGGACGGAGAGTACGGATATTCGAGAGAGCTCGTCGTCGATCCCTCTGAGGCTATTGCGATAGACGGAATGTCATTTATTGCGTCCTTCGGAACCGGCACGACCGCAAGTGCCATCAGTAACAATTTTAAGGAATATACAAGCGGAAGAGTTCTTCTCTCCGAGGTTGCTAAGCTCGAGCTCGACAGCTCCAAGGGTGCCGAGGCACTCCTTCTGTCCTCTCCCTCGTCAAGGATACTCTGGGAGGGCGATACCGTCAGCGAGTCGGGCAATTACGCCGTTTGTGCCGCATCCACTAAGGACGAGGCAGGCGGTTTAAAGTCGACCGTGTTCGTTTCCCCCACCGTTCTTATGACGAACGCAGACCTTCTCGTAGCGGGCGGATATTCCAACAAGGACTTCATGTATTCGACCCTTCACGAGCTGTTTGATTCCGCCACGGCTATCTACGGCACGAAGAGTATAATGTACGACAGCGGAATAGTTGAGAATCTCACACAGAGATCTGCAACTGTATATACGGTGATCCTTCTTCTGATCCCCGTAGCTCTTGCTGTCACCGGTGCTGTGGTAGTAATAAGGAGGAAACGCAGATGAGTAACAGCTTATTCAAGGGAAAAAGCACCCGTACCAAAATATTTACAGCGATAACCATCGTCGCTATCCTTCTGCTTATAGGACTCAACATGCTCCTCACCTTTGTTGGCGATCAGTCGCAGATCTTTATAGATCTTACTCCCGAGGGCTTCTATTCGATGACCGATAAGATGGTCGATGCCTGCGCTGAGATACTCGACACGAAGGATGAGAACGGAAACAAGAGAGAGATAAAGATCACCTTCTGCGCGGACCCGGACAGGCTTGAGAATTCCTCGTCACTGAGAGCAACCTACTTTATGGCTCTTCAGATGAGAAACAGATTCGATAACGTTACGGTCGAGACCGTGAACGTCGATCTCAACCCGGCGGCGGTAGCGATGTACCGCACCACCTCAAGGCGAGAGATCACGGCGGCTGACATGATCGTTTCCTACAACGGAAGATATAAGATCACCGATGCGACGAGCTTCTGGACCGACAACTCCTTCTCCTATAACGGAGAATACAGAATGGTGTCCATTCTCGCATCGCTTACCGCACTTTCCTCTCCTGCCGCATATTTCATATGCGATCACGGTGAGCTTTACTACGATCCCGAGAATCCCGATTCCGAGCATAGCCTCGCTACCTCCGAGGTGGCAGAGCTTATTGAGGAGAGAGGACTTCAGATAAAAACTCTCGAGATCTCGAAGGTTGACGCTATCCCCGAGGATTGCGCGCTCCTTATCATCAATGATCCTAAGATCGACTACACTCCCGATCCCGACAGGCTCGACGAGTTCTATTACGTGTCGGACCTCGAGAAGATCGACAGATACCTTGCATCAAAGTCGGGCGCGGTAATAGTTAACAAGGCTTACGACCGCAAGCTCCCTGTGCTGGAGAGCTTCCTTGCCGAGTGGGGCATCGGATGCGGTGAGGGTCTTGTGAAGGACAAGGACAATTGCCTGCCCGGTGTGGGCGAGGAGGGCACCGCTATCGTCGGTGTCTACGATAAGGACAGCTTCGGCGGCGCTTATTACGGCGACTATGCCGAGCTCCCGAGCGCACCTAAGATGATATTCACCAACTCGGGATATCTCTACTGCACCTTTGAGCCTAACGACACGATGAACGAGTCGGGAAGCTTCAATGCGTCGAAAAACTACTCTCACTTCATCACTACCTCGGAGGGCGCTATTGCCTACAACGGCTCCGAGACGGCCCCCGGAGGTGAGGACGGAGTGAAGAAGGCTCTTGCCGCAGCATCGGTAAGGACCTATCTTGACGGAGAGACCTCGGAGACGGTCTACTCCTATCTCTTCTGCACCAATACTGCCGATTTCTTCTCAAACGAGCTTATCGGCAACAAGTCCTATGCTAACCGTGATATTATGGCGTCGGTCATCAGCTCGATATCGCGTATCGACAGATATGCGTCGATGTCGCTCGGCGGTCTTTCGATGAACTCTCCCTCCTACGGAGGTAAGCAGACTCAGACGACCACTCTTACCGAAAAGACCGAGAATATCTACTCTGCGGATGCTAAGGATATTATTGCGGTAAACCACGCATTCACCATCGTTGAGCGCGTTATCTTTACCGTATTCGTTGCTATCGTTCCCGTTGCCGTAATGTGCTGGGGCATAGTAATATTCATCAAGCGAAAGAATCTGTAAGGAGGACGATTTGAAAACGGTAGAAACCAAGCGCTTAACGCGCTCGCAAAAGCTTTCGATCATACTGTCGTCAGTGCTCGCTTTTCTGATTGTGGTAAGCATCGTCCTCTCGATAGTATACGCACATCTCACCGCAGATGACGGAGAGGTCGAGCTCCCCGATATAAGGGAGGAGCTTGGAGAGGATATTTACGTGGGTATGCCTATTGCATATCCGAGACTCGAGGAGGCGGAGATTGTAACCCTTCTCGTCGAGAACAAGAAAAGTACCTTTGACCTTACCCGTTGGCCCGACGAGAACGGAGAGTTCTGGCTCGGCTACAAGGTGGGTGACGGTGATACCAAGATGATCCAGTATATACCGCCGATCGTCGGTGCGGAGGGCGAATTTGATTACGAATCGCTTTACGCAGTTGAGCAGAATGACGGCTACGGACGCATCTATATGTTAAGTTATCTTTGCTCTGCGGTGGGTACGGTATACTTCCAGCAGAGAATTGACCTGCCTGTAATAGCGGATAGCGACAGCGCAGAGGTGAAGGCTGAAAAGACTGCGAGAAGGGCAGAGCTCCTCGAAGAATACGGCCTTACCGAGGGAGAGGCGACGAGAGTCTCCTTCGCATACGCAGAGCGCGATAAGGACGGAAATATCATCACCGAGGCAGGCGAGTCGGGACATCCGACGCATCATATCCAGATAGGAGATACCGCGCTCAACGGTCAGGGCTACTACTTCAGAGTAGACGGCAGAGACTGTATTTATTACACCAGCTTTGATTCATTCAAGTACGCGCTCATGGGCTTCCATGCGTTTATCAAGGGTATGCTCGTTGCCGAGGGTCTGCCCGAGGATACCACCTTCGAGCCCCTTCTCACGACCGACTTCAAGCAGTGGAAGAACACCATCTACGAAAATGGCGAGGTACAAGACGGCTCGAACGTCGTTGCTAAGGGTAACGCCATAGCTCCCATAAAGGAGAGCGCTACCTACAAGCCCGAGGATCATCCCGACGGATACTACACTCTGACGGATGAGGATATGAACTTCGATCTCTCGAAACTCGCGGCAGATATGAACTTTGCGAGAATTAAAGACGCGCTTGTAGGCAAGACTGTCGGAAGCGGCGGAATGCTCGTAACGCTTATCTCCGAGCCTCGCGACACGACCGATATGATCATCGACTTCGGCTCGAAGTCATCTCTTACCTACACCTACAACATAACGAAAATTGAATCAATTCTTGATTATAAGGACGGCGCGCTCCTTCGCGAGTGCGTGGATGCGGGTGCGAAGGCATCCGATTGCGGTGCGAAGCTTCTTCGCGTAAGCTACGACTATTATATCGACGGCGAGAAGAAGAACACGGTACCGCGCCACGCGGTGATCAATCTCGACGATGCTCTTATTCCCGATGCGGCAAAGACTGCTCTTTCTGAGAGCGCGGTAGGAGCTCTTGCGAGCGCGGTTGATTTTAGCATAACCTACACCAAGGATAATGCTCTTCGCACTGAGGAAAAGCTCGTTATAACCGATATCGTCGGCATCTTCGAGCCTACGGGAAAGGCTGCACAGGTGGTCGCACAGAACAGCTACGTATCTCTCAGATATAACCTTACCGTCGATGGCGTCAAGGGTGAGACCAAGGCTATGACCATCAGCATGAAGGAGTCCCTGACAGACACCAAAACCAAGGCAATTGCCGAGGCGATATTAGGTAAAAAAGTCGGCACGGGTATGGGTATCGTGGCGTTTTCCGACACCTACTACCACGAGGCTCTCTCCGATTTTAATCTCTATGAAATAGAGAAGATAGAGGCGTATATCGTCTCCGAGCTCGTCGTTTCCTTCAGGTTCCAGAATGAGAGCGAGAGAGATCCCTTCTACGGTGAGTCGATCTATGAGAACACCACGACGGGTAAGCATTCGCTCTACGGTCTTAACGCATCCGCTTGTCAGGCGGTGCTGAAGGTAATAGGCGGTCTCGGTGAGGATACCTCGCACTCCACGGGTATGGCGGGTACCACCGTTGCCGTTGGTCTTACTCATAAAAACATGCTCGATTACGGGCTTTACGCTCACACCATATATATCGAGCTTCCGAGAGGAATCTACGACGCTACCGTTTACGGTGAGGAGGAGGATCCCCCGACGGAGTACGGATGGCACGACACTCTCGGCTTCACGCTCTATATAAGCGAGATAGATTACGAGAAAGGCACGAGATACGTCGGCTCGGATATGTACGATCTCGTTGCTGAGATTCCCGAGGATGCATTCGAGTTCATTGATTATTCCTTCGCGGAGTTCTGGGCAAGAAGAAACCTTGTTCTCGTTGAGACGTCTGACATAGAAAACTTTGAGATCGACTTCTTTATGGAGGATCTCAAGGGTGGATACAACTTTGAAATATTCAAGAAGACCTACTATATCGGAAGCCTTTACGGTGAGTACGGTGCTTATGAAAGCTACTTTGAGGGCTCGGTTCCTACCGACAGGTTCTTCGTCAACGTAACGCTCGACGACGGAGAATATACCGAGACCGAGGTCACCAAGCTTATAGAAGGTATTACGGACGGCGAGAAGAAGGTCTCCGTCACAAATCTTTACAACAAGATAATGGGTGGCGGTGAGGAGCTATATCTGCCGAACTCAATTGAGACCGTCGGTGTTTCAAACTTCATGCTTGCATTCCAGCTTATGCAGATGTCTACCTACCAGGGCGTTCTTAGCGAGGAGGAGCAGGAGGCGGCAAGGAATACTCCTAAGCTTATGTCGATAAAGCTCAAGCTTAAGGGTGAGTCTGCCAGCCCCTTCACCTACGTTTACGATTTCTATCGCGCGAGCGACAGAAAGATCATGGTTTCGACCTACCGCATCAACAAGAGCGGTACGGTGATCGGCACCGAGGTATCTGATTTCTATCTTTCGACCTTCTCCTTCAAGAAGCTTGTTAACGGCTATCTTTCCGTTTTCAACGCCAAGGAGGTTGATTGCGAGATACCCTACACCGACTGACGGGGGCAATAAATCTGCGGGGCGGCGGGAGCTTTGCCTCTCCCACCCGCAAAGCACCTCGGTAAGAGGTATATTCCCTTGATTTTTCGCAAAAATCCTACGGTTTTCGGGGGTCTTTATGCCCGAGCTTAATTATTATTGCGAATTTCATTAATTATTTTTAAAAAATATTTGCTTTTTTAAATAATGTGTGGTATAATAGTTGAGCGATTGTATCTCGTGCGGCATCTGACGGACACCGCGCGGGCTGAAACGTTTATAAAAAAATGTAAATATAAAGGATTCTACAACGATGAAAAAGAGAATTATCAGTATGCTCCTCGTTGTTTGTATGCTCGTTATCTCGCTTGCGAGCTGCGCATACAGCTATGACAACGATGACATGACCAACTACGCTAACTTCAATCTCGGCGCATTCAAGGCTGCTCTCCAGACCCTTGAGATCACCGATGCCACCTTCGGCACCGATGAGGCTAAGAGACAGGAGCAGGTGAAGGACGCTATCATCAAGGCTCTCGCAGGTGTTGTCGATGACGACAAGACCGAGCTCAAGGAGGGTAAGCTTGGTGCCAACGACAAGGTCTTCTACTGCTACTACGTAACCGCAGACTTTGACGGCGAGACTGTTGTATTCTACGCTGCAAAGATGAAGGAAGCAAGCGTTGCTAACAGCTCCAGCGATGCACTCAATACTAATATTCAGCTTGGTCTTTCTACTCTTGATGACCTTGACAAGAAGGTTGCGGATGCTCTTCTCGGCATCGAGAAGTTTGAGGACGTAAATTACGTTACCCTCACCGGCGGCACCGTTGAGGTTGATAAGGAAACCAATGCGGCTCCCGTTGTTGCAGTCACATACACCGTTACCTATACCGATGCAGAGGGTGCAGAGGCTAAGGATATGAAGGCCACCTACACCAACAAGATCGTAGTTCTTCCTACCGAAAAGACCGGTGAGAAGGATAAGGACGGCAATGCTACCGCTGCAAACTTCCTTGAGTACCTTCTCGGTCAGAAGATAGGCTCCACCATCAGCTCCGAAGATTTCACGGAGACCATCGACGGTAAGGAGTACACCGCTTCCTACTCGGGCATCAAGATCGATTGGCAGATCACCGAGGGCTGGAGCGAGGACGGCATCATCGTAAAGGACGTTACTTACGAGAAGCCCGACGATGCAGGCGATGATTACAAGGGCACTAAGGTAAAGGATATCACCGGAACCGAGAGAGATCTCGATGACAAGGAGCTCACCTACCACATTTATCCCGTATACTACAATGACGTTGTCGAGTACTCCGACGTTACCGCTACCCTCATTCTTGAGGAGCTTCTCACTAATATGAAGGCGGGCGGCGATACTGACGAGGACGGCGAGATCGAGGACTCCGAGAAGGGTACGCTCAACATCTTCACCGACGACGGATACACCATGAAGGATAAGGACGGCAAGACCGTAAAGATCAACGCTCTTATCGCCGAGCTTATCACTCTCCTTGCAGAGGAGGACAGCGCTGAGAAGGCTGTTGAGGATGCCGAGACCAAGCTTACAAAGGCTAAGGATGCTCTTAAGGAAGCAGAGGATAAGGGTACCGTAACCACCCAGAAGGATGACGTCGAGGCTGCCGAGAAGGCTCTTAAGGAGGCTAAGGAAAAGCTCGAGGGTGTTAAGGCTTCCGAGGGCGTTGAGGCTAAGAAGGGCGCTGCAGAGAAGGTAGACGACAAGATCGCTGAGATCTTCTCCTGCACCAAGGAGAACGCTGAGAAGGTTGAGGACGTTATCATCTCTGACTACAAGCAGTATCAGTACGATACTCTTGAGAAGTCCTACAAGGCTGCTATCAAGAAGTCTCTTTCCACCGCTATCTACGAGGCTGCTGTTAAGGCTATCACCTATAAGACCGACGAGCACGGCAACTTCATTCTTCCCGAGGCTGCTGTAAACGAGGCTTACGACCGTTATATCAACAACTACAAGTACGATTACTATAAGGGAACTTATTCCTCGTCTTCGTCGGGCTCTTCTTCCTCGAAGACAAACTATGAGCAGTTCGCTTCCTTTGAGGACTTCCTCAGAGACGAGCTTACTCTCAAGGATGCAACCAACGAGAAGCTTTACGCTACTATCCGTGAGGATGCGGAGAAGGTTGTAAAGGAGAAGGTTCTCGTTTACATGCTCAAGGAGGCTTGTGACGAGGACGTATCCGTAACCAAGGATGATATAGACGAGTTCAAGAACAGCGTTGGATATCTTCTTCTTGAGTATCAGCTCGGTAAGGGCAACATCAAGGAGAGCGATTACATGCCCGGTCTTCAGCTCAACAACATCTTCGATTACTTCCTCGATGAGGCTCCCGAAAAGGAGAACGACAACAAGATCTATTACAAGAACATCAGCTACACTGCAAAGCCTGCTGAAGCAAAGTAATATTATCTGACAACAAAGAAAACAGGACTGTTTATCGGCCTCGCGGCCCTCTGGGCAGTCCTTTTCTTTATAATTGTTATCTGAATACTTAGGAGATATAATGAAAGAGGTATGTCTTTATACCGACGGAGCCTGCCGCGGTAACCCGGGCAGGGGCGGATGGGGCGCGATACTGGTCTACGGAAGGTATGAGAAGGAGCTCTCGGGCGGTGAGCCGGTCACGACCAATAACCGTATGGAGCTTCTCGCGGCAATAAACGGTCTTCGCGCACTGAAGGAGCCCTGTATCGTAAAGCTTTATTCGGACTCGAAATACCTTGTCGATGCTTTTACCCAAGGCTGGGTGTACAGCTGGAAAAAGAGTGGCTGGAAGCGCGGTAAGGATGAGCTGAAGAACCCGGATCTGTGGGCGGAGCTCTACGATCTCGTTGCGACTCACAGGGTCGAGTTCATATGGGTCAAGGGACACGCGGGACACGAATATAATGAAAGATGCGACGCGCTTGCAACCGCCTTTGCGGATTCATTCCCGGATACGGCGCTATCCGACGTCTGATTGTTGCGCACGCGCATTACTAATAATAAGGAAAGCTTATGGCAAAAAAGAAAAGAAATGCTTCAAAAAAAAGCAGCACGGAGAAGCTCACCAGAGCAGAGCGTGAGGCTGAGGAGCTTAAGAAATACAGGCGCACGAGGCTCATTCTCATAATAATGGCTTCGGTCGCTCTGGTGGCTATCCTCGCCGCCGCCGTAGTCGGCATAATCCTCGCTGTTCGTGCTAACGAAAGTGTCGATTATATGAATGACGATCTCTCGCAGTTCGTCTATATATCCGAGGATGATTATAAGAAATTCCCCGTAAAGCTGAAGATCGATCCCATCGATGAGATGGCAATCGACTCCGCACTCGCTGAGGCTCTTTACAACATGCGTGGCGATGCCGAATATGACGGTGTAAGCTATCACGTGCCTATCAAGAGCGGTGTCAGAGATGTTATACAGGCGGGGGACGATGCGTATATCTACTATATAGGCTACGAGCTCGGTGAGGATGGAGAGAAGCTCTATTTTGGCGGCGGATGCAACTTCTCGAAGGAGCTTCCCGATATGCTTGGCATAGGCTCGGGCAGCTTCATTACAGGCTTTGAGAGCGGACTTATCGGCAAAAAGCCGAACGAGTATTCCACTCTCAGTGTGGTAAAGGATCGCGGCATCGAATACGGTGACTACGTCGTGCTCACCTATACCGTTATTTCCGACGGCTCGGGTAGCAGTACGGACGGTAAGGACGTGAGCGTTACGCTGAAGCTCGAGGAGGGCGTGACCGATAAAAGATACGGTGTCGGCTTCGAGGAGTTTCTTTTAGGTAAGACCGTGGGTGAGATAGAGGGCAGTGCAACTACTACGCTCGGCACGGAAAAGCTTAAGTATACCGACGTTACGGTCACAAAGGTGCTCCGCGGCGGAGATAAGCCTATTACTTTAGAGGCGAGATTCCCGCGCGATTATCCTAATGATCAGACCATGGCGGGAAAGACCGTATTCTTCGACGTTTACGTAAAGAAGATGACCTTCTACGAAACGCCCGCGATCGACGAGAGCTTCGTTACCGAAAAGCTGAAGATGACTCTCGACGAGATCAAGAAGTACGGAGATGAGGGCGCGTCTATACTCGAGTGCTATCGCGGATATCTAGAGGATAATATCAAGGCGACCGTGCTCGACTCTGCGGCATCGAGCATCAGAGGAGCTATGTGGGATCACTTCAACGCGAAGGTCGTGATCAAAAGACTCCCCGAGGGCGAGGTGCGCGATTATTACAACGATTATATCGACGACATATACAGCGAATACGATAATAACAAGTCCTACTATTCCACCTTTGAGGAGTTTGTTGCGACCTATATGGAAATAGACGATCCGAACGCTGTGGGCTGGGAAAATAAGGTGCGAGAGCAGGCTGAGCTTGCCGTCACCGAGAAGCTTGTGTTCTATTACGTCATAAGGCGCGAGGGCTTTATCCCCACGGGTGAGGTCTACGAGGAGAACTTCAAGAGAGTCAAGGAGGAGCTGCTCGCCGAGATACTCGAGGCGTACAAGTGTACGGAGGATCAGTATAAGACGCGCGAGGAGTACGAGGCTGCGGTAGCCGAGTACAGAGAATGGATGGAAGAAAGCTACGGAGATGCATACTTCAGAGATAATGTTATCTATGAGTACGCTATCGAGAAGCTGATGGGCTTCGCTGACATAGAATATGAGGGTTGACACCACCCCGTGTTAAGAAAAAAGGAGCAAAGCACGCTTTGTTCCTTTTTTGTTGTAATAGCCATCCGAATCAAAGAAGAGGATGGCGTGAAAACCACCGGTCCGGCTGGCGGCCATGACCTTCTCTTACTGACTTTCCGACTCTTCTCTGTGACTTTTCGGGTCTTGTCGGTGAACTTTTTCGAGTCCCATGAGCTTTCGACTCTTTCTGTTGATGTTTTTTACTTGCATAGAGGCAGAATGATTTATAAGCACTCGTCGGTGGATGCACACATCTCGCAGTCGTCGCTTCTTTTCCACATAGATTTCATCTTATATTTCATCTTCTCCATAAGTCTTTTCGACACGTTGGTGACCGTAACCGCGCCGATTACCGTGAGCGTTCCTATTGCGATAACCAAGCAGGGGTTCCATCTTCTCGGCTCTGATTTTTTGAATAGCATAGTCTTTTTCTCCTTTTTTCTCTAGTTTGTGAAGGTGCGCCCGCTTTATACACCAACAACCCCGAAAAAAGAGAGAAGTGGAAGAACTTATATACCGTATATTGCATATAATAGCAGTGATGCTCCTGTCGGTTATTATCTTGGAGGGCATCGAAAAGAACCCGCAAGGAGAGGAAATGAAAACTATTATTTACGAAAACGGGTTGCGGGCGCAGAGCTGCGAGAAAAAAATCAAGGAGTCGAGGCTCGCATCTCGCTATGAAGAGGTGATCATTCTGCCGATCCCGTCAACGAGGGACGGTGTTACCGTCAACGGCTGCTCCGTTACACTAGACGAGGCTTTGGCGGATGCTTCCGAATCGACTCTTGTTATCGGTTATTCTATTCCGGGTAATGTAAGGAGCAGAGCGTGTTCGCTGGGGGCGGCGGTGTGCGACAGCGAGCTTGACGAAGGCTTCACACGGGGCAACGCTGAGCTGACCGCGCTTGCAGCACTCGGGATAATTCTTAATACTGAGCAGCGCGCTCCCGCGGATCTTTCCGTCGGGATAATCGGATATGGCAGAATAGGCAGCCAACTCACGCGCTTGCTTCTGTTTCTGGGTACACGGGTGAGAGTATATACGAGGAAAGAGTCGGTTATGCTCGGGCTTGCCGAGTGCGGTGTATCCTCTATGAAAAGTGATGATGCAGCGGATCTGTCTGATATTGATGTTCTCGTTAACACGGCACCTGCGCGTATATTTGACAGGGCTCTATGTGCTTCAGAGGATATGCGTATTATCGATCTTGCATCGGGGGATAATTTTCCTTGTGCTGCAAGAGTGGAAAAGTATCCGTCGCTTCCCGCGCGCACATTCCCCGTAACGGCGGGCAGACTCTGGGCAGAGTCGGTTGAGAGATTTCTCCTGCTCGGCGGGAGCTTTGAGGGGGAGTCGGACGATGAATGATTTCAAGAAAATAGGCTACTGCATAACGGCTTCACACTGCACCTTCGGGCGCACTCTCGGGGTGCTTGCCACTCTGATCGGGAGAGGATACGATATAGTACCTATCATGAGTGAGAATGCGTATTATACGGATACGAGATTTTATTCTGCGGAGGATTTCTCATGCGAGGTGGAGAGGCTGACGGGTAAAAGGGTGATACATACCGTCTCGGATGCCGAGCCCCTCGGTCCTAAGGAGCCGCTCGATCTTCTTATCGTTGCGCCCTGCACGGGCAACACACTTTCAAAGGTTGCTCACGGCATTACCGATACTGCGGCGTCTATGGCGATAAAGGCGCATCTGAGAGCTGATCGACCTACGCTCATTGCGCTCGCGTCGAATGACGCCATGTCCCAGAGCCTTGCAAGTCTTGCTATCCTTTTGCAGAGAAGGTCTGTCTATTTCGTGCCGATGAAGCAGGATGACCCGGTGGGAAAGCCACATTCGCTCGTTGCAGAGCTTGAGAGGATTCCCGAGTGCATTGATGCACTCCGTGAGGGGAGGCAGGTAAGACCGCTTTTCGTCTAGCAAAGGTAAAAACGGCATAGTAGCGTGCTCGGGTGTTATAAACGCACCCGGGTGCGTTTTTTTACGTCGGGCGTGACAGAGCCGAAGCGAGAATCTGTATCTTGCATAGCAAAAGACTGAGGGAGAGTGCGCGAGTGTGGGAAAGCGGTTGACTTAAAACAGAGCGAAGTGTAGGCGTTATTGACTTTTGTCCTGTGATTTGATAGAATAGAATAGCGGTGGGGCTATAACCTCACCGTTAGTTGGCTCGGAGATATGATGCTCCGAGGGGTTATTATGTTTTTTTGGAGCTTTGATATGAAAAGAAGGGAAAGGCTGCCCGAGCTGCTTGCGCCTGCGGGTGACTTCGACTGTCTTGTTGCCGCGGTAAGGGCGGGGGCGGATGCGGTCTACGTTGGCGGCAGACTGTACAGTGCACGCGCTTATGCGAAAAATTTTGATATTGATGAGTTGCGCCGCGCGGTGAGCTATTGCCATCTTCACGGTGTAAAGCTTTATGTAACGCTTAACACGCTTCTTTATGACTTAGAGGTAGAGCCTGCGGTAGAGTTTGCTGTCGAGCTGTACAGAATAGGCGTTGATGCGCTTATCGTTGCAGACCTCGGTCTTGTGAGCGTGTTGCGTGTTGTCGTGCCGGAGCTCCAGCTTCATGCGTCGACTCAGATGTCGGTGCATAACACTCGCGGTGCGGATATGGCGTACTCTCTCGGGTGTACGAGAACGGTTCTCGCGCGTGAGCTTTCGTATAAGGATATATGCACGGTGACTGCAGAGTGCAAGGGTGAGGTAGAGATATTCCTGCACGGTGCTCTTTGCGTTTGCCATTCGGGACAGTGCCTGTTCTCCTCTCTCGTTGGAGGCAGAAGCGGTAACAGAGGCGAGTGCGCTCAGCCCTGCAGACTGCCGTATAACGGCGGTAAGTATCCTCTGTCGCTGCGCGATCTTTCCTTGGCGCACCATATACCGAAGCTTATCGAGTCGGGCGTCAGCTCTCTTAAGATAGAGGGAAGAATGAAGGCTCCCGAGTACGTCTACACGGTCACATCAATATACAGACGTCTTCTCGATGAAAACAGAGCTGCGAATGTCGATGAAGAGCGCGAGCTTATGCGCGCATTTTCGAGAGACGGCTTTACCGATGCTTACCTCAGAGGCAAGCCCGAGGAAAAAATGACGGGTGTGCGCACGTCCGAGGATAAGGCAGAGTCGAGAACACTGTCGGGTATGGACTTTTCACCCTCGAGGGTGCCTGTTTGTGCTAAGGTAGTGATAAAGCGCGGTGTTCCGTCAAGCATGACGCTCACCCTGCCCGATGGCTCGAGAGAAACTACGGTGTCGGGAGATATCCCGAGCGAGGCTATAAATTCACCTCTCACCGAGAGCTCGGTTGTACAAAGGCTATGCAAGATGGGTAACACTCTGCTCTCGCTTAAGCCCGAATCGGTCGAGCTTATACTTGATGAGGGGCTCAATCTTTCCCCCGCTTCACTTAACGCATTAAGGCGTGCAGCCTCAGAAGCTTTCGAGAGCGAGGGACGCGCGCTTGCTCCTCGTGAGATGCCGAAAAGGTGTGAAAAGTCGACACGGGGTGCCCCTACGGTACATTCTACTGCTCTGTTCTATAATATTCATGCTTATAATGCGCTTAAAGAGGACAGGGGAATGTTTGATATTGAGTTTCTGCCTCTTTGGAGAATAGGCGACGGTGAGCTTCGCCGCATCCCCGACGGCATAGCTATGCCGCCCGTGATCATGGAGAGCGAGATGGACACCGTAAGGCGAATGCTCTCGGATGCTAAGGAAAAGGGCATCGGATATGCGCTTGTCGGGAATATCGGCAGTATCGGACTTGCGCGCGAATTCGGTTTTAAGCTTATCGGTGATTTCAGACTGAACGTTATGAATAGCTATACCCTTGACGCATATTCAAGGCTTGGAATCGATGATATAATTCTCTCACCCGAGCTTACCGCGAGAGATGCCGAGAGGCTGGGAGCGAGAGAGATAGTATACGGCAGGATACCGCTTATGCTGACAGAACGTTGCTTTATGCGTGACCTTTACGGCTGCCGCAACTGCTCATCCGTCGGGCTTACCGACAGGCGCGGAATAGAATTTCCTGCGGTGCGCGAATTCGAGCACAGAAACCTGATATTCAATTCGGCAATCACCTATATTGCAGACAAGCCCGAGCTTCTTCATAGCTTCGGCGAGAGGCACTTCATATTCACCACCGAGAGTGCCGATGAGATCGGTGATGCCTACCGTGCGTACCGCGATGGAGCACCTGCTCCGAGGGGAGCTTCAATCAGAAGAATAGGAAAGCGCGAGGCAAAAAAATAATCGTTTATCGGCAAACGACCTATTAAAAGTAAATAAAACTAGGCAAAACAGTCGTTTTTATGCTGTTTTGCCTTTCTTTTTTTGTGTTGATGTATAAAAAATGCCGTGATGGAAATATTAAGTTAAAACGATTTTTTTGGGGGACTTATGAGGCTAAGCGGAAATTATAACGAGGACGTATCCCTGCTCGGTGAGCTTCTTGGAGTCGAGCGAAACTTTGATATAATCGAGCGTCATCTCACGGTATCGGGTGAGGACGTTTGTTTCTTCTGCGTCGACGGTTTTATCAAGGATGCAGAGCTCCAGAGGGTGATGCAGCAGATCACCTCTGTCAAGGATATAGGCTCTACCCGTTCGCTTATAGAAAGACTGCCATACGTTGAGGTTGATACTAAGTGTGAGGTCGAGGATATAGTTACCGCCGTGCTGTCTGGACAATCGGCAGTTCTCTCGGCGAGCTTCGGTGAGTATTCTATCCTTATCGATGCGAGGACATATCCCGCGAGGGCGGTCGGTGAGCCTGACTCCGACAGAGTCATGCAGGGGTCCCGTGACGGATTTGTCGAGACTCTGGTGATGAATACCGCGCTTATAAGACGGAGAATACGGGATCCGAGGCTATCGATGGAGCATTTCACCGTCGGCAGCTCCTCTCGGACGGACGTTGTGGTCTGCTATATGAACGGAGTTGCGAAGCCCGAGCTTGTCGAGGATATAAAGGAAAAGCTGCGATCCATCAGAACAAAGTCGCTTACCCTCGGCTATCAGTCGCTTGCCGAGTCGCTTATCAAGCGCGGTTGGCTCAATCCGTTCCCGAAGATCCGTTCGACAGAGCGACCCGACACCGCTGCGGCACAGATCATGGAAGGCTCAGTGCTCGTCATATGCGACACCTCACCTCAGGTAATGATACTGCCGACCTCGATTTTCGACTATCTTCAGCAGACGGACGATTACTATTTTCCCCCTCTTACCGGCAGCTACTTAAGGATCGTCCGAACGGTTATACTTCTTTTATCGATGTTCGTAACACCGCTTTGGTATTTCGCTCTCGAAAATTCTGAAATACTACCCCCGTTCCTTTCCTTTCTTATCCCCGATGAGCCTGGTGCGTTGCCTATCCTCGCGCAGCTTTTGCTCGTTGAGATTGCGATAGACGGACTTAAGATAGCATCAATGAACACACCCGATATGCTCTCGAACTCGCTGTCGGTTATCGGTGCCTTGATACTCGGTGACTTCGCGGTGAGCGTCGGATGGGTGTGCGAGGACGTTATTCTCTATATGGCGTTCGTTGCACTTGCAAATTTTGCTCAGCAGAATGCCGAGCTTGGCTATGCTATAAAGTTCATAAGGGTGATTACACTGCTCTTGGTTTTCGCGCTCGGTGTATGGGGGCTGCTCCTCGGATTTTTACTCTTCATCATCCTCGTTGCAACGAACAGGACGGTAACGGGGAAGAGGGGCTATCTCTATCCGCTTATACCCTTTGACGGAAAGGCTATGATGCGGCTTCTGTTCAGAGTGAAAAAGCACGACTTTGAAAAATAAAGATAGGAAGTACGATCGTGCGATGGAAAAAATAGAACATTCGATAGTGCGATGGGAAAAAAAGAACCCTCGATAGTGCGATGGAAAAAGAATAGGAACTACAATCGCGTAGTGGAAACAAAATGCACGAATAACTGGCTTTTGTGATAAAGAAGCAATAAAATGCCGCCCGAGCTCTGATGCTCGGGCGGTGCTGTTTTGTACGTTAAATGTAAAGTTAAATTTGCTTTTAAAGCCTTGCTATGCGCTTGACGACCTCGGATGCCATGACAAGACCTGCCGCGGACGGAACGAAGGAGATGCTCGCAGGGGTTCTTTTTCCAACGTGTCTCGGCGCCTCGTCCGACCATACCGTGAGCAGGCGGTGTATACCTCTTTTTCTCAGCTCGGTGCGGATGACCTTTGCGAGGGGGTCGGTGTGGGTTTTCAGTATATCGCTGACCTTGAACCTCGTGGGATCGAGCTTGTTTCCTGCGCCCATAGAGGAAATTATCTGTGTGCCGGCGGCGGTAGCCTTTTCGATAAGATAGAGCTTCGATCTTACGGAATCAATGCAATCGAGAACGAAGTCGTAGGACTTAAGGTCTATCGTCTCGGCGTTTTCCTCGGAGTAGAACATTTTAAGAGGTATCACCTCGATATCGGGATTGATATCCTTTATCCTCTCCTTTATTACCTCGACCTTGGGTCTGCCTACGGTCGAGTGCATAGCAATTATCTGCCTGTTTATATTCGATACCGAGACGGTATCCGAGTCAACCACAGTGATGCTTCCGACACCTGCTCTGGCAAGTGCCTCAACGGCGTAGCCGCCGACACCGCCAACACCGAATACTATGACCCGTGCTGACTTAAGTCGGTCCTGTGCCTCGTTTCCGATAAGCTCTGCGGTGCGTGTATAGATGCTTTCGTCCATACCCGTCTCCCGTTAAAATTCACCGCGTGCTATTGCACGGATCAGATTGAAATCATCATCAACGATGATGAAGTCGGCATCGTATCCTACCTCTATCCTGCCCTTATTAAGACCCATCAGTCTTGCAGGGTTCTCGGTTGCCATCTTCACTGCCGTTTCCTCTTTGATGCCTGAGGCTATCGCTACCTTGACGCAGTCGAAAAGGGTAGAGGTCGAGCCGGCAAGAGCTCCATCCATCGTTCTCGCGTATCCGTTTCTTACGGTTACGGGCAGACCGCTCAGCTCGTAATCTCCGTCACCGAGACCGGTGGCAGACATAGAGTCGCTGATCAGAACTATTCTGTCCTCGCCGAAGATGTTTATTAACATCTTGCAGGATGCCGCGTGTATATGCTTTCCGTCAAAGATAAGCTCGGCATAAACTCCCTCGGTGACGCATCCCGCACCGATGGGACCGGGATTTCTGTGATGGATACCGGGCATGCGGTTAAAGGTGTGGGTAAGGCAGGTAGCACCTGCCTCGAATGCCTTGATTGCCGTATCGTAGTCGGTATCGGTGTGGCCGAGCGACACAACTGCGGGACATTCTTTTATGAATTCTATCGCGCCCTCAACCTCGGGTGCGAGGCTTATCTTCTTTACGTTCTTGCATCTGTTGAAGAGCTCCATCGAGGGCTTGATAATGAATTCCTCGTTCTGTGCGCCTCTGTAAGCCGCGTTTATGAACGGACCCTCAAGGTGGAAGCCGGGAACGGTCGCTCCGCCATCTACGTTGATATCCGCCTCTGTAGCCTTTACGATATCTTCCTCGGACATCGTCGTCGTGGTGGGGTACCAGGTGGTTATACCGCACTCGAGCTCGTAGCGCGCCATCTTCGCGATATCTCCGCCCATAGTGTCCTCTCCCACGCATCCGTGGCTGTGAGTGTCGATGAGACCCGGGTATATTTTAGCACCGCCGAAGTCGATGCCGTCTGCGTCCGATTTGCCTATCCCGGCGATCTTTCCGTTTTCTACGGCAATATCGGTGAGTGTTCCGTTGAGTCTAACGTTTTTTATAAGCTTCATATTTCCTCCGATCCGAGGAGTCGCGCTTACGACTCTGCGCCCCTCGGCATTGTGTTTGTCCGTCGATTACTATAACGACAATCGAAAGTCGAAATTGATAAATTTCGACCGCAAATCTGGGATTTGCGAACAAATTTCGCGATGGAAATTTGTCGATTTCTGTTTCAAAGATATAGATACAAAAAGCCACATTGGGCTTTTTGTTCGGCTGATGGTTCAGCCGCGAAAAGGCTTTTTCGCCTTTTCGACATTCTATAATCATTATAACGACAATCGAAAGTCGAAATTAATAAATTTCGACCGCAAATCTGGGATTTGCGAACAAATTTCGCGATGGAAATTTGTCGATTTCTGTTTCAATGATATAGATACAAAAAGCCACATTGGGCTT
>JAFVZL010000054.1 GCA_017508195.1 Clostridia bacterium | reverse complement strand
TTCGAACCTTCGACCTACCGGTTCGTAGCCGGGCACTCTATCCACTGAGCTAAGGGCGCATTTGGAGCGAGTGATGGGAATCGAACCCACGCGACCAGCTTGGAAGGCTGGAATTCTACCATTGAACTACACTCGCATATTCATAAAGCTTTATTATAATACCACAAAATACCGCGATTGTCAATACTTTTGCAAAAAGTTTTTTGATATTTTTCTATTGAAAGAGGCTGCCTTGTGGCAGCCTCTCTATGTTTTTATTTTACAACGATATTGATAATCTTACCGGGGACAACGATCTCCTTAACGATCGTCTTACCTTCTATCGCCTGAGCAACCTTTTCGTCAGCCTTAGCACAAGACAGAGCATCTTCCTTACTTGCGTTTACGGGAAGATTAACAACACTTTTTACCTTGCCGTTGATCTGTACAGGCATGGCAACGGTATCATCCTTTGTCTTAGACTCGTCGTATTCCGGCCATTTTGCAAGAGATACAAGACCCTCGTTACCAAGAAGTGAGTATACCTCCTCTGCAACGTGAGGTGCGAAGGGAGAAAGCACCTTAGCAAGAGTGGAAAGCTCATCCTTAGTAATCTTACCTACCTCGTAAATTGTGTTGATACAGCTCATCATCGCGGCTATCGCGGTGTTGAACTTCATTGAATCGATATCGGATTCTACCTTTTTGATTAGCTTATGGATATGCTTTTCGAGTTCGGGCGTGGTTCCGTTTCCGTCCGCAATCTCAACGAGATTGTAGAAGCGCTCAAGGAATCTCTTGCATCCCTTGATTGACTGAGGATTCCATGGTGCAGCCTGCTCAAAATCGCCTATAAACATCTCATAAAGGCGCATAGTATCAGCACCGTAATCTCTCACGATATCATCGGGGTTGACAACGTTGCCGCGCGACTTCGACATCTTCTCTCCGTTCTCACCGAGAATCATTCCGTGGCTGGTACGCTTAGCATAAGGCTCTGCAACGCCAATTGTACCGATATCATGAAGGAAGTTGTTCCAGAAACGGGAATAAAGAAGGTGAAGAGTGGTATGCTCCATTCCTCCGTTATACCAGTCAACGGGCATCCAATATTCAAGGGCTTCTCGGGATGCAAGTGCTTTGTCGTTGTGAGGATCACAATATCTGAGGAAGTACCACGAGGATCCTGCCCACTGAGGCATAGTATCTGTCTCACGCTCAGCTGCACCTCCACACTTCGGACATTTGCATTTTACCCAATCGGTCATAAGAGAAAGAGGAGACTCACCGTTCTCGGTAGGCTCATAGGATTCGACCTCGGGAAGCTCGAGAGGAAGCTCGTCCTCGGGAACAGCAACCCATCCACACTTAGGGCAATTTACAACGGGGATAGGCTCGCCCCAATATCTTTGACGGGAGAATACCCAGTCACGGAGCTTGTAGTTCACCTTTCCGCAACCGATTCCCTTCTCCTCGAGGAACTCGATCATCTTAGCCTTTGCATCCTCAACTTCAAGACCGGTAATAAAGCCGGAATTGACGAGAACACCGGTAGCAACGTCGGTAAATGCAGCTTCCTCAACGTTTCCGCCGGCAACGACCTCGACGATAGGAAGACCAAACTTCTTAGCGAACTCCCAGTCACGCTCGTCGTGTGCGGGAACAGCCATGATAGCACCCGTTCCATAGCCCGCAAGAACGTAATCGGATACGAAGATCGGAATCTCGTTACCGTTAGCGGGGTTGATAGCCTTAACACCCTTAAGCTCAACACCGGTCTTTTCCTTAACGAGCTCAGTTCTCTCAAAATCGGACTTCTTTGAAGCCTCGAGCTTGTATGCATCTACCTCATCGATGTTCTCAATGAGAGATCTGTGTTTATCAACAAACTCGTGCTCGGGAGCAATAACCATGTAAGTAGCTCCGAAGAGAGTATCGCATCTTGTGGTGTATACCTTGAGCTGATCACCCGTCGTGGTATCGAAGAGTATTTCAGCACCCGTGGAACGACCGATCCAGTTAATCTGCTGCGCCTTTACGCGCTCGATAAAATCAAGTCCGTCAAGACCGTTTATAAGCTTCTCGGCATACTCGGTTATCTTGAGCATCCACTGGCTCTTAACCTTTCTGATAACGGGAGCACCGCATCTCTCGCAAGAGCCCGAAATTACTTCTTCATTAGCAAGAACTACTTTGCAAGATGTACAGAAGTTAACAGCCATCTCCTTTTTATAAGCGAGTCCCGACTTAAAGAGCTGAAGGAATATCCACTGAGTCCACTTATAATAAGAAGGATCGGTTGTATTGATTTCACGGCTCCAGTCGAAGGAAAGACCGAGAGACTTAAGCTGAGACTTGAATCTCGCTACGTTGCGCTCGGTAACGATCTTCGGGTGGATCTTGTTCTTTATTGCATAGTTCTCGGTGGGAAGACCGAAAGCATCCCAACCCATGGGGAAAAGAACGTTGTATCCTTGCATCCTTTTCTTTCTTGATACGATATCAAGGGCGGTGTAAGGACGAGGGTGACCAACGTGAAGACCCTGTCCCGAGGGATAAGGGAATTCAACAAGTGCGAAGTACTTAGGAAGTGAGAAGTCCTGCTTTGCCTCGAAAGCATGAGCCTCATCCCACTTAGCCTGCCATTTTTTCTCAATTCTGGGATAATCGTAAAGCATTTCTATATGTCCTTTAATAAAATTATTTTCTCGTTAAATCAAATTTCTCATCAACCTCACGCAGAAGATCGGAAATATCGACCTCGCTGCCTACGGGAAGATGCTTGTCTAAATCATAGAAATCGCGGGAAGGTTTGTCGAATACGTTAACTATTACGTCACCGTAATCAACGAGAAGCCATGCGTTACCGAGTCTGCCCTCTACCCTGAGTGCTTCTCTTCCTCTGTTCCCGAGCAGGAACACAACGTCATCCGCAAGCGCACCTACCTGTGTAGATGAGCGTCCGGTTGCGTTAACGTAGAAATCAGTAACGGATGATTTTTCTCTGACGTCAAACATTCTGACGTCAAGTCCCTTCTTCTCGAGAAGGATCTTTACTGCTTCGGATGCAATTGTCTTTGAATCTGCATAGCGAAGCTCGTCGGTTTTAACTGTCTGCATTGAATTCTCCATTCAAAATTTTAACGTGACGACAAATCGATCTCTGAAAGAGTTTTGTCATCGTAAATATAATAACCTATATCTTGGTAATAGACGTCTCGAGACGTCTTATCATCATTATTTAAAAAAACTGAGTTTGGGTCGAAGTGATCGGATTGGAAACCTAAGCTGTTTAGTAACTCAATAGATGACTTGTGTGAAAGATAAAAGTACGACACACCATTATTACCAAGCGCTGCAACACCCGGCAGCGTTGCATATTTCATATCGACATTCGATATTCTGCCCTTGTTTTTCATAATGATTTTAAATAAATCCCCGATCTTTACGTTGAGCGTCCAGCCATTTCTTGTTTCAACACAACCTTTAATGATATCGGTAAGCGAGACGTCGTTCTTAATTTTCCCAAGAAACGACGACAAGAAAATCTTTTGCGCGTCGATGCGGCTGATATCTCCGCCTGTATATCCGTTTCTCGCTCTGACGAATAGTAAAGCGTCTTTTCCATCTATGTGATTTTCGCCATCAGAAAGACTTAAAATTTCATTCCCTTTAGAATCGTATATTGAAAAAGCTTTAGGCAGATCCAGATCTACTCCACCGATAGCATCAATGACGCTGACGAAGGTATCCATAGTGTAGCCTATAGATGCATCTATATTGATCCCAAGATTTTCTTCGATATCCATCTCCAGAGCCTTTAGTGCATCCTTGCGGTCGTCACCGCTTGCTCTTCTTGACGGATAGAGCGAATTGATTTTTTTGTAAGATGCGGCATCATGGTAGGTATCTCGTGGAATCTGTATAAAATTCAATGAGTTATCTGCGCTTATATACTTTGCAAGTATTATAGAGTCTGTATTCTCTGCCGCTTCATCAAAACCGCATAGAATCAGTGAATAATCTCCTTCTCCTGCAGAAACTGTAACATCCTCTTTAGCGTCCGATTTGAATACAAAAGTTATAAACGGAAGAATGAGAAGCAAAACGATAGAAATAAGCTTTTTCATATCTACTCCTAAAGATTATCTTTAGGATATCTTTTGCCATGCTGCCATATCAATTCGTGTAAATTTAAGGGAGCAACGATTCCTTGAGCTTATTTGAGCGCGAATTAATCTTTTTTCCCTTACTTAGCAAATATTTCTCGGTTGATTCTATAGCTGAAACAATCGCGTTATCGAGTATTTTGAGATTATGCTCTACGCTATTTTCTACGAGATTGGAGATCAAGTATTCTCTTACGGTTATAGAATGTGGGTTATTTCTGCCAAACTCGGCGTAGTCGGAAATAAAGATGAGTTTATCGAACGTGGACATGCCAACATCACCGAGTGTATGATTTTTAACAGCCGATAGAATATCAGGATGTGAATAATCGGGGAAATCTTTAAGTATCAGTGCCGGTGCGGCAAAGGAATGGAGCGCCTCGGGGGTATCGAGGTCTTCGGAAGACAAGTGGATCCCATAAGACTCCGATAACTCTACGAGCTCAGTGTAAGGTCGTTCCTTTGCTACGTCGTGAAGCGCTGCGGCATATGAAATCAGCTCATCATCTACTTCATCAAAATATTTTGCAAGCGATTTTGCAAGCTCGATTACTCCGAGAGTGTGCCTGAAACGCTTTTCACTCATATAAGAAGATATCGTTTCAAGCAGCACAGATAGATTATTCATTGGTATTACCTCGGAAGCTCGATCTTTCGTTTCTTCTCGTTCTGGGACTGTCTGTATAGCACAAACCGCGTGCCAACGCAGGATACAACTTCGGATAAAGTTTTTGATGAAATAATACCAGCGGCATCGACTGCGGTAAATCCGCTATTTTCGAGTACTCTGAGCTTTATAAGCTCTCTTGCCTCAAGAGCGTTAGATATCTGAGCGCACATCTCATCAGAGATACCGCCCTTACCTATCTGAAAGATTGTGTCGAGTTGTTGAGAAAGCGATCTGAGATATGCTCTTTGTTTACTTGTCAACATGGCTAATCCTTTTCAAAAAGTGCTTTTGCAAAGTCGTTGGGAGAAAAGGGCTTCATATCGTCTATCTTCTCGCCTACACCGATGAATTTTACAGGAATTCCTAACTCCTGCTTAATGGAAAGAACTATACCGCCCTTCGCAGTTCCGTCGAGCTTCGTAAGGATAAGACCGGTAATTACGGATGCACCCTTGAATTCCTTGGCTTGGAGTACTGCATTTTGCCCTGTTGTAGCATCAAGAACCAGAAGGGTCTCCTTTGAGCAGCCTGCCAGCTCACGGTTTATAACTCTGTCAATCTTAGCAAGCTCGTCCATAAGATTTTTTTTGTTGTGGAGTCTACCTGCCGTATCAATTATCAGAACGTCAGCCTTTCTGCTTTTTACTGCATTGATAGCATCGTAAACAACGGAAGCAGGATCTGCACCGGCTCCTTGCTTGATAATATCAACAGCGGCACGCTCACACCAAACCGTAAGCTGCTCTGCTGCCGCTGCTCTGAATGTGTCTGCCGCGGCAACAACTACCTTTTTACCCTTAGACTTCAAATCAGCCGCGATCTTACCTATAGAGGTGGTCTTTCCGACTCCGTTTACACCTATAACAAGTATTACCGAGGGCTTGGTCTCGAGCTTAAGCGGCTCGTGTTCTCCAATCATTCGGCGAAGAATTTCGTAAAGCTTAACCTTTACGTCCTCCGCCTCCTTTATATTCTCTGTTTTGACGATATCACGAAGCTCATCCAGTATTGCTTCTGTAGCCGTGAATCCGATATCAGCGGATATGAGCAGCTCCTCAAGCTCCTCGAAGAGCTCCTCATCGACCTTGCGGAACATTTTGAAGAAGCTATCGATCTTTCCAACGATAGCATTTTTAGTTTTAATTAAGCCTTCCTTCAGCTTGTCAAAGAACCCCATCTAAAAGCTCCTTCTGTTTTCCTTCTATTTCATTTACGTTAAGCTCTATAGCCTGAGAGATACCTCTCTGCGGCATCGTGACACCGTAAAGTCTGTCTCCGATCTCCATGGTACCGCGGCGGTGAGTGATAAGGATGAACTGAGTATCCTCACCGAGCTTCTTTACATATTCACCGAATCTGAATACATTGACCTCATCGAGAGCAGCCTCGATCTCGTCAAGAATACAGAACGGTGTGGGATTTACCTTAAGAATTGCGAATAGGAGTGCAATAGCAACGAACGACTGCTCACCACCCGATAGCAATGACATACTCTTGATGATCTTGCCGGGAGGAGCCGCCTTGATCTCGATTCCCGAGGTAAGAACGTCCTCGGGATCGGTAAGCGAAAGCTCTGCATTACCGCCTCCGAAGAGCTCCTTAAAGGTAATACCGAAGTTTTTATTGATATCGTTGAACGCAGTGAGGAAATTGTTTCTCATCTCGCTTTCGATTCTGGAGATGATACCGACAAGCTCCTCTTGAGATTTTGTGAGATCGATATACTGAGTATTCAGCTGATCGTATCTCGTCTTTATCTCGGCGTACTTTTCTATGGATTCGGGATCAAAGTTACCTATCGAACGCAGCTTTGAACGGCAGGATGCTTGTTCACGAGCAACATCCTCACGATTCTCAGCGGTAACGGGAGGATATTGAAGAGCCACTGCATCCTCGTATGTTATCTCATAATCATCCCAAAGCTGAGAGCCAAGTCTGTCCTGTCTTTCACGGAGTCTTACGAGTGCGTTCTCATTCTTAAGCGCAGACTCAAATACTACCTGCTTGGATGAGTTCTTCTCTTTTGTTTTCTGACGTATCTCATGCAGCTCGCGCTCGAACTCGTCACTGCCGCTCTCGACCTCGCGTCGCTCATCCTGAAGTGCCTGGAGCTCTTTATCAAGTGCCTCGTGCATTACCTGATGCTCGCTCTTCATATCGTTGATTCCGCGACGTCTTGAGTTAAGCATTTCGATTCTCTCAAGCTGCGCATTCTTTTCGGCACTAAGCTCATCAAGACGGAGATCGACGGATGCGATAAGAGCACCGAGGCTCTCACGCTCCTTGTTTTCCTCGGCAATCTTGATTGATGCTTCATTCACGCGCGAAAGAACGCCATCAAGCTCCTCCTCAACAATAGCGAGCTTTTCGCTCATTGCGAGGCGCTGAGTCTTGATGCCTTCGATTCTCTCGAGTGCTGCGGTATGATCCTCGGTAAGGCTCTTTACCTCCTCTGCCGCCTGAACCCTGTGATTTACAAGGTTATCGTAGTCTTCCTTGAACTTTTCGACTATTCTGCGGTTTGCATCATAATTTGCCTTAGCAGTATCATATGCCTGGAAGGTCGTTCTCGAAAGTGTGAGAAGGACTTCTTTATCCTGCTCAGCTCCCTTAAGATTTTCGGTCGCTTCTTTGAGCTCGGCATCTATCTCGGAGAGTGCTTTTACATATTCCTCGAGCTTTACATCGAGAGCTTTTCCTTTTTCGCGAAGGGCAAGGATCTCGCTTGTTCTCGAAAGGATTCCGCTGTCACGCTTAGCGCTACCACCTGTGAACGAGCCGCCGGCATTGATAACCTGTCCGTCAAGCGTTACCATCTTTACGCGGTAATTTACTCGCTTTGCAGCCGCTGAAGCATTCTCGATGTTATCAAATACAAGCGTACGTAAAAGAAGAAATTCGATGATAGATCGGTATTTCTTGTCTGATCCCACAAGTGTATCTGCTCTTCCGATAAAGCCCTCGCAGGTCTTTGCCGTCCGTATCTCTTCAGTCTCGCTAGCGGGACGCATTGCTGAAACGGGATAGAAGGTCGCACGTCCTGCATTCGCCTTCTTTAATGCGTAAATTGCAGATTTCGCAGTACCTTCGTTGTCAACAACTATATTCTGAAGGCTTGCTCCGAGCGCCGTCTCAATAGCAGTAATATATTGCTTGTCCACGTTTATAAGAGATGAAAGGGGTCCGTATATCTCTCCGGCACCGTTTATTCTTCCCTGTCCGTATTCGCGCATGACGAATTTAACGCTCTCTACATAACCGTCAAAGTGATCTATCATTCTCTGAAGGTCATCGGCACGTCTGATTACCGCATCGTGCTCGAGCTTTGATTCGTTATACTGCTCCTGGATCTGCCCGCGCTCCTCGGTAAGCCTTTCGATCTTCTCGGATGCCTCTGAAATAACAGCATCCTTTTCATCGATCTGCGCCTTGAATACAGATGCGCTTTCCTCGCACTTATCTGCCTCGCGGCGAAGCTTTTCGCCATCGGCATCATATTTCTCTATTTCTTTTTCAATTTCCGCGGTTTTTTCACCGTCGGAGCTCATAGCGTGCTTTAAGATATCTATTCTTATCTTAAGATCAGTGGAGCCACGCTCCTCAGCCTCAAGATCAAGAAGTGCATCCTCTAGATCCTTTTTGATTCGATTGATCTCAGCAGTTACTCTTTGCTGCTCGGTGAGAACGTCGAACCTCATATCCGAAAGCTCATTAAGCTTTTTCTCTACCTCGTCCATCTTATCGGTGTAGCCCGACTTTGTGGCATTGACGGTGCTTTCACTTGCTTCTATCTCGGCTATTCTCGTTCTGCATCCTTCGATAAGCTCCGCAGAATGTGCAAAATCAGAGTCAGCGCTGCGCAGCGCACTTTCGAGGTTGTGTATCTTTTCTGTTGTTTCTCTGATCTTTTCGAGAAGCTCTGCGGATTTAAGCTTGTTAGACTGAGACTTTGTATAAAGGTTCTCCGTCTGCGCCTCGAGGTCATTAATTACCTGCTCAAGGATTTCAAGCTCGTGCTTTGAAAGAAGCCAGACCTTCTCCGCTTCCTCGATATCGTCTCTTATTTGTTTTGTATCGTAAAGCCAGAGTGATACATCGGCTCTCTTCTTCTGCTCGTAGATTTCAAGACCGCGTCTTGCCTTCTCAGCATCCTTTTCGAGCGTCTGTACCTGTGCTTCGATTTCAACCTTGATATCGTTTATACGCTCCAGGTTCTCAGAAACGCCCTTCAGCTTTCTTTCAGCCTCTTCTTTTCTGTATCTGTACTTCGAGATTCCGGCAGCTTCCTCAAAGATATTTCGTCTTTCGTCGCTCTTCTTGGAAACGATCTCGGCAACCTTACCCTGACCGATTATGGAATAACCCTCACGTCCGACACCGGTATTCATAAAAAGCATATGAATATCGCGCAAACGTTTGTTCTCCTTGTTTATAAGATATTCACTTTCACCGGTTCTGTAATAACGTCTTGTTATGGTTACCTCGTCGAACTCGGAATCCAGTCTTGCAACGGGGTCCGTGTTGTCAAATGTTACAGAAACCTCAGCGAATCCCATTGGGCGTCTGTCATCAGTACCACCGAAGATAACGTCCTCCATCTTAGTACCACGGATATTACGGCTTGAAAGCTCACCGAGAACCCAACGCATAGCGTCGGAAATATTCGATTTTCCGCTTCCGTTAGGACCGACTATAACAGTTGCACCGCGTTCAAAGGTAAGTACTGTTCTGTTCGGGAAGGATTTAAAGCCATGAAGCTCTAATGATTTTAAATACATTATGTATCCTCTTCAAACTCTGATTTGAGCTCGTAAGCACGTAGTTCATCGTGCTCCTTGAATTTTATATCGGCAAGACCGAGCTCACGGATCAACCGATTTTTATTTATACGGTGTTGCCCTATTGCTTTTGAAAGGGCTCCACGCGAAACGTATACTATTGGAATTTTATTTTTACACTGCTTACTTGAAAGTAGCTTGTAAATCGCATCAAAATAGTATTCAGAAATGACAAGCTCGCCTAGTGCGGGATGATTCGGACCTCTAAAATAACTTTCTTCGCTTTTCAAATTTTCCGAAGAACACAGACCGATACGGATGACATCAATACCATTATCGATAAAGTAAGCAAGCACGGTGGCGCTTCTTTTTACGGCATCCTTTTCAGTAAGCGGTTCATAAACACCGGATATGCACATATCGGATAGCTCAGTATCTCGAAAAACTATCGTAGGATAGATACGAGCTGCACTTGCTCCGCACTCAACAACGAGTTTAGCTGTGTTTAACTCGGTTTCCGGCGTCGAGCCGGGCAAGCCTATCATAATCTGTCCTACAAGTTGAAATCCACGCGATACGATCAGCTTGGATGCTGTAAGTATATCTTCGCGGGTATGTCCTCGCTTGGTAAGAGCTAAAACAGAGTCATCAGCGCTTTGCATTCCCAGCTCTATGACTTTAACTCTGTACCGTTCAAGAACGTCAAGAATATCGGAATTAATATAGTCGGGTCTTGTTGAGCATCTGATAGAAGAAACTCTGCCTTGATTTATATAGCGATTTGCTATTTCAAGCAGGTTTATCATCAGATGTGGATCGATTCCCGTAAATGAGCCTCCAAAGAAGGCTATCTCTGTCTCACACTCGGCATCAATAGTTTTGAGTGAGTTTTCTATGATATCAACAACGCTGTTCGGATCGAAATTCGTTACACCGGATATATGTCGTTGATTACAAAATACACATTGGTTCGGGCATCCGAGGTGAGGTATGAATATAGGGATATTTACATGCTTTGCCATAGTTACACTGAAATTCCGAAAAGCATCAGAGCACTTTTGGCAGCACTCATTTCTGCAGCTCTTTTTGTTCTTCCGTCGCCTTCGCCAACCACGTTGTTGTTAATATATGCCGTAGCATGAAATTGCTTTTTATGCTCGGGTCCGCTTTCCCTATATTCGAATCTTAATTCCGAGCCTGAATTCTTCTCAACGAACTGAAGCAGCATAGACTTATAGTCGGTATTTCCACGCTTTATTACAGCATCTATCTCATGGTCAAACAGTGAAAGAACAACCGTTTTAGCCGAAGAGGTATCTCCTAGTTTAGTTGAATCGAGATAAACAGCTGCAATAAGAGCCTCCAGGGAATCCGCAAGCACCTTTGCACGACGTCTGACGTCGGTGTTTTCTTCGCTTGATCCAACGTTTAAGTAAGCTCCCAGATCAATATTCTCAGCTATTTTTGCAAGAGTAGACTCGCATACAAGACTTTGTCTGTATTTAGTCAATGCGCCCTCTCCCTCGCCAACACATCGCAGAAACAGATCTTCAGAAATAATAAGCTCAAGAACGGCATCACCGAGAAACTCATACGATTCGTTTGAATTCACTCTGAATCCACGCTTTTTCATCTCGTTTGAGTATGAAGAATGTGTAAGAGCACATTCCAAGTGCGAAACGTCGGTGAATCGGTATGAAATTTTATCCATCAGATCATAGAATTCTTTTCCGATTCCCACGCTTATGCTCCTTTCGCTTATATCTCGGTGTAGAGTTTTTCGGCATCTGCCAGAATCTTTTTTATATCATAATCCATAGCAAACGCCTTTATTTCATCGTTAATGCCTGTTTCGACAAAATGAATAGTCTGTCTGATAGCATTTTTGATTGCGTTGGCATCAGATGATCCATGCGCCTTAATAACGGGTCTTGAAATGCCGAGAAGCGGCGCTCCGCCATGTTCACCGGCATCAAACCTATGCTTTAGCTCGCGTATCTTCTCGCCCATTGTCAGAGTAGAGACCTTGGTAACAATGTTTGTTGTAAGAACCTCTTTAAGCATAGAAAGCATAAATTTGCCCATGCCTTCTACCGTTTTCAAAAAAATATTTCCGGTAAAACCATCTGTTACCAAAACATCACATACATTAAACGGAACAGCCTTACCTTCGACGTTACCAACAAATTCGAGCCCCGAATCCAATAGAAGCTGGTAGGATTCGATCTGCAAAGGATTGCCTTTATTATATTCGGTACCGTTATTAAGCAAGCCGACTCTCGGACGGTCTATGTTATATATCTTTTCCATATATTTTGCACCCATAAAGGCGAATTGACATATGTTGTCCGAGGTAACTGTTAAGTTGGCACCCGAATCCATAAGAAGGACAGGGTTTCCAAGAGGTAAAACAGAGGCAATAGCAGCTCTGTTTATGCCGGGGATTCTCTTTACTATAATAGTTGCACCCGTTATCAGCGCACCTGTATTACCGGCACTCACGAATGCATCTGCATCGCCTGTAGCGAGAGCTTTCAGTCCGACAGACATAGAGGAATCCTTCTTCGAGCGGATAACGCAAAGAGGGTTGTCCTCCATAGTTATAACAGATACAGAATCAATTATTTCAATCCCCGAGAGATTGATCCCGTTTTTTATTGCAGTATCCGAAACAACATTCTCGTTTCCAACGAGCATATAAGTGTGTTCGGGATACTCCTTTTTAGCAAGTGCAACGCCTTTTATGATTTCGAGTGGCGCGTTATCACCACTCATTGCATCAATGAGAATTCTCATATTAAATTGTCGGTGAGATAAGAAGATATAAGTGCGAGCGAACGCTCTGCATATGCCTCATTTCTATATCTCTTTCCTCCTTTAATCTTTTTTTCAAAGGGGGCTATTATACCAAAATTAGCATTCATCGGCTGGAAGGAGGAACTGACACCACCTTCACTGACGTAGTGAGCAAGAGCACCGATCTCTGTATCACGAGGGAATATTACCGGATCTTTACCCAACGCAAGCATAGCTGCGTTAAGTCCGGCAACAAACCCTGAGGAGCATGATTCGACGTATCCTTCCACACCCGTCATCTGACCTGCGAAAAATATCTTGCCGTTTTTTATCATACTGTAACTCGGAGATAAAAGACCCGGCGAATTCAGATAGGTATTGCGGTGCATAACACCGTAACGTAGAAAATCTGCATGCTCAAGTCCAGGAATCATACCGAATACTCTTTTTTGCTCTCCGAATGTGAGGTGAGTCTGAAAACCAACGATGTTGTACATCGTTCCTTCTTTATTTTCACGTCTGAGCTGAACCGTTGCGAAGGCATCCTCTCCCGTGGTCGGCACAGGCAGACCCACAGGCTTCATAGGACCGAATCTCAATGTATCATATCCACGCTTCGCCATTACCTCGACCGGCATGCAGCCCTCAAATACCGTAAGATCCTCTTGCAGCTCCTTATCAAAAGCCTTAAGTGGTGCAAGCTCAGCCTCTATAAGAGCGTTATAAAACTTATCGTACTCTTCTTCCGTCATAGGACAGTTAAGATAATCCGTCGGATCACCCTTGCCGTATCTTGAAGCGAAGAAAGCACGCGACATATCGATAGAGGAAAAGTCGATTATAGGCGCAGCCGCGTCGAAGAAGTGCAGCTCACCTCCGCCGGTTATCTCCGATATAGCATCCGCTAGAGCCTCTGATGTGAGAGGTCCCGATGCAACTACCGTTATCGAATCGGTGTCAATACGAGTCACCTCTTCGTTTATGACGGTAATATTAGGGTGAGATTTAATCTTTGTTGTTATATAATCGCTGAATTCATCTCTGTTAACCGCAAGTGCACTTCCGGCCGGGACCTCTGTTGCATATGCTGCTTCCATTATCAGTGATCCGAGCAGCTTAAGCTCCTCTTTAAGTAAGCCAACGGCATTGCTTGTTTGATTCGATCTTAAAGAGTTTGAGCAAACAAGCTCGGCGAATCCCGGCTTATGATGCGCGGGAGAGTATTTTATGGGCTTCATTTCATAGAGATTAACCTTTACTCCGCGCTCTGCCGCCTGCCAAGCCGCCTCGCATCCGGCAAGGCCTGCACCTACGACGGTTATATTAGCTTCATACATTATTGAGGTACCGTCATTTCTTCCTCGCGCGAGTAGTCGCACATAGGATTTTTACAAATAACAGATTTTCTGCTCTTTCTGTAATACAGTATATCGCCGCAATCAGGGCATTTTTCAACGAGAGGAAGATCCCAGGATGAATAATCACAATCAGGATATCTTTCACAGCTGTAGAAGAGAGATTTACTCTTACCTCGTCTGCCGACTATTTTAGCCGAGCACTTTGGGCAACTTACTCCCGTGTCTATAACTTTCTGCTTTGTAAATCTACATTCGGGATAATTCTCACAAGCATAGAAATCACCGAATTTTCCGCGTCTGATTATCATCTCACCACCGCAAAGCTCACACTTGAAGCCTGCAAGCTCCGGTTTGATCGGTGTCTGCTCGACTATATTTCCTTCTTCGTCTATTGCTTTGGTATTTTTACATTTAGGGAAGTTTGGGCAAGCAAGGAACTTACCGAATCTTCCGCTTTTGTAAACCATAACAGCACCGCATTTATCACAGATAACACCGCTTTCTTCGCTAGGTACATTGACCCTTCCTGTATCGCGGATCGCATCCTCGGCTGCTTTCAGATCCTTTGAAAACTTTTCGTAGAATTCTGAAAGAACACCCTCGATTGTGTTTTCTTTGTTTTCAATAGAGTCGAGCTTATCTTCCATTTCCGCGGTGAACTCATAGTCAATGATGTCGGGAAAATGCTTCTTCATATAGTTGGTAATGACCTCTCCTAGTGAGGTCGCTACAAGAGTCTTCCCGTCTCTTTTGACGTACTCTCTTGAAGTTATTATAGAAATGGTTGGTGCGTAGGTAGAGGGACGACCTATGCCGTTTTCCTCAAGAAATTTAATCAGCGATGCCTCGGTATATCTTGCCGGAGGCTCGGTGAAATGCTGTTGCTTCGTTATTTCTGACGTGCTGAGTGTTTCACCGCGCTTGATCGCGGGAAGCTTGGTAAGATTATCTCCGTCTGCTGATTCTTCATCGGTATTTTGATCGTTATATATTGAGAGATAACCCATAGACTTGATAACATATCCGCCTGTCTTGAATACGTAACCGCTGTTTTCTATATCAACAGCCACTGTATCAAGTATGGCAGATGCCATCTGACTTGCTATAAACCTCTCCCAGATAAGTCTGTATAGCTTGAACTGATCTGCAGAAAGATGCTTCTTTAGCTTTTTGGGAGTAAGCTTTATGCTCGCGGGTCTGATAGCTTCGTGTGCATCCTGAGCGTTCTGGTCGGACTTATATGCCCTTCTGGAGGTGGGTAAGCATTCCGCACCGTAATGCTCTTCAATAAATTTTTCTGCTTCGGCCGCAGCTACGTCAGAAATTCTGAGTGAGTCTGTACGCATATAGGTGATAAGACCCTGGACGCCGCCGTATTCCTGTCCGATATTCAAGCCGTCATAAAGCTCCTGGGCGACCTTCATCGTTTTCTGAGACTGGAAGCCAAGTCTGCGCGATGCTTCCTGCTGCAGAGTCGATGTCGTGAATGGAGGCATTGGCATTTTCTGCTTTTCCGCGTTTTTCACGGAGGTAACCCTGAAGGATCCGGATTTGATTGCGGCTTCGATCTCATCTGCCTCTGACTGCGAGGATATTTTTGTCTTACCCGTCTTATCTCCGTAGAATCTCGCGAGTATTTCATCTCCCGAGCCGGTTGAAAGTGTAATATCCAAGGTCCAGTATTCACTGGGCACGAATGCGCGTATTTCTTCCTCTCGCTCGGTTATTATACGAGCAGCAACGGACTGGACTCTGCCGCCCGAAAGACCGCTTTTAATGCTTTTCCAAAGAAGCTCACTCAGGCTAAATCCAACTAATCTGTCGAGTATTCTTCTTGCCTGCTGTGAGTTTACAAGATCCTCGTTTATGCATCGAGGAGATTTTATTGCCTCCTTGACTGCGCCTCTTGTGATCTCATTGAAGGTAACTCTGCAGGGAGTACCGGCAGGTATACCGAGCTGCTCTGCAAGGTGCCATGAAATCGCTTCTCCCTCGCGGTCCGGGTCGGTTGCAAGAAATATTTTCGTAGCCGCTTTTGCTTCACGGCGGAGCTCCTTGATAACGTCACCCTTACCTCTTATATTTATATACTTAGGTGTGAAACCGTTCTCTACATCTATACCGAGACTGCTTTTCGGCAGATCCCTGATGTGACCCTTGGACGCTATAACCTTATAGTTTGGTCCAAGATATCCTTTTATTGCATTTGCCTTTGCAGGCGACTCAACAATTACTAAATAAGACATACGCTTGATATACGCTATGTGGCACCCGCCACACCTTTCATTTTAAGTTTCTCTTTACCTTATCACCGGGGAGCATAACAACAAATCTTGACATTTCCAGCTTAAGAAGTGTTTTAATTACAGCCCTCAGATCGTGCGATTCATCAACCAACGATTCAATTTCACAATCTGTGTCCATTGGTATCTTTTTATATATTTTCAGTGCATCACGGTCGATTTCGGGCAGCGGACTTGTAGTTTGAACATTAGAATCCGGAGCGCCGGAAGCCTTTTTCGTTACCGAATTATGACGAATTATCGTATTGTTCGAAACCTGCGCCCTATCATCGATATTTTCGGGCTCAGTCGGCGAATCCTCGAGTATTTCTTCACTTTGCTTAACGGACTCGTCGTTTATAGGAGAAAGCGCAACTGCTTCAGGATACTCAATCTGTTTTTCACGTCTGCCGAAGCTGTTCAGGAAAATATCGTCGGTAGGAGTAACGCAGGCGATCTTGTACTCAGAAAGAACAGCGTTCATATTTACGGTTCTTTTTATAGGGAATATAAATGGATTGAGAATTGCTTTACCGTACTCATTTTTATAAGCATAGATAATATCACCGGCACTACCGCACAGACGCGCGCCATCCTGAATAAGTCGGTGCGCACCTTCAGAACCCGGCGAGAAGACGTTGCCCGGAAAAGCAAAGACATCTCTTCCCTGCTTCATTGCATGTCTGGCGGTTATCATTGCACCGCTTTCCAGCTTACCCTCCACAAAGACAGTAAGGCGGCACAAACCGCTTATTATTCTGTTTCTTCTGGGGAAATTGATACGCTCAGGCTTTGTGCCGGGAGCATATTCAGTAATTACACATCCCTCTTTGACAATAGCTCTTGCCAGTGTCTGATGCTGATGAGGATAGCAAACGTCGATACCGCTGCCGAGAACTGCAATCGTCTTTGCACCGCCGGCAAGTGCACCCGCGAGTGCAACACCGTCGCAGCCTATCGCCATGCCGGACACTATATTCGCACCAGCAAGAGCGAGATCGTATCCCGCACGGAATGCGTTTACTCTGCCGTAGTCGGAAAGCGAGCGAGTTCCTACTATTGCACAGTGGAAATTCGCAGAAAAGTCAGGAAGCTTACCGCGGTAATAGAGTAATACAGGCGGAGTTTGAATTTTCTTAAGCAGCTCGGGATATTCTTTATCAAAATACGAAACAAGACCGACAGATCGGGTTATACAAAAATTATATATCTCAGATGCCCTTTCTAAGTCCTTGTCGATAAGCCGTGCGCTATCGCTGTTGTTGGCATCGACGGCGTATCTTATATCAAAATCGGTTGCATTATATATTTCCTCGGCACTGCCGAAGCGCTCGAGTAGTTTTGGAAATGTTGCGGTATCCGGAGTACACGCCAATGATAACCATATCTCGTATATACGCTTATCCATATATATGCACCTCTTTCTTATTTTTTACTGAGCTCCCATAAAAAAACAGATGCGGCAACCGAAGCATTCAGTGACTCAACGTTCTCGGCGATCGGAATATAAACGCTGAGATCGGTAAGTGATGATATCTCCTCGGGTATACCGTGTCCCTCGTTACCTATAACAAAGAGATCGGTTCTGCATAACTCCAAATCAGCCAAAGAAACAGCATTATCGGAAAGCTCTGCGGCATATACGCGTCTATGATTCTCTTGTGCGCTTTTGATGAATTGAGCAAGATCTGATATAACAGTCAGCTTTACCTTGAAAAGACTTCCCATTGCAGCTCTTACCGTTTTTGGGCTGTAATGATCGGCACAGTCGTTTGTTAAAATGATATGATCTACGCCAAATGCCACGGCACTCCTGATCACAGCGCCGAGGTTAGACGGATCGCGAAGTGAGCAAAGAACAATGGCTTTTTCACTCTGTTTTAAGAAAAACTCTTCCTTATATATTATATCAGTATAATTAAAATTGTCAAGGTATTTTATTACTGTAATTACACCTTGCGGAGCTTTTTCTGTTGAAATTTTTTCAAACGCACTCTCAGATAAGACGTAGAGCCTGCAATCAGTACGAGAAACGTTCTCAAGCGCTTCCTCAATTAGCGGAACTATCCGCGTCTCTTCCCCTTTGGACACGAGGATATGAGTTATCGGCATTCCGGCGCTTATAGCCTCGAGTGTAAGCTTTACCCCTTCAGCGATAAAGGAACCCGACTCTCTTCTTCCCTTCTTATCCTTGAGCGATGATATCCATTTTACAAGTTCGTTATTTCTACTTGTGATCTCAAGCTTTTCAAGCATATAAACCTCACAAAAGTTTAATATGAAAAAACACCGCGGTTTACAGAATAAGTAAACCGCGGAATGTATTAAAGCGCTGCCTTAGCCTTCTCGCAGATTGCTGCGAAAGCTTCCTTGTCAGCAACAGCAATCTCTGCAAGCATCTTACGGTTAAGCTCAATACCTGCAAGCTTAAGACCGTGCATAAGAGTGGAGTAGTTCATACCGCAAACCTTAGCCTGAGCAGAAATTCTGGTGATCCAGAGAGAACGCATATCTCTCTTCTTCTGCTTACGACCGGCGAATGCGTAGTTACCGCTCTTAAGAACTGCCTGCTTAGCCATCTTGAAGTGCTTGGACTTAGCACCCCAATAACCCTTAGCTGCCTTGAGTACGCTCTTTCTTCTCTTGCGCGTCATCATCGCGCCCTTAACTCTTGCCATTTATTTAATCCTCCAAATTTCTTTAGTCATTCCTTGTCTCAATTACTTAGAGATAAGGGTTCTGTAGATAGGTGCAAAGCTCTCGCTAAGAATAGCGCCCTTGCGAAGATTTCTCTTGCGCTTTGCAGTCTTAATGCCAAGGTTATGGCGGTGGTTGTTGTGATTCATCTTGATCTTACCGGTACCTGTACGAGAAAATCTCTTGTTAGATGCCTTATGTGTCTTGATCTTTCCCATTTTTATACTCCTTTTCTGTGGGTGTAACCCAATTTTAAAACTATTTTACTTTTTCTCCTGCTTAACGGGAGAAAGAACGATGGACATATAACGTCCGTCGAGCGAGGGCTTCTTCTCGGAAGCACCGTAGCCTGCGAGCGCCTCAGCAAAAGAGGTGATAACCTCGCGTCCGAGCTCGGTGTGAGCCATCTCACGGCCCTTAAATCTGACGACAGCCTTAACCTTGTTACCCTCAGAGAGGAACTTCTTCGCCTGGTTGACACGGGTATCAAAGTCATGCTGCTCAATTCTGCAAGACAATTGAACTTCCTTAACCTTAACAATTACCTGCTTCTTACGCGCTTCCTTTTCTCTCTTGTCACGCTCAAAGCAGAACTTACCGTAATCTATCGCACGGCATACCGGCGGATTCGCGGTGGGGGCAATGAGTACAAGATCGACGCCATTGTTGTTTGCGTAAGTACGCGCTTCCTCGATCTTCATAACGCCCAGCTGCTCATTGTTGCTGCCTATCAGTCGCACCTCAGGTGCTTTGATCTCGTCATTAATGGGCAAATCCTTGCTGTTAGTGCTAATGGTTTTATACCTCCAAAAAGAAAAATGCATACAGAATACTCCGTACGCACATACCTTCCCCATTTTATGGGATTAAAAGATATTAACCGCTGCGCGCCATTGCGGCAGGGTGAGAACGGAACATTCTACTTTGTTTTAGACTTTTGTCTGCTTTAGCATTATAACACTTTCCCCACTGTTTGTCAACACATTTTATGAAAAAAGTTTATTTTTTTAAAAAAGCAGATATAGACATACTTTTTGATTGACAAAGTTACATTAATATGTTAGAATACTTGTGATGCGGGTGTGGCGGAACTGGCAGACGCGCCAGACTTAGGATCTGGTGGACTTCCGTGCAGGTTCAAGTCCTGTCACCCGCACCAAGTAAGAAGACAGAACCTTTGTGGTTCTGTCTTTTTGCTTAATACGTTATGACAGGGCTTGAAGTAGGAGCGGTGTTGAATGACAGACCTCCATCGTCGCATAGTCGTCATGCGTCGCTCGACAGGCTCACTCCTTTGTCTCCTTGCTTTGGACGGTTTCGCTTCGGTGGAAACAACATTTAGAGGTTGTTTTCGCCTTGCTACCGGTGGACTGTCAGATCCGCGAATGACCGCAGGCGTAGTTCGCCGAGAATCAAGTCCTGGACGCTCGCAGGCTCGCTATTCCGTCGCTTCGCTCCTTACACCCGCACCAAACAAGAATAATACAAACCCTGAGCAATCAAGGTTCGTATTTTTCTTTACAAGAGATTATTATGAAGTGCAAGATCAAATATGAAATAATGAAAGGGCGTGATATTTAATCTCGCCCTTATTAATTTATTGTTTGTATAATTTCTCGCCGACAAATTGGAATTTTTCTCCTTACTCTACCCTCATCATTCTGTAACCAACGCCGATGTGGGTCTGAATATACTGCGGTGAATCGGGGGCTGCTTCAATCTTCTTACGGAGTGTTGCCATAAAGACGCGGAGAGTGGCTACGTTATTTTCCCACGCTGCACCCCATATTTTTTGTGTGATAAAGGTGTGCGTTAAGACCTTCCCGACGTTTGCGGCAAGCAGACACAGTATTTTGTATTCGATGGGAGTCAGATGTAATTCTTCCTCACTGAGATAGGCGCATCCTGCGGCATAATCAATCCTTAATGCACCGTTCGTAAATGCCGAGCTTGTGCTTTCGTTACGATTAGCTGCTAATCTTCTTTGCGTAACGCGAAGCCTTGCTAAAAGCTCCTCTACGGAGAATGGTTTGGTTAAGTAATCATCCGCGCCTGCATCAAGGGCATCAATTTTATCTTTATCTTCGCTTCTCGCGCTGATCACAATGATCGGCATATCCGACCAAGTGCGTATTCTCTCAATAACTTCAACGCCATCCATGTCGGGTAGTCCTAGATCCAAGAGAACAATATCGGGATTGTGCGAGGATGCTTCCATGATAGCATTATTTCCGTTCTGTGCCGTTATAAATTTATAGCCGTGCGCCTTTAAGGTCGTAGTAATCAAGTTGCGAACGGGCGCATCGTCCTCGACTACAAGTATCAAGGGTTTATTCACTGATCTCTACCTCCTCCTTTTGTAATGTAAAGGTAAATACCGCGCCGTGCGGCTCGTTATCGGTTACGGTAATCTCGCCGCCGTGAGCATTTACAATAGACTTGCAGAGCGCAAGTCCAAGGCCGAGGCTCCTACGGCTGTCGGCAATTTTTTCAGAACCCGTATAGAACATATCAAATACACGGGGCTTTATTTCATCTGCTATCCCGTCGCCGTTGTCTGCTACGGTGATTGCAATTTCATTGCCCTTTTCAACAGCCGAGATCTCAATTTCAGAGCCGGCAGGCGTATATTTGATAGCATTATCAATCAGATTTATCAACACCTGAACGATAAGCCTTGTATCCATCCGAGCAAGCAGTATCCCACCGCTTTCCTTAACGGAGAGCCTGTGTGCATTGGCATTTTTTTCAGTGCGTCTTACTGCCTCATCAATAACATCAGAAACAAGCTCGGCAGACATCCGTATGTCGCTCTTGCCATCTCCCATACGTGATACAGAAAGAAGATTTTCAACAAGGCTGATGAGCCATTCGGAATCCTCACGGATGTCGCTATAGATCTGTCTGCGCGTTTCCGCATCAAATGCCTCGTCATTTGCGAGCAGATTGTCTGCGTTGCCGGAAATCGATGTCAGCGGTGTGCGAAGATCGTGGGATATGGTGCGGAGCAGATTCGCGCGTAGCTTTTCTTGCTCTGCAAGGATCGCCGAAGCTTCCTTTTCTCTCGCGTTTCTTTCGCTTTCAAGCGCCAAGGCGCATTCACCGAGGATCGAGGTCAGAATACTGTTTTCAAAGGCATTGACCGTTTTGGTACTGTTTATTCCGATTGCTCCGTAAACAGTATTGCTTGCGTGAATAGGATAATAGATGCAGGACTCGGTTATACATAGACTTGTGTCTGTGATGCCGAGCTTTGAGAGGTCGTTATCACGAATCGCAAAAGCATCAAGTGATAAAAGCTTTTTTGTTTGCGAGGTGGCTATTTCAAATATCTCATCAGCATTCTTCGCTTTTGCAAGCATCTGGTTAGTATCAAGCAGTATTTTAGTTCTGTAAGCCGTCTTGGCCGATTGCTTGGCGTGGCTTTTCATTCTCGCGGCTATACTACCCGTTACCAACGAAGCAACGAGCATCACGATAAAGGTTACGGGATAGCCCTTGTCATAAGCCATTAAAGAGAATTTCGGCGTTGTAAAGAAGAAGTTGAACAGCAGAACGCCTGCAGCAGAGCTGACAACCCAACAAAATCGATTGTCTATCAATGCGGATATAACTAGAACGGCGAGAATATATACCGTAATTACGTTTGCATCGGTGAAGCCCATATAATGCAAGCCAAAAGACAATCCCGAAGCGATTGCCAAGATGAGCACACTGGTTCCGAAGTCCTTTAACGTAGACAAAAGAGTTGTCTTACCAAACAGCCGAACCCTTTGCTCCTTTTGCTTGACCGTCATATCGGGGATGATATATACATCAAGATTAGGGGCAAGTTCGATAAGCTGATCTGTAAGCGTTTGCTTTTTGAAAAGTCCTTTTTTAGGAGCCGCGCTTCTTCCAAGAACGACCTTGGTAATACCCGATAACCGTGAGAACTCGGCAATCTGAAACGCAACGTTATCTCCGATGACGGTTGCAACGTTTGCTCCCAGAGACTCAGCATAGCGGCTATTTTCCGAAAGGCGTGCTTTATCCGTATCCAGCATAAGCTCCGAGGCGGGCGTCTGTACGTACAGTGCTGTAAAGCTCGCTTCGAAGGCTTTTGCCATTTTGGCTGCCGTTTCTATGATTCTTGCATTTGACGGAGCTGAGGAGAGGCATACGAGAATATGCTCTTTCGTATTCGTTTTATTCATAAGCCCTTCCTCCTTCTGTTTGAATAGTTTCGATTATTATACCATATATTTGTGAAAAAATCTACTGTTTTCAGTCAAACAGCTAGTCCTACATGTCATCCTCGTCTTGAAATAAGGTGATATGTGCGTCACCGTGCTGCTTTTCGTATGTACGAATATTTTTTATAAGCTCTTCATCCGTCAAATCGGTGGTGAGCATAACGCAGGACGGCTCTTTTTCCTTTTTATCTTGCTTGATGCGTTTTCTGTTCTCGTCTAGGAATTTGTCAAAGCTTTTCATTACAAAAAATCCGAAAACCATTACTCCGAAAACCGAAACTATCAATATAATATCCAGAACTATCATTATGCCACCTCCTTTTATTTTCTGATTTGAGCTTATATACGGAAGCACTTTTGCAGCGCCTTGTACTCTCCGACAACCATTAATGTCTTATCCTCGGTCAGCACTGTATCCGGTGTAATTGAAACTGAAAATTTGCCGTTCTTTTTAATTCCCATGATGTTAATATTATACTTTCGCCGGATATCAAGCTGTCCTACTGTCATACCGATCCATTCCTTGGGAACTGTAACTTCGAATATAGCGTGTTCTCCATCAAGCTCGATATAGTCAAGGATATGGTCTGCACTGTACCGTATTCCCATCCAAGACGCAAGCTGCTTTTCGGGATAAACGATCTCGTCAGCACCGTTACGGAGAAGAAATTTTGCTTGACCGTCACGCTCGGCACGGGATACTACCTTTTTCGCTCCAAGCTCCTTGAGTAGTGAGGTAGTTTCAAGCGAGCTTTGAAAATCACCTCCAATAGTCACAATACAAACGTCATAATTATCCACACCTAGCGTGCGTAAAAAATCCTCGTTTGTGCTATCTCCGATTTGCCCGCTCGTCACTAGTGGCATAACATCATTTACGCGTTCTTCATCCTGATCTATAGCCATCACATCATGTCCAAGCTCATTGAATTTTCTTGCAATATGCTTTCCGAAATTACCAACTCCTACGATCAAAATTGATTTATGTTTCATATTTCTTCTCCTTATCCTACTGTTACTTTATCTATCGGTAGCTTCGATATATTTTTCTTTGTACCTCCAAAGGTGGCGTAAATTAAGGTGAGTCCTCCGACACGTCCGAAGAACATCAGTGCAATTAAGATAATTCGTGATAAATCACCTAGCGATGGGGTTATGCCGAGTGAAAGACCGACGGTACCGATTGCCGACGCCGTTTCGTAAAGACAGGTCATAAGAGGTATTCCTTCAATTTTACTTATGAGCGTACCGCCGAGCAAGAACAGCACGATGTTCAAAAGACAGATTGCCGAGGCGTGCTTGACGGTATCATCTGCGATTCGACGCTTGAACATCTGCGCGTTTTCTTTTTTACGGAATACCGATGTTGCGGATGCAACCAGAACTGCAAGCGTTGTTGTTTTCATACCGCCAGCGGTAGATCCGGGTGAGCCTCCCACAAGCATCAGAAAGATCATAAGCAAGAGTCCGACATCACTGATAAGCCCGATATTTGCCGTATTAAAGCCTGCCGTTCTCGGTGTTACAGCTTGGAATAAAGACAAAAGTATTCGTTCACCGAGGACATACTCTTCAAACTCGAAGAAGAAGAAATAAAGCGTGGGAATAAATATCAGCGCACTCGTCATCGCAAGTATGATCTTGCTTTGCGTGCGGTATTTTTTGATATGCCATTTGTGCCTGTATATATCCTCCCAAGTCAAGAAGCCAATACCGCCGATTATGATGAGCAGCATAATTACAATGCTAATTACAGGATGCGCGGCATAGGCGGTAAGTGACGAATACTGTCCGCTAACCTCTCCCATCACGTCGAAGCCCGCGTTGCAGAATGCCGATATAGAGTGAAAGACCGCCATCCATATCCCTTTCGCTCCGTGGTCGATACAGAATACCGGAAGCATCGCAAGCATTCCAACGGCTTCAACGATCAGCGCACCCTTGAGAATAAACCAAGTAAGACGGACGATGCCGCCAACGCTCGGTGCTGACATTGCCTCCTGCATCGTGCTTCTCTGCCCAAGATCAATTTTTCTGCCGGCGAGAATAGATAACGAAGCCGCAACCGTTACAACTCCCAAGCCGCCGATCTGAATAAGTATGAGTATAATCGCCTGACCGAAATACGACCAATAGGTGGCAGTATCCCGAACAATAAGACCCGTTACGCATACGGCAGATGTCGATGTGAACAGCGCATCCGAAAACGTCGTAACAGTACCTTCATTGCTTGATATTGGGAGCATCAGCAGAAACGCTCCGATAAGTATTACTGCCGCAAAACCAAGTAAAATTACTTGGAATGATGAGAGTTTTAATTTATGTAAGGGTCGCATATACATCTCCTCATAATGTTTCTACTGTATATATTTTACAAAAAAACAGATAAAGACGGCGTTAGCACTATTCCGCGCGATATTAAGATTGTATAAAGACGTATTTTAACAGTATAAGTTAGTACATTTTTCTCTGGTAACCTAAAGCAAAAAGGCACAACCCTCGTGGTTGCGCCTTTTAAAAAGTCAATACATATTTTTAGGAAGCAACAATATTAAAATAAAGTAATTAACAATAAAATTTCAGGCTAAGTTGGAAAACAATACATTTTAAAACTTTTTTCAACCGAAAAAATATGCAAACTCAATTACTAAGAAACAATTTTGTTAATTTATAACAAATTATTTTGGATTAATTTGTTGATTTCCCCGATTTTTATGTTATAATGTCTCTGTGGCAATAATTTACGCTTTTTTTGCAAAAATTCGGAGAAACTTCTATGAACGATAATATGTTCGCTATACTTACACCCGTACTGACGCTGTTCATATGTATGGCAATTGGCTTTTCGCTAAGAAAAATCAACGTACTGCCTGACAACAGCGCAAATACTCTTGCTAAACTCGAAACCTATGTGTTTGCACCTTCTCTTACTTTCATGTCTATGGCAACGGCATTTACTCCGGACTCCATCGTTCTACACTCGACAAATTTGCTTTTTGCCATACTTACACTTGTAATTGCACTCGCTATAGGTATAGGACTTTCATACGTATTTGTACCAAAGAAGTGCTACGAACGCGGAGTATACCAATATGCACTTGTTTTTGCGAATATTGGATATATGGCGGACCCACTTGTACAGGCGATGTTTGGCGATGCTGTTCTCGGTGCTTATAAGTTTTTCTGTCTTCCTTTTACAATAATTATTTACATTTGGGGAATAAACATACTTACACCGGAAGATAAGAAGACTGGTTCGACATTCAAGAAGCTTCTCAATTTCCCGACGCTGGCGCTTCTGGTTGGAATAGTAGCAGGTCTTACAGGTGCGCTCGGTTTCTTGCCGGATTTCATTGTTACTACACTTAACTCTTTGAAAGTTTGCATGGGTCCTGTGGCGATGCTGCTTGCAGGTGTTACTATTGCACGCTATGATATAAAAAGGCTCCTCACGAACAAGAAAGTTTACATTGCTACTCTTTTCAGGCTGATAATACTACCAACTATTCTTGTTCTGTTGATAGCGGGAGCGAGGATGCTGATAAACTCAATCTTCGAAACAACTATCACCGCCGCGCCGGTTTATTTCGCTTTCTTTGCTACGGCAATGCCGCTAGGTATGAATACTATCGTATTTCCCGAGGCATACGGAGGAGATCCGGAACCGGGAGCAAGCATGGCGCTGATTTCATCGACTATTTCCGTTATCACAATACCATTGCTATATATGCTGCTCACGTTAATAGTTCCCTGCCCATTTACTTAAAAGGAAAAGCGCGCCCGATGGCGCGCTTTTTGTATTATAGAAATCTCTCTTTGTAAAATTCTCTGATTTTTTCATGGTAAACCTCATCGGGGAAATCACCGCGATGGAATGCATAGTCTGCCATGCTCATAGTAACCGATGTCTTAAAGAGCTCTTCCTCGTGCTGATCAAGCATAAGGAATTCCTCGAAGGTAACATGATCTCTGGCAGAACCTCTGGCAACAGTCCTCTCCCATCTGAGACGGTCGCTGTCAACAACAATGCTAACGAGGAAGAATTGATCACCAAATGCCTCCTTGAAACACTCAACATCAGAAGGCGGACGAATGCCCGATACAAGAACCGTCGGAACGTTCATTTCTTTTATCTTCTTAATAAGTCTCTTGGGGAAGAAATCCTGACCGTATGTAGACATATATTTCTTGGAAACGTAGTGAAGATTTTCACGAGTCTTCTCCAGTCCCTCTTCTTCTGCCAGCTCGCGAACAATATCGCCAACCGATAGCATCGGAACACCAAACTCACGTGAAATAAACTCAAGGAAGTAATCTTTTCCGGAAGCGTTTTTACCAACAGCTGCAATAATCATTTAACCGTCCTCCGTGGGGTAAATTTCTTAACGATTAACATTTTAGCACACCAAAATTGAAATGTCAACTTATTTATAAAAAAAGTGCTGAATAATAATATGCAAAAAATTATTTATATATTCTTAAATAAAAAACGTCCATGAAAGATAAATTATCTCCATTCTATTGACAGTTTATTTTTACTATGTTATAATGAAGTAAACTTTTAAAAAGGAGATATAATCATGTTTGGTTTTGGTAAAAAGCCCGTAGATAAGGCTGTTGACGCTTTTATAGCTGCTCTTAAGTCTGAGGGCATCAAGTTCAACAAGAGCGATGACAAGCCTTCCGTTTTCATCAATTACAGCGGCGACAACTTCGATAGCCTCACCTTCTCATTCTTCTTTGATGATGACGGTGAATCTGTTGCTATCAAGGTATTCTCCATCAAGCAGTTCGAGAAGAGCGAGCTCGATGAGGCATATGAGTTCTGCAACAAGATGAACAACGAGTGGAGATGGATCAGATTCTACGTTGACAGTGATGATGAGTTCACTGCTGACATGGATGCTGTAGTCCGTCCTAATGACAAAGCTTGCGGTCAGGAGTGCGTTGGCCTTCTTCACCGTGCAGTCAGAATCGTTGACAAGGTTTGCGGCGAGTTTTAATCTACATAAAAAAAGAACCGATTTCCGGTTCTTTTTTTATTCCTCAGATGTCTTAGGATCATATACACCGATCTCGTTATCGATGCTAGCACATCTGACAATCGATCCCCTGCCGTATTTTCTGCGGATAAGGTCAACGGCTTCCTCTCCTCGACGCAGCTTTTCACGTGCGATATCATCTCGTTGATCAGAAAACATATCGATCTGCTCGGAATCGCGTGTGCGAGAGATAAGATTATGGGCAGTAACGGTTATCATTCTTATCGGAGATGAAGATTCAGAACGCATAGATTCGATTAGACTGATTGCTGTTTCTGCGATTTCTTTACCAATATCCGATGCGATTTTTAAAGGCATCTGCTTTTGACGTACTTTAAGATACTCGTCCTTCAGTGCAACAGAAACGGTCGTTGCGAGCATTCCCTTTCTTCTTAATCTGCTCCCAATTTCCTCGGATAAGAACAGTACTCCCGATATTATCTCATCCATACTCACGAGATCATGCTTGAAGGTGAAACCGTTACCAACGCTTTTTGCATCCTCCGGCTCTTGCATCACGGGAGAGTCATCCTCGCCTCTTGAATATCTTATGAGCATCTCACCAAGCTTACCAAGCTTATTTATAAGAAGTCGATCCGGTGCATTTGCAAGATCACCTATGGTTTTTATCCCAAACCTTGATAAAATCTCTATAGTCTTCTTACCGACGAACAAAAGATCTCCGACAGGAAGAGGATAAATCTTTTCCATGAAGCAATCGCGCGAAAGAACTGTAACAGCATCCGGCTTTTTGTAATCGCTCCCAAGCTTAGCAAAAACCTTGTTGAACGATACTCCGACCGAGACTGTTATACCAACCTCATTCCTGACCCTTTCTCTGATCCTTTCCGCGATTTCGACACCCGAGCCAAAAAGTCTGGTGCTGGCAGTTACATCGAGCCAGCTTTCATCTATACCGAACGGTTCTACAAGATCTGTATATTCGCGGTATATAGCGTTTACCCTTCTTGAATACTCTACGTATTTGTCATAATGCGGTTTTGCAATTACGAGCGAGGGACAGGCTCTCTTTGCCGAATAGACTGTATCCGCTGTTTTTATGCCATATGCTTTTGCCAGTTCGTTCTTTGCAAGAACGATGCCGTGCCGGTTGTCCTGGCTTCCGCAAACCGCCATTGGAACGCCTCTGTATGCGGGATTAAGAGCGGTCTCAACAGATGCGAAAAAGCTATTACAGTCACAGTGAAGTATAACCCTGTCTCCCACGAAGACCTCCCGAAATCATCAAATTATCAGCTCAGAGGAATTTCTTCGCACAGGTTCACCGACGGCAACCGTAAACCAGAACTCGCAACCATCATCAAGAACTTTTACCCCTATCTCCTCGTTGTGAGCTTCAATAATTGTTTTGCATATATACAAACCGAGTCCAACTCCGTCTTTATCTAGTCCGCGACTTTTGTCAGTCTTATAAAATCTGTCAAATATGCGTTGTGCATCCTCTTCACTCATTTTCTGACCGTCATCATAAACAGATACTATAATTTTTTTGTCAGATTTTTTCGATATCTTTATAATGAACCTTCCGCCGTCGTTGGAAAACTTCAAAGCATTATGGCAAAGGTTGTAAAGCACCTGATGAATAGCATCCTTATCTGCATAAGCATACACGTCATCCTCGTCGCTAATGAATTCCGTGTCAAGATGCTTTGCATTTATCTTCTGCTCAAGAGAAACCAGTAGCAGGCGTGTAAGCTCGGCTATATTAAAGCTTTCAGGTGTAAATTTACGATCTCCGGAATCAAGCCTTGATACGTCTAGAAGCTGAGAAACGAGACGAGAGAGCCTGTGTACCTCGCTTTGAATTACTCCGAGATAGTGATTGTGCTTTTCGGGAGGTATGGCTCCCGAGGTAATGCCGTCTATAAAGCCCGATATAGTGGTCATCGGAGTTCTGAGATCGTGTGAGATGCTGGCAAGGAATGTGTTCCTCATTTTCTCGAGGTTATCAAGCGATTCTGCCATATTGTTAAAAGCAATCGCAAGCTCGGCAACCTCGTCTGATCCGTTAACAACGATTCTCTCTGTAAAATCCCCCTTAGCGAATTTTTTTGATGCAATAGTCATGGATTTAAGGGGATGAACTATTCTATCAGTTATAAAGTATGCGGCAACAAGTGCAGCCATCATTACCCATATTGAACCGTTAATAACCGCTTGTCTCGTTATTCTGATAAGAGTATCCTCGGTTGCAAGTGAGGTAAGAGCGAAAACATAACCGCGATTGACTCCCTTAGTCATAACAGGCGTGCCGTATATAAGAGAGTTCTGATCTGTAATTCCGGGTAACGGTCCCATTCGTACAAGATAGCTCGTGCCGTCATCCTTAGTTTCCGTTTCGAAGGATTTGTCGATCTTCAGCACACCGAGATCTCCTCCGATCTCAGGCAGATTATCTTCAGTGCGATCGAAGGTAGACAAAAGAACCTTGCCGTCTGTTGATGTTATCAGAATATTAAAATCGTAGTCCAGATTAAGAAGTGGGAAAAGAGTTACGGCACTTGCACCAATATCGGTAGAAAGATATGCCTCGAGATTTTCTACGCCCGCATTCTCGAAATGATCGGAAACAAGTGCACTTGCAAGCTCGAGCTTCTGCTCTTTGTCTTCGTTAGTATGTGTTCTGATAATCGATATAATTATACCCGACAGCATAAGAAAGCCAACGAGAATGATAACAACCAATGCTGTGAGATACTTTGAAAACGAGCTTTTGAACAAGCGATACTCACCTCCTTTTTGATTTATATCAATATTATATAATAATTCTTCACATAAAGTCAAACATTTTTCGTTCAATTTGATTGACTAACATTTAATTTTGTGTTAAAATACATTGAGAAAACAAAACTTCAGGAGAAAATACAAATGACAGTAACAAGATTTGCGCCCAGTCCCACGGGTTATATGCATATAGGAAATCTAAGAACAGCTCTCTATTCTTATCTCATCGCAAAGCACGATGACGGTAAGTTTATTCTCAGAATCGAGGACACCGACAGAGAGCGACTTGTTGAGGGGGCAACCGACATAATCAAATCAACGCTCAGGATCACCGGTCTTTCTTACGACGAGGGGCCCGACGTAGGCGGTGAGCACGGTCCGTACGTTCAGAGCGAAAGAAAAGAAATCTACATGGAGTATGCAAAAAAGCTTGTTGAGCTCGGATACGCATACTATTGCTTCTGTACCAAAGAAAGGCTCGAGGAGCTTCACGCAGAAGATGCTGTCGGCGGTTATGACAGACACTGCAGATATCTTTCACCCGAGGAGGTACAGAAGAATCTTGAAGCAGGCGTCCCCTTTGTAATCAGACAGAAAATGCCTCTCGATGGCGTTACATCATACGTAGACAGCGTATTTGGTGAGATCTCGATGAACAACTCCGAGCTTCAGGATCAGATACTCATGAAGGCTGACGGATATCCTACCTATAACTTCTGCCACGTTATTGATGACCACCTCATGGGTGTTACTCACGTTGTGCGCGGCTCGGAATACCTTACTTCAACTCCTAAGTACGTGCTTTTATACGATGCATTCGGTTGGGAGCGTCCCACCTATGTACACCTTCCTCTGCTTATGGGTAAAAATGAGGACGGCTCTGTATCAAAGCTTTCTAAGCGTCACGGTGCAGTATCCTTCCAGGATCTTCTTAACGACGGCTACCTTTCAGAAGCTATTATCAACTATATTGCGCTTCTCGGATGGTGTCCTAAGGGTAGCCAGACCGAGTTCTTCACTCTTGATGAGCTTAAGGCTGCATTTACCATCGATGGAGTATCAAAATCTCCCGCAGTATTTGATTTTGAAAAGCTTCTTTGGTTCAACGGTGAATACATACACGCGCTTGATGATGCTAAGTTCACCGAACTCGTTGCTCCATATATCAAGTTGGATATTCCCTCCACCGTCAACAAGACCAAGATGCTTGCCCTTCTGAAGACGAGAATTGCTAAGCTCTCGGAGATTGAGGAGAAGATGTCATTCTTCATCTCGCTCCCTGAGTACGATAAGGAGCTTTTCCTTAATAAAAAGAACAAGATAGCAGAATTCGATACCGTTAAACTCGTTCTAAACGAGGCGAAAGAAATTCTTGCCGGTGTTGATAAATTTGACAATGATACACTCTTCTCCGCTCTTTCAGTTCTCAATGAGAAGCTCGGCATGAAGACGGGTACGATTATGTGGTGTATCCGTATCGCTGTTTCCGGAATGTCGGCAACTCCCGGAGGCGCAACCGAGATCATGGAAGTAATCGGCAAGGATGAAAGTCTTAAGAGAATAGATATTGCCCTCACAAAGCTTTGATTTATGAAGCATACCACCGTTTGTTATATTGAAAAAGACGGCAAGTATCTCATGATACACCGTATTAAGAAAAAGAACGATTGTAACGAGGGTAAATGGATCGGCGTCGGTGGAAAGCTTGAGGATGGTGAAAGTCCATTTCAATGCATCAGACGTGAAGTGAAGGAAGAAACCGGACTAATCCTCTACGCTCCAAAGTACCGTGGATTTATTACCTTTGTTTCAAATGAATTCGGCACCGAATATATGCACCTGTTCTCTGCTAAAGAATTTTCCGGAACACTTAAATCCGATTGTGATGAAGGCGTTCTTGAGTGGATAGAAAAAGAGAAGCTTCTATCTATCCCGATGTGGGAGGGAGACAAAATATTCCTGAAGCTTCTCGATACGGAAGCCAGATTTTTCTCTCTTCGACTTGAATATAACGGTAGCCGTCTGATTTCTTCCACACTCGATTTTTGATAAAAAAACTGCTCAGTAATCAGCGTGTTATCCTTAACGGAGAACACGCAGCGATATAAATCCCTTGTGGGATTTACGATATACGCTGACGCGTGCGATATATCTTCGATGCGATATGCCCTCTTGGGCGTGAGGGGATTTATATCATATCTCACCGAGCCTGCGAGGCATATCGCAACCGAGTAAAACGAGGTTATATCGCATTCGCACAGCGAATATATCGCCCTACAGAAACAGAGAGGACATTTCGGTTAAACCGATTTCTCCTCTCTTTTCTGCTTGTATAAGGGTTTGGGCTTAGCCCATAATGTGTTTGACCAGTCAAATGCGATGATCGCATTTAGAGTGATATTCAAATTCTCCGCTAAGACCAACACTCATCATCTGAGCAGTTTTTTTCTTTGCTTATAATCCGGCATATATTTTTCAATAATTCTATAAAATCTCGGTGAGTGATTCATTTCAAGAATGTGTGCCAATTCATGGACGATAACATATTCTCTCGCAGCTTCAGGATATAACATTAATCTATATGAAAAGCAAATATTCCCGGAAGACGAACAAGATCCAAAACGTTTTTTTGCCGAAGTGATTGTTATTCTGCCGTATTTTAAACCCATCATAGCCGCGTATTCGCGGGTTTTCTCAAGAAAATAGTCATTTGCGGCAGCTCTCAATTTCTTTACAGAATCAGCATCTAATGAGCTAATATCAGGACGCCTGCTTTCCTCTTTGAGTTTTTTCTCTATCCAACCGTAGTGTCTTTTAACCAACGCATCTATATCGGTCTCTGACAGACCTCTCGGAGCTCTAACGGTTACCTTCCCATCTTTAACGGTTATACCAAGAGTTTTTCTTGAAGAGTAAACCACATTATATTCCATAACCTCACCTCTTAATGATTATTGTATCACACAAGGCGTCGGTTGTAAAGTTTTTTCTAGTGTATCGGGCATTCATTTTTCGGTTCTGTACCCGGTTTGAAATAACCAAATTCGCAGCACCCCTCAATTATACATCCATCTGTTGCAATCTCACCGGTTTTAGTGCAGAAGTTGACACCTATTATACCCAGGGTGCTGAATGAATCAGGATCTGATGAAGAATCGCCAAATACTTCAACCTCATGTATTTCCTTCATAACTTCATCCCATATGTGTATATGCGTTGGGTTGACGCTGAATATACCTTTGTCCCCGCTAACATATCCCGACCATAACCCTGCCGTAAAATAAGGTGTGTAGCCTATCAGAAGCTTATCCTTGTTACCGCTCGACGTTCCGGTTTTAGCCGCTGTATCGACCAGCTGATCTAAGGTCAAAGATCGTGCTGTACCGCTTTCAGAAACCGTCATAAGCATCTGAGTCATTACTCTTGCGCTCTCCTTTGAGAATACCCTTCTGTCAGTATCCCTGTTGTCAAGAATAACATTACCTTCGTGATCGAAAACTCCAAAGTAGCTTCGTCCGTTACCCAATAAACCATCACGAGGAAATGATGTATACGCTCTTGTTATATCTCTTAAGGAGATTCCGTCGGTAAGCTGTCCAAGAGCAAGAGATGCTGCACCGATATCTGTTACCGTCCTTCCATCCAGTGATCGATGTTTAATCAATGAGTTAAAGCCAAAGTCCTTAAACAGGTCATTGAAAATTCGCTGCGAGCCAAGTTTATCATATAATTCAACCGCAACGGTGTTCTTTGATTTCCTTAGAGATTCCGCAACGGTTAATTTCCCCTCATAGATATCGGGACTGTTTTTAGGATAGTGAATATCTCCCTTTGCGCTCTTAGGCTCGTCATTTACAACCGTGGACCACGTTATGATCTCGTCGTCAATAGCCGGAGTATATAAGGACAGCGGTTTGATAGTGGATGCAGGAGGATGCAGCGCCGTCGCAAGATTAAGGAGTCTGTTTCCCGTCTTCGATCCTACTCTTCCAACTATTCCGACGAGATCTCCGCTTTTAGAATCAAATACGGTCATAGCGTATTCAAGACCGTCACTGATTTCCATAGGGAAATGGTCTGAATCTGAAAAATAATTCTCTAATATCCTCTGAACTTCAATGTTTTCTGTTAAAACAACATTACACCCTCTTTTCAAAAGTAATAATGCACCGGATCTACTTAAGCTGTATTTATCACACAAATCATTTATAACATCTTCTCTTGCGGTTTCGGCAAACCACGAAATAACACTTTGATCCCGTCTTTCTACTCTTTTTAAATCAAGCGGCTCGTTTATGCTTTCGTTATATTCCTGTTCATTAATTACACCGTTATTAAGCATCGCATATAAAACGGTGTTTCTTTTTTTGATACACGCCTCGGCCTTAGTGTAAGGGTCATATCGCCCGGGCGCGTTTGCTATACCGACCAATGTTGCCGCTTCGGCAATATCAAGCTCTGACGGCTCTATGCCAAAGTACATGTTAGATGCCTCTCGGACTCCTATAACATTGCCTGACATCGGCACAATATTAAGGTACATTTCCAGTATCTCATCCTTACTATGAGATGCTTCGATATGAATCGCGCGAAGTATTTCACTCGCCTTTCTTCGGAATGAGTGTTCGTTGTCACCGCTTATGTTCTTTATCACCTGTTGAGTAATTGTTGAAGCTCCAAATCCCGATGTATAATGTACAACTTGATTTAATAACGCAAGAATGCTTCTTCGCAGATTTACTCCGTTATGCTTGTAAAACTCCTTGTCCTCTGCTGAAATAAAGCCTTTTATCAAATGCTCGGAAACATCATTTAACGAAATCCAGCTTTTAGCTGCACCATTGCTTTCGCGTCCAACAGATACAAGATCGCCGTTTGAATCATACGCAGAATATGTTAAATAATTAGACTCTCTGGCAGCACTAAACAATCGCTCATCCAGCTCATAATCATTTTTATTATTAACATATATACCAAAAACGGTCAAGGTTATACTCATAGCTATTGCAAAAACAAGTACAAAAGCAACCGCTTTTTTAATAATTTTCTTCATGTATCCTCCCACAAAAAAATCGCACTTACGGGAACCTCATTATAATTTTCCCATAAATGCGATGTTATTATTTAAAGTGATTTTTGTCAGTTGTGGAATTAATATCTGACTGAATTAAGATATAAGCCCTCGGGAGGTGCAGTCATACCCGCGTTCGTTCTGTTCTTGGATTCTATAATCGAAGGAATATCATCAGGGGATCTTCTGCCAAAGGCAACGTCTATAAGAGTTCCAACAATTATTCTTACCATATTATAGAGAAATCCGTCAGCGGAGATTCTAATTTCAATCAGATCGTCAGCTTTCGTAACGGAAATTCCGTGAACGGTCCTATGAGTATCGATCACATCAGAGCCCTCGGACATAAATGCAGCAAAATCGTGCTTTCCTAAAAAATGCTTTGCGGCAGTGGACATCCTTAATAAGCCTTCTTCGGTGATAGGACGTGCAACGAACCACGCCCTACCGTATTCAAATGGATCATATACAGCACAGTTTTTGATCCTGTACAAGTATTCCTTGCTGATAACGTCATATCGAGGATGAAAATCATCATCACATTTCTCGGCATAATAAAGTGCAAGATCAGACGGTAAATATCTCGCAACAGCAACCGGAAGCTTCTCCGGCGGAACAGTAGCACCGTCACATTCAACCGTTATACAGAATTCATTTGCATGAACTCCCGCATCAGTGCGCGAACAGCCTGTAACCTTACACTCGGCACCGAGCGCCATACGGAGACCTTGAGAAAGCTCACCCATAACGGTCCTGCCTCTCGGTTGTACCTGGAAACCGTGAAAGTGAGTACCGAGATATTTAATTTTAGCTAGATATTTCACGGCAGAACCACCTCTAAATGTGATAGAATAATATGTCAAGCACCTCGGATGCTCTAGTAATCATATCGGGAAGAAACTTAGTCAATATGGTAGCGGAAAGTATTAAAGCGAAAACAAATATCCATATAAAGTCCCGGATCTTATACTCTAGCTTTACCAGCTTTGTTCTGTTAATATCACCGCGATAGCAACGGCACTCCATGGCTACGGCAAGTTCATCAGCACGCTTGAACGATGATACAAACAAGGGTACGAGAATAGGGATCAATGCCTTAGCTCTCTTTATGATTCCTCCCGAGGAGAAGTCAGCTCCGCGCGACTTCTGCGCATTCATAATTTTTTCCGTCTCCTCAACGAGAGTAGGAATAAAACGAAGTGCAATTGACATCATCATGGCAAAAGCATGAACGGGTAGCTTTATAACCTTGAGCGGAGATAAAAGACTTTCTATACCGTCTGTAAGCGTTATAGGAGATGTCGTATATGTCAAAAACATACTAGTTCCTATAATCAGGAGAATCACGCGCAGTGACATAAATATCGCTCTGACTATTCCCTCAGTATAAATTTTAATGAAATAAAATTCAACAAGAGGCGCACCTTTACCAACGGTCAAAAATACGTTGAGGAGCGATGTAAATACAACAACGAATATTATCGGCTTTATTCCTTTAAATATAACCTTTGCAGATATTCTGCTGATTATAATAAGAAACAGGGTAACCAAAAATAAAAAAGCAAAGGCAATAGGTGTATCGGCAATAAATATTGCCACAATAAACAATACCGAAAGTATTATCTTACATCTCGGATCAAGTCGATGTAAAGGTGAGTTCCCCGGGAAAAACTGACCTAACGTTATATCAGAGATCATTATTCGCACCTCCGATATATTTCCTTATAGCTGCCTTTACACCGTCAACCGTGTATAACTCGCCATCAAGTGTGATCCCCCTGGATTTAAGCTTCTCAGCGATACGTGCAACAGAGGGAACGTCAAGACCGATCGAAATAAGCTCATCAGCACGTGAGAATATTTCACTTACAGTACCGTTGCTATGGATCTTGCCCTCATTCATAACGACAACGTTATCACAGTACATAGCCATATCCTCCATGGAATGGCTGACAAGAATTACAGATGCACCTCTCTCGCTTACAAAATCCTTCAGGTGACCGAGTATTTCTCGTCTTCCCTTGGGATCAAGTCCTGCTGCGGGCTCGTCCAGAACCAATACATCGGGTTGCATAGCTACAATTCCGGCTATAGCTACCCTTCTTTTTTGTCCACCGGAGAGCTCGAAGGGCGACTTCGACAAAAGATCAGCATCTATGCCTGTATAGCGAATAGCCTCTTTAACACGCAGCCCAACTTCCTCATCCGAGAGTCCCTGATTACGAGGACCGAAGCCGATATCACGTTCAACAGTCTCGTCGAACAACTGATATTCGGGATATTGCATGACCAGACCTACCTTGTATCTGATCTTCGCAATTTCCTTAGGTTTTTGCCAGATGTCAATGCCATTCAACAGTATCGAACCTGATAAAGGCTTATTTAAACCGTTAAGAAGTCCGACGAGCGTCGATTTACCGGATCCGGTATGACCGATAAGTCCGGTTATCTTTCCTCGCTCAAAGGAAACCGTTACATCATCAAGCGCAACTCGCTCAAACGGTGTGCCTTTACTGTAGAGGTAGCTGACATTTCTGACCTCAAGTACAGAATCCATTAATTTAATCTCCGATCAAGGCGGAATATATCGCCTCTACACATTCTTCTTCACTAAGAGCATCATCCGATACCTTAATTCCACACTTATTCAGTGCATGGATCAGCTCTTTTCCCTGCGGCGCCTCAAGTCCCATCGAATGAAGCTCATCAACATGGCTGAACACCTCTTTAGGTGTACCGTCTAATACCTTTTCTCCGTCGTTTATAACAACGACTCTATTCGCTCTTGCTGCCTCATCCATATAATGAGTGATATTGAGCACAGTAATACCGCGCTCTTTATTAAGACGCTCCATGATCTCTATAACATCACGTCTGCCAAGCGGATCTAGCATTGCGGTAGACTCATCAAATATAATGCAATCAGGCAGCATCGCAATAATACCGGCAATAGCAACCCTTTGCTTCTGACCGCCCGAGAGCTTGTGAGGTGCGTGACGGCGGTATTCTGTCATCCCTACCATTTCAAGAGCCTCAGTGATACGTTTTTTCATCTCCTCGCGCTCAATTCCGAGATTCTCGGGTCCGAACGCAACATCTTCCTCGACCACGGTAGCAACAAGCTGGTTGTCGGGATTCTGGAATACCATTCCTATCTTTTTTCTGACCTCGTAAATCTCGTCATCGGATATATCCGGAGATGAAACGAGATGTCCATCTATATATATCTCACCCGACGTTGGTATAAGAATCATAGAAAGGAGCTTCGCTAAAGTGGATTTACCTGATCCATTATGACCGAGAATGGATACATACTCACCGCGTGCAACCTTCAGATCAAGATTACAAAGCGCCGGCGAAGCATCGGGAGAATTATTACCTGCATCGTCATTATAAGTGAAGCAAAGACCCTTTACTTCAATAAAAATATCCTTTTGTTCCATAATAGAACTATCCTTTACCCAAAAGTAACTCTGACACTCGACCCACAAGGAAGCGCAAGTCCCGAATCAACTACGGGAATACCGAGCTCATCAGCAACGCATTTGCCTTTTCTGCCTCTTAATAGACGCGTTTCAGCTATATATCTCATGGTAGAAGCTGAAAGACCCGTCGTATATGAGTTAAGCAGGAAAAAGAGCGGATTGTCGGACAGAACGTTTGATGTAAGAGCAACGAACTCATCAATGGAGTCCTCGATTTTCCAAACCTCACCGGTAGGTCCTCTTCCGTAGGATGGAGGATCCATGATAATACCGTCATATCTGTTGCCTCGCCGTATCTCGCGCTCAATAAACTTTTTGCAGTCATCAACAATATACCTTATCGGTGCATCAGCAAGCCCCGAAAGCTTTGCGTTTTCCTTAGCCGACTGAACCATACCCTTAGATGCATCAACATGGCAGACGGATGCGCCTGCTTTCGCCGCAGATACGGTAGCACCTCCGGTATAAGCAAAAAGATTCAAAACCTTGATAGGCCTTCCCGCATTTTCAATCAACTCGCGGAACCAATCCCAATTTGCGGCTTGCTCGGGAAAGAGTCCCGTATGCTTAAAGCCCATCGGCTTTACCATAAAAGTCAGATCACGGTATGATACGGTCCACGATTCGGGAAGCTTATGTCCCGACCATGCTCCACCACCGGACTTGCTGCGAGTATAAAAGGCATCAGCTCTTTGCCAAAGCGGATTTCTCTTTTCTGTTTTCCAAATTACCTGAGGATCGGGACGTACAAGACTGTATTTACCCCATATTTCGAGTTTTTCTCCTGAGGAGGTATCGAGTATCTTATAATCTTCCCATTTATCTGCTATCCACATAATTTACTCCATAGTTATCGTTGATTATAGAATCTGCCTATGGCAGATGCTGCACATTGCGAGTGACAGATAGCAATCGCAAGCGCATCCGCGGTATCATCAGGCTTTGGAGGTGACTTCAACTTTAAAAGTGACGTGACCATAGCTATGACCTGCCTTTTCTCTGCCCTTCCATAACCCACTACCGCAGACTTAACCTGCAAGGGTGTATACTCGCTGATTTTCAGACCAAGTCTGTGCGCAGTACAAAGAATTACTCCTCTGGCTTCAGCAACAGCAATACCGGTGGTGATATTATTTGTAAAGAAGAGCTCCTCAATAGCCATTTCGTCAGGGGAATACTTTTTAACAAGCTCCTCGATATCGTTTTGTATCATAAGCAGTCTCGCTTCAACATCAGTATGCGCGGGAGTTGTTATTGCACCAAATGCAAGAGGTCTAACTTTACCTCTGACGCTTTCGATAACCCCCCAACCAACGGTAGCCAGACCCGGGTCTATTCCTAATATGATCATAGATCACTCCGTGAATTATCTATAATTTTACATTTTATTATATCACACAAGTAATCAATAGTCAATCACACAAGTTAACAATTTTATATAAATAAATTTAAAATTAATGTAGACTTCTTAAAACTGTTGTGATATAATATCCTTGTGATATTATGCAGTACTATCGTTTCTCACCATTTTAAGGTGTAACGAGATATCTGTGCAAATAATTTTCGAGGTAAAAAATGTCCTTTAACAGTGATAACCAGTTTTTAGATAAAAATTTCATCTCCCTTCCGGTAATCGTGCTTCGTGGATTGGTCGGATTCCCTAATATACAGCTCAACATAGAGATCGTGAGAACCTTCTCGCTTAAAGCGTTTACCGCAGCTGCAACCGTGCATGATGCCAAGGTGATACTTCTTACTCAAAAGGATATCGCCGAGGATGAGCCTAACGTAAATGACTTCTACTCCTTCGGTGTTCTCGCGGAAATAAAACACGTTGTGAAAAATCCGCAGGGCAATCTTTCCGTAGTATTCGAGGGGCTGTCCAGAGTAAAGGTATCTTCTGTGGAGCTTAAATCCGGATTCTTTGTAGCCACAGCAAAGATAAAGCACGAGCATCCCGTATCTGCCGATTCAATCGAGATTGCAGCGATGATGGATCAGCTTAAGCGCGATATGCTTGCTATTGCTCAGATACACCCCACCTTCAACGAGGAATTAAGACTCGGTGCCGAAGCTATTGCGGATCCCGGCTCTTTCGCGGATTTTGTAGCATCAAGCGCGCTGGTAGACTATAAAAATAAGCAGTCTGTTCTTGAAAGCATGATGCCCCGAACAAGACTTGAAAGGCTTCTTATAGCACTGGAAGAGGAAATGATGCTCATCGAATGTGAGCACGAGATCCAATCTCAGGTCAGAACGAAGATTGATAAAAATCAACGCGATTACTTTTTACGAGAGCAGATGCGCGTTATTCAATCGGAGCTTGGCGAAGATGATGATGACGAGCTTGCCGAATATGACGAACGCATTACTGCATCAAAGATGCCCGAGAGTGTAAAAGAAAAGCTCTATAAGGAGCTTTCCAAGCTCGCGAAAACGCCTTTCGGTGCCGCGGAGGGTACAGTTATCCGTTCATACCTCGATACCTGTCTCGATTACCCATTTGGAGAAAGAAGTGACAAAGAGGTATCCGTCGCCGAGGCAAAGACTATCCTTGACGAGGATCACGACGGGCTTTCAAAGGTAAAGGAGCGTATACTCGAGTTCGTTGCAATAAAGCAGTTCTCAAAGGACGTAAAAAGCCAGATAATTTGTCTTGTCGGTCCTCCCGGTGTCGGAAAGACCTCTGTTGCTGCATCCATCGCGCGTGCACTCGGTAGAAAATATGCTCGTGTTTCACTTGGCGGAATGCATGACGAAGCCGAGATACGCGGGCACAGAAAAACCTATGTAGGTGCTATGCCGGGAAGAATCGTTAGTGCGATAATCAACGCTAAGGTTGAAAATCCCGTCATTGTTCTCGATGAGATCGATAAGATGGCAAAGGATTTCAGAGGTGATCCCACTTCTGCTCTGCTCGAGGTTCTTGATCCGGAACAGAATAAAAGCTTCCGCGATAACTTTATGGAAATACCGATAGACCTGTCGGATACTATGTTCATTGCAACGGCCAACACCTACGAGGGTATTCCCGCTCCACTTCTCGACAGGATGGAGATCATCGAGCTCTCCACCTATACTGACAGTGAAAAGCTTGCAATCGCGAAGAATCACCTTGTTCCCAAGCAACTGAAAAAGAACGGAATTACTAAAAAGATATTCAAAATAACCGACGAGGCTATACTTGCTCTCATCAAGGGTTATACCCGCGAGTCGGGTGTAAGAAATCTTGAGCGCGAGATCGCTTCTCTTATCAGAAAATCTGCTAAAAAGGTTGCAGAGGGTAAGGCTAAAAGCGTTACAGTAACACCTAAAAACATTTCAGAATATCTCGGCAAGCCTAAGGTTATACCCGAGAAGCTCGAGGGCACCAACCCTATCGGCGTTGTTAACGGTCTTGCTTATACCCAGACGGGCGGAGATCTCTTAAAGGTCGAGGTTGCAGTCATGGAAGGTACCGGAAAGATTGAGCTTACCGGCTCGCTCGGTGATGTTATGAAGGAATCTGCCAAGATCGCACATTCCTTTGTAAGAACAGTTGCCGCCGAATATAACATTGATAATGACTTCTATAAAACGAAGGACGTTCATATCCATTTTCCCGAAGGGGCTATACCTAAGGACGGACCGTCAGCGGGAGTTACTATGGTAAGTGCCATTGTATCCGCGCTTAGCAATCAACCGGTAAAGCGTGATGTTGCAATGACCGGAGAGATAACTCTCAGAGGTAAGGTTCTCCCTATCGGAGGTCTTAAGGAAAAAACGCTTGCTGCATACCGTTCGGGTATACGAACCGTGCTTATCCCCGCCGAAAATATGAGAGATCTCGATGATATTGATGCAGAGGCTCGTGAGCATCTTACGTTCATCCCTTGCGAGACCGCTAGTGACGTTCTTGACAATATTCTTATAATTTGATTAAACTTTAGGATAAATATGAAGATCAACGTAAATAATGCGAACATAGCGCTTACCGTAGGAAACTCAAAGCAGTTTCCAAAAGAACAGCGTCCTCAGGTTGCACTTTCGGGCAGGTCGAACGTTGGCAAGAGCTCGCTTATAAACACTCTTCTCGGAAGAAAATCTCTTGCCAGAGTGTCATCCTCCCCGGGAAAAACTATTACCATTAACTATTACGATATCGATAAAAAGATGTTTCTTGTAGATCTCCCCGGATACGGTTATGCCAAGAGATCTATGTCCTCGAAGCGTGTATGGAGCACCCTTGCCGAGGAGTATTTCACCAAGAACCCGACCCCCGACTCTATCAAGCTCGTAATTCAGCTTATCGATATACGCACAGGCCCAACCGATGACGACATCATGATGATCAACTGGCTTATCGACACAGAGGTCGAATTTATCGTTGTCGCGACAAAGACCGATAAGCTATCAAAAACTCAGCTTGCGAATGCACTGTCCGATCTTGAAGAAAACTATTTTAAGGGAACGGATATCGAGATCATTCCCTTCTCCTCCGTTACACGAGACGGCAAGGAAAAGCTTTGGGGACGTATACTCGATGCAGTTGCATCCAACTAAAGGAATATCAAATGCTTTCACTCCAAAACATCCCCGAGTTGATTTTCTCGGTAATGGCAATATTTATCTCGCTCTCTATTCACGAATATGCCCACGCACTGACAGCATATAAGCTTGGAGACGAGACCGCCAAGAATCAAGGCAGGCTCAGCCTTAACCCCATAAAGCATCTCGACCCCGTAGGTGCCGTATTCATGCTTTTATTCAGGTTCGGATGGGCTAAGCCTGTTCCCATCGATCCTCGCAATTTCAAAAAGCCGAAGCGTGACTTCGCCCTGGTTGCAATTGCGGGACCTTTATCCAATATTATTACCGCGTTCATTTCAACATTTCTGTTTCTCTCTTTCTACAAGCTTCTCGTCTTGAACGTTGGTACACCCGCGGAAACTATTCTTTATAACACCTGCCTGTTTCTCAGCATCTTCTCAAGCCTCAATGTAGGACTCGGTGTCTTCAATCTTATACCGATACCACCCTTCGACGGCTCGAGAATATTAAACGTAGTGCTGCCTGAAAAGCTTTATTTCAAGGTGATGAAATATGAAAGACAGATATACTTCGTTGTGATAGGCTGGATGTTCTTCGGCACGTATTTATATCAGGGACTCATGTCTCTTTCATTTATCGCAAATGCTCCGGTTTTGCCCTACGTTCTCCGCGTATTTGATCTTTCGGGTCTTATCGGAGAAGCTATAAGTGCTATATACAATGCGATGATCTCATTCTGGAGATTGATACCCTTTTTAAAATAATCTCTTTTGACTTCTTTCGGAGGAAAAATGGTAGAACAATTGACCTACAGGTTGGATCAATTCGAGGGTCCTCTTGACCTGTTACTTACACTGATACAAAAAAATAAGGTCAGCATCACCGATATTCCCATTGCAATGATATGTGATCAGTATATGGAATATCTTGCCGAGGCTGAGAGGATGGATCTTGATATAGCAAGCGATTTCATCGTTATGGCTTCACAACTGATGCTGATAAAGAGTCAGATGCTTCTGCCCCACGAGGAAGGCATGGAAAATGACCCGAGACGCGAGATTCAGAATGCACTCCTACTTCATATGCGTGCTAAACAGGCGGCAAAGGAGCTTCGCCCGATGTATGAAGAATACTCAGGAAGATTCGTTAAGGGAACGGACGACGTTCCGCCTGAAAAGGGGCTGCCTCTCGATCTTGACCCCGATCTGCTAGTGAAGGCTCTCAATGCCGTCTTGCGAAGAATTAAGGTCGCTGAGGCTATGCGTAAGCCCGTTGACCTCGTTAACCCTCTTATCAAGCGTAAGGTCGTATCGGTCGAGGAAAAGATCGAACAAATCTGCGAGCTGCTCGAGGAGCACGAGGAGGCTTCTCTATTCTTCTTGCTCAAGGACTCAGAGTCCCGCGCAGAGCTTGTTGCAAGATTTATGGGAATACTCGAGCTTATTAAAATAAACAGAATCATGATTACCTCGGTAAGAATAATCGAGGATGTTATAGAGTACGACGAGACCGGACTTGAAATGATGTTCAAGCTTAATCCGTCTTACATACCAGGTGACATTTCAGGAAGTGAATTTGACGCGGTTGAGGAAGACGCAGAGAATTCCGAGGAGGTTAAAGAATGAGTGACGAAATAATTGCAAATAATAGCTCCGAGAATGTTCAGGATATTACCCCGGAAGCACCTCGCGAGGTAGTTTTCGAGGAAGCCGTGGAAGCAATGCTCTTTGCGGCAGGACATCCCATCTCCTATTCCGTTATCGCAAGAGTCATGGATATGACCCCCTTGAAGGTAAAGGAAAAGATCATGGACTATGCGCTCAAATATAATAACTGCGGTATACCGCGTGGTGTTATACTACTTACATACTCTGACTCATGCCAGCTTTGTACAAAATCCGAGTATCTCTATGAAATAAGAGATGCGCTGGGAATCAAAAAAAGCGGTACACTCTCTACCTCGTCTCTTGAAGTTCTTGCTATAGTTGCATACAACCAGCCCGTTACCAGAGCATTTGTCGATACTCTCAGACGTGTCGACTCCTCTTACGCCATGAATAACCTCTTGGACCGCGGACTTATAGTGTCGAAGGGTAGGCTTGATGTCCCGGGAAGACCGATGCTCTACGGAACCACTTCAGACTTCCTACGTTGCTTCGGTCTAAACGATCTTTCGGGGCTTCCGAAAACCTCGGATGAGCTTGTCGAAGCCTTTAATAACGCGAAGGACTCCGAGAACAGCAAAACAGAAGAGAATGAGATTATAGGCGGCGAGCAGATTAGCGCAGATATCGATAGTGTAATGCCTGATACAGACACTGCGCCCGCCATTACCGATATTTTAGATATCCCTGATGAAGATGTTCAAAGCAGCTCACATCTCGAGCACGAGCCCAGCGCAGAAGATCACGCGGAGCACCAGTTCGATGAGACTGACGAGCCTTCGGCGGAGGATGATATAACCGATATTTAAGGAGAATTCTGTGCTTGAGATTACCGAATATATACTTATCAATCTGATCAGACTCATTGTTTTGATTTCTATGGTTGACCTAAGGATATTCGGTGATAAAAATCTCTCCGTGCGCATCTCCTTTATGCTCTTTTCTGTCGAGCTCTCAGATATCGGTAAGAGGAAAAAGAAGCGTAAAATAAAGAACAAGCTTTCTAAAATTTCCTTTTTACTATCTTTTTTAAACATTCAGGTCCCAAAAACCGTTATCACAGTACGTTCGTTTAACCCTCAAAGCCTACCGAAGACTACACTTGGAGCTCTGGCATCAGGAATTCTTGGCGCTACACTGCTTTCGTATCTTAATTCAAGAGCGATGGGTTACGTATTAAATGAAAATAACAGTGAGGGTAACATCGACATCACTTTCTCGTTTCCTCTCTATACCGTGTTTATTTCTTTGATTCAAGCAACATACTATTACATGAAGAAAAGATTTAAAAAAAGAGGAAAAAATGTCAGAATATAACGAAAGAGATTATTTTAACTTATCGCTCGACGGAGTTGGAAGAATTGCGGATTCGGATACAGTTATCGGGAAGCCGATAACAACCGCGAACGGTGTAACGGTTATTCCCGTTTCCAAGGTCACGATGGGATTTTTAAATGCCGGTGTTGATTACGGCTCAAAAAAACTAACCGGTGCACAAACGGCGGGCGGAGGCGGCGGAACAGGATTATCGATTACTCCACTTGCTTTTCTTACCGTCTCGCCCGATGCTGAAATCAAGCTAATATCGTTAAACGGTGGCGGAGGTGGCATCGACAAAGTTGTTGATCTCATAGACAGATCTCCTCAGATCGTCGAAAGAATAAAAGACGCGCTTCTATAATTTTCAGCTAATAAAAACAATCACCATGTGAAAAACTAACAACGAGGTGATTGAATAATGAGAGATAACCGACTAGCTGTAATTATAATGATCCTTATGATTTGCATAATGATCATGATGATGACAATAGTAGCTTCAGCCGATTTAGGATTCAGCTTAAGTGCTCGTTCTGCCGCACTTTATATTCCTCAAACGGGTGAATTTGTTTATTCCAAAAATATCGATGAGCGTTTACCTATGGCAAGCACTACTAAAATCATGACGGCACTTATTGCGATCGAAGCAGCTGAGATGACGGAGCTTGTTGAGATTCCAGCCGAAGCGTGTGGCATCGAGGGATCATCCTTATATCTCGAGGGGGGCGACATTTTAACTGTCGCCGATCTCCTTTATGCACTGCTTTTGCAAAGTGCTAATGATGCTGCAACTGCACTCGCCTTAAAGGTAGGCGGTGATATTGCTACCTTTTCGGAAATGATGAACGAACGTGCTGCGGTAATAGGGCTCTCTGATACACATTTCGATAACCCCCACGGGCTCGACAGCTCAAAGCATTATACAACCGCACACGATCTCGCAATGCTTGCGGCAGAAGCGATGAAAAACGATTCTTTCAGAGAGATCGTATCTACCTACAAGTATAGCTTTAACGTTTCTGATAAGCCTCGAACCGTTGTAAACCATAATAAGCTTTTGAAAAAATATGAAGGCGTTATCGGTGTTAAAACCGGTTACACAAAGAAGAGCGGTCGTTGCCTTGTTTCGTGTGCATCCCGAGACGGACTTGAGCTTATAGCAGTCACCCTTGATGCGCCCGATGATTGGCGCGACCACGCAAAGCTTTTTGATCTTGGCTTTGATAGGTATGTAAAAGAAGATCCGAGGTGTCTATCCGATACGCTTTTCACCGTTCCTGTTTTCGGTTCCGAAAAAACCTCGGTGAGAGCCGAGGTCGATGACCTTGAATCTCTTTCGCTTATCAGATTGCGCTCAGAAAAAGAATATCGCGCGATAGTCGATATCAAGCCATACACTTCGTCACCTATAAAGGTCGGTGACAAGCTTGGCGAAATAATTTATATGCAAGGCAACGAAGAGATCGCGAGAAGAAATATTCTTGCTATAGATACAGCAGAAAAGAACAAACAAAAATTCAACCTTTTTGATTTATTTATTCAATAGGAGAGAAACATTTTGGAAAGCATAAGACTCCAGAAATTTATCGCAGACTCAGGGCTGATGTCAAGACGAGCCGCTGAAGAAGAAATAAAAAACGGCAATATATCCGTTAACGGTCGCGTTGCCGTTATCGGAATGAAAATCGATCCCAAGGAAGATATTGTCACCTACCGCGGCGCGAGAGTTAGATACGAGAAGCGCAAATACACTTATATCCTTATAAATAAGCCCCGTGGATATCTTTCGTCAACCTCAGACGACAGGGGAAGAAAATGCGTTACCGACCTTATAGACGGCGTAAGTGCGAGAGTATATCCGGTCGGACGCCTTGACCTTATTTCCGAGGGAATACTTATCCTTACCGATGACGGTGAGCTTAAGAACAGACTTACGCACCCGAGGCACACCGTACCAAAGGTATATCGCGTTAAAGTCGGAGGCTCTGTCAGCGAGGAGCAATACGACATACTCACATCTGCTTTGGAGATAGACGGATACACCATTAAGCCCGTTGAGGTTTCGGTCGCATCCGAGGATGAGGGTGGAACGGTTCTCAAGATGACCCTCTATGAAGGCAGAAACAGACAGATCAGAAAGATGTGCGAGCAGGCGGGACTTACTGTCAAGAGGCTTTCACGCGTTTCCATCGGCAAGCTGAAGCTCGACGGACTCCCAATAGGAAAATGGCGCTACCTCACCGATGACGAGGTAGAATATCTTTATAAATCAACGAAGGGTTAACAATGTTCAAGATCTTACCTATTCAATCAAAAGATGAGCAAATAATGGTTGCTAAAGCGTGCGGGGCCGAATATCGTGAGGGCTTTTTCGCTTATTCGATGCGCGAGGCCGATACAGAGGAGCTTATGGGCTTTACTCAGTTCGAGATAACCTCGGAATGTGGATACATATCTGATATCAGACCCGTTCCAAATCTCAATGACTTTGAAGCTATGTTCATACTCGGCAGAGCAACTATGAATTTCATAGATATGTGCGGTCAGCACACTGCGAAAACTCACGCGAGCTCGGGTGATCTCACCCTCTTGCTCTCGCTTGGATTCAAGAATACGGAGAGTGGTGAGCTCATAGCGGATATGTCACATATGTTTAACGGAGAATGTCATCATAAATAATCCATAAAAAAATGGAGGTGCAATCAGCACCTCCATTTTTTTAGTCTGCTCTTCTTGTAGCAAGAAGATCAACGTATTCATGATAAAACTCCTCAAATCTCCCCTCGTCAAGTGCATCCCTTATCTTCTGCATAAGATCGTTGTAGAAATAGAGGTTATGAAGAACCGCAAGACGCATACCGAGCATTTCCTTCGCTTTGAAGAGATGACGTATATAGCTTCTCGAATAGTGACGGCATGCAGGACAATCACATTCCTCGGCAATAGGACGGGGATCATCCATATATTTCTCGTTGAGAACGTTGATCTTACCGCGCCAAGTAAAGAGATTGCCATGTCGCGCGTTTCTCGAAGGCATAACGCAGTCGAAGAAATCAACACCGCGGTAAACAGCCTCAATAATATTCTGCGGAGTACCTACGCCCATAAGATACCTAGGCTTATCCTTTGGCATATGCGGTTCAACAACGTCGATGATGTGATACATCACGTCGGCCTCTTCACCAACTGCAAGTCCACCGATGGCATATCCGTCACACGGAATCTCTTTGATTGCTTCCATATTCGCAATTCTGAGATCCTCGTAGGTACCGCCCTGGTTAATACCGAAAAGAAGCTGATCGGGGTTTACGGTTCCCTCTTCAGAATTAAGTCGGTCAAGCTCATCGCGGCAACGTCTGAGCCAGCGTACGGTTCTCTCGTGCGATGCTTTTACATATTTGTAAGGAGCAGGATTCTCAATACATTCATCAAACGCCATAGCAATTGTAGATCCCAGATGAGATTGAATACGCATCGACTCCTCGGGTCCCATGAATATACGCTTACCGTCAAAATGCGAATTGAAGGTAACACCCTCTTCGGTTATTTTTCTGAGCTTAGCAAGCGAGAATACCTGGAATCCGCCTGAATCGGTGAGAATCGGCCTGTCCCATTTCATAAATTTATGAAGACCGCCCATTTTATATATAAGATCATCACCGGGACGTATGTGAAGGTGGTATGTATTGGATAGCTCAACCTGACACTTGACCTCTTTCAGATCCTCGGTAGATATGCCGCCTCTTATTGCAGCGCAAGTGCCTACGTTCATAAATACAGGCGTCTCGACAGTACCGTGTACAGTCTCAAATCTTCCGCGCCTCGCACGTCCCTCTTGCTTTAGTAAAGTATACTTTGCCATTATTTCCTCGATTTATTTTATTCTTTCAAACTGCCTTTCGAGCTCGGTTTTTGTGAGCTTATAGGCAATAGGCCTGCCATGAGGACACACTGTAATATCCGGCAGACGGAGTATCTTCTGTATGAGCCAATCAATCACTGCTCTGTCATACACTCGACCGCCCTTTATAGCAGCTTTACACGCAACCTGATACAACGCCTTTTCGCGTCTGATTGCCTCTGTGGACTTAGGATCTCCCCTGCCCTCTGCCAGCTCATCAAGCATCTTTATAAACAAAGCCTCAGCATCCTCAGCACTTATTGCATCGGGGATCGCTGTAATATCAGCCGATGCCTTATCCACGGTGTATTCAAATCCGATAGAGGTAATCTCCTCCCTGTACTCGGACGCAGATGCAAGTTCCTCCGGGCTGAGTAAGACCGTAAGCGGGAGCATTAGCATCTGTGATGCGACTCTTCCGTCAGCAGCTCTTCTCTCCTTAAGCTCCTCGAATATTACTCTCTCATGAGCCGCGTGCTTGTCTATTATGAGAAGCGCACCCTCATATTCTATCATTACGAAGCAATCAAACGCCTCACCGACGTACTTATAAAACACCTCAGGCTCCGTCTCGGGCGGTGTGAGTGTTTCTACAACGAACTCGCTCTCATCGATTGGCTCCGCACTCTTATATCTGCGTAAGAGCTCCATAGAGTCCTTCGGCGTCATTGATGTTACTCCGATACGCTCTGAATCAGCTCTCGCAGGGGATGTTCCGCTCGAGATCTTGACGGGTGTAGCTTCTCTCCCGTTATCTCTGATATATCGAGGTGCGGAAGGTCTGTCAGAATATTGCGTTCTGCCCGTTGGGTAAGTATCGTAAGAAGGTCTTTCTATTTCTCTGTGAGCCGAGATAGAGATCTGCTCCCCCTTCGTGTCCTGACCGATAGGCACATATGCACCCATAAGATTTTGTACAGGCTTCTTTGCACCAAGTTCAAGCTCGGGTCGGTATTCATGTTCCTCGAGCGCACTTTTTACAGTGTAGTAAACGGTCTCGAATACCGATCTTTCGTCAGAGAACTTTACCTCGAGCTTCGCAGGGTGAACGTTTACGTCGACCAAGGAAGGATTAATCTCTAGGAAAAGCACGCACGTCGGGAAGCATTCAGTCGCAATATACGAGGTATATGCCTTCTCTATTGCCGCTTGTGCAGTCAGGCTCTTAACGTATCTGCCGTTGATAAATACGTTCATGAGATTTCTATTCTTTTTTACGTTATCGCTTCTGCCAATGTAACCCGAAACCTTGATTCCGTTGGCGTCACCAAAGACCTCGATCATCTTCGAGGCAAATGCCTTACCGTATATCGAGTATATCGTGTTACCGAGCTTTCCGTCACCGGGAGTCCTGAACTTCTCTTCTCCATCAATAAGAAGCTGTATCGAGATGTCGGGGCGAGAGAGTGCAACTCTTTCAACAAGAGCGGCAACGTTCATCGCCTCGGTAGCATCCTTCTTAAGGAACTTTCTGCGCGCCGGAACGTTGTAGAACAAATTACTCACAACAACCGTAGTTCCATCCTGAGCATATACCTCTGAAAGGTCGACCACATTCCCCGCCTCAGCAGTAAGCATGTAAGCGGTATCTGACTCAGCGGTTTTCGTTATGATCGTCATCTCACATACAGAAGATATTGCAGCAAGTGCCTCACCGCGGAATCCGAGGGTCATAATACCCGACAGATCCTCCTTCGATGATATTTTGCTCGTCGCATGGCGCTTTAAAGCAACAGGAAGATCTTCCTTCGATATGCCGCATCCGTTATCGCTAACGCGGATCATAGCTACGCCACCGCGCTTTATCTCGGCAACAATATTTGTCGCTCCTGCGTCAATAGAGTTTTCTATAAGCTCCTTAAGTACTGATGCGGGCCGTTCTACGACCTCTCCCGCCGCTATAAGGTTAGCTATTTCAAAGCTGAGTACGTTAATTTTTCCCATATGTTCTCCTGACTTACGAGAATTATTCTCCGAGCATCTTTTTAAGCTCGTAGAGTGTATTCATAGCCTCTATAGGCGTAAGTGTGTTGATATCAATCTCTCTTAGCTTGTCAATGACCTCGGTATTCTTCGATGCAACGATGCCCGAGAAGAGATCAAATGTATCATCGGTCGATACCGACTTCGGTGCGGACTCTGTGCGGATAGCACCGCTTTCGATATCCTTTAATATTTCCCTTGCACGCTTGACGACCTCGGACGGTACTCCGGCAAGCTTGGCAACCTCAATACCGTAAGAATCATCGGTGCCACCTCTGACTATCTTGCGAAGGAACGTAATAGAGTCGCCTCGCTTTTTGGCAGCAATATTGTAGTTAACGATGCCATCGAACTCGGCTTCCATATCGGTAAGCTCATGATAATGAGTTGCAAACAGAGTCTTTGCGCCTATCTTTTTCGAGTGAGTATACTCAACAACAGCTCTGGCGATAGCCATACCGTCAAAGGTGCTTGTACCGCGTCCCACCTCATCATAAATTATCAGCGAACGCTTGGTAGCATTTTTAAGGATAGTAGCAACCTCGTTCATTTCCAGCATAAAGGTCGACTGACCCGATGCAAGATCGTCGGACGCACCAACACGGGTAAACACTTTATCAACTATACCCACTCTCGCAACCTTAGCGGGAACGAAGGAGCCGATCTGCGCCATTATAGTAATAATTGCTACCTGTCGCATATAGGTCGATTTACCTGCCATATTGGGACCGGTGATTATCATCATTCTGTTTGACGATGTATCAAGTGTGGTATCGTTAGGAACAAAGTAGGTATCGGTTACAAACTTCTCTACCACCGGGTGTCTTCCGTCCTTGATGATAAGCTCGCTTGAAAGATCCACCTCGGGGCAAACGTAAGCATTTTTAACAGCAACGTCAGCCAAAGAACGGTAAACGTCAAGCTCTGCAATCAGATTAGCTGAAGCTCTTATCCTCTCATTGTTTTCGGCAACGACTGCTCTGAGCCCCATAAAAAGATCGTACTCAAGACTAACAAGCTTTTCATCAGCTGTGAAGATGGTGTTCTCCATCTCCTTAAGCTCCTCGGTAATATACCTTTCGCAGTTTGTAAGCGTCTGCTTTCTGACGTAATGAAGCGGAACGTCGTTTGCGAAGGACTTGGAAACCTCTATGTAATAACCGAAGACCTTATTGTATGCGACCTTCAGTGTCTTGATTCCGGTCGCTTCCTTTTCTCTTTCCTCGATAGATGCCATAACCCCGGCACCGTTTTTCTTTATCGAGCGAAGGTAATCGACCTCAGAATTGAAGCCCTCACGAATCATTCCACCCTCACGAATTGTAAAGGGCGGATCATCTACGACCGCGTTTCCAAGCAACTCGGCAAGATCCTCAAGAGTGTCTATCTTCGAGGCAAGATCCCTTAGATGCTTGCACTCTGAATTTAGGATTCGGGATTTAATCTCGGGCAGTTTTTCGATACTAAGATATATTGCTCTGAGATCTTTTGCGTTTGCAGTGCCGTATACGACCTTTGCGGTAAGACGCTCAAGGTCAAGGGTAGCAGACAAAAGCTCCCCGAGCTCGTCGCGGAGTATATGCTCCTTAACAAGATCCTCTACCATGCTCTGCCTGTTTATAATAGCAACAGGATTGAGTAGAGGCTTCAAGAGCCAAGAGCGAAGAAGTCTTGCTCCCATAGCGGTCTTAGTCTTGTCGAGAACCCAAAGAAGCGAACCGCGCTTTTCCTTAGCTCTCATCGACTCCGTAAGCTCAAGGTTACGTCTTGTGTTAAGGTCGAGCTCGAGATACTGCCCCTCGGCATACGCGTTCAGCTCGTTTCCGAAAGTAGCACCCGTCTTCTGAGTATCTCTGATATATTGAAGGAGCGCGCCGGAGGACATTATCATCTCAGGAAGATTAAGCTTGTCCGCTTCATCCTTAAAGTTGTTCTGAACAGACTCTTTTGTCTTATCATACGCAAAGAGAGATGAAGCTCCCGCATTAATGACCGAGTGACATCTATCCTTTAAGAAGTTAATAAGATCGGCACATTTATCCTCGGGAAGATTTATTATAACCTCGCTGGGAGTATAAGCACCGAGCTCGTTCTTAAGCTTCTGCTCCGCATCCTGACCGCTTATATATGTTGATGAAAACTCACCGGTAGATATATCGGCGAAAGATAGACCTATACCCGAAACACCGTAGCAAACAGCAGCAAGATAGTTATTCTTGCTTTCATTAAGAATCCCCGCATCAGTAACGGTACCGGGGGTTACTACTCGTGTTACCTCTCGCTTTACAAGACCCACCGAGCTCTTTGGGTCGCTTACCTGCTCGCAGATCGCAACCTTATATCCCTTTTCAACGAGTCTGCCGACGTACAGATCCGCCTTATGGAACGGCACTCCGCACATAGCGGCTCTCTTTCCGTCACCGCAATCGCGACCGGTCAGAGTAAGCTCGAGCTCACGCGATGCGAGCACGGCATCCTCATAAAAGCACTCGTAAAAGTCGCCAAGACGATATAAGAGTACATAACCCTCATACTCTTCCTTAACGTCCAGATATTGCTTCATCATAGGCGTAACGGTCTTAAGATCGCTGCGCCTTTCTATAACCTCTGCCATTTGAGGTCACCTCCCATAAAAGTCTGATTTATCAGTGACAACCCGAGCAGGTAGAGCAATCGTGAGTGCAGGTTTCGCGCTCTCCGGTAATGCAGAATTTAATCTCGGCATTAACCTCAGCCATGAGCGCATTCATAGCCTGCTGAGCCTCGTTGAATGCAATGTAATCGGGCTCCTTGGTAATAATTCCCGTAAGCTCCTCGAGTCTTGCCCTCAGATTGGCAATAGCTATCTCATCCATCTCGTCCTCGGGCTTCGAGAACTCCTCACCGAGAAGTCTGCGCTCGGTCTCGTATTCGCTCATGAGCTTGTTAAGCTCGGCGTTTGCCTCATACTGATTCTTAGCAGCCTCAAGAGCCTTGATCTCATCGCTTGCAGCGATCTCAAGTCCAAGCATATGTGCGATCTCAATAATTTTAGTCATTTTTTTATCCTCATTTCTTAAGTTTTCCAAATAATTCAAAGGCTCCCGCCTTCTCTATAAGAACCTCGGTAAATTCACCGATCAGGCACTCATCCGAGGTGAAGTGAACGAGCTTATTTGTAAGAGTTCTCGCGGTATAAGAGCTCTCGCTCCCGCGCTTTGACCTCGACTCCACAAGCACACGCTGCACCGTACCGATAAGCTCTTTGTTTTTCTTATCCGCAAAAGCATCGCTCAAAGCGAGAAGTCTCGACATTCTTTCATCCTTCCGCGCTTGATCCACCTGACCGTCCATTCTGGCAGCGGGTGTTCCCTCTCTTTTAGAGTAAATGAAAGAATATACAAGATCAAACTCCACCTCTCTGAGAACACGCAGAGTATCCTCAAAATCCTCATCCGTCTCTGTCGGGAAGCCGACTATAACGTCTGTCGACAGTGCGATACCGGGAACTGCTTCGCGAAGCTTTCTTACAGTAGTTAAAAACTTCTCCGAATTGTAGGTCCTATGCATCAGCTTTAATATCCTGTCACTGCCGGATTGAAGCGGAAGATGGAAGTACGGTGCTATTTTAGGCGAATACTTACCCATTACTTCTATAAGCCTGTCCGACACGTCCTTCGGATGACTTGTCATAAACCTTACGGTAAAATCGCCGTCTAAAAGCGCAATATTCTCTATCAGAGTAGCGAAGTCCATATCCGATTTATAAGAATTAACGTTTTGTCCAAGAAGCGTAATTTCCTTAACACCGTGTGCAACAAGTCCGCGGCACTCGGAAAGAATGCTCTCGCTCGGTCTGCTTCTCTCTCTGCCTCGTGTATAAGGCACGATACAATAGGAGCAGAAGTTATTACAGCCGTACATTATTGACACCCACGCCTTGAAGCCGGATGAGCGTTCAGCGGGGATACCCTCAGTTAAAGAGCCATCGTCCTTACCGACGATAAATGAACGTTTTCCAAGAGCGAGCTTCCTGTATATAACCTCAGGCAAAAGATGGAGCATATTAGGCTCTAGAGTGAACGTCACATAGTGGAAGCCCGTCTTTATATGCTCTACAACGTGTCTCTCTGCCGCCATACATCCGATAACTCCGACGACAAGCTCGGGGCGCTTACGCTTCAGCGCCTTGAAATTACCAAGCATCGAGAGTGCTTTATCCTCTGCGTGCTCTCGGATAGCGCATGTATTGACTATTATGATGTCGGCATCATCGGGCGTTTCGGTTAACGAATATCCCATGAGAAGACCAATTCCGCGAACCTGCTCGCTATCAGCCTCATTCTGCTGACATCCGAAGGTTAACACAAATAGCTTTCTAGACTTTCCCGCGTTTATACGCCTTACGGCTTCAATATATTCGTTGTTCATATCAAATCCGTTCATCATACAAGAAACCTGAGTGCCAAGCGCTTGGGTGAGAGGCCAACGTAGTCATAGACGTCAATGACCTTATCGGGTAAAACGAAGCTATCGTCAATAGCAGCGACCTCGATTCTCGAATCCGTAAGAGCACCTCTCTCGGCAAGCTCGGCAAGCAGCGTCATTCCGAGTCCTCCGTTTCTTATCCCCTCCTCGGCAACGAGGATGTGTCTTCCTGCTGAAAGCTTAGAGAGGATCTCGACAAGCAAAGACATCGGCTTTATTCTCTCGACGAGGATGATACCTGCATCGATGCCGCCCTCATTGAGTATGTTCTTCGCTTCGATGACGCGCTCGACCTGCTTCCCGTATGTTATAAATATCTTCTCGGGCGCGTTTTCAATATCAAAATCGGTAAGAATTCCCGAGGTTTCATCTCCGAAATATTCAAAGGACTCAGTGACTCCGATACATTCGGGGGAATTCGCATATCTTATTGCAATCGGATGTGTTGCATCCTTTGCATATCTTACATATCTATGCAGTGATTCAAAGGTCGCGGGTGCGATTATTTCCATACCCGGTATATGTGACAGGAAGGATACGTCAAAAATACCGTGATGCGTAGCACCGTCGTGCAGCGCTATTCCTGCCCTGTCAATAAGGAGCTTGACGGGAAGATCTTGAAGCGCGATATCGTGAATGATATTGTCATATCCACGCTGAAGGAAGGTAGAATAAATAGCCGTAAAGGGTTTAAAGCCGTTTGCAGCAAGTCCGGCGGCAAAGGTGAGCGCATGCTCCTCAGCTATGCCAACGTCGAAGTATCTGTCCGAATATTTCTCACCGAACTCGGAGAGCCCCGTTCCGACACCCATAGCGGCGGTGATGGCTACAACCTTTTCATCCGTCTCGGCAAGCGAAATAAGCTCCTCGGCAAACTCGGAGTGGTAGGTAGAACCCGTGGCCGAGCCCGTGATGCTATGGAACACCTCGGGAGCAAGCTCCGCATCCTCGCATCCCTTACCCTTTTGTGTTTTCAGGTGTATAAAAACGCATTTATTAAGCTTCTTAGCCTTTGTAAGTGCCTTTTCAACCTTGTTATAATCATTTCCGTCAATAGGACCGAGATAATAGAATCCGAGATCCTCAAAATAGTTTGACTTAAAAATTAAACGCTTAACGGTATTCTTTATCCACGATAGGCAGGAGCGAAGCGGCTTTCCGAGAACGGGAATACGAGACAGGATAGACTCGGCAGTTCCCTTAACGCTTAAATACCCGCGCGACATACGGACGCCCGAGAGATAGGATGCAAAAGCACCCTTGTTCGTAGATATCGACATCCCGTTCTCGTTAAGTATAACGATAAGTCTGAGATCGGGCTTGCAATTATTGATTGCCTCGTGTATCATTCCGCCGGTGTAAGCACCGTCACCGATAACGCATACTGTGAAATTATCGTTGCCGAGCATTTTATCACTCTCAGCATATCCTAGCGCCGCCGACATAGAGGTTGAGCTATGCCCTGCGCCAAATGCATCGTGCTCGCTCTCACGCATGGACGTAAAGCCCGAAAGACCGCCGGGAACGCGCAATTCGTCAAAGCGATCGCGTCTTCCGGTAATGATCTTATGAACGTAAGACTGATGCCCTACGTCGAATATTATGTGATCCTTCGGAGAATCGAATACTCTGTGAATAGCAACCGAGAGCTCGGTTGCGCCGAGGTTCGAGGCAAGATGTCCACCCTGCTTCGATACCTTATCTATAAGGAATTCCCGGATCTCGGAGCAAAGCTCGGGGATCTCATCGCGCCCCAACGCCTTAAGGTCGGCGGGGGAATTTATTTTATCCAGATATTTGTAGCTCATATTATCCCCCTTAGTCTGAAGTAGGCGATTTGCCAAGAACCTTAACGTAAGCGCGGTAGAAGCTCGAATAGTCACCAAAGCCGACTCGGTATGCCGCACCCGATGCGGTCTCGCCTGAGTCGATAAGTCTTTTCGCATACATCACGCGCTTTTTGTTAATATATCCGTGAACCGAAATGCCGTTATGCTTCTTGAATGCTCTGCAAAGGTGATATTTACTGACGAAGAATCGCCTCGCCAGCTTATCAAGGCTGATATTGCGGTGTATGTTTTCATTTAAATATCTTATGACCTTTGCACCAAGATCGTCATCGCGATAGACCATCTGTTCACCTCGGCAAGCAGACAAAAACAGTATTATCTCGGATAGGAGCATAGATGCGTAAACGCTGCGCTCTGTATCCGGAAGAGCCGATGTAAACTCAAACCTGTCAAATATCGAAAATACCTCGGTGGGTATAGTAAGTGATGAATAATACTTACCGCTGACCTCGGGCTCCTCGGACATGATCACACTGAAGCGTTCCCTTGTGTCGGGGGTAAGATCGGATATCTTGAATTTCAGAACGTACCTTTCGTAATGGGTAGAACGGTCAACAAGTACGTGATGATACTCAAACGGTCTTGTTATCATAAGGGTAATCGGATGAATATCAAACGTCGCGCCCTCAACAACGTATTTTCCCTGTCCCGAAACAACAAAAAGGATCTCATAAGCATCATGGCAATGCGTAACTGACAGATCTTCGGGCGCAGCCTCGTCATAGCCGTATGTATATTCTATATCTCCAATGGAAATCTCGATCTTGTTTGCCATGATACTCTCCTTTCTTATTCCTTAAGAATAACATTACGCAATTATCCACAGTGTATTATAGCACACAGCAGCAATTTTTACAATAGTTTTCGCAAAGCAAACAATAATTTAATTTTATTTTAATATTGTATATCGTAAAAAAGTATGTTAAAATTGATATGCAGGTGTTATTCTGCACAATTAAGTCAATAATAAATTACCGATAGAAAGTTATAAGGAGTTAAAAAATGAAATTACCCTTTGAAATCGATCTTAACGGCAAGGTTGCCGTAGTTACCGGTGCGGGCGGTGTTCTCTGCTCGGACTTTGCAAAGGTTATGGCAAAATGCGGTGCAAAGGTTGCACTTCTTGACATCAACCTCGATGCCGCCGAGGGTTATGCCAAAGAAATACGCGATGCAGGCGGCGTTGCTATCGCTGTCAAGGCAAACTGCCTCGAAAAGGCAAGCCTTGAGGAAGCGCGCGAGACGGTAAACCGCGAGCTCGGTACCTGCGATATACTCATCAACGGTGCGGGCGGAAACAACCCGAGAGCGACCACCGATAACGAGTACTTCGATCCCACGACCATCGGTAACCCTGACGTAAAGGATTTCTTTGACCTCACTCCCGAGGGCTTCAAGTTCGTTCTTGATCTCAACGTTACCGCCGCTTTCCTTACAACTCAGGTATTTGCTCTCGATATGGCGAAGTCCGGCAAGGGCGGTAATATCATCAACATCTCCTCGATGAACGCCTTCAGACCTCTTACCAAGATCCCCGCATACTCTGCGGCAAAGTCCGGTGTATCCAACCTCACCCAGTGGCTCGCAGTACACTTTGCAAATGCTGGCATCAGAGTCAATGCTATCGCTCCCGGCTTCTTCGTAACCAACCAGAACCGCGCGCTCCTCTTCCGCGAGGATGGCACTCCCACACCCAGAACAGACAAGATCCTGAACGGTACTCCGATGAGAAGATTCGGAGAGTCAGAGGAGCTTATCGGCGGTCTGCTCTTCTTCCTTGATGACAAGTCCTCGGGCTTCATCACGGGCGTTGTGCTCCCCATCGACGGTGGCTTCTCCGCATATTCGGGAGTTTAATCCAAGCGTTAAACAGGCGTTCTGCCTTATATTTTCATTTAAAAAGAGCGATAACTGCAATTCGGTTATCGCTCTTTCTTCGTTTTATATTCAATTACTGATTAACAACAATCTACGCTCTTTTGTTATTATCTAAAACCGTCAATATTTTTTTAAAAATAATAACCTTGTATCTTTACAAACGTAGATAATTGTGATATAATAAATCTGCCAAACAAAACCAAATATTCTTTTTTCAGATAAACGCCTTATTTTTTATAGGGGGTTTTATACCCTTTTTCATTTTACAAGCCAGAATAATATTAGCAAAAACGCTTCTTCCGCTGGCTTGTATATGGTGTTTATCTGTACGGTTGGTTTTGTTTGGCGACAATTGGATGCTAGCGTTTTTCGGTGCGCTGACTCCGGTTGGCGCACTTTTTGTTTTATAATAAACCGATAACAAATCAGAAAGGACGAAAGAATCATGAAAACGAAGCTTATTCTCGCGCTGTTTATCGTATTAGCTGTTAGCATTTGGCTTAGCTCCTGTTCGCTCTTTACACCCGAACCAACAATTACAGTAAATGAAGACGGTTACATTGTAGTAAACGGCAGCACAACCGAGCTCAAGGCGGAGGATCCCAACAAGGAGGATTTAATTTCAATCACACTTGACGGCTTTCTTGTCGTAAACGGTGTAATTACCGAATATAAAATCGAGGACAATAAACCAAAGGAAGATATTATTACCGTAAGTGACGACGGTTATGTCGTTATTAACGGACTAAAGTCAGACTATAAGGCGCACGTGCACGAGTTTTCGGATTGGAATATATCAAAGGAAGCTACCGCCGGTGAGAATGGTATTTCCGAAAGGCACTGCTCTTGTGGTGAAGCCGAAGTTAGAACAATAAATTCTACAGGTAATGTTGGCTTTATTTATCGCTTTGATACTATGACAGAAGAAGCAACATTAATTTCCGCGGGTACCTGTGTTGATAAAGAAATATATATTCCTGATGTAATTAATGGCTACAAGGTTACAAAGTTCCTTAAAGAAGTTTTTTACAACAATCAAAATATTGTATCGGTTAAAATTGGAAATAACATTACTGAAATCCCAAACGAAGCCTTTAGAAACTGTGCAAAGTTAGCAACTGTTATAATCGGAGATAAAGTCAAGAGTGTAGGAAATTACGCATTTGAGAAATGCACTGTTTTGCAGAATATCAGCTTCTCGGACTCTGTAGAATTAATAGGGGATTACGCCTTTCACAAGTGTACAGAGCTTATTGCGTTGAATTTAGGCACTTCCATACGCGAAATCGGCAAATATGCTTTCTATGAGTGCTCAGAGCTTATGGAGGTTACTATCCCTGATTCTACCACGACTATCAAAAACGATGCATTTTCTACCTGTACAAGGCTCCAGACTCTGAATCTCGGAAACGGAATTACCACTATCGAGAATAATGCATTCTTCAATTGCTCAAGCATCCACGCTCTGACGCTTGGAAACAACGTAACCTCAATAGGTGCCGGAGCATTCCAAGGCTGCCGTGGTATAACAAGCCTGACGCTCCCCGATAATATAACAGCAATTGAAAATAACGCCTTTCGTTACCTCGAAAGAATAACCGAGCTGACAATCCCTTCCAAAGTTACTAAAATAGGGGACTATGCGTTCTCTGATTGTACTAGACTTACAAATCTCACATTGTCGGAAAACCTGGATTACATAGGTGCTTACGCCTTTTTTGCTTCAAAAATTACGACGCTTAACATCACTCAAACTGTATCGATAATCAGTACCGGTGCGTTTAAAGACTGCACTTCTCTAACCGATCTTGCTTTCGAGGATAAATCGAAGCTTACAACAATCGGTAGTGAAGCATTCAGAAATTGTACAAGCTTGAAGGCTATCATTATCCCCGACAGTGTGACGGAAATAGGCGATTACGCATTTACCGATTGTATAAGTGCAAAGACACTGAAGATCTCCAACAGTATTGTACATATCAATAACAGTTCTTTTGCAGCTTTAAAAGCGGTTGACTTCATTACTATTCCCGAGGGTGTCACCCATCTTTACCGCAATGCCTTTGTTAATGGGCTTGCCGAAGAAATCCTTCTTCCCTCTACGCTGAAGTCGATCTCTATAGGAGCGCTCCAGATGAGCAATCTAAAGTATATCTATTATAATGGAACAATTGACGACTGGAACAAGATAACAGTAGACTACTCCTATAACGGAAATGTGAACGCTAATACCCGGTATTTCTATTCAGAAGAGGCCCCGACAACCGAGGGAAACTTCTGGCACTATGTTGATGGCATTCCAACACCGTGGGAAAACGTTGAAGAATAAGACAAAAAAAGCTTGCTCAAATGCACCGATGCATTTGAGCAAGCTTTTTAGTTTGCAAATGTTATAAGAGGTCGAGTAGTATCTCAATTAAGACCTTATCAAACCGTCTCTTCCTCACGTCTTTCGACGAGAATAGTAAGCTTTGTGACGCGTTCTTCTTCCATCTCTTGGACTATTACGAAAATGTTCTCATACCTGAAGCTGTCACCGAGATGAGGATCGGCATTGAGCATCTCGATAGCCCAACCGCCCATGGTTGAATACTCGCAGGTGAAGTCATCAGGCTTAGTGAAGTCAACCTCCTCGAAGAAATCGTCGATATTCATATCGCACGCGACCTCGTAGGTGTTTTCACCGGTTGCAATACACTCGTTAACGATAACGTCTGTATCATCCCAGATATCACCGACAAGCTCCTCGAGAATATCCTCCATCGTAACAACACCGAGCGTGCCGCCGAACTCGTCGATAACGATAGCAAGGTGCATCTTTGCATCTCTGAGCTTAGCGAGAGCCGCCGGGAGCTTCATCGTTTTATGAAGTCTGCAGGGCTTCATAAGCAGTGACTCTATATCGGGCTGCTCATCCTTTAGTGTCGCTTTATAGTACCTCGTCAGAGAGAGCACACCTATGATATTATCGATACTGTCGCGGTAAACGGGGATTCTCGAATACTGTGCAGAATCCGAAAGCAATTCCCTTTTCTTCGCTTCGTCTGCATCGATATCCATGGTGGTCATATCGATACGGGGAGTCATTATCTTCTCAATAGTAGTATCACGGAAGACGAGAGTAGACTGTAAGAGCTCACCCTGCTCCTCGTTAATAAGTCCCTCTTCCTCGATGGTATCGATGATGGATACCAGCTCCTCCTCTGTTACGGTAGGATCATCGTTCTTGTGATCCTTACCCCAGATCTTACGAAGCACGAAGAGTAGTGCCATGACGATTGCCACAAAGGGCATCAGAATGAGGGTCAAAATCTTCGTGGGAATAGCAACGATGCGAACTACTGTGTCTGCATTCTGCTTTGCGAGTATTTTAGGCACTATCTCACCGAAGATAAGTATAACAATAGTTACAAGTATCGTCGCAATAGTCGATGCAAGACCTACGTTATCGGCAAAGAGCTGCATAACAATCAGTGTCGTGCAGGTCGATACTGCAATGTTCGCAAGGTTGTTACCGATAAGGATAGCAGAGAGCGCCATCGTAAACCTTTCGGTAATATCGAACGCGATCTTTGCGGTTGTGCTGCCGCCTTCTGCGGCACGGCGAAGGCGCATCTTGTTGCTCGAATTAAAAGCGATCTCGGATGCCGAGAAATAGGCGGAGAGGCAGATCATTACGAAAATGACTACATACGCCCACCACATTTTAGCGAAGTGTTCAGCAAATGTCATACCGTTGCCTCCTCACCCGCGAGGGCAGCCTCACGCTCTTTTATATCATCCTCATCGAGGATATGAACTATAACCTCGGAGATTCTGCCGTTTTCGACCGTCTTAGGTGTAATCTCCATATTCTCATACATAAAGGACTCTTCCTCTTCAGGCAGACGGCCGAGAGTCTCGAGGATAAGTGAAAGAAGCGGCTTCTGTGCAATAGCTCTCGGAGCGCTTTCGATACCCATTCTTTCGTACATGCTGGCTACCGTCATATGGGTATTGACCATATACTTGTTACCGCCGAGTGCCTGGAAGTTCTTATCAACGATATCCTCCTCGTCGAATATCTCACCGACAAGCTCCTCGAGGATATCCTCGATAGTAACGAGTCCGACAACCTTCTTTGACGAGTCAAGAACGATAGCAAGCTGAAGCTTATGCTCTCTCATATGTGTAAGGAGAGTATCTATTTTCGCATTTTCGCGAACTATGTATGGCGGAGTCATTACCGAGCGGAGCTTTACGTTCGGGTTGCGTCTAAATTCCTTCAAGAAGGTACGTGTACGTAAAACACCGATAATTCTGTCGGAATTTGCCGCCTTTATGGGTAAGCGAGAGTGAACCGTGTTCGTAATATACTCAAGGATCTCCTCTGTCGATGCGTTTATGCTCAGGATCTCCATATCCTTAGCCATCGTCATAATCTCGTCAACCGTAGTCTTGGTGAACTCGAGAGCCGACTTAAGCATATCTCCCTGCTCCTCGTCAACGACACCCTCTTCTTCGGCTGTCTCGATGATCTCGGTCAGCTCATCCTCGGTGATCGAGGGCTCAGCCTCACCCCTTGAGAAGAGCTTCGATGCAGTTTCTGAAATAAGGTTAAAGAATACCGCAAACGGATATAGTATCTTCATGAGGAAACGCAGAGTTCCCTCGAAGAAGAGCGAAACGCTCTCGCTTCTGTCATTCGCAAAGCTCTTGGGTATCATCTCACTGAAAAGGAAGATGATTACAGTGCTCAGCACCGAGCATATCATAGAAAACGCAAACGAATCAAGGAAATCCTGTCCGTAGCCAAGCTCCATAAAGATATCGGTGCAAAGGATGGTAAATACCGAAGCTCCTGCAATCTTTGTAACGTTGTTACCAAGCAGAAGCGTTGTCAGCGCCCTTTCGAAATTATTGAGAACACTGAGAACACCCTTAGCGCTCTTGTTTCCGTCATCTGCAAGTGCCTTGATCCTTATCTTATTGACCGCTGAGAACGAGCTCTCGGTCGCAGCAAAGTATGCACCGCCTATTACGCAAATAGCAAACACTATCCACAAGGGTATACTGTCACTACCCATAAAAGAAAATCATCTCCTAACCGATTTAAATTAAAATGCAATTTTTATTATATCACTTATATATATAAATGTCAATAGCTCAACAAATCTAAAGGTAAAGCTCGCTATCCAAGACGAGAATCGTTGAATAATAAACAAGAATAGAGCGAGCCGAATATGCGGCTCGCTTTTAAAATATCCATATTTAAACTTAGGCAGTTTAGGCGTTTGCGGTCTGTTCCTTCTCGGTGGCTGATGCAGACGCGGCTTCGGCTGCTGCGATAGCTGCTGCCTCTTCGGCGAGTATGACATCTCTGTCGCGGTGAGCTAAGTTAAGAACGAACTGCATGGTTACCGCAACGAAGAGCATAAGTCCTGCGAACACTATAAAGGGAACGTTGTAGTTACCGAAAAGGTCGTGGCAAAGGTTCGCAAACGGAGATCCGAGCGCGAAGCCCGCAGTGCTCGCGGCATAGAACAATCCGACTATCTTATCGAAGTGCTTGTTGCCGAACAGATCGCTCGCAAACAAGGGGAGCATAACCGTCTCGAGAGGAAGTGCGATTGCGGCAAATATTATTCTCACAAATGCAATCACCTGACCTATCGGGCTATTATCGACGAGAACGAGGCCGACGAGAGAAATAAACGAGCTTGCAAGCGCGATATTCATAGTAATTCTCATTCCGGTTCTGTCGAAGAGAAATCCGGTAAGGAACTTACTGCTGAGAAGGCAAAGGCTGCTCACGGTCATGAGCGTTGCAACGAAAGCCTTATCCATACCCATATCGTACATATGAGGGGTGGATATTCCGCCGAGTCCCTGCAAGGACATACCCGTGAATGCCATACAAACGAGTGCAAGATAGAAGTAGGGCTTCTTCACTACGTTGGTGTATTCCATACCTACCCATCCGGTGCCGCGGGCTTTACGCTTTTTAGTCTCGGCAACGGGCTCGGCCTTCTCACCCTTGGGTACGTCTCTGAAGAAAACTATAAGAAGAACGAGAACTACTGCGAGGATAAGAGCAACAAGTCGATAGGAGTTGCGGTAACCGAATACATTTCCCTCCTCGAAAATGATGGGAGAGAGTATCTGTACCGAAACAGCACCGCCAAGACCGTTGGCAGCGAGTATCGCACCCGTTATAGTGCCCTTGTTTTTCTTACACCATCTGTTGATAACAACGCTGACCATAGTGGTTCCCGTCCAGGAAAGTCCGACACCGAGAAGAATACCGCCTATGTAAAATACGATAAGATGCTCTGCTATCGAGTTCAGCACCGCAAAGCCGATAAGGCATATAAATCCTGCACACATAAGCTTCTTCGTGCCGAATTTATTTACAAGCTTACCGAAGAACAAGCTCAGTATCGTAGTAGTAACGTATCTGAAGGTATCGTTAAGCGAGAATGCACTTCTTGGGATATTCAGTGCATCGGTAATCGCGGTGAGGTACATCGTTCGTCCGCTCGAGCAGAAGCCGAGGCTTATACACACCGATAGGAAGCAAAGCGCAACGATAACCCATGTATAGTCAAATCTTTTTTCTTTCATTATTCCCTGTCCTTTCAAAGGCTGGAATAATTATACTACCTTACCACTCTCCGGTAAATAGAATTAATAAAACTATATGGAAAAATCGGCACAGATATTGCAAACGAGCGAATTGTGTTATATAATATAATCAAAGCTCAAAGCAACGATAAAAGGCTTTAAAATAAAGTCAGACATGCACGAGGTGAAATATGATAGGATTTATCGAGTGCCCGACGATCATATCGACGGCAAAGAAGGAAACCAAGGCATATGGAAAAATTCAAAACAGAGCCAGCCACGGATTTATATTCAAGATCAAGGGTAAAACAGAGTACTTAATAGACGGCAACACTATCACCCTCAGCGAGGGAGAAATGATCTTTTTGCCTAAGGGCTCCTCATACGAATATAAGTCACTGGAATCCGATGAAAACCTATATACCTCAATCAATTATCTCGCAGATATAGAGAACCCGAAGATCGCGTTATATACTACCGAGAACTTCTACCGCATCAACTATATACACGAGAGCTTCACGGAGCTGTGGAATTTCGGCTCGGTATCTGACAGGTGTACTTGTATGTCCGTATTCTACGATCTGCTCTCATATATCACAAAGCTCGAGGCTGCACAGAGCATAGACGAAGAAAAGCATATGCGTATTGAGCCGGCAGTTGAGTATATGAGAAAGCACATTTACGAGTGCTCCTTCCATGTAGAAAAGCTCCACGCAAGGTGCGGAATATCCGATACATACTTCAGACGCATCTTTAAGGACCGATTTGGGCTCAGCCCAAAGGAATACGTGACAACGGTTCGCATCTCTCACGCGAGATCGATTATCGAAAGCGGTGACTACGCCAGCATTGCCGAGGTTGCCGAGTCTGTCGGTTACAGTGACCCGTTATATTTCAGCAAAGCATTCAAGAGGGTGTACGGTGTTTGTCCGAGCGGGATAGATGATTGATAAACGATACATTACAAACAGCTCGTTAATTTGTAATTCAAGTTAACGGGCTTTTTCTTTTACAAAAAACAAATAATACCTTTACAATCGCGAAAAATGATGTTATAATTAAAATGCCAAACAAAAACGAATAACGATTTATGGATTAACTCCCTGTTTTTTATAGGGGGTTTTATGCCCTTTTATTTTTTCTATACCAAGTCAATAATATCGGTAAAAATGCTGATTCCGCTGACTTGGTACGGAGAGTTATATCCATCTCGTTAGTTTTTGTTTGGCGACAATTGGAGTTGGCGTTTTTCGGTGCGGTAACTTCGGTTGCCGCACTTTTTGCAATTCAGAAAGGAATCGCTTATGAAAAAAACACTTCTATCTTTTATTTTACTTGTTTCATGTGTACTCTCGTTATCATCCTGTAACATATTCCATGATCACGTTTGGATAAATTATCTTGAAAAAACACCAACCTGTTCTTCAATCGGTGTGATAAAACGCATTTGCTACGAATGTGGTGAGGTCGAATACGACCAAATTGCCACCCTATTTCACAATTATGACGTAATTGGCAAATGTACAGAGTGCGGTGCTTATGCTTCAGAAAAAGAGTTAAAACCTATCAAATATCCCATAGATCTGGATTATAGCGGAATAAAATCTTTATCCGATATTCATGAGTTTGCTTGCACCCTTGGATCACAGCTTTCGTATTCTGAATTTATAAAGGCTATTTCTTACGATAATTTTGCTCTATATGATATACACATAAGTTCTGTCAATCGTCTTACATCGACTGTAAAACTCAAAGGTCTCGAAAATACGACTATAGAGATTCCGATAAGTGTGATGATTGACGAGATAAAGATAGTAAACCCATATAATTCCATTGGCGATGTTTTGCGTTTTGATATTATCAGCGGAGAGCTACTCATTACTTATAAAACCGGAGAGCAAATTTCAGCCGGCTTCATTAATCAAACTGCTCGAAGTGTAACAGGATTTGGCATAAGCGTTCAAAACGAAATTTTAATATTTTATTCGGACGATACAGTTGCGTTCGCGGGTAAAATCTAATCTTATCAGAACAATAGAAGAAGGTCAAACAGCAATCGTTTGACCTTCTTCTATTTCAAACACAAGTAATCAAATAATTTTCTTCCTGCGCTTGATAAATATTACCAAAGCGGTAATCATTAGCGCGGATGCAGCAGCTCCTGCGGAAATGCCGATTATCAAACCAAGCGGAAGGTCGGGCTCTTCGGAATTCGGCCCTTCTATAAGATTTAAATCAAAATCAAAGTTATTTTCCGCCTTGTAGTACTTCTGCTTTATAGTGGAATAGTACGTTGTAGTGATGTTTTTTCCGGTCTCATCAAAATAAAACGTAGCTACAAGTCCTGTCGGACTTACCGTTGCGTTTGCATCAAGCCCCTGGGGATCGATGAGTATCTCCTTGATCTTATTACCGGCATCACCCTCTACCTCTCTTACAACTATATCGGGGGTTGGCGCATGACCGCAAAGCACCATAACGATATTTGGGTGCTTTGATACGAGCTTCTCCCAGATTTCATCACCGTTGTTAGCGGTTGCTCCGTAATCTCGCTCGGGGTATGAGTTGTCGTTTGATGTGTAGTAATCTTTGTCAGAATTCAGATAACAATGAGTTGAAATAATTACATTGTGATATGGATGATTGCTGATAATATCACCCGCCCACTTCAACACGTTATCGTCTGCACCGTAGTCGAGGGCTACGTTCAGATACTTAATACCGCCCGCCTCAAAGATGTGAATCGTGTTCCTCGCGCGGAAATTATCCTGAGCACCACCGTCGTAAAAATACGAGTATTGACTTGCATAAGGAGAATCGGGTGAGCCGTACATAGCATCAAACCGACTTTCCCAAGCAAGATTTTTCTTTGCAGAATAAATGTCGTGGTTGCCTCTTATTATCGAGTATCGCACAACACCGTCAAGCTTAGCTATTTCATCCTTTGCAACGTTCCACTCTTCTTCGGTATCGTTATCGGTTATATCGCCTAAGCCAAATACATACTTAACCTTTTTATCTTCTACATTATCAACTATGTAATCATATATGCAGTGTAAATACTCCGGGTGCTGATCCGTGATAATCTGAGTATCTCCGACAATCATGAATGAATAGGCATAATCGCTCGGGATTTCAATATCCGCCTCATCAACCCAAGGACTAATAATATGATATCCGTTCATTGATCTATCGACGGCATCGCAACAATTATCTGTGAGACTATATGCTGCAAGCAGATTTTCATCGGTGCAATCGACATCTTCATAATCCGATACTATCTCATCGAGTGTCCTTACGTCGCTAAAGACTGCGACCTCTTTTATCGCACCTTTGAAATATTGCATATTGTATTGATCGTTTCCGGTACGGTAGTCACCGCCTATCATCATCGCCTGCCTGGGTGCAAAAGAAGGCACAGGAACATCATCGAAACTACCGACAAGCTCACCGTTAATATAACACCTGAGCTCTGTATCATCATGAGTAATAGCCAAGTGAAGCCATTCACCGATCCTTACATCAACATCGGTAAAAAGCTTATCGGTTGCGACTGAGCCGTCATTGTAATAAACCCTGGGATTACCGTTTTCCTTTATTTCAACGTTAAAGGAAGGCGAGTTCGACGAGGCCTTGTAGGTTCCCATAATGACGCCGCCTCTGCCGCTCATGCCGGCATCGAGCTTTATCCATGCTTCATACGTTTTGGGGATAGCATCGAATGTCACAGGCATCTTAAGCGCATTACCCTTGTTAAAGCTCCTACCATTATCAGGGGTAGTCGCATGTGCGGTCATTGGCATAGCCGCAAAAAACGAAAGCACAACCGCAAAGACGAGAAAAAGCGTAAACGTGTACACAATTCTTTTCATGTTATTCTCCAAACTATAAGGTTTTATTGATCAGATCGTAAAGCTACGTATTCCTCGATGCCGAAGTATATATTTTGCCGCCGTTCTATTATTGACAGTCGCGCATCGCCTTTCAACAAAATGAATATATCATTTTTCGCGCAAGATGTCAAGTTTTTTCGGTGATTCCGCATGTGTCTGATTGTTTTATTTTTTTATCTTGAAGCAAATACAGCAAACCGATTTACAATCGCGAAAAATGATGTTATAATGTACTTAAACTTACTATAAGGAGCAAACAAGTGAGACTGAATTTTCTTAATGCCGAGAATGTAATGTCGGCTGTGCGACTCATCGCAAGCGATTTAGATATTACCATTTCCTCCGGCGACAACTACGATATCACAGTTAACGTTCAAGAAGTAGATACCCCGACCGTCGAGGTTGAGCTTGATGGAGATAAGGCGAAAATCACATACGGAAACGGAATTCCTCGTTTTTTACGCGGTCTGGCAATTCTCGTCTCTTGGATAAAGAACGGCGAGGTGAAAAACCGTATTTCGGAGACTGCAATTTTCAAAACAAACGGTGCTATGTTTGATATGTCGCGCAACGCGGTGATGAAGGTAGACACCGTCAAGCTCTTGCTGCGCAAAATGGCGCTGATGGGACTTAACACCTTTATGCTTTACACCGAGGATACTTATGAAATTGATGAGTATCCATACTTTGGATATATGAGAGGCAGATACACCAAGGAGGAGTTGCGCGAGCTCGATTCATACGCTCTCACACTTGGTATTGAGCTTATTCCCTGCATACAGATGCTTGGGCACCTCGCAACCCACCTGATCTGGAGTGGCACCGAGAAATATAAGGACACCGAAAACGCACTGCTCGTCGGCGCGGAGTCAACCGAGAAGCTCTTACGCGCTATGTTAAAGTCAATATCCGAATCATTTACCTCAAAGAGAATTCACGTCGGCATGGACGAAACGCACGATCTGGGTACCGGCAGATATCTCGATATTAACGGTTACAAGGATAGGCAAGACATTTATTTAGAGCATCTTGAGATGGTTATTGCTCTTTGCCGTGAGTACGGCTTCAAGCCTATGATGTGGAGCGATATGTTTTTCAAGCTTGCGGGTAGAGATATAAAAGGCTTTTATGACTATCATCCCGATGTCGTGTTTACTGACGAAGTCAAAGCCAAGATACCCGAGGGAATTCAGCAGGTATTCTGGGATTATTACCACGCTGACGAGAGGTTTTACGCTACGAATATAGAAAAGCATCACAGCCTCTTCGGTGATGATACCGTTTTTGCAGGTGGTATATGGATGTGGAGCGGTCACTGTCCCCTTTTCTCGCGCTCGCTCGAATTCACCGTCCCTGCACTTGATGCTTGCAAAAAAGGCAGCGTACGCGAGGTTATCGCAACCGTTTGGCACAACGGGGCCGAAAGCATGCCGATCCTGGCACTGGCGGGGCTTGCGTGGTATGCAGATTACGATTACAAGGGCTGCTTCGATCTTGCAAGCGTAAAGAAATGCTTTGAATGTTCGACAGGAATATCATACGATGATATTATAATTTGTGACAGCCCCGAATCCGCAAAGGATGACAAAGGATATATGCTAAGCACAACGAGGGCTCTGCTCTATAACGATCCGTTGATGGGTATCGTTGATCGCCATCTTGCTAGCTATGAAACTGACAGCTATTACAAAGATACAACCGCACGCCTGGCAAAATCAATAAATTCCGCAGGCTTCCTTGCTCCGGCAGTCAATATCATTCACGCTCTATCATGCCTGCTTGAAAACAAGGCAAGCTTTGGTGTCAGGCTGAAGGCAGCCTATGACGCAAAAGATACGGATAATCTCCGTATGATAGCCGACGAATGCGAGCTGATAATCGAGAAGATCAGGCATCTTAAGGAAACACACAAGCATGCCTGGATGGAATATAACAAAGCTTTTGGATGGGAGGTGCACGATATTCGTTACGGCGGTCTTATCGCGAGATTTGAAACCGCAAAGGAGCGAATTTCGGATTACCTCGAAGGGCGGCTAGACAGGATCGAGGAGTTAGAGGAGAAAAGACTCTTACTTGACGGCAACGGTGATACGGATGCCGAGCCCGCGTTTAACGGTCACTTCCTTTGGTACTCATATAAAAAGCTTGCAACGCCAAATATCCTCTAAGATATTTTACAAAATCGGGAATTAGATATAAAAAAGACGGAATTCTTACGAAATCCGTCTTTTTTGCGCTATATAAAGTTTTAGGCTAGCAGATTTTATGGGATAATCGTCGTTCTTACGACCGAAGCAATATTCACATATTGCGAGCTCGTCGGAAAACGGCGGTTAGCACGAAAATATGCCACATAATCTAATGGCCTCTTCGCGCTGCACCCACATTCCGTTCGCAAGTATAGCGGGCAGCGATGAATCTCTCTTACATCCGTCAGAACGGAGAACCTTTAAAGCTATTCAAATTAAGGTTGTCAAACTTGGGAACCCTTTTATTATCATGGAGAAATTGGTCGCAACTAATGTCGCTTCAACCGATATAATTCTCTAAGAAAGCATTGTTTTGGACAAGGCTCTCGCGCAGTGCACGAGTATTCAGCTTGTTGGCGGGTTCGCAAGTGGCAACGCTCTGCGCGGCGGCAGTTCCTGCGGCCTGACCTATCGCCATGGCAATCGGTGTGACTCTAACAGCAGCACACGCCTCGTGTGTAGCGCTGATGCAACGACCCGCAACAATAAGGTTTGCGATTTCCTCGGTTACCAAACTGCGGTAAGGCACGGAATACCAACTACCGGGCTTCAGGTGACAGTGCTTCATATCCGATCCGTCCGGTGAATGAATATCAATGGGATATCCTCCCATGGCAATGGCATCCTCAAACATTCTATTGCTTAGCAGATCCTCTGCGGTCAACGTATATATGCCGTGTATCTTGCGGCTTTCGCGAATACCAATATGAGGACCTGTGGAAATAATATGGCAGCTTTCAAAGCCCGGGATATTGTCACGCATAAAATCCACGATCTGTCTTGCCTGTCTACGCCCTTCCACCTCTGCATCG
>JAFVZL010000008.1 GCA_017508195.1 Clostridia bacterium | reverse complement strand
CTTTGAAGGACTATCTTGAGATAGTCCTTTTTTCTTTTTTTGTGAGTAATCTAAAATTTTAATACGATTTTTCGATGGGTGCAAATTTTAGACTTATGGGTGCATTTTCCTGTAAGCGGTTGCACCTGTATTAATTCAAAAATTAGAAGTTGATTATCTCTTTTATCGTCTCATTTATCAAGGGTAATATTTTTGAGAATAAAATTTATAAATTCTTCGGTAGAATCATACATATCTCTATCCCGATAATCACATGTTTGATATTGATATTTTAGCCACCTTAAATGCTCTATTTCTTGTGTCGTCCCTATACTGGATTCAATAATAGGAATATATGTTTCCCCACCATTAAGACTAATATCGTGCATTTCATTAGGTAAAAACTTAATGACTAAAGTCTTATATGTAAATATGTATACTTTTTTGCCTTGGTCTTTGACTTTTGATATTTTATATCCAGCGTTTTTAATCTTCTTAAATTGTTTTGCAAGAAAAATTTTATTGCAAATATAATCTATTAACACTATTATTGTAGCAGGAATAATAAAAAGAATCCCGAAAAATATAGACAATATTGTTTCAAATATTTTACCTATCTTTTTCATATTATATATCCCTTCATGCTACCAATTTTGTTGTATCGCAACTAGTAAATCCTTATTATCGTTAATTCATTATATCACATAATCCAAACGAAGTCAAAGGATTTTTAAGCGAATCAATAATTGAACGATACCCCATAAACCCGACGAAAGGGGTATAAAGTGAACGATTAGTACTTTACGGCAAAAACAAAAAAGGCTTGCAAGGACGAAGCTATCCCGGCAAACCATACAAATTTAATGTTTTGCCAGCCGTGACAACGGCTTGCAAGTCCTCATCTCCGCACAAAAAAGAAAAAGCAGTCCTTTCGGACTGCTTTGTGAGTAATCTAAAATTTTGATACAAATTTATAATGGGTGCAATTTTTAGACTTGTGGGTGCATTTTATATAACGAATTGCACCTGTTTAGTTCAATAAATCGGAATCGGATTACTCAAACAATCCTGCAATATATTCTATGTCAAGCTCGCCACTCACAACAGAGTGCAAAGAACCGTAGTCAATCCATTCATTTAAAGTAATGGAGATGGTTTTCATTATTTCTCCATCCGTATTGTAGAAGGTTAACTCATATTCAATCGCAGTAGGTTCATTGTATTTCAGTTCCTTGAGTTTAAGAGAATTAAGATTATCAACGATATGCTTAACGCTTTCTTCTTCCGTAATTGTAACCGAGCCTATCTCTTCACCCATATCGTACTTGGTAGCTTCAATTCTTGTTGCGCCATCAATTCCTTTTATGCTTTTAGCATACTGCGTGGCTAATTCTACAAGTTTCTTGCAATCGCAAAGATAGTATTCCAAAAATCCGCCATCGTCGTAGCTATCCGTTGTCGTGGCATAAATCCAAATTGTTTGAATATCGTTTTTGTTCATCGTAAAGAAGAGCTTTTTGTATTTTCCGTTTTCAATCAATAATTCAAACCAAAGCTCGCACGATTCCTTGTTATATTCTACGGCGGAATCATCACAAGGCATCTTTACTTGACTAAAAGCATTGGCTATATCAATTTTGCCACTGTCGAGCGTGTTCTCAACCACCACAACAAAATCGTCGATAGAATCCTTGTATGCCAAAACATATTCGGTTTCGTCAACGCCAAACAAAACCTTGCTTACCTTATCGTAAGTGTCATTTGGCAATCTAGTCGCATAACCCAAACAACTAGTACAAGATATAAGCACTGCAAAGAGCAATAGAATGGAACCTATCATATGTAGCTTCTTTTTCATAGAAATAGCCTCCTTGCCAAATTCTTATTATCGGTGAGTTTATTATAGCACATAATCGAACCGAAATCAAGAATTTATTTAACCGAATCACAAATTGAACGATACCCCATAAATTGAACGAAAGGGGTATAAAGTGAATGATTTGTATTTTACGGCCAAAAACAAAAAAGGCTTGCGAGGATGAAAACTATCCCGGCAAACCATACAAATTTAATGAAATCCTGCTTTGCAGGATGAAATCCGAGTGAACTCGGATGAAATCTTCCGCCTATGGCTTCAGATGAAATCAAATCCGCCTCAATTAACCCCGCGTTAGCGGGATTTCATCGCGTAGCGATTTCATCCACAAAGTGGATTTATTCCGACGAAGGCGGATTTAGTTAAAAAAGACTGCAATTTTGTATCAAAATTGCAGTCTTTTTTTTGTGCGGGAGACGGGACTTGATTCTCGGCGAACTACGCCTGCGGTCATTCGCGGATCTGACAGTTCACCGAACTGTCATTCAACACCGCTCCTACTTCAAGTCCCGTCATCTATGCAAAGCAAAAAGACAGAGTCACAAGACTCTGTCTTCTCACTTGGTGCGGGAGACGGGACTTAAACCCGCGATTGCGTTTGATGTAAGCGTTGTGTGGCAATCGCTATGAAGCAATCCCTTCGGGATAGTTTCGTCACGGCATTCCTGCTCTGTGAATGGCTTTATGTTTTGCCAGCCGTGACAACGGCTTGCAAGTCCTCATCTCCGCACAATAAGAAAAAGCAGTCCTTTCGGACTGCTTTGGTGCGGGAGACGGGACTTGATTCTCGGCGAACTACGCCTGCGGTCATTCGCGGATCTGACAGTTCACTGAACTGTCATTCAACACCGCTCCTACTTCAAGTCCCGTCATCTTTACAAAGCAAAAAGACAGAGTCATAAGACTCTGTCTTCTCACTTGGTGCGGGAGACGGGACTTGAACCCGTACGTTGGAAACACACGCCCCTCAAACGTGCGCGTCTGCCGATTCCGCCACTCCCGCGTCAACATATAGTATTATATACTATTTAACTCGAATTGTCAAGCCTTTTTTTGAAGTTTTTTAAAATTATTTCTTATATTTTTTTATATCTTCAAAGCGAAGGGTTTTAGCTTTTTTCCGACTCTCCATTTTGCACTTTCAATTTTCAATTTTCCATTTATATAGCTCCGCTAGGTCAACTCCCAGTACTTCCGCAAGAGCAAAAGCTCAATAGCGAAAACTGCCTCGAATGCATTTCGCATTCGAGGCATACTCTCGTTTTTGTTTTAAACTCTTGTAAAGGTGATCGCAACAGATACCTCGCTCACATCATCAACAAAGAAGGTGTAGCAAAGCTCGTTGCCCTGGTCATCGGTAAGTGTACCGAGCGACTCTCCGTCGGTGAAGACGTAGTCACCGTCAGCGGATTCGACAAGCTCGATGAGGTTATCAACCGATCCGTACTCATCCGATGCATCGGTATTGCTGTTGTAAACGTCGTAATACAGCTCACCCTCATACTCTTCACAATAAAGAGATGCGTTTACGTGGTAAACGACTATACCCTCTTCATCGAAGTAGCCGAACTCACCTGAGTTAAGGCCGTTGTTCGTGTAATAGACGAGGACGTAATACTCCTGGTAAGCACCGAGGTCGGGATCCCAGTTATTTGCGATAATGACGGTGTCACCGTTCATCGAGAAGTCCTCGAGATTGAGAGATACAGCAACGTCGGCAACAACGAGGCGCGACGAGGTGATCCAACCGTAATTGAACTTGGTGTAGGCGTTATGGTCACCTATCTCGGCATCCATCATATCATGTCCGCCCATGGGAGAACCAACGTAGGCAGTATCGTAGTAATCATCAGCACCGAGGATATGTCCGAACTCATGGATATAGGTGTAGGTGTTCATCGCGGTGGTATCGGTGTATACGGTGTTGCCGATAAAATCGGTGGTTTCGTACAGGAACTGATACGGTGCCCAGAGATAATCGTTTGCGCTTACACCGTCGTACTCGTAGTAATAACCCTCGTCATCGGTATAAACGTTCCAATATCTGTACGCCCAGTAGAAGTCGGTATCGGAATCTATTTCGAGAGTAGTGATAAGAACTACAGCATCGATCGTGCCGTTTCCGTCCGAGTCGAACTTCGAGAGGTCCATAGTTTTTGAAAGCTCGGCAAGTGCCTCATCGATAACAAGCTGATCACCGATCAATACTTCACTGCCGTTATAATCCATCGTCTGGCTTGCGTAATAGCTACTCGTTTTCGACGGACGGAACCAGCTGTTATAAACGGTGATATCGAGCTCGAGCTGTCCGTAGCTCGAGATGTTGTAATAATCGTAAACCGAGTAATAATCGGTTATGCCGTCTTTATTGAATGCCGCTTTGATCTTTTCGATGTCATATCCCTTGCTGCCGGCAGTAACGTCACTGAACTCAACGGGAATGACGAGGACACCGGGTGCTCCTACAGTAGGGCATCCATCGAGGTAATAGCCCTGATCGGTAACGTCCTTAACGTTGGTGGCATCCTTAAGATTTACGTCATACACGCCCTCAACGCCCTCGGGCAGACCTGCACCGGCGTTGGTGATAACGTTCGAGTCGGTATCGCTGCCACCGCTACCGCTGTTTCCGGAGTCGCCGGTCTCAACGTATGTATCCACGTCTACGTAATAGCTACCGCTGTCACTGTAGTAGCACACGTCGATATAAACACTACCCTTGGAGTAAAGATACCAGGTATCTCCGTACTCATCGGTGTCGGTGCCATCGCTCGTATAAGAGGAATAGAGCGCAAGATATGCCTCAAACTCTGCCTTGCTCTCACAAACCGCACTGAAGTACACGCCCTTATAGCCATCCTCGTTATAGGATTCGATGTAATAATCGTTGTTCGGGAAGAATGGGATAACAAAGCCTACGTACTGCATGTAAGTGCTCTTATCCGACGCGGTGAAATCCGTGTTGGTATATGTCGGAGTAGAAGGAGTATCGGGGGTGGTGGGAGTGTCGGGCGTAGTAGGGGTATCAGGGGTTGTAGTACCCTGGTTGCCGTCACCTGCCTCACCTATGTAGGTAACGGATATTGCAGCAACGTAAAGTCTGCCCTCTTTTGTGGTGCTCTCCGTCTTAATGGTAACGGATGTAGCACCGGCGTTAGCCTTGATGGTCAGCTCGTCACCTTCTCTCGTCGGAGCTGCTCCACCCTCTACCGAAAGCTTACCCGAACCGTACTTATCGGCATCGGTCGTGATAACGATAGTATCAAGCTTTCTGCCGTTGAGTGCGGTTATCGTAAGCATACCGCCAGACTGATAAACACGGATGGCGGGGGGATAATACGTGGGCTCGGTGTTTGCACCGCCCTTCATAAACTCAACGGTTATATTATTATCGAGCTTTATTGACTCGCCGCTGACTATGGATGCGTTAGAGCCCTTGCCGATGCTTGTCGCCATCTCCTCCGCAGTCTTGCTTACAGTAATGCTAACGGACTGTGAGGGATTTTCGGGATCGGTAGGAGTCTCGGGATCCGTGGGGTCCTCGGGATTTGTGGGAGTCTCGGGATCCGTGGGAGTCTCGGGATCTGTGGGAATCTCGGGATCTGTAGGAGTCTCGGGATCGGTAGGAGTCTCGGGATCGGTGGGAGTCTCGGGATCGGTGGGGTCCTCGGGATCGGTGGGATCCTCGGGAGTTTCCGCGCCGAATATTCCCTCAAGCGTTCCTGTTATCTCATCAAGTACAGAACAAGAGGTCATACAACCGATGAGAATACCGAGAGCAAGCAAAAGTGCAAGTATTTTTTTCATAAAGATATCCTTTCTTGTCGGATTTCTGATATTTTGCCTTTTTTTGTATTATATCATTATTATGGCTTAATTGCAATAGAATAGTAAAATATAAGAGCACTTACATCCTTTTTTATGGCTTATGTGTTGCAAAACGGCGGGATTTGTTGTATAATATTGCCATAATAAAGTTAGTATCCGGAAAGGCATAGCATAATATGAAGGAAACGGAATTACTCATAAAATCAAGCATAGACGGCTCGATGCAGCCCTCGCTCTTCTTCGAGGCAGAGGAAAAGGACAGACCGCTTTTAGTCGGTCTTCATACATGGAGCTTCGATAGACATAATCCTGTGAAGCTAATGCTTCCATATGCCGAAAAATACGGATTCAATCTTCTCTGCCCCGATTTCAGAGGCTCGAACCTCGACAAAAATCCGCACTGCACCGAGGCATGCGGCTCGATACTCGCGAGGGCAGATATAAAGGATGCTATCGACGAGGTCATTCGTCTTTATGATATCGACAAGAGCAGCATTTATCTGCTCGGCCTAAGCGGCGGCGGTCATATGGCACTTATGATGGCGGGTTACTGTCCCGAGTACTTTAAGGCTATCGGTGCCGTCGTTCCTATAAGCAATCTTGCCGCGTGGCAGGATGAAAACGCATCCTACCGTCATCACGTCGAGGCGTGCTGCGGCACAAAGGAAGAGATGCTCGCGCGCTCGCCTATCAGCTATATTGACAAAATAGCTACCGCGAATCTGAAGATATTCCACGGAAAATGGGACAAGGTCGTCCCCGTGTCACAGAGCCTTGGCTTCTACCAAGAGATGATGGACAGACACCCCGAGGCAAAGGTTTATCTCGATATCTTTGACGGCGGTCACGAGATCGATATGGAAACCGCTTTCCATTGGTTCAAGACTCAATCGGGCGGCGCGATGAATGACAAGGTTACGGGATAAGCGTTTGACATTTAATTGATATAAATAAAATAGGAGAGCCTGCCTCAATTGTGGTACTGAGACAGACTCTCTTTTTTTATTACTCGTAGAGGGGATATTTAGCGCAAAGCTTTGCTACTCTTTCTTCAACCTCAGCACGGTTGTTGTCGAAATCCTTAAGAGTCATGGCAATAAGCTTAGCGACCTCGGAAAGGTCCTCGGGCTTAAATCCGCGAGAGGTTACTGCTGCGGTGCCAAGTCTGATACCGCTTGTAACGAAGGGCTTCTGCGTATCGTAGGGTATCGCATTCTTGTTACAAGTAATGCCTACCTCGTCGAGAAGGTGCTCAGCCTCTTTACCTGTGGACACCTTCATGCCCGTAAGGTCAACGAGCATAAGGTGGTTATCCGTGCCGCCAGAAACAAGACGGAAGCCCTCTGCTACAAGGCCATCGGCAAGTGCCTTACAGTTCTCGATAATACGCTTCGCATAATCCTTGAAATCATCGCTGAGAGCTTCACCGAAGCATACAGCCTTAGCTGCTATGGTATGCATAAGCGGACCGCCCTGGATTCCGGGGAAGATCGCTTTATTTATGAGCTTTGCAAGCTCCTCATCGTTGGTAAGGATAAGACCGCCACGAGGACCGCGCAGAGTCTTATGTGTTGTTGTAGTGGTAACGTGTGCATAAGGCACGGGGCTGGGATGGTAGCCTGTCGCAACGAGGCCTGCGATATGAGCCATATCTACCATGAGATAAGCGCCAACCTCGTCTGCGATCTCTCTGAAACGCTTGAAATCTATTACTCTCGGATATGCCGAAGCACCTGCGAGGATGAGCTTGGGCTTACATTCGAGGGCGAGACGCCTTACCTCATCATAATCGATGGTCTCGCTCTCACCCGAAACACCGTAAGGAACGATGTTCCAATACTTACCCGACATATTTACGGGTGAGCCGTGGCTGAGGTGGCCGCCATGTGCAAGATTCATCGAAAGAACGGTATCGCCGGGAGTAAGAAGCGCGAAAAATACAGCCATATTTGCCTGTGCGCCGGAATGAGGCTGAACGTTGGCATAGCCTGCACCGAAAAGCTTTTTAGCGCGCTCGATAGCGATAGTCTCAACTACGTCAACGTGCTCACATCCACCGTAATATCTCTTTGAAGGATAGCCCTCTGCGTATTTATTCGTAAGAATGGTACCGTTAGCCTCCATAACTGTTTCGGAAACAAAGTTTTCCGAGGCAATAAGTTCAATTTTATTCCTCTGCCTGGATCTCTCGTCCGATACTGCAGCGTAGACCTCGGGGTCAAGCGTGCGAAGAAGCTCATAATCTCTCATAATTCTATCCTCCATTGTTTTCAAATAAATATATTATACACGCCACGGGACATAATGTCAAGAGCGTGTCACAATTCATTTGAAAAACATTTATTTAAGAATAACTTCTCCGGTATTTCCCCCTCAAATAAAAGCGGGTCACCGGCGGGGGCTCGCTGACCTAACAGCTCGAGAACCTCTTTCATCCTCACGCAGGAGCATAACTGCACTTTTGCACTGCCTATCTTACCGTCTTTGATAGCGCCGTGATATCTGAAGGCGGGCTCGTACTTATAGAATTTGTGCGATACGTCACCGTGTACGGACTCGTCAAAGAGTCTGATGGATGTATACTTAAGCGTGCCGTCTTTGTACTTTACGCTTACTTTAGTTCTATCTGCTACCATTCTATCCGGAAAATTCAGCATTTCTTCCACCGAATGTAAATAAGTGTTGCTATTTTGGTCGACTCCAACGAGAAGGACGTAGCCACCCTCTCTATAAAGCTTACCGTAAAGGCTCTCCGGTGAGGTAGGTGTATCGACACAGAATTCTCCGTCTGCAAGACGATCTATCATTTCTCTGTTTCCGAACATTACTGCGGAATGAGTAGGATTATCAGTTCTTAGACCGTCGGTACGGTTAAGTGCAACAAGAGGAAACGCACCGAGATTTGCCTCGCGCTTAGTTAAATCAAGGGTAATATTGTCGGTATAGAGATTATCCCATGTGTGCGTGGGTATTATCAGTACACCGTCTTTTTTCGTTACCTCGTCGATGAGAAGCTCGAGAAGCATCTCTGCCCCGCCCTCTAGCTTTCCGACAGCTCTGAGCGACGTATGCATAATTATTGGAAATCCTGCGGGTAAGTCTAAACCCATGATCTGCTCTCTTATTTCTTGCTTGGTATAAATCATAACGTCCCTTTTTACAATTAGTTATATAATTCTTATATACAACGAATAATAGCGTTTATAATCAATTCCAGCTATTATCTCGGTTTTCCAAGGAATCTATTCTGTCAGCAAAGTAGTTGATATTCAAATCGGTCATATTATCATATAAAGCCAGTCCAACAATATGCCCGCTTGTGTATATGGTGTATTCTTCAGTCGAGGAAAAATCGCAGCTCTCTACGGTATTTTCACTCATAAAACCGCTTCCCGCGCTCATTATTCTTACACCGTAGCGTGTTGAAATGCCGCGACACTTGTCTATACAAATACCCTTGACGTCATAATTATCAGATTTCAGGATTGCAAAAGAGGATACAAGATCTCCTTTACTCTCGCAACTTATTACATTCGAGTCGGTGGAATTTTCAAAATAAAAACCGTATTTCTTTGCGGAAAGTGAGGTGCAAGAGGTATATGAAACATCCGCAGCACATATACCGCCGTAATTATATAGATTTCCCGATGCTGTGCAATCGGCAACCTCGAAGCAGTGGTAATCATAAGCAGAGTATTTCAGCGAATTAAACCGTCCTTGGTGCTCAAAAAAGAAGCCGAACTTTTTGTTATCACGCGAATCACAGCCTTTTATCAAAATGTCCTCACCGTTTGCGAAACCGTAGCCTATTCCAAATCCCGATGCTCCACCGCTATCTTCATCCGCGGCCTTGCCGCAGCCTATTGCTACGCAATTAATGATACTGCTGTCAATAGGACAATCTACTCCAAACCCGGTTGCATCGGTATTTTTAACCGTTACATTATTCCAGTGACAATTACGGAAAAGGTTAAACATAAAGCCTTTGCCTGCCGATGTATATGTTTTAAGAGTTGTTTCTTCAGCATCGATGGTAAAATTCTCAAAATTACAGTTTTCGAGGTAAATACCATCGCCGGTATCCAGATAATCATTAAAATAGAACATATCAAGCCCATAAAGTGACTCGCCCGTCGGCTTTAATACAGTTTCGACGCCATCGCCCATTATGCTGACATTTGATCTCATTTTGATGCAGTGAGATCCTATAGTTTGTGTGCCGTTCGCAGAAAAATAATACTCACCGCGAGGAATAAAAACAATACCGCCGTTATCTTCCGAAAGGCTGTCAATCAACGCTTGTAAAGCTTTGCTATTATCAGAAGCCGTATTGTATGGGGATAAACCGTGATTTGTAGCATCTATAGCGCCATTGGGAATAGATGGTATGTCACTAAATGAGCAAGAAGCAAATAAGATGACAAGTAATACCGATATTAATAGCAAAGATAAATAAAACAACTTTTTCATTTATTCACCACCTGAATAAAAGTAATACAGCTTTCCCCTTCGAGTCCCTCGAGGAAAAAATAAAACACCACACAAGGTTTGTATTTTAGACGTACAAACGGGACTCGATTCTCGCGCGAACTTCTCGCTGCGGCTCGGTCACACTCGGGGGAAAACAACGCACTGTGTTGTTTTCTTAGACCCTCGTGCCGTTAACGCTACGCGCTCGGTCTTCCGCGGGGCAAACTCATCCACCGGAAGAGTTTGCTAAGACCGCTCCCCTTCGAGTCCCCAGAGGAAAAAATAAAACACCACACAAGGTACTTTTAAGTTTAAAAACGGGACTCGAGTCTCCTCGCGAACTGCGCTCGTCAGTCAGTCGCGGCTCTAACAGTCCACCGGACTGTTATTCAGTACCGCTCCCCTTCGAGTCCCTTGAGGAAAAAATAAAACACCACACAAGGTGGTGTTTTATTTTTTGGTGCACCTCCAGGGACTCGAACCCTGGACCCACTGATTAAGAGTCAGTTGCTCTACCAACTGAGCTAGAGGTGCGGATGGCTCCCCCTGCTGGGCTCGAACCAGCGACATCATGATTAACAGTCATGCGCTCTACCGACTGAGCTAAGGAGGAATATAGTGAAAATATTCACTGAAAACCGAACAAGATATGAAACGAAAGCGAAGCGAAGCATGCTT
>JAFVZL010000053.1 GCA_017508195.1 Clostridia bacterium | reverse complement strand
CTTCGTAACAACCGAATAGTCCTGACCTACCTCAACTTCGTCCTCTGCACCGAGGGGATCGCCACTCTTGTTAAGACCTTTATAGATCGTATAGGTCGTTGCACTGTCGGCAGTAATGGCATCTGCAGGCGCACCGTTTACCATTGCGGTAGCTCCCTGTACTGCCGCATTGTATTCTGCGGTGGTCATACCTGCTACAAGTTCTACGTTATTTACTCTAATGTTGCTAATAACCGTATTGTTGTCTTTTTCTTGGAACGTCCATTTGTCAACCACTACGGTATATCCGTCAAACACGGTATCCTGCGTTACCTTTGTGTCTGTGTCGGCAATATACCAACCGTCAAACACGTAATCGTCGGTATCCGTTCTGTAAAGAGTCGGAAGCGGCACTGAGAGCTTGTTTTCATTTGTAAGCACGATGGGATACTTTTGAGCTGAGCCTGTTTGCTCAAAACATACACCCCAATGCTCAATAATGGCAAAATCTACCCATTCTGCACCGCCTGCCGCAAATGCACTCAAGGCACTCACGGGAACGAGTGAAAGCACCATTACAAGCACGAGCAGAACCGCCAAGAGCTTCGACTTAAATTTTGTTTTCATAAATCTTTCTCCTTTTTCTGTGAAATGTTAGAATGATTACAGAAAAGGCATCAAAGCCTTTTCTTCGGCTGAAAACAGCCGAGGCAAAAAGTCGAAACGGCTTTTTGCTACTGTATCATTGAAATGAAGATCGGCAAATTTTCGTTTGAATTATAACAGATTTGTAATTTCACATCGAAAATTTGTTGCCAAATCAAAGATTTGGCTTCGAAATAGAGCCGTCGGCACTATTTCGACTTCCGATAATCATTATACCGAGGCTGCCGTGGCGAGCTTCACGCCTTCGAGTAGCTCTATGAATTTCGGCTTTCCTTTTGCATGACGGATACAGTTTCCGTCGAATTCAACCCGTACCTGTCCGGGCAGAGTGTGAGCTTCACCGCTTTCGTCAAAAAGCTCCATGCAGAAGTACCATACCGCCGTGTCGAGATTTTTATGCCTTTCGGGGCAGAAGAATTTGATCACTCGTTCTGATCGCTTCAGCTCGAACAGACAATAATCCCTGTCGGAGTGTTCGGGTACGGTGAAGATCGGGAAGTCCTTTTCAAACATCATTGAAAAGGCATCGTGCGGCTCGTTGATGCAGAGAAAGTCGGTTTCGGGAATGTTCTCGTTGACGAGATATTCGAGCCCTTTCTCCACGGGGAATTCAAACTTGCCGAATAGAATTCGCTTTTCGGTCACATTTCACCACCTCCGTTTCAGTTTTCTTGATAATACCGAATATCATCTTGTCTACATTTTATCATAGCAGTACTCTTTTTCGGTACACCCCATAGGGGTGAAAAGCTTCGATTTCAGGGGTGAAAAAGGGGTGAAAAGAGTATGATGATCGCAATTCAAGTGTGGGGCTGTATGATGCACATACATAAAAAAGAAAAGGGACGGTGGATATTTCCACCGTCCAATGTAAATAATGGTTTGCCTATTCAGCTTATTCAACTAAAAGAAGCGCATATAATTCCTCTCGATTACTTACACCGAGCTTGGAATATAGCGTTCTCGTGTAGGTCTTGACCGTGTTTTCCGAGAGGAACATAATTTCAGCAATTTCACGACGCTTTTTGTTCTCGAGTATCAGCTCAAGTATCTCTCGCTCACGCGGTGCAAGCGTTTCTCCGTTCTTTAACGAAAGCAGCACCTTACCTATTTTGATGTTCATTGGCATGGTGGCGATATCAACACCGAGCCGCTCTTTCTCTGTCGTGGTTAACATAGGAATATTATTCTTGTGAACGTAATCCTGAAGCATCCAATAAACGACCAGCAACAAAAGCTCTGATATTATGTAAGTGACCGAAAGAAATTCGTATTCCCAGCTTACCATTTTCTCAAACAGCCACACTGTAATATTGCTGCATACAATGGCGGCAATAAAGCCGGCTTGCTTCGGGTTAGCGATCTTCTTTTTTCTCACGGAGTGAATTATCGTTCCTATCATTGCGGCAAAGTAGCCGAGCAGATACACCAAATAAACGGGATGGAGCACTCCGTATTCCTTAACGAGCTTTGTCGCACCGTCAACCGTTTCGATATCCACGCTCTTATAATAAAGCGGAAGCATCGGTGAGATTGCAACGATAATAAACATCAATGCACCGAGCGACACGCAGGTTATAACGTGAGCTCTCCTTACCTCAAATCCGCAAAGACGGACGATGGTGAGAAACATACACATCGAGAGGAATACGCTGCCGAGGTACGCCACGTCGTTGCCGAACACGGCAAACTCCACGGTGTTTGCAAAGGACATAAGCAAATATCCAAGGTTGACCACCGACACGCAAACGTATAACATCGTCAGCCAAAATTCCTTGGTTTTCACCACCACCGAGTAAGCGATCAGTAAGCCTACTGCGGCTATAAAGCAAATTATATATCCCGTTGTCATAGGCTTACCTCCTTAAATTCCCTTTGTTATTAAATATTGTAACACAAGCGCACAAATAAATCAAGGCATAGGGGGTCATTTTCATAGGATTTCACAGAATTCACACGAAAAACCTTTGTTGTTCAGAATATATACATTTCCGTTTTTAAAATAAATATTGCAAAAATTTTTTTATTGTGCTAAAATGTAGGGTAAGATAAAGGATTCGCGGAGGAAGCTATGAGAATTGTTATTAAGATAGGTACTTCGACACTGACCTATGCGAACGGCTCGGTCAACATCAGAAGAATAGAGATGCTCTGCCGCACCATCAGCGATATGAAGAACGCGGGAAATGAGGTCATTATCGTTTCCTCGGGTGCTATCGGCATGGGTGTCGGTAAGCTCCACCTGTCGAAAAGGCCTACCGATATTGCATCAAAGCAGGCAGCGGCTGCGGTCGGTCAGTGCGAGCTGATGTACATATACGACAAGGAATTTGCACAGCATAACCACACGGTAGCGCAAATACTTCTCACTGCTCCGGACCTCGAGTGCGAGGACAGACACGCAAAATTCGATGCGACGGTAAACAGACTGCTTGAGCTCTCGGTCATTCCTATCATAAACGAAAACGATACTATATCCACAGAGGAGATCGAGTTCGGTGATAACGATACCCTCTCTGCTCGCATCGCGGCAAGCGTGGGTGCAGATCTCTTGGTGCTCCTTTCGGATATCGAGGGGCTCTACACCGCAGATCCCAGAAAGAACCCCGATGCGACTCTCATAAGAGAGGTGCGCGAGATAACCGATGATGTCATGGCACTCGGCGAGGGTGCGGGCTCCGCGCTCGGTACGGGCGGTATGCAGACCAAGCTCCGTGCCGCGAGGATAGCCACCGACGGCGGCTGCGATATGATAATCACCAACGGTGCCTACCCCGAGAGACTTTACAATATCCTCGATGGAATCGACGTAGGAACGAGATTTTATTCTGAAAAGAGCACAAAATGAAAACAACACTTGACATATTAAAGGATGCGAAGGCTGCCGAGCTTATGATGCGAGGCACCTCAAAGGAAAAGATAAATACGGCATTATCCTATATGGCAGAGGAGCTCGTCAAGGATAAGGACACTATCCTCGAGGCTAACGCGCTCGACTGTGAGGCGGCGCGCGACAAGGTCAGCGCGGTCATGATAGACCGACTTAGACTGACTCCCGAGCGCATTGAGGGAATGGCAAAGGGCATACTCGACGCCATGGCTCTCCCCTCCCCTCTCGGTGAAGTAATATCTACGGTAGAGCGCCCGAACGGTCTTAAGATCGAAAAGACGGTCGTGCCTATGGGTGTCGTGGCTATTATTTACGAGTCGCGCCCGAACGTCACCTCCGATGCTGCCGCACTTGCCTTGAAAAGCGGTAACGTCTGTATTCTCAGAGGAGGTAAGGAAGCATACCGCTCGGCAAGAGCGATAGTCGATGCGCTGACGCGCGGAATTGTTCGCGCAGGACTGCCCGAGTGCGCGGTTCAGCTTATCGACGATACTACGAGAGCGAGTGCCACGGAGCTTATGCGCGCCCGCGGCTACGTTGACCTTCTTATACCGAGAGGCGGCAAGGGTCTTATTTCCGCATGTGTCGAAAATGCTATCGTCCCCGTAATCGAAACGGGTACGGGTATATGTCATATATACGCTGACGAAAGCTGCAATGTCGATATGGCTCTCGATATCATCGAGAATGCCAAGACTCAGCGCCCATCCGTGTGTAACGCGATGGAGGTGCTGCTCGTTCACTCAGCACTTTCCGAGAGGCTTCTCCCTCTCGTATATGATAGACTCGTCACACAAAGAGCTAAAGAGGGGCTTACTCCCGTTGATATCATAGGTGACGCTCGCACCGCGGCTATCATTCCCGTAACACCCGCCGATAGCGAAAGCTACGATACCGAGTTCCTTGATTACAGAATGGCGGTACGCGTACTCGACAGCGTGGACGAGGCTATCGCCCATATCGGTGAGCATTCAACACACCACAGTGAGGCTATCCTCACCGAGTCGCCCGAGGCAGAGGCTAAGTTCCTTTCTTCTGTCGATTCTGCGGCGGTGTACGTGAACGCATCTACAAGATTCACCGACGGCGGCGAGTTCGGTCTCGGCTGCGAGATGGGCATCTCTACGCAGAAGATGCACGCAAGGGGGCCGATGGGAATATCCGAGCTTACCACATACAAGTATATAATACGCGGTAACGGACAGATCCGTTAAAAAGGAGATACTATGAATATTGGATTTATAGGCTGCGGAAACATGGGCGGTGCGCTCGCACGTGCCGTCGCGAGAGTTTCCTATGCAAGAATATACCTTTACGATAAGGATACCGAAAGATCTATCGCTCTTGCAAAGGAGATAGATGCAAAGCCCTCGGAGCTATCCGACCTTAAGGAGTGCGACTATATCTTCCTCGGTGTCAAGCCGAATATCGTAAGGGGCGTGCTCTCGGAGCTTAAGGAGTTCTTGGATGAGGATACCGTGCTTATCAGCATGTGTGCGGGCGTTAAGCTCGAGTCACTCACCGAGGCTCTCGGAAAAAATCATCCCATCATAAGAATTATGCCCAACACTCCCGTTGCATACGGTGAAGGAATGATACTATATACCGCCACACCAGAGGTCGGAGAGGTGAGGCTCGATAAGTTCCTTGATTTCATGAAGTATTCGGGCACGCTTGACAAGATACCCGAGGCACTTATCGATGCTGGCTCGGCTCTTTCGGGCTGCGGTCCTGCCTTCGTATATATGTTCATCGAGGCTCTTGCCGACGGTGCGGTGGCTGCGGGTCTGCCCCGCGACAAGGCTATGCAATACGCGGCTAAGACCGCACTCGGTGCGGCTACCGTCGTGCTCGAGTCGGGTAAGCACCCGGGTGAGCTTAAGGATGCGGTCTGCTCCCCCGGCGGAAGCACCATTGAGGGCGTTCTTGCGCTCGAGGCGGGCGGTATGCGCGGCGTGGTATCAGATGCGGTGCTCAGCGCGTATGAAAAAACGAAGAAGCTCGGTAAATAATACTCAAAAAAAGTTTTAAAAAAACGAAAAAAGCTCTTGCAATTTGACAAGCTATGTGCTATAATATTGCTTGCTGATTTAGTTTTCAAATAAATTTAGATAGATTTTAGTCCTTCGGGGCTAGATTTGGAGGTGTCAAAATGGCTAAGTGTAGCATTTGCGGTAAGGGCGTGACCTTCGGTCATAACGTTTCCCACTCTAACCGTAAGACCAACAGAACCTGGAAGCCTAACATTCGTAAGGTTAAGGCAGTTGTTGACGGTGCTCATACCACCGTTGCAGTTTGCTCCCGTTGCCTTCGTTCCGGAAAGGTCGAGCGTATATAACGCATCAAAAACTCCGCTTGTGGCGGAGTTTTTTGTTATCCTCGGAATTATTGTCGGGAGAAAAGCCGCGAGCAATGCGGCATAATCTGAAAATGAAAAAAATCGCAATAGTAGATTCACGAATGCCAGAGTGTGCACTGAGGCGGCTCATGCAATACGGCTTTATGCCCGTGCTTATGCCACCCTCAGCAAGGCTCTCCGAGCCACTATCCTCGCACCCCGATATGCTCATATGCCGTATCGGTGACGAGCTTGTTTCGACCTCGGACTACCTAGAAGCTGGCGAGGCGGAGATGTCGGTGATTTACGACAATACGCGCATGAGAATGCACTTTACCTCGGATATTCACGGCAAAGTCTACCCCGACGACGTTATCCTCAACGCGCTAGTTATGGGAAAGAGCATCTATGCAAGAGAGGCTTCTCTCTCTATTTATCTGAAAGAGCTCGCCGAGAGCCGCGGATATACGGTCATAAACTCGAATCAGGGTTATCCTGCCTGTACGGTCATGAAGCTGTCGGATGAGGCGGCTATCACCGCAGACCGCGGAATGTACGCCCTGCTTACGGAAAACGGCATCCGCGCATATCTTATCGAGCAAGGTGGAATAGAGCTGCCGCCATATGAATACGGCTTTATCGGCGGTGCTTCGGGAGTGTATTCGGGATGCGCCTACTTTATCGGTAATGCCGAAAAGCATCCCTCATATGATAAAATTAAGGAAGCTCTTGATAAAGAGGGCTTACGCCCCGTTATGCTCGGAGACTTCCCTCTTTCCGACCTCGGCGGAATTCTTTTTCTCGAGGGTGACGTTAACGATGACCGAAACCACGGGGACGAGCAGTAATCCTACAAAGCCGAATAGCGAGTATCCGACGTAAAGCGTCACAAGAGTGAGAAGCGGATGAACTCCAAGATTCTTACCTACTATCTTAGGCTCGAGGAATTGGCGTATCAGCTCGTATACGGCCATCAGAATAATGAGCCCGATACCTATACCGTCCGCACCGAAGGCTATCTCGTATATCCCCCACGGAATTAAGATACTGCCGACACCGATAACGGGTAAAACGTCGGCTATCGCGATAATGAACGCAAGCAGAACGGCATACGGCCGTCCGAGCAGCATAAGGCCTACTAGCATGATAATAAAGGTCAGCATCATTAATATAAGATAAGAGCGCAGGTAGCGCACGCCCGTTCTGAAGGCTCCGCGCTTAAGCTCGGAGAGCCAGCCGTATACTGCCTCGGGCAGAATTTTCTTTACTGCACCGTTCACGCGCTCGAGATCGAGTGCGAAATATACCGAGGCTATGACGGTTATGAGGATAAACAACAGAATTTTCGGCACGGCACCGACCCACGAGGTCACAACGCTGCCGAGCTTTGCGGCAAGAGATATCAGAAGCTCGTAGAATACGTCGGCAACTCTCTCACCGAGCTTATCGAATATACCGCCGAAAAGGCCGCCGCCGAGAAGCTTGTCAAAGAAATCGCGCAAGGCATCCCCCTCACCGAGCCCCGAGAGCAATCTCCACAGCTCGGAGCATAACACGAAGCAGATGAGGAATATCACACCGATAACCAGAAGCGAGAAAAGGAGCGCGAGTATGGCGCGCAGTATGCGCTTGCCTCTCTTTGATCCTCTTGCTAAAGCCTCGGCCACGGGACGGGTAGCGAACGCCATTGCCCACGCGATGAGAAACGGGAGTATGACCCCGAACAGGTGCTTGAAAAACAGAAATAATATGAGCGCCCCTCCGATAATCACTACCGTCAGGCAGCATAAGCGCTCGAGCTTACCGTTCTGCATATTGACCCCCCACGACTTTTTTATTAAATTATAACAAAATAATAATAAAATTATACCGATAAAGGAGATTATTATGGTACTTATCGAAATGGAAAACGGAGCTAAGATCGAAATAGAGCTCTACCCCGAGGTAGCTCCCATCACGGTAGCGAACTTTGAGAAGCTTGTCAAGGCGGGCTTCTATGACGGTCTCACCTTCCACAGAGTTATTCCCGGCTTTATGATCCAGGGCGGCGACCCCCTCGGCAACGGCATGGGCGGCGCAGAGGAAAATATCAAGGGCGAGTTCAGAGCGAACGGTGTTAAGAACGATCTTAAGCACGAGCGCGGTGTTATATCGATGGCGCGCTCATTCAACCCTAACTCCGCATCCTCGCAGTTCTTCATCATGCACGCGGATGCTCCCCACCTCGACGGTCAGTATGCCGCATTCGGCAGAGTAGTATCGGGCATCGAGGCGGTAGACGAGATAGCGGCTATACCCACCGATTACAACGACAGACCCAAGATCGGTGTCAGAATGAAGAAGGTTTCTATCATATAATCGATAGCTTATCAAGGTGCTTTTTTGTAAAGGTATAGGCTTGCCGTCTGTTGCCCGAAACAAAAAGCACCTTGACTTATCATTAAACGTATGCTACAATTAAAACAGATTAAGAGGAAGGGGTTCTGGCTATGCCAAAGCTTGGGTATCATCCTTTATACGGTCCGATGGGCGCACTATATGATCCGCCCCCCTTTTCTCTGCGAGTATATACGAACAATCAAGCCATTTGACAGTGGGTGTCCTATGCCCTTTTGTCAGATGGCTTTTGTTATAATAAAACAAGGAGGTAGCATATTAAATGAAAAGCAAGTCCCTTTTAATTCTGACGGCTATATGCATAATTCTTACGACTTTTTCAGTATTGACCTCTTGCGGCAGCGATCCGCCCGCAACACCCGAGAAGCTCTCGGCGCCAACGGTTTCACTGAATGAAAATACAGCAAGCTGGGAGGCTGACCCGAGTGCGGAAAGATTCGAGATCAGCATCGACGGTGATCTGTCCTACTTGGAAAATACGGTTACGTCAAAGACCCTCACGGATGGGCAGTCCTTCAAGATTCGTGCCGTCGGTGACGGTATCAACCACCTTACCAGCGATTGGAGCAATACCGTAACGTATAGAGTGGGCGGTACGGTAAGTGGCGATGCACCAACGTATCTCGGGATAATTGCTTCGACCGTCGAGCCCTCAGAGACGAATGCCCCGCCTGCATCTATCAAGCCCCTCGCACAAGCACAGACAAGCACCTCGATCGAGGATGCGATAAAGGCGTTCCTCTCCGACAGTGACAATCTGCTCGGTGATGCCCTGCCCACGCTCTCGGCCTACGACGCCTACAGTAAGATCGGTGACACGGTATATATTCAGATATGGCTCGATAACCCCGATCAGAACACCATTCTCTCGCTTAAGCTCGGCAGTGTTAAGTATCAGTCGGGCGGTGCATTGCAGTCCTTCTTCATAGAAAACGGGGACACCTACCTCAACTGCGTTTACGTGGCAATCACGATCCCCGATGGCTCATACGGTGAAACATCCTACGAGGTCACGGAGATAGAATACGTAGAGGGCTCAAACGTAAATCAGGACGGAAAAGCCGTTATGATCGACGAAAATAACGATACTGTAAATATTGGTTTACCTTATAGAGCTTATCCTATGGCTGATTGCGAAGGCTTCAGCTACGGATGCCACAGTGCAAGTCTTACTGCATCCATCAACGACGGCAGTAATCTGGTGGGTACTCAGGGCTATTGGATACGCGCCATCTTACTCGGAACGGATGGCGTTATAGCTCAGAAGAAGCTCACGGTGGGCGATGAAAACAACATCGTCTTTGACGGTCTGTCCGAAGAGACGGAATACGTTATGGCGCTCGTCAGCATCGGAGATAAGAATGACGGCAAGGGATTATCCTACGATATTCTGTATTCCAAGAGCTTTACCACGTCGGAAGTTGTAAGGATCGAAGAGGATCTCATTTGGTGTGAGCTTTCGGCTGACGGCGGAAGAAACGCCGCGAAAATAACGCTTTTTGCCGACATCTCCTACGATTCGGGCGCGTATTTCGAGCGAGTTGAGGTTTATAAGGGCGCGGCGCTCGTTCTGAGTGACGATGACTTCGAGGGTGTCGGCGACTATACCAACCTCGATACAAAAACCGATTATACCTTCAGGATATACTATTCGAGTGACGAGCATGGATACTCCGAGCGCTTCAAGGAGATAAACATCACTACTCCCCACTACGAGTTGCCCGAGGTCAATGCCTACGGCTCGGATAAAAACATCGTGGTCGGCAATCACGCGCTCTTCGGCTTCAGTGTCGAAAGATATACCGATATCAAATACTATGACGTAATAGTGCAGGGATACGAACAGAACGATGCCTACTTCGCACCATTCATCATAGAGATGCTCGATGATCCCGAGCTCCTCGGCAGACTGAGTGCCGAGGCAGACCGCAGCTATATGAAGCCGGGCGGATACAGATGGGAAGCAGAGTATTATATGAGCAGATATTTAGAGTATCTTAGTGCTTGGGAGCATAAGGAGCACACCGGATATTCCGACTCCTATTGGTACGGGATCGCATCAAATACCGAGCAGTACACATACACCCTCAGTGTTGATAACGGCGGGCTTTTCATCGCGAATGACGGTGACGTTGTGTATAATTACTACGCAATTCTCTGCGACTACTTCGACTACGAGGATCTGAGATTTGATATTTATTTAAGTGTTGATCTCGGTGACGGTGCAGGTCTAAGAGAGATAAAGGTCTATAATGCCTACCCCTATTTCAGAAAAGCCGATAACGGCTATAATTTCAGAATCGAAGAGGATAAGAGCCTCAAAAACACCTACGTATTCACCGAAGGTGATTCGAACTACGGAGAGCATTACGTTTATAAGCTCGCTCTCTACAAGGACGGTGAGCTCGTCAGCTACGTTCCCTTCAACTCGGATGATATCACCTATATAGATAACGATGCGTGGCTTAACGCGTGGATCGAAAAGCTGAAGGCCGAGATCCCCGATGCGACCGAAAGAGAGATGATCGAGCTGCTCGGTCCCGATATCGTCAGCGAAATATTCAATAGCCTCGACTTCAAGGAGGAGCTTGGTGACGATATTGTCTCTGACGGCACCGTCGGCGCCTCGGTCGATACAAGAAGGCTCGGTAACGCGACCGAGCGCGAGCTTCTTATGGCACTCAAGAGTGTCGATGGCGATACTCTCCTCTCACTCTTCAAGCAGCATAGCTCGGAGAACATAACGCTCGATGCCTTTATTTCCGAGAGTGAAAGCTCTGTTATCGTAGCCGTGCTCAACGATTACAGACGAGAACTCATTCCGACAGATGCCAACGCATATGCGATATACAGTGCGATAAACTCTGTATATGACGTTGTGGGAGAGCTTAAGTCGAGCTACGAGAGTCATGTACGCGAGGAGTACGCGAGCAAGGTCATCCCCGACCTTATCGAAGAAATACCCGCTATTTCCTTTAAGATCAACCTTGGTACCGATCTCGCTCCTAAGGGTGGGTACGAGCTCCGCGTTCTTTACCGTTCTATCCTTAAGGATTACGTCGGTGACGAGGTTGAAGACTACTACACGCATTACGTCACCGTTCGTGAGGAGCTTAAGGCTCCCGAGAATATCACGCTTTCGGGAAGAAGACTCTCCTGGGACGCTGTCGAGGGTGCCGGTGGCTACAAGATCTACGTCGGTGGAGAAATCAGATTTACCGTATTGGAGAATTATTACGATAATTACGGAGATCTTCTGGACGGTGACAGGATAAGGATCGTTGCCGTAGGAGATTACGCTTATGACAGCGAGCCCTCGGACGAGTTTACGTATGTTAAAGAGAAGCTCGCTTCTCCATCGCTCACGGTAAACGGCTACTGGATAAGCTGGCAAAGAGTAGAAGGCGCAACAAAGTACGTCTACGAGTATAACGGCGGCAGCGGTGAGACTGCCGACACATCGGTGTCCGTATATGCAAGCGGCAGCGTGAGAATAAAGGCGGTCGATGCTGAGGGCATCTACCTCGACAGCGACTGGAGCACGGTTACCGTAAGCGGAAGTGCCGATAAGGAAAAGTAAAAGCGAACTCCAAATCATAGCCCTTACAAAAGAAAAAAGCAGACTTAGTCTGCTTTTTTCTTATTTTTTTATGTTGGTTTCGATAGGCAATAGCGCATTCGGCAGAGTAGTATCGGGCATCGAGGCGGTAGACGAGATAGCTGCTATCCCCACCGATTACAACGACAGACCCAAGATCGGTGTCAGAATGAAGAAGGTTTCCATTATCTGATATAGCGGAATAATCTGTAAAAACCAACATTTCCCAACAATTATTTGCAATAAAACAAAAAGAGAGAACATAATCGGTTATTATATAGCCGAATGCTCTCTCTTTTTCTGTTCGTTTTAAGTTTTAAGTTATGAGACTCGCTTTGCTCGCCGTTATGAGCTTGCACAGCAAGCGTTATGATATGATTGCCCTTGTAACTTAAAACTTGGCGCAGCCAATCATAACTATGCGGAGCATATCATAACTCATAACTTGCCCGTAAGGGCAATCATAGTTTAGCGTGATTTGTCCGTTAAGGACATCACGCTATTGCCTCGGGATGCTTTGCCATGATGGTAGCAAGAGCCGCCTCGTCAGCGCATACGATGACCTCGCCCTTGAAGAGCTGGAGAATCGATGCGGGCACCTCGGGGGTTACCTTACCGAAGAGGGCTGCCTCGAGGATATCTGCCTTACCCGCGCCCATAGCAAGCATAACTATCTTATCAGCCTGCATGATCTGTCCGATACCCATGGTGAATGCCTGAGTGGGAACATCCTCGCGACGCTCGAAGAAGCGGGAGTTTGCATCAATGGTGGAGTCGGTGAGGTCAACGAGAACAGTGCCGGTCGAGAAGTGGTCGGCAGGCTCGTTGAAGCCGATGTGTCCGTTGTTTCCGATACCGAGAACCTGCACGTCGATGCCGCCCATGGATGCGATGACCTCATCGTATCTTGCTCTCTCTGCCTCGGGATCTGCTGCAAGACCGTTAGGAAGATGAGTATTCTCTTCCTTAATATCTACGTGGTTGAAAAGGTTCTCGTGCATAAAGTAGGAGTAGCTCTGATCGTGATCGGCGGAAAGTCCTACGTACTCGTCAAGGTTAACGGTCCTTACGTTCTTGAAGGAGATCTGTCCATCCTTGCATCTGTTTATAAGCTCGGTGTACATACCAACGGGCGAGGAGCCTGTTGCAAGTCCGAGAACGGGGTTCTTCTTGGTCATGAGGAGCGCGGTAATAACGTCAGCTCCGTTAATACTTGCTTCCTCGGCAGTTTTTGAATAAAGAATTGTAATCATTGCATTTCTCCTTATTTATTTGCGTATTTTCTAACTATTCTTTGCATTTCAGGCAGTGCCTTCTCCATATCGGCTACGAGCTTGAACTGGTTGCGTGCACGGTCAAGGTTGTGACCGGGCCTGTGAGTCTTGAAATAAACGTCACCGTTCAGGTAGTCTGCAAGGAAGCGGATACCTACCTCGTAGGTCATCATGATGGCACCGATGGGAAGGAGCTCGAGCTCTGAGTCGGTAAGGCCGCCCTTCGTACCCTCGATGAAGCCCTTGGTATAGATCTCGTAGAGCTCAATATCAAAGTTGACGAGTGAGAGATCTGCCTCGTCCTCGAGTGCTGTGGTCGCGCCGAAGCGGATAGAGTCACCAAAATCGTTGACCGAGTAGCCGGGCATAATGGTGTCGAGGTCGACAACGCAGAGCGACTTGCCCGTATTCTTATCAAAGAGAATGTTATTGAGCTTAGTATCGTTATGCGTTACACGGAGAGGAAGTCTGCCCTCTCTGTGCGCTGCCTCAAGAGTATCTGCGAACGCCTCTCTTGCCTTCGCAAACTCTACCTCTGCCGCAACCTCCTTAAGTCTGCCGCAGGCATCGAGTCTGACAGCATCCATAAGCTGCTTAAATCTATCGGGCGTGTTGTGGAAATTCTTGATAGTCTCGTGGAGAGTATCTGCGGGATAGTTACGAAGCATATACTGGAAGTTACCGAATGCAACGGCACTGTCGTAGAACTGCTCGGGGCGCTCTACCTTATCGTAGCTTAACGAGTCGGTGACGTAGGTAAGAAGTCTCCAATACTCACCGCGGTTATCCATTACGTAGTCCTTGCCATCCTGTGACTTTATAAGATTAAGGACCTCACGCTCGGGATCGCCGCCATTCTTCTCTATCTCGGCTCTTATGTAGCTGGTAACGGCGGCATAGTTCTCCATAAGCTCGGGGGGATTCTTGAATACCGACTTGTTTATCTTCTGGAGCACGTACTCGATAAAGGAGCCGTCGGGACGCTTACATTTTATGAGTCTTGTATCGTTAATGTGACCGTTACCGAAGGGCTGTGCCGATACGAACGCACCCTCTACCTTGAATTTTTCTACGATAAGCTCTACTACGCTTTTCAATTGCAATTCCTCCTTCATAAGTCCGAGCAGACCTGCACCTATGATGCCTGCATCGTTACGGTATTTGGCTATTTCAACGCGCGTTCTCGAATTATCTGTTCCGAATGATATGTACTTAAGTCTGTTACGAAGCGGGATAAGAAGGTTATCTCCCTCACCCGAAATTCCGCCGCCAACGCAGACGACCTCGGGCTGGAAAACGTTGATTATATTCGATATTCCGATAGCGAGGTAATTGACAAAGTCGTTTACTACCTGCATCGCCGCAACGTCACCTGCCCTTGAAGCTACGAAGGGATAATAGCCGTTCATACGGTTGATATCTCCGCCCGTGAGCTGCCACATCTGGCTGTCGGGGTAAAGCTGCATCATTCTGCGCGCCTCTTTTACAAGAGCCGATGCCGAGCAATACGCCTCAAGGCATCCGCGCTTACCGCATCCGCACTGTCTGCCGTCGGAGTCTATGACCATATGTCCGATCTCAGCAGCAAAGCCGTTGATGCCCTCCCATACCTGACCGCCGACAACGATACCGCCGCCGACACCCGTACCGAGAGTTACGGCAACGAGAGAGGATGCACCGACACCGCAGCCCCATATTGCCTCGGCATACGCAGCGCAGTTAGCATCGTTTGCTACGAAGGTGGGTCTGCCCGTCAGACTGTATACTACCTCACCGAGAGGCTCGTTTACCCATCCGAGGTTGGGGGCGGTGATAACAATACCGTCCTTCACAACACCCGGTGTTGCAACGCCTATCCATTCAAGGTTATAAAGCTTTATTCCCTGCTTCTCGCAAAGCTGGTTGACAAGCCTTACCATATCTGCGGCTATCTCATCCACCGAGCGCGGCGCAAGCGTCTTAGTGCTTCTCTTGTCGAGAATACGCTTACCGTCAAGGTCAACGAGTCCGACCGCGATATTCGTGCCGCCAAGGTCTATGCCTATGCAATATCTCATCGATAATACTCCTATAAAATTTTTATATCAAAGCATATTAAATTGTACTATAAGCTATTGACTTTTTCAATGGAAAATCGTATAATAATTTGTAGAATAGAACTGAATTTCGTTAAAATTACCTAAAATGAGCCCATTTTTTGGCACTATTTCCCCACAGGCGAGCGGAAATGGGCGCCACACTTCGCTAAGAGCGGTAACGGTGTGCCAATTTCATGAATCAAGCGGCACTTTTTCACGCCGTCTACGGGGCGGCGCCACACGGGGTGAAAATGTATTCCGCCATTCATTAATGCGTGGACACTCAGCGATCGGATCAAGGTATTTTATACGGGAGAGGAGTTATATGACAAAGGAAGAGATCGTATCCGTTCTTTCAGATCTTCATAAAATTACCGGATTCCGCGTTTCGCTGCACGGTGCGGATTACAGTGAGATCGCTGCATATCCGCCCGAGAAATGTACGTTCTGCCGTGAAGTACAGGCAAAGCACGGGGAATTTGAAAAATGCGTTGAGTGTGACAGAGCAGCTTGTAAGGAAGCGATAGAAAAACGCGGTGCGCATATATATAAATGCCGATTCGGTATGACCGAGTCGGTCAGTCCCTTATATAACTTCGGTACTCTGACAGGATTCCTTATGATGGGCCAGGTTTTCGAGGGCACATCCGATAAGGAGCGCGCTCGCCTCGGATTAAACTATCTTGATATCACTGATGATAACGCCGAGAACCTTATCTCATTTATACCTACCATAGACCCGAGCATGGTCCCCTCTTACGTAAAGATAATGACGATATGTGCGCAGTATCTGACCATGTCTCATGCTATTCCGAGCAACCGCCCATCGATTGCACATCTCGCAAAAGAATACATTTCTTTACATTTCAATACAAAAATCAGCATAAAACACATATGCAGAGAGATAGGATGCTCTAAATCCTCTCTTATAACGGCATTCAAGAAGGAGTACGGAACAACGGTTGCCGCCTTCATCACGGAGGTAAGACTCACAGAGGCTGTGCATATGCTGAGACAGGGTGAGAAGCGTGTCGGAGAGGTTGCGCTGCTTGCAGGCTTTTCCGATCAATCATACTTCTCGAAGGTCTTCTCGGCGCGGTACGGCGTACCGCCAAGTGAGTTTGAGAAAATTGACACGGGGTCGCATATACCCGATAACAAAGAGAATTAAGGGGTACTCAGAATGAGAATTATACATACCGCAGATCTTCACCTGGAATCCTCGCTCATAAAGCTCACCCCAAGCCGGGTGCGAGAGCGTAAGGACGAATTATATATGACCTTTGTGAAAATGGTCGACGAGGCTACCCGTCTTTCGGCGAGGCTCTTTATCATTGCGGGAGATCTCTTCGATACCGAGAAGATCACGGGAAGAAGCGTAGAGCGCGTTACCGACGTTATCGAAAGGCACGCTGATATCGATTTTCTCTACCTTCCCGGTAATCACGAGGGCACGGCTTTTCTTGACAAGATAGCTTCCATGCCGAAAAATCTGAAGGTATTCGGTGACGGATGGACCTATTTCGACTACGGAGAGGTGGTCGTTGCAGGCAGAAACGTCCTCACGGAGAATATGTTCTCCGAGCTGACGCTCGATCCCGAGAGAAAGAATATCGTCGTGCTCCACGGAGCCCTAAAGGATTATTCGGGTGCATCGGACGGTATCAGCCTTCCCGATGCGGCAGAGTGTCCTATCGGATATCTCGCACTCGGTCATTATCATTCCTATACGGAGTACAAGCTGTCTGAAAAAGCAAGCGCAGTCTACTCGGGTACACCCGAGGGAAGAGGCTTCGACGAGGTAGGAGAGCACGGCTTCGTGCTTGTCGACACCGATACCACTCCGATACATCACAAATTCTGCCCCGCGGCAAAGCGGCGCGTTCGCATGGTAAAGGTCAACATCAGCGGATGCGCGAGAAGGATCGACGTCGAGGATGCATGCATGGCTGCACTCTGCGGTATTCCATCGGTCGATCTTGTGAGGCTCGTTCTCACGGGCGACCGCCCCCCCGAGTTTTACCCCGATCTCAAAGCTATCACCGACAGATTTACTGACAGATACTACTATTTCGAGGTCAAGGACGAATCGAAGCTCCGGATCGATCCCGAGGCATACGCATACGATAAATCCCTTAAGGGTGAGTTTATAAGACTTGTGTATTCGCGCGAGGATCTGTCGGCGGAGATGAAGGATAAGATCATCAGATGCGGCATTAACGCCCTTCTCGGTGAAGACTGCGATATTTAAGGAGGGGACGATGAAGCTATTAGATCTATATGTAGAAAACTTCGGCAAGCTCTCCCAATACAGCTACAGATTCAAGGACGGAATGAACGCCATCTGGTCGGAGAACGGCTCGGGAAAAACGACGCTTTCGGTGTTTATACGCGCAATGTTCTACGGTCTTAACGCAGAGAGAAAGCAGTCGCTTGATGAGAATGACAGAAAAAAGTACGCCCCATGGCAGGGCGGAAGATACGGAGGCTCGCTCTCCTTCTCAGAGGGCGGAAAGAGATACCGTATCGAGCGCTTCTTCGGTGCTAAGGCATCCGACGATACCTTCAGGCTCGAGAATATGGACACGGGCTCGCTATCGGTCGATTACAGCGAAAATATAGGATATGAGATATTCAACATAGATGCCCAGGGCTTTGAGAGAACTATATTCCTCTCCGAAAAAAATCTCGGCGGTGCTATCGTCAACGATACCATATCTGCAAAGCTCTCTGACCTCGTCGGCACTGACGGTGACGTGGGTGCGGTAAGCGGTGCTCTTTCACGGCTCGAGGAAAGAAGAAAATATTACCAGAAGCGAGGCAATTCCGGCGAGATCGCGGTGCTGCGCACTAAGATCGCAGAATGTGATGCTGCGCTCGACAATCTCGAAAGAAGGAGAATGGACGCCGAGCGCGAGGAAGCCGGGATCACGGCAATCAAGGCATCGATCGATCAGCTCGAATCGGAGCGTGCGGAGCTTCACCGCGAGATCACCCTGGAGCGCGCAAAGAGAGAAAGGCGCTCTCACCGCGAGCAGTATTCCGAGATGGTCCGTGCTCTAGAGCGCGACAAGGCTGCGCTCCGTGAGCTTGAAGAGTGCTTCGCAGGCGGTACTCCAACCACCTACGAGATAGACGAGGCGCGCGATGCCTGGAGAGAGGCGGAAAGGCTCAGACAGTCAAGGCGCGATGCGGAAGCTCCCGAGCTTACCGAGCTGCGCGACTTCTTCGGCAGGACCACAGACTTTGCCGAGATAGATAATGCAAAGCGCATGGCGCAGAAAATAACCGAGGCTGATGCTGAGATAGGTGCGGTCACGGCAAACATGAAATTTGCGACCGAGACTCTCGAGGATGAGCTTGGCGGAAAACTGCCTGATATCGATGATATCACAGCCTATATAACTGCTCTCGGAAACAAGAACAGGTATATTCCCGCTATTGTTTTCACACTCCTGATTATTCCCTTTATTCTTCTCGGTGCATTCGTAACGCCTTATCTCTTCCTCGGTGCGATCCCCTTCCTTATACATGCTATAATATTCGTTATCAGAGCGAACGGTGTACTCACTCGCGCCAAGGCATACATAAGCTCGATGGGTATATCGGGCTCTGTCGAAAAGGAGCTCGGTGCTCTGCGCGAAAGACTTCTTCTTCACGAGGCATCGGTAAAGCGAGATGAGGAGAGAATACGCTCTCTTGGTGCCGATATCGAAAGATACACGAAAGAGCTTACCGAGTATACCTCTCACTACCCGCACGGCAAAAGCGATCTGTCCGAGGCGGTCTCGGTCATAGAGATCAAATACAAGAAATATTACACCCTCCTCGAAAACGCAAGGCAGAACGAGGGCTCGCGCCGAGAGCTGGACGTAAGGATCAGCTTCCTCGAGGAGAAGGTCCGTGCCTTTAAGGAAAGGTTCGGAACGGTCAGCAGAGATCCCTTCGAGGAGATCCGCACTAAGCTGAACTCATACACCTACGCAAAAATGACCATAGCCAGACGCGAGGACGAATGTCGCAGCTTCCGTGAGATTCACGGAATATCCGAGTCGGATATTCTCGCACCCGAGGAGGGCAAGGATATCGGTGAAATGGAGCAGAGACTCAGACAGTACGATGACAGACTTACCGATCTGCGCCGCGAGCATGCGGTTCTGGATCGCGAGTACAGTGCGGCGATCGCCGAGATAGAGCGCACCGACGAGGTAATGTCGGCAAAGGAGGCTCTCGTTACCAAGCTCTCCGAGTACGAGGAAAACCTTTCGGTCATACTCGCGACCGCAGCGATGCTGAACGAGGCATCAGAGGCAATGACCTCTCGCTATATCGGCGGTACAAAAGCGCGCTTCAAGCACTATCTCAGTACCATCTCGGACGGCGAGGGAGAGTTTACTCTCGGAACCGACTTCGTGCTCAAAAAAGTTGAAAGAGGCGAGACCCGTGTCGCGGAAAGCTACAGCCGCGGTATGCGCGACCTTCACTCATTCTGCTTAAGAATGGCACTTGCAGACTCGCTCTTCGGCTCCGAGCTGCCATTCGTGATTCTCGACGATCCGTTCACTGCGCTGGACTCAGACAAGCTCGAGCGAGCTAAAGAGCTCTTAAGGCAGATATCCCGCGAAAAGCAGGTTGTATATTTCACCTGCTCGAAAGAAAGAATGATATAACAAAAAAAATCACCTTAATCGAGATTTCGGCTCGGCTAGGGTGATTTTTATTATATTAAAGATATTATAGGTGTACCGGAAAGGCTTTCGGAGCGTTCCGAAGAAGCTTTTACAAATGCAGCTTAAGTCACAGCACGCCTCTCGGCTCATCATCTTCCGACGTCGTACATAGAGCGTATGCGCATCTCGCGCTTAAGCGTCTCGACCGCTGTCGGACGTAAAGATTTCACCTTCAGTCTTAAAGGAACCTCGGAAACGAGATCAAAATAATTATCCTCGATCACAATATCGTCATCCCCGCCGAAGCTGATCTCGACAGCGCGCGCAAATGCGGTCGCGCTGAGCGTGAGAGTATAATCCGACTGCGCACCCACGAGCTCAGCTCTTATCATGGGAGATACGAAGTTAAACACTCTCGGCAACACGAAAAGGGATGTGGAGTGAGAATGAGCACCCGTATCGTCACTCACGAAGTGATATAGGTAATACCTTCGTTCATTCCCCTTAACAACCTCGCGCGCATCGTACTCATACACCTTAACGATCGTGTAGGGCGCTGCTTCAATTTCAATATTATCTCGTACTATACCAACGTTATAATTGTCGTTTATAGCGTATGTGAGCCTCGCTTTGTAAACAGTATTTGTCATATTGTAGGCAAAGAAGCTTATAACACCATCTTCAATGACAGAGTAGACCGTAGAGCGTTTTGATTCCTTCGCGAGGCGGTAATACATCGCCTTCACCCTCGCGGTGTAATCTACGATCGACGCGGATACCGTAGGAACGGGCTCACCGAGCGATCCGAGAAGAGCTCCGTACCCTTCTGCCGAAAGCCTGTCACCGATAAGCTTATCAACAGCATATTCGGCAGAGATCAGCTCTGACAAATACATCCAATCCTCGAAGCTATGAGGCATGCGATAGCTCTTCAGTACGTTCTCGAGCAGAAGATCGACACCCTTCTGCGCTCTGCCCGTGAGGCACTCGGACAATATATTGAAGGAGTCCTCGGGCAGGTACTTGCGCACCGAATGAACTGTCATCAGAGATGGCGGAGTCGTGATAGCACAGCCGGCATCCTCGATGTATACGGCGCCGGGGATTCTCTGCTCAATCATTGATAGAATTTTCTCTTTGTAGGAAATCGCGCCCGTAAAGATCAGCACCGAGGTATGGTTCGATAGTCTGTCAAACAGTCTCTCGATATCGCGTATCACCTGTTTATCGGTAATATCACCGACAGGCTCAGGGAATGAATCGAGCTCGATCATTACTGCAAGACCGATCCTGTCGCACATAGAAAGAAGTGCCTCGGTGGGGTATCCCGAGCTCGTTGGAATAAGCAGCATATCCGCTCCCGCATCCTTCGCTCTTCCAAGAATAAGCATCAGCTTGGAATCCGTGAGCCTCGGTTTTATAAAATCAAGACCGTCCATGCGTATAACGGTAGGATACCAAGGCTGCCCCGACAACGTGAGCGCAGGCTTTCTTTCCGGGTCATACGTCGCGGAGGCGAGTCCTATTTTATACTCGCGCGAGTCTGTAAGCTCGGTATCCGAATAGAGATTGACCGTAAGACGGTAGAGCGAATTCTCCGTGCGCCTTTCGGGACGCCACAGATTCGGCGCGCCGATCTCTACCCAACCCTCACCGCCAACCATGGTAAGATAACTCACGTCGCCCCCCGGAGAGACCAACAAAGCAACGCACCTTGGGCTCTTAACGTAACCCTTTGTTGTCATTTTCACGTCTAAACGCACTCTGCCCGCATTGTAACTCTGCTTAACAACAACATCATCAATAGCAGCTTTATTGTACGAAACGATCCTTATGGGAGCAAACAGTCCAATATCGGTTATGTATTTGGAGCTATCGGGCAGACGGGGATCAAAGCGCAGCTCTACCGTGTTTTTGCCAAGATGCATGAAGCGCTTCACGTCCACGCCCGGCAGCGACGTTTTTTCTATCCGCATGACGGGGGAGCCGTTTATAACAAGGAGCGCGGGTGCATCTATACCGCCGATATCTAGCTCGAGGAAATCCGAAAGGATCATGATGCTCTCAAGCTCAAACTCTGCAATGAAGGATGCACCCAGTTTACATGTATCGTATGCATCGCGGGGACACTCGGCATAGTACGGCTCAGGTATAATACCGAGTTCGGTCAGCGCACTTATCACCGAGACGGGTGCGTTTACCGCAATATCCTTATACTCTCCGACGGAGAGTCTCCAATTCTTTATTTCCTTTGTGAGCACGTCTGATTCTCCTTTAGAAAGAAGGATTCTTCTGCGAATGTTCGTTTTATACTCGCGTTTTATCAACATTTTACCATATCCGTTCTCTCAAATCAAGGTCTCGGACTATTTTTTTGTTAAAATGCGCTAAAGGCTGTTGTTGATGCTTGCCAAATTTTCAAATATGGTAAAAACTTACGAAAAAATATTGCATTATAATTAATTTTATGATATAATGACTACAAGGTAAGAAGTATGCTCGCGTAAGCGAGTGCAGATTACACAATAATTACATAGGAGAAAAAAGATGAAAATTACTAAGATCCTATCGATTTTCGTTCTTGTTTTCGCGCTTGTCTTCTGCATGGCATCGTGTGCCCTGATCGACAGCATATTCGGTGGCGAATGCACCGAGCACGTTGACGAGAACGCAGACGGCGTGTGTGACAAATGCGAGAAATGCACCGGTGATCACGTTGATAACAACTGTGACGGTAAGTGCGATATTGACGAGGCTGAGGTAGCAATTGCACACGTTGACGATGACTGCAACGGTAAATGTGACAAGTGTGGCGGAGCCGTCGAGATCGTTCACGTTGACGACGACGGTAACGGTGCGTGTGACAAGTGTGACTACTGCATGTCAGGTCTGCACCTTGATATGAACTGCGACGGTGCCTGCGACCTTTGCGCTACCGAAGTGCTTGTAGAGCACGTTGATGCTCTTTGCGACGGTAAGTGCGATAAGTGCGGTGCGGACGTTGACGTAGCTCACGTTGATGCTGACGGCGACGGTAAGTGCGACAAGTGCGAGGCTTGCGCTGACGGCACTCACGAGGATGGCGACTGCAACGGCGCGTGTGACGTTTGCGGTTCCGCGGTTGACGTAGAGCACAGCGATGAGGATGATGACGGCATCTGCGATAAGTGCGAAAGGTGCATCGGCGAGCACGTTGACGCCAAGTGCGACGGCGAGTGCGATAAGTGCGGTGCGACCGTAGCCGTTAACCATGTTGATGCTAAGTGCGACGGTGAGTGCGACAAGTGTGAGTCCGCAGTTCCCATTCAGCATCTTGATGCTGACTCGAACGGTGTTTGTGAGAAGTGCGAGAAGTGCATCGGCGAGCACGTTGATGCTCTTTGCGACGGTGTCTGCGATAAGTGCGGATCCATCGTAAATATCGAGCACGTTGACACCGATCCTGCCGACGGCAAGTGCGATAAGTGCCAGATCTGTATTCTCGGTCACGTTGACGCGAAGTGCGACGGTATCTGTGATAACTGCGGCGAAGCAGGCATGGCTATCAACCATATCGACTCCGACTGCGACGGTAAATGTAACAAGTGCGACACCGAGATCGGTATCACCCACGTTGACTCGGACGAGGACGGTGTTTGTGAGAAGTGTAAGAAGTGTATCGGTGAGCACGTTGATGCTAAGTGCGACGGTAAATGCGATAAGTGCAATACCGACGTTGAAATCAACCACATCGACGAGGACGGCGTGCCCGGATGTGACAAGTGCGGTGCGTGCATGGGCGACCACGTTGACGTTGATCCTGAGGATCACCTTTGTGACATATGTAACCACAAGTTCACTGTATGTGTAGACGAGAACGGTGACTATCTCTGCGATGTCTGCGGCCTCTGCACCGGCGTTGAGTGCGCTGACACCGACTGTGACGGTAAGTGCAACAAGTGCGGTATCACCGAGTTCGAGATCGTTCACGAGGATGCTCTTTGCGACGGTAAGTGCGATAAGTGCGGTACTGACGTTGAGATAGTACACATCGACTCTGACGAGAACGGCGTTTGTGAGAAGTGCGAGAAGTGCACGGGCGAGCACGTTGATGCTCTCTGTGACGGCTTCTGCGATAAGTGTAACACCGCTGTTGCTATCAACCACACTCCCGACGAGAACGGTGTCTGCACCAAGTGTAAGATCTGTACCGTCGAGCACGTTGACGCTGATTGCTCCGGCGTATGTGATAAGTGTCCCACCGAGGTTGCTATCAACCACGTTGATAACGACTGCTCCGGCTTCTGCGACAAGTGTAAGGTTGCTCCCGTTGAGATCAATCACGTTGACGGTGATGACGAGGACGAGAGATGTGATAAGTGCGGTACATGCGTATATGCACACACCGACACCGACTGTGACGGTACTTGTAACGTATGTAACAAGACAGGTCTTCCTATCATCCACGAGGATGCTCTTTGCGACGGTGAGTGCGATAAGTGCCACACCGAGGTGAAGATCGAGCACGTTGATGAGGACGACAACTGTGCATGCGATAAGTGCGGTAAGACCTCTCACACCGACACCAACAAGGACGGAACCTGTGACCACTGTGGTGCTCCCTACGGCGGCGTAACTCTTCCCAGCGTTCCTCTCTCCTGATTATCAATAGCTTTCGAGGTACCTGCTTTTGCGGGTACCTCTTTTTTTGGGTATATAACGACAATCGAAAGTCGAAATTGATAAATTTCGACCGCAAATCTGAGATTTGCAAGCAAATTTCCCGAAGGAAATTTGTCGATTTCTGTTTCAATGATGTAGAAACAAAAAGCCACATTGGGCTTTTTGAACGGCTGACGAATCAGCCGCGAAAAGGCTTTTTCGCCTTTTCGACATTCTATAATCATTATGCTGATCCGCCGTGCTTTTTCCCGGGTACGTTCAGCGACAGTACGCCAATCCTTCCTTTCCCTTGCCTGCCGAGCCCGTCTTTTTCTTCAGTGCAAAGGTAAGCTCCAGCTCGGATATCTTTCTTGAATTCAGTGTATAATGAACGCGAGGTCTATCCTGATAGGTGACGGTGGCCTTTGCAATTAAACCTCTTTTACAAAGCGCCTTCAGCGCCCTGTCAACCGACGATACCGACGCACCGATGCATTTCGCAATGTACTGACGTGTTCCGAAAAATACCGACTGCTTTGCGTTTTCGCAAAATCCCGCAATCAGTGCAAATGTATAAAGCTCACATCCCGTAAGCCCAAGGACCTCGGTATACATCCGTTTTACATAAAACCCGGTTTTTAATTCTTCCTTATTATCCATATCTGCCTCAAAAATGCTTTTTTCTTAATTATAATTGAAAAGACAGAAAAAGTAAGTATGGACCCCTTCCAAAAAACGCACCTGCCAGGTGTGGTTTTATTGTGCAACCTTAACAGCAAAAATGCAAGAAGCGATGTATCTTCTTGCAAAACGCGAGTGCAAAAATGCCGACGAAGCCTTGCTGCACAAGGTTTTTTCGCTCTTGCAAAATTCTGCTCCCAAACAGGTCGAGAGTATTGCTTTCACACTCCGCATTTTGTCAGCATGCCCCTCAAGGCAACACTGCATCCCTCTCGGTGCGAAGCATCAGCGATAGCTCATTATTATTTCATTGTTATTTTAAGATATTATTATATGTTTATTGTTTATTATTATTTTGGCTGTCAATTTAATAGGAGTAAACCGTCAATCTGACCACCCCACCTTTCAATTTGACTACATACCCCCTTGTCAATATGACAGCCTCACACCGTCACCCACTTCTTGGCTCCCAGGTGCGAAAGCATCAATTCACGGAGCGAAGCGAGAACTCATCCCATCGCCACGGGAGTTCTTTCACACCAAAGTAAAAACGGAGCAAGCGCCGCTTGCTCCGTTTGATAATTATTTTACCCGGATATCCTTAGTTTTTATTACGCGCTTAACGCCCTGCGTGCATATACGCTTAGGTAAGTTATATAGTGGAAGCCTTTCAGCATCTTACCTCGCGCATTTCCTCTGCGCTCTCCGCTACGGAATTTACCTCGTCGGGCGAGTGGAAGGTTGGTACGACTCTCTTCATGGCGAGGGTGATGCTCTCCGCACCTACCTCGTTCTCTGCCGCCTCTACAGCGGAAAGAAGTATATCGAGCTTGTCCACGACCTCAGACCTTGTAAGAGGTGTATCGCGCTCAATAAATATCATATCATTATCGGTCTTGTCAAGTGCTTCAGTCTTGATAAGCAGCTCCTCGTAGAGCTTCTCACCGGGACGAAGCCCCGTCTCGATGATCTCAATATCTATGTATGGTCTGAGACCCGAGAGCTTGATCACGTTCTCTGCCAGATCATAGATCTTGACGGGCTTACCCATGTCGAGAACAAAGAGCTCACCGCACTTTGCCATAGCTCCCGCCTGCATAACGAGCCCCGAAGCCTCGGGAATGGTCATGAAGTAGCGGACGATACGCTTGTCTGTCACGGTAACTGGGCCGCCTGCGGCTATCTGCCTCTTGAACAGAGGTATTACCGAGCCGTTAGAGCCGAGAACGTTACCGAATCTCACCGCAGAGAACGCAGTGCTGCTGTCCTGCCTCGACTGAACGACCATCTCGCACATGCGCTTGGATGCGCCCATTACGTTGGTGGGATTTACCGCCTTATCGGTCGAGATGAGTATGAACTTCTCGACTCCGTACTTCTCTGCCGCGTTTGCGGCATTGTATGTGCCTATAACGTTATTCTTGATAGCTTCTGCGTTGCTGTGCTCCATAAGAGGAACGTGCTTATGTGCTGCGGCGTGGAATACTATCTCGGGTCTGTACGCCCTGAATACCGCCTCAAGCCTCGGTACGTCTCTTACCGAGCCTATCTCGACTGCAAGGTCAAGAGTGCTTCCGTAGCGCCTGATGAGCTCTTGCTGTATATCGTAGGCGTTGTTCTCATATATATCGAAGATAATTAGCTTTTTCGGTGAGCATTTAGCTATCTGGCGCGCAAGCTCGGAGCCTATCGATCCTCCGCCTCCCGTGACGAGCACGGTCCTTCCGCGATAAAACTCGGTGACCTCATCGCTCAGCACGTCCTTCGCGCTTCTGAACAGAAGATCCTCTACGTCAAACTCGCGTATTACTCGCTTGTCGCTCTCCTTGTCATTAGATGCTGAGTTCGCAGCGAAATCGTACAGCTTCACCTTGCATCCCGTCGAGGAATAAAAATCGAACATCTCACGTGCTCTTTCGGCGGTGAGCTGAGGTATGGCAATGATTATCTCCTGCACTCCCCTGCCCGCTATAACCTCGAGCACATCGTCATTCTCGGCGTACACGGGTATACCCTCGACCCTGCTTCCGACCTTATACCTGCTGTTGTCAATAAACATAACGGGGTTGTAGTGCGAGCCGCGGAAGTATAAAAGCTCCTCGGCAAGAAGCGCACCGACCTGACCGGCTCCCACGATTGCCACGGTAATCTTGTTTGTAGCATCCGCCATGCCTCTCGTTGAGGTCTTATGCATCTGCTGATAGATGAATCTCGATACGAGCGTGACCATAGTGATAAGAGCCACTATCGCAACGCTGTGCCACCAGCCAAGGTAAATGCCTCTTATGAATATGCTTACAACGAACGCAACGGTACCGCCTATCACATCAGAGAGCACGATGCTGAGATATGCCCTCGCGTTGGCGTAACGCCATACGTTTGAATAGGTGCGCACGATGAATCTCGATATAAGAAGGCATCCAGAGAACAAAAGAAAGCTAAAGAAGTATAAAAGAAGATCCGAGAACTCATCAGAGCCGTTGATATACATCAGAAGATATGCGAGCGCATATACTCCGAGCATGATCCCGAGATCTATTAAGATAAGCAGTATTCGCCTTTGATTTTTAAGTGCCAAGGTAATCACTCCTTAATCCTTGTGGATGTATTTTTGGTTCGCGTACGGAATTTCTCAAAGTGCAAAAAGTCTCGCCAGCGACTCTCGGAAGGGCTTTACGATGGCTATGACTATCAGCATGATACCTATAAGCCCGAGAGTTATCGCAGGATAAGGGCTCCACATGTGATGCACGGGCAGTGTGAAGGTCACGTGGATGAGCCACTCGATAAGAAGGCTGAGAGCGCCGAGTGCTATAGAAGCACCGCCGAAGATATAGAGATATCCGCAGCGAAGGTAGTAGATCAGAATGGTGACCGACGAGCATATAAGTGCCAAGCCGCCCGTGATGGGCAGAGCAAGGGTCCAGAACCAATCGCCGCCCGTAGCAAAGCTGATATACCAAAGGTAAATAGCGGCCACCGCAAAATCGACGGGCACAAACACCGCAGGTGAGCGTCGCACGAACCACATGGGGAGAACGAACACGACGTATGAAAGCACGACACCGCCTACTACGTATCCCGACCAGGAAAAGCCCATCGAGGTATTGATATCCGCGATAACCGAAATGATTATCGCAATAGCCGCGAGGAAGGTCATAATAAAGTTTATACCCCTGAGGCTGACCTTCTCAACCTCGATCTCCGTCCTTGGGAAGGGGCGCTCCGGGTCTTCCTCAAGTCCGGGATAATAAACGGGGGTAAGGCAAAGCGGACACTTGCGCTCGCTGTCGGCAAGCTCTACTCCGCATTTAACACAATACATATATTACCTCTCATTGCTCTCGACCTTGACGTGAATACCGCACTCGCGCAGAACGCGGTAGACCTCATACTCAAGCCGAGGCTCCTTGATATTTCTGATGATGTTCATATGAAGCATATCGCCGTAGGATATAACCGCAGCGTTATACGGGCCGGACGCCTGGGTCGCAAGGGTGAAATCAACGTCCTTTACATAAGGCGTCATCTCCGGGGGAAGCTTTACAACACCGAGATTCGAGAGAGTCATAGTTGACTTTTTTTCTCCGAAAAGAAGAAAGAAGAACTTCATTACCGCGTTCTTAAGGAATAGCGGCGCCAGCTTCAGAATGAGCGTCTCCTCATCCTTTACGTTGGTGTGGATCATCGCCCTCATATTTTTCTCGGTTATCTCAAGCTGCATCTTATTCTGTATGATTTTCGCAATCTCGGAGAGAGTGTATTCACCGAGCCTAGGATCGATACCGGGGGTAACGTACAGCATAAAGTTCCTGAGCGTATCAACTCCGAATATGCGCCTGAGGTCACAAGGAAGTAGTATTTTTATCTCTTTATGACGCCTTTTGTTTACTTTATCCTGATTTTGCAGCCTTATTGCCGCTACCGAAAGAGCCGCAGCAAGCACCGTCGTGACCGTAACGCCCATGCTGTGAGCCAGGTCGAGCAGCTCCTTCGACTTTATCATAAAGCAGGTGACGTGGCAGAAGCCGTCATCCTCGGGAGTACCGTGGATACGGTAGGAGTCTGTATCGCTTCTTGATTTACCGACAGGTCCCTTATGCTTCGGGAATTGGTCGATATACTCCTCCTCCTTTGGCGGCTCGAGTCTGTCAAGCACGCCGAAGCCGGGAGTTATATGAATGGAATGCTTCTCTGCGAGGTACTCCGCAACAAGCGTCTTAAGAAAGACGAGCGCACCCGTGCCGTCGGTCAATGCGTGGAAGAACTCGCACGCTATGCGGTTCTTATAATGTATAACACGGAAGGCACAGTGCCTGATATCATCGAACGGCATACGCGCAAGAGGATAGCATTTTTCATCCTGTACCGTGGGGGCGTGCGGAATTTCCTCGAGGTAATACCAGAAAACTCCGCGTCTGAGTCTTACCGCTATCGAGGGGAATCTCCTTACGGTCACGTCGAGGGCAGACTGAAGCACCTCGCGGTCCACCTCCTCGTTGAGGGTCATCGAGAGCCTGAATACGTTATGCCACGTCGATGTACGGCTGGCAGGATATATCTTGCCTCCGTTATCAATGTGCATCCACTTCAGCTTTCTCTCATTTCCCTTAGGCATCACGCGTCTGATAAAGGCGTTCATATAGTCGTAGTCGCTCTTGAAGTGCTTAAGACAGAAGAGGACGTAATTGTGCCACATCTCGGGTCTTGATACGAGATGTACCGAGCAGCCGCACTCGTTAAGCTTATCGCGCATGGAGAGTGCATCCGAAAGAAGTATCTCGTCCTCACCCACGAAGATCAGCGAGGGCGGAAGCCCCGTAAGGTCACCGAAAAGAGGTGAGAGCAGCGGATCCTTTCTGAGTTCGGATCTCGTTCTTATCCTTTTCGGCTGTTCCTTGCCCTTTTGCTTTGCGCCCATGGTGGGAGAGCAATATTCCTCACCGACGTAGCAGTCGGCATAGTATTCGAGCCTCTCTCTTGTGAGTGAGGGATCAGCTTCTTTGTTATGGTCATACGAGTCGCCCGAGAGGGTAAGATCCACCCAGGGGGATATCGCTATAATACCTGCGGGCATATCCTCTCCAAGCTCCTTGAGCTTTAGCGCGAGCGCGTATGCAAGACCGCCACCCGCACTGTCACCGACGAAGACTATCCTCCCGGGCTCCGTACCGTCGGCAACTACCGCGCGGTAAGCCATAAGCGCATCGTCAAGTGCCGCGGGATAAGGGTTCTCGGGTGCGAGGCGGTACTCCACCGGCACCACGCGCATACCGAGCTCGGCAGACAAAACCGAGCCAAAGCCGTTTGCCGCGTGCTCGGTTCCGCAGACGTATCCACCGCCGTGCAGGTAGAGGATAACGCCGCCGCGGAGCTCATCTCTCGGCACGATAAGTGCTGAGTCGGGCTCTTTTATATAATCGTCAACGATCACGACATCCCGCCTGCGCGAGTGGTGCATTACCCTGCCTATCCTGTCGTGAAGACTCCGCGCCTCGGTAAGCGGCTGACCGTCTGCTATGGGCTTTGTCAGCTCGAGCTGGGTGCGGATAAATTTATCTACAAGCTTCATAGGGTTTCCGTTTCTCTGAATTTTGGGTCTGGTACTCCATTGTCTTTTTATTATATAATATTTTAATGCGCGTGTCAAGTTTTTATTGACTTTCGAGTGCCAAAGCGGTATAATTTTTTTATTAAGATCATTACGAAGAGGCAGCTATGACCGAGAAGGACAGGATTTATTTTTCAAGGCTTGAGGACACCTTTAAGCTCAATTTCAAAATAACGAACCTCTATGCGAGATATCTCGAATTATGCCCCGAGCTTATCACGAAAGAGATGATCGATCTTCTCACAGAGGGCGGAGCTCTCACGCGCGAGGAAGCGATAGTCGCTATACTCTCGGAGGCGTTCGGGCTGGATATTGACGGAAGTGCCGAGGAGCGAAAACTCATCCGCGACTACCTTATTCCGTCCGTGAGGATGCTCGATGCGAAAAGATACACTGAGAACCCTTACTATAAAAACATCAGAGTAGAAAATATAAAGGACGGTGCGTGGGAGTACAGATGCGAAAGCTATCCCGCATACCGCGGAGTAATCTGCCACGATATGATAATAAACGAGGATCTGTCGGAGATACCGCCTCTCGGCTTCTTCCCCGAGGAGTTTAAGTTCCCCGCCGTGCTCGAGGACGGAAACGAATGGATGACGCTCACCCCCGTGGATCTCGACACCTCGGATGAGGCAATAGAGGCAGCACGCGGCAAGGTTGTGACCTTTGGTCTCGGGCTCGGATATTACGCATATATGTGCTCGGAGAAGCCCGAGGTAGAAAGCATAACGATCATAGAAAAGAGCCCGGATGTGATACGGCTCTTTAGAACGCATATTCTGCCGCAGTTCGGTCATCCCGAAAAGGTGAGAATAATAGAGGCGGATGCGTTCGAGTACGCAGAAAAGGATATGCCCGCCGAATGCTACGACCTCGCCTTTGTTGACACCTGGCGCGATGCGTCCGACGGCACCCCTATGTACGAGCGCATGAAGCCGCTCGAGAGGCTCTCACCGAATACGAAATTCCTCTACTGGATAGAAAACTTCCTCATTTCAAGAAGAAGGGCGGTAGCCTATGAGAAAGTATCGAATATGCTCCGCTCGGGTGACAAAGATGCACCGAGGAGCTTTGATGAAGCGCTCTCGATAATCACTCGCGAGGCTGAATGATCATTGTGCAGTACCTGAACGGATATCGTATATACGGTATCCGAGCCGCATCCCGACATTTCACGATATTTTCTTATTTGCTTCGGCAAAGCTTTAGTAAATTTTACGCTTACTATTGACTTAATGAGAATTATGTGGTAAAATGTTTTCACTAAAGCAAGGTCTTTGTGCAACTGACGGTCAAGTGGGGTTACCCACGTGGAGCACAGAGGTTATACGCCGTACGTCTGGGCAGTTTTGCGACTCAAGCGCAAAGCTGCTTTTTTTCACCAAGGAGGACAAAATATGGAAAGTACAGCTTTCATTAACGCTTGGCAGGGCTTCATCGGAGGCAGCTGGGAGAGCGAGATCAACGTAAGAGATTTTATTCAGAAGAATTATACACCCTATGAGGGAGACTCCTCGTTCCTCGAGGGAGCTACCGAGAGAACGGGCAGAGTCATGGCAAGGCTCAACGAGCTTATGAAGCAGGAGCGCGAGAACGGCGGCGTTCTCGGCATCGATACCGTGACCGTATCCTCTCTCACGACCTATCCCCCCGCATATCTTGCAAGAGAGGACGAGCTTATCGTCGGTCTGCAGACGGGTGCGCCCCTTGTACGCGGTATACATCCCTTCGGCGGCATCAGAATGGCAAGATCGGCTTGTAAGGCTTACGGCTACAAGCTCTCTGACAATATCGAGCACGCCTTCTCCTTCCGCACAACGCATAACGACGGAGTATTCCGTGCATATACCGATACAATGCGCCAGATGCGCCACGCAGGTATACTTACGGGTCTTCCCGATGCATACGGCAGAGGAAGAATAATCGGCGACTACAGAAGAATAGCACTTTACGGCATCGACCGTCTTATTGATGAAAAGACACAAGACAAGCAAAAGCTCGGCAAGAATACCATGACCGCCGAGAATATCCAGCTTATCGAGGAGGTATACAAGCAGATAGAGTTCCTCGGAAAGCTTAAGGAAATGGCTCTCGGCTACGGCTGCGATATTTCCCTTCCCGCTACAAATGCAAGAGAGGCTATTCAGTGGACCTACTTCGGCTATCTTGCCGCCAACAAGGAGCAGAACGGTGCGGCAATGTCGCTCGGACGTGTCAGCACCTTCCTCGATATCTACATCGAGCGTGACCTTAAGGCAGGCGTTATCACCGAGAGCGAGGCACAGGAGCTCATCGACCAGCTCGTTATCAAGCTCAGAATGATACGCCATCTCCGCACCCCCGAGTACAACGAGCTCTTCGGCGGCGACCCGATGTGGATCACAGAGGCAGTAGGCGGCATGGGCGAGGACGGAAGAACGCTCGTTACCAAGAACTCTTACAGAATTTTAAACACTCTTTATAACCTCGGCTCGGCACCCGAGCCCAACCTCACCGTGCTCTGGAGCGATGCTCTGCCCGAGCCCTTCAAGCGCTTCTGCGCGGCGGTGTCGATCGACACGGACTCGATACAGTACGAGAGCGACGATCTCATGCGCCCAAGATTCGGTGACGATTATGCTATTGCCTGCTGCGTATCGGCTATGAAGGTCGGTAAGCAGATGCAGTTCTTCGGTGCCAGATGTAATCTTCCTAAGGTTCTTCTCATGGCTCTGAACGGAGGCAAGGACGAGCGCTACAATATGCAGATCGCGCCCGAGATGCCCCCCTACGAGGGCGACGTGCTGGATTATGACGAGGTAATAAGCAGACTCGACGTCTACATGGCGTGGATCGCACGCGAGTACGTCAACACGATGAACGTGATACACTTCATGCACGACAGGTACGCCTACGAGAAAACTCAGATGGCACTCCACGATACCGACGTCGACAGGCTTATGGCGTTTGGTGTTGCGGGCCTTTCGGTCATTACCGACAGCCTTTCCGCTATCAAGTATGCGACGGTGCGCCCGATCAGAGATGACAGCGGTCTTATTATCGACTTTGAGACCGAGGGCGAGTTCCCGACCTACGGAAACGATGATGACAGGGTCGACCTTATTGCAAAGGAGCTTCTCCACAAGTTCATCACCGAGCTGCGCAAGACCCCCGCATACCGCGGTGCTACCCACACTCTTTCCGCACTTACCATAACCTCTAACGTTGTTTACGGTAAAAAGACGGGTGCTACTCCCGACGGACGAGCATCGGGCGAGCCCTTTGCTCCGGGTGCAAACCCCATGCATAACAGAGAAAAGAACGGTGCTCTCGCATCACTTAACTCTGTTGCGAAGATGTCCTACGATGACTGCCGCGACGGTATATCCAACACCTTCTCCATTCTTCCCGATGCCCTCGGTAAGACCAAGGAGGAGAGAATCGGCAACCTCGTTTCGATCCTCGGCGGATACTTCATGCAGGGTGCGCATCATATCAACGTCAACGTTCTCGAGCGCGAAAAGCTTATCGAGGCTATGAACAACCCCGATCTCTACCCCAACCTCACTATCCGCGTGTCGGGCTATGCCGTTAACTTCCACAAGCTCTCACCCGAGCAGCAGAGAGAGGTTATCAGCCGTACCTTCCACGGCACTATGTGATATGACGGGCTATATCCATAGCGTACAGTCACTCGGGACGGTCGACGGTCCCGGGGTCAGATGCGTTGTATTCGCCTCGGGATGTCCGTACAGATGCATATACTGTCATAATCCCGATACCTGGGAGCTTGGGGGCGGAACGCTTACAGACTGCGATGAGCTCGTAGAGAGGATTATGCGCCTTTACCCTTATATCAAAGATGGCGGCGTCACACTCTCGGGCGGTGAGCCGTGTATGCAGGCAGAGTTCTTTATTTCACTTACAGAAAAGCTTCAGCAAAAGGGGCTCCACGTTGCACTCGACACCTCGGGGGCTGTAACGAACGACTCTGCTCTCGAGCTCGCCTCTATGTGCGATCTTGTGCTTCTCGATGTCAAATTCACCACCGATGAGGGCTATAAACGCTACACGGGTGGCAGTATAGACGGTGTAATGAAGCTGCTCATGCTAAGAGAAGAGATAGAGAAACCCACCTATATCAGACAGGTAATAGTCCCCGGTATCAATGACAAGGAAGATGATATAATAGCTTTAAGAGAGCTTTTATCTCCCTACAAAACAGTAGAGAAGATCGAGCTGCTACCATTTAAGAAGCTCTGCCTTGAAAAATACGAGTCGCTCGGTATCCCCTTCCCCTTAAGGGATACGCCCGAGATGGATAGATCAAGGCTCGCCGAGCTTGAGAAGCTGCTCGGATAACCGAGAGGTTAGCGTTACAGTGTGAATTTTGTCAACAATTATAGTCACGGGGCGCGGTTTTCGCCTCGCCCCGTATTTTTTTCAAAAAACCTATTGCAAAGTCGGTATGCTTGTGCTAAAATAGGTTTATCCGATAAATAATAATATTGCGTTTATAACAGAGTAGGAAGATATGCGTTTCAAGTGTCCTGCGGACGGGGAGTTGTCGCGGGAACGAAAAGGCGGTTGCCTTGCGGTATATCCTCCGCATCCCACTGTTGCCGCGAGTATATCCTTTAGGATACCCCCATGGTGCAGAAGGTGCAAATCTGTATAATGGAGGTGTTTTTTTATGCAAAGAAAAAGAAAATTCGGTGTAAGAGAGCTTGCGCTTGCCGCTATGCTCACCGCTATGAGCGTTGTTATCGGTATTTTCTGTAAGACGGTGCTCAATTTTGCCGAGGGGCTATTCCGCGTGACCTTTGAAAATCTGCCGATCATACTTGCAGGTATCATCTTCGGCCCGCTTATCGGCGGTCTTGTCGGCTGCGCATCCGATCTTATCAGCTACCTATTATCCCCTCAGACCTATCCGCCTAACCTGGTAGTCACTCTCGGCGCGATAACCGTCGGCGTCTGTGCCGGCATAGTAGCGCGCTATATCATAAAGAAGCGCGGAACGCTTCAATTCATCTTTGCGGGCGGGCTTGGACATCTTATCGGCTCGATGATCATCAAGCCTATCGGTCTTTTCACGTTTTACAGCTGGCTCGTTTTATGGCGAATACCACTATATCTCGTTATCGCACCGCTTGAAATTCTTATCATCTGCCTGCTATATAAAAATTCAGCCGTGCGCAAGCTCATAGACGAGCGCAGTGCCGAGGCGTGTCAGGAAAAAGAGGATAAATCATGACTTACGAAGAAGCAATAAAATATATACACGGTGTCTCGTCGACATTCTGTAAGCCGGGACTTGAGAGAATTGGCGAGCTTTGCGAAAGGCTTGGCAATCCCGAAAGGCAGCTGACCTTTATCCACGTAGGCGGTACTAACGGCAAGGGCTCATTCTGCTCTATGCTGTCTTCTGTGCTCTCCGAGGCAGAATACAAGGTCGGTCTTTACACCTCTCCTTATATCGTTGATTTTGAGGAAAGGATGCGTGTTTCGGGTAATAATATACCGAAGGATACGCTGGTTAGGCTCACCGAGAGGGTGAAGCCGATAGCCGAGGCTATGACGGATAAACCGACAGAGTTCGAGCTTATCACCGCTATCGCGTTTCTCTATTTTGCCGAGGAAAAGGTCGACCTCGTCGTTCTCGAGGTGGGACTTGGCGGCAGACTTGACTCAACTAACATCATTCCTTCCGCTCTGCTCTCGGTTATAACGGGAATATCGCTCGATCATACGGCGATACTCGGTAACACGGTAAAGGAAATAGCGGGAGAAAAGGCGGGGATCATCAAGCACGGTGTGCCGGTGCTCTTCGGCGGTGAGGATAATGAGGCACGCGAGGTTATAAAGGCGCGCGCTACTCTGTGCGGCTCACCCTACTATGAGGTTGATTATAATTCCCTTACGGTAAAACGCATGACGCTCGAGGGAACAGACCTCGAATATAGTGGAGAGTCAGCGCACATTTCCCTGCTCGGCTCCTATCAGCCGAAAAACGCATCGGTAGTGCTCGAGGCTGTCAGAATTTTACGGGAAAAAGGCTTAAAAATCGACACGGGTGCGGTGGAGCAAGGTCTTAATAAGGCAGTATGGCACGCAAGGTTTGAGATAGTATCGAAAGAACCGCTCGTCATATTTGACGGAGCGCATAACCCCGAGGGCATTGCGAGTGCGGTTGACAGCATTGAGAGATACTTTAAAGATGAGCGCGTATTCGTGCTAACGGGTGTGCTTAAGGATAAGGACTATCAAACGATAGCAAAGGATCTCTCGCGCGTGGCAAAAGGTGCATTCACCATAACACCCGAGAACCCGAGAGCACTCGCTGCCGAGGAATACAAGACGGTGCTAGAGGGATACGGTGTAAAAACCGTTGCTACATCGGGTATAAGCGAGGGCGTAAGGCTCGCGATGGATACCGCATCGCGTGAGGGTGCTCCGCTGGTTTGCCTCGGCTCGCTTTACACATACGGTGAAATAACAAACGAGATAAAAAAATATAAAAAGGAGATATAACAATGCCCTTTATCAGAACAACCACAAACAAAATCGTTTCCGACGTCGATGCCAAGACCATAAAGGCAGAGCTCGGTGCAGCTATCTCGCTCGTCAGCGGTAAGGCTGAGTGCTATCTTATGCTCTCCATCGAGGACGGTGTGAAAATGGCATATCAGGGTGATATGGACACTCCCTGCGCTATGGTCGAGGTGCAGCTGCTCGGCAAGGCTGATCCGAGGGAGCTCGACGATCTGACGGGTGCCATAACAAAGACTCTTGGCACGGTTCTCGGCATATCAGCCGACAGAGTTTACGTGAACTATCTTGAATTTGAGCATTGGGGTGTATCGGGACACAATGTCTAAAGAGTTTTAAATTAAAGTACAAACCCAATAAAAAAGAACGAAAACGGACAGGGATAGACCCGAAAAATCCGTTTTCGTTCTTTTTTTGTATGATATATGCAAACATTTCTTTGCTTTAAAGCTAATCCGTGCGGTGTGAGCCGTAGCCGAAGCGCATATCGAACATAAGCCTTATAAGCGACTCGTAATACGGTATGAAGCTCCCTTCGGATATCATAGACAGTATCTCGTCAAGAGTTGCATATCTCACCTCAGCGACCTCTGTCGGCTGGAGCTTAAGCTCCTCGGGTACTACGTCCTTTGTGATGATGTAGGTATCCGCATAGCCGAGCTTATGTGCGAAGGAAAAGTGCGGCCTTACTCCCTTGAAGCTGTGTCTTATACCCACTTCCTCGAATAGCTCGCGCTCAGCGCCCATGGCACTGTCCTCTCCCGCTACTACGGCACCGCCGACACTTATGTCCCACATTCCCGGCCAGCTCGACTTATTATCGGTCCTCTTTTGTATAAGAAGTCTGCCGTCAGTCGAGAAAACGAGCACGATAACAACGAGATGATACTCACCCGGTGTCAGCTTATCCATGCCACGCCTTATTTTCTTGCCTGTTCTTATCCTGTTTACGTCATATACGTCCCATAGCTCCATAATGCACCCCGTGTCGAGTTTCTCTTTAATATCCCATTTCCTCAAGCTCCTCAGCCAAGGATATGTAGAAGGAATATATCTTCTCCTTCTGACTCTTTTTCGAGAATAGATCTATTATTTGTACGTGAGATACCGATATATCGAGGCACTCACCGCGGTAGTTACCAAATTTAGCGGACTCAACAGATACAAGTCCGTCATTGTCGGTCGATTCAAAATGCTTATATATCATCATCGGAAGCGCCATAACGAAGCAGTCTCTGCCTCGCTTAAGGTTTGAGGAATAGCTCTGGCAGTAGACCTTCTCCGAAAAGACCAGCGTATCCTCGCTCTCGTCAACTCGCCTTAGCTCCTCGCACGCGCCGAGTGAGTCGGGCTTTTTATCTCCGAGAAAGAGCTTATAGAAATTATCGATGAAAAACGCGAGCGTTTTCTTCATGAACCTGGGCAGATCCCATATCCACGATGCAATGATCGAGCCCTTATGAGGTGTGCAAAGCGTTGTAAGCGATGCGACCTTATCCTCCATGCCGAGCTCGGTTATCATGTATTTCGAGTCGAGACCGCCCTTTGAGTGAGCGATGATATTTACCTTTTCCGCCCCCGTCTCGCTAAGCACGCGCTCGATATAGTCGCGGAGCTGCTCTGCGTTGGTTTCTATTCTGCCGAAGCCGTCAGTATCCGCGATAAACACGGCATTGCCTGCTTCCTCGAGCTTGTTGCCTATTTTGCCGAATGCATTGAGTATACGGAGCTGCTTCGCGGCAATTCCGTGAACTAATACTATCGGGTATTTAGTTGCCATAGCTGCTCCTTTCCATCTCGGTCAGATATCTAAATTCCGTATCAGTCCTCTGCTACCTTATAGTAAGTACCGCCTACAAAATTTTCAGGGTCATAATCACACTCGCTCGCCTCGTCGAAATATTTTGCGAATGCGAAGCTTATGGAGCCATCCTCACCAAAGGTGAAGTCCATAAGCTCATAGTCTGCCTCAACCGTTACACCGCTCTCCTCTGACGGCTCGCCCTCGCCATGCATAACGTAGATCAATGCAACGTCATGATGCTTTCCGGAATCGAATTCATTATAATAGCTCAAGTATACCGTGCCCTCAATATAGTTGCCATCTACGTTATTCTCATAACGCATATAGATATTGTAATGCACGCTTTCGGCATCGGAAGAATAAGAATTGTTTACAAAATAGAGCTTGTTGCCGTTCTCGTCTATAAATGTTCCGTCGAGCTTCGACACGCCAAGGTAATCGGCTTTACCATTTTCATAGGGCTGTTTCTCAGCCGATTCCCTGACGTATGTGCCGATGGCGTAGGGCATGTCCGAGAGGTGATAATCTCTTACGGGAACACCGCCCGATCTCGGAGGATCTATATGATACCCCATGCGCATTATGGTAAACTGCGAGAGGTTATCCTTCTCATCCTCGGTATAGCAATCCAAGTAATCAAATATCGAAAGCCCGCTTTCGTCTTTGCCAAAATCGAGGTTGATGTGAAGCGGAGCGATAGTATTCTCAACACCGGAGTAGGTTATTCTGTGTGTTCCCTCTTTTTTCAGCGCCCCGTCCTCATAATACTTGAAGCTTTCAGAATTGAACTCGAAGTACGCCGACTCGACCGTACTGTATTCGTTGTCGTTCTCGACAAGATTCCATCTGACGTAGCTCTCACCTTCACCGAGGTCTACGACGTCAGAGTTATCGTCGAAGATCTCAAAAAATGCACAGCCGGAAAGTCCGAACACCGTTACGAAGACAATTATTAAAGAGATAATTTTTTTCATGTTCATGGTCTCCTTGTATCATATTTAGGCACACGCATGTGCGTGTGGGTTTATACCTTCTAAGGCTATTATAGCACTCGGCGACGGGAAATGCAAGAGGTACTGATTTCTCCTTATCATATAACGGGAAAAACAAAAGGGATACCCAAAATGGGTATCTTTTCCGTTCTAATTCTGAGCTGCTTTGCCAGATTATGCATTAGTATTTGAACTATACTCCTTACGAGCTTGAAAGCCTCAGGGCTTTCGTGCACACGGTGCACATCTTGTGCCCCCGGCACAAGGCTCGTAGGAGCAGCTTTGCTCGCCTCGCTGGAGAGCGAGCTCTCCGACTCGGCTTCGCTGCGCTATCTGCGCCTTGCTCACTTCGTGAGCCGTCGCAGAAGTTCAAAGATCTTCGTCGACGAAAAACAAAAGGGATACCCGAAATGGGTATCTTCTCCGTTCTAATTCTAAGCCGATTTGCTAGATTTTGCATTAGTATTTGAACTATACTCCTTACGAGCTTGAAAGCCTCAGGGCTTTCGTGCACACGGTGCACATCTTGTGCCCCCGGCACAAGGCTCGTAGGAGCAGCTTTGCTCGCCTCGCT
>JAFVZL010000052.1 GCA_017508195.1 Clostridia bacterium | reverse complement strand
TCACTGCGTTCAGAAGAAATCCGCCTTCAGCGGAAGAAGTCGAAAACTTTGTTTTCGGTTAGAATTAAATCCACCCACCGCCGCAGCGATTTCATCCGAGCCTTGGCGAGGATTTATTCTTCGGAGAAGATTTATTCCACCGTCAGGTGGATTTCACTGAAAACGCTGTTAGCGTTTTCTTTCGGGATAGGCAGATTTAGGGGAGAAGCGCCGCTCTCGGGGTGATAGGCGTACAAGGGTACGTCAAACCCCGAGAACGGCGGTAGAAAAAGTCGATCAAATTTGAAGAAAACCGCAGGTTTTCAACCTTAGCTTATACAGTGCCAAAGATATGCTAATAGTTATACTTTCTTAAAAGCATTTATAAAACCACCCGACCTTTTCGATCTCGCCAAATATGGCATCCCGAACATCAAGCTTCGCTGAACTGATCCTTTCCTACCCCGCAAAGAGGGCACTCAAAGTCCTCGGGAAGATCCTCAAACTTAGTGCCGGGAGCAATTCCCTCGTCGGGAAGACCTGCTTCCTCGTCGTATTCCCAGCCACAAATGTCACATACGTACTTTGCCATAATAATAATCTCCTTTTCTGCACCGATCGGTGCTTTTTTTGTTATATAGCAATAATTGCCTTAAAAACGTTTTTTAATCAGTTTCGGATCACTTTGCAAGCTCATCAGCGAGTGCTGCGATCTCTCGGCGAGTCACTTCGTCAAGCGCAGAATTGATCCTGACTGTTCCTTCGGTATAGGTAATATTCTTAGCACCCTCGAGGCGCGATCTCATAACCTTGGCTGCCATGGGCGCCCAAGTGCCGTTCTCGATAAGCGCGACCGTTCTCGATGAGAAATTGCGCTCTGTGAGGTGATCGATAAAGGTCTTCATAAAGGGGAAGACATCGGCATTGTATGTCGATGATGCAAGAACGAGCCTGTCGTAGCGGAAGGCATCCGCTACTGCCGCGGTTATATCGCATCTTGCAAGATCGTATACAACGTGCTTGACACCTCTTTTATCGAGCTCCTCTGCGAGCAGTAAAGCCGCTTCTTTGGTATTGCCGTAAATGGATGCGTAAGCGATCGTAACGCCCTTCTCCTCGGGCTGATAGCTTGACCAGGTCTTGTACTTGTCTATATAGTAACCGAGGTTCTCACAAAGCACAGGACCGTGCAGTGAGCAGATCTTTTTGATATCGAGCCCTGCCGCCTTTTTCAAGAGGCTCTGAACCTGTGCGCCATACTTGCCGACGATTCCGATATAATATCTCCTCGCCTCGTCGAGCCACTCCTCGTCACAGTCGAGCGCACCGAACTTGCCGAAGGCATCGGCAGAGAAGAGAACACCGGTTGCTGTATCGTAAGAGAGAATGACCTCGGGCCAATGCACCATAGGTGCTGTGACGAAGCTCAGCACGTGCTCACCGAGCGAAAGGGTGCTACCCTCACCGACAACTATCTTGTTGGCTGAAAAGCCGCTACCGAAGAATTTTTGCATCATATCGAAGGCTTTTGCCGATGCGACTACCGTAGCATCGGGGTAGATCCCGAGAAAACGCGCAATATTAGCCGAATGATCGGGCTCCATGTGATGCACAATAAGATAGTCGGGAGCTCTATCACCTACGAGCGCCTTGATATTGCCGAGCCACTCGTCACCGAAGCGGCGGTCTACCGTATCGAGTATAGCTATTTTATCATCGGTTATAGCATACGAGTTGTACGCCATACCGTGAGGAACGGGGTACTGCCCCTCAAACAGATCGACCACGTGGTCGTTTACTCCAATATAGTGAATGTCTTTTGCGATCATAATAGTCTCCGTGTAATTTGCTTTCGAGATATTATAACACGAAAGCTTCAGTTTTTCAAGAGGAAATCTATTAAAGATTTAATTAAAATTATTCCTGAATTAAGGCAATAGTAAACAACCGATTACATTATTCGCCTTTAAGCCAACGTGATCAAGGTTAACGCCTTTGGAGTCGGTGCGTGCTGCATCTTTCAGAAAAGAAAACCCCGCGCCGTGGCGCGGGGTGAAAGGTTGGCTTGTTAATTATGCCTTTGTGTAGGAATTGCCGTTGATTATAACGGTTGCACCGTCTACTACGAACTGCTGGAGATTCTCCCAGCTGAGAGTAACTTCAGCTGCGCTACCGATCTTAATGGTATCGCCGTTGAAGGTACCGCCCTTGATTACGAATGCCTCTGCAGCCTTATCGGAAAGCTTGATGTTACCGTTGAAGGTACCGCCCTCGATGGTTACGTTGGAGGTGAACTTATCACCATCCGCATAGTTGCCGGGAGCGAAGTCGTTCTGAAGAACGTAGTCATTGCCGGTGAAGGTACCGCCCTTGATAAGAAGGTCGCCGCCGGGAGCGGAGATCTGAATAGCCTTCTCACCTATGTAAGTACCGCCGTTAACAACGAGGTTAGACTGATCAACAGTCTGCCAAGCGTACTCCTTGCCGTTGTATTCAATCTTGGGGTCGTGATTCTTAATTACGTTGACAAGCTGAATAGCGGAGGCATACCAACTGGAAAGAGCATCACCGCTCTGCTTAATGGTAACGTTGTTAAGAGTGATATCAGCACCGTAGCACTGGAATGCGTTGGTACCGTTAGCACCTACGATGGTGGTGTCGGTGATGGTCATCTCAGCACCGGTACCCGCACCAACTGCGAGGTTGTTAGATACGGTGGTGGAGTCGAAGGAGATGGTCATACCCTTGATCTCAACGTTGCTATTACCGCTAGCCCAGATAAGGTCACCGTTGTCGTTTGCAACGTCGGAGCTGGAAGCCTGGATAGTACCACCGGTAAGAGTAAGCTTACCTGCAGTTACGTCGAAGAGGCTGCCATCGATGAGGTTAGCGGATATGGTGTTTCCGCAAAGGTCAAGAACTATATCAGCCTTTTCATTGCTGAATTCAAGGAACTCGCCCTCATTGACGTTGAAGTTCTCGTTAATTAAAACGGTAAATTCGCCCTCGCCGGTTGCGTTCATAACAACTTCTTTAAGCTCTGAAGCGGAGTTGGTGGGCTGCTTTACATTTGCACTGGGGAAACCGTCAGCAATTACGGTTGCAGCAAGTACGGAATCACTGATAGCAAAGTACCAGTAGGACTTCTCGGAAACTTCCTTATGGCTGTAGAGAACCTTATAGTCCTCTCTGCCGTCTACGAGAAGGATCTGCTTGGAACCCTGATCCCAAACGAAATAGCACTCGTCTGCTCTGGTGTTGAGGTTAGCTATGTAATAGCCTCTACCGCGAAGGGTTGCAAGAACTGCGTCAAAGTCTGCGTTCGATGTGTCATCCTTAGCATCCTCTTCTGCAAGAACTCTGTTGAGCTCCTTAGCAAGTACAGTATCTGCGGAAATGTTAGCATCTCTTACAAGTCCTGCGATAGTAGGAATGAGGACAGATGCAAGGATAGCAATTACCGCGATAACGATAACAAGCTCTACTATAGT
>JAFVZL010000002.1 GCA_017508195.1 Clostridia bacterium | reverse complement strand
GAAAACGATTGATAATCGTTTTTGCAAAGCGGTTCACCCCAGTATGACGAAAACGCGTCATACGACAAGCAAGGAGTCGGCAGAGCCGCAGACTTGCGAAGGCGATAGGCGACGACTATGCGACGGGTGCGGAGTAGCAGCGCCCCAATAGGGGTGAATGAAATGTGCTATGCACATGAAATGATTGCTACGCAATCTTGAAATGTACTCCCTTCGGTCGTACATGAAATGAAATAAATACTCGTTATCGGATTTATTTCATTACGTATTCTCCGTAAGGAGTAGCCGTGTATATCCCGATCCGCATACTGTAAATACTATTGACTTTATCTTTCTCCAATGCTATAATATGGTTGTTACATCTTGTAATAATAATTTGAGTAAGAGGACAAACACATGAAAAATCCTTTAAAGACGAAGTCGATGATCATTCTTATCATCGGCGCGGCTCTCGCGTTTGTTGCTATCGCGGCTCTCGCCGCAGCGGGCGATATGGGCGAGGAGCTTTACTTCGTAGCATTTGTATGTATTCTCGGAGCGGCAATTCTTCTCCCCTGGGGCTTCCACGAGAGAAAGAGAGCGAACAACATCTACTGCCCTAAATGCGGTTATAAGTTCGATTACGAGGATGACGTAGCTTGGGATCTCGAGAGCACCGGTGCAGGTGCCGCAGGCGCAAAGAAGAGCGACATTCTCGCTATCACCTGCTATTGCAGAGACTGCCAGGCAGGACCTCACAAGTTCAGACAGAAGTTCCACACGGGCGGACCCGCATACCTTTACTTTATGGGTGGCGGCGAGGACAGAAACGACGCAGCACGCCGTTTCTTCAGCTGACGCAAGAAATTTAATAAAAAGACTGCCTCGGATGCACCTAAGGTACGAGGCAGTCTTTTTTTGACGGTAGCGCAGGCGGCGAAAAGCCGCACCCACAACACCGGTGGAATCATGCGCGCGCAAGCGCACGCATAGCGCGACACAATTAATAAGAGGAAAAATTACTCTCCGAGTATCTTTCTCAGCATATCCTCGGCATGGGCGTAATTTTCGGCATTTTCAGCTCCTCCGAAGACCGAAGCCATAGCACTGTTGATACGGATGGCAATAAGCGTGTCCTCGGGCAGAATTTCGCGCACCTCGGGGCTGTTCTTATAAAGCTTCGTTGAGGAGAGCTTCACCGCGTAGGTATCGTAATACTCGAGCTCATTTTCCTCGGGTGCGTACTTTTCGATGGGTGCGAACATCATAACACCGTCGCTCGTCTCGCGATACTCGCCGTAGACGTACGGTGACATGAAGCAAAGGTAATACTCACCGATGCTGAAACGCGTACGCATAGCCTCGGCATCCTCGGCAAGGAGCGTATGATTCACCTCAAGACCGGGATTATTCTCTATTTCTGTTATCTCTGCGGGAGAAAGCGAGAAATAGGTAGTAAGCGTCAGCGTTGTAAGTCCGTCACCGTCATAATCCGCCGTGTATGCAGATAGCGCGTTCTTCAAGCGCGTGTAGGCAGGAGTGTCACCGTCTGCCGAGGTCCTCGATATTTCCCTGTTGCCCGCATACATGATATGTATATCAATATTCACCCTCGAGCACGCCTGCACGCTGCACACCACCACGCACACGATTATAAAGAGTGCGGCTATCGTATGCCACTTATAATGATACCAGAAGTTCTCGAGCTTCGTAACGAGAGGGCTCTTTATTTTTATATCCGAGCCATATTCATGATTTTTATTGTTTTCTTCCATGCCATCTCCGCGGTTAAAGCGCGATATTCGCGCATTTTGCAAATAATAATTAACAATAATTGTATTTTTCGCGTCATCAAACGTCGCAAGCCTAAACGATATGCAGACGCGTTTTCTTCTTTATAATTAGTATATCACACACGCGCGCCTAAGTCAATAAGCCCAAAGCCTGAAAGAAGAATATTTACGCAAAGTTCAAAAAGAGGAATGACTGTCGGTTAAAAAAGAGGTTGTATAGCACAACCTCTTTTTATATTGATTCCAAAAACTTTGTTAAATTCTTTTCTGTCATTAAATAGATGTAATTCTTTTCGGGCGTAGCTAAGTGCGACCTGAAAATACCGTCATCCAACCCTGTTATATTGCCGGGAGTGCCGCGGATGATTACTACCGTAATAGCGTTTTTATCGCGTTGTGGCTTTAAAGCATATTTCTTCTCGCTCGAAGGCCTTGACATGCCGCCAAATGGATAAAGCTGCTCCCATATTACGTCACCGCTTTCGGTGCAGTGAACAAGAGTTGCTTTGGTGGCTCTTTTTTTGCTGACATAGAAATTAACGTTGTTGTTTTTAACCGTTAGTTTATAAAAGGTAAAATTATCGAGCTCCTCTTTCGGAGAATCTTTTATAAGCTCATTTATACCCATAATGATTATCTCCTATCTCTCTACTCTGGCTTTGTAAATGCCGTAAGGGTAGCTTTATTTCAGTATCTTCCTTTTACATCTTACACAGGACTTTTCTTCGTTTGGGTTAAACTCTCCGCAAACGGGACAAAGCCACTCGTCCGTATCAATTTCAAGCTTTACAGGGAACCGTGTTCCCCATATATGTATCGCTTCGCCACCGGCTTCGTAGTAATCGACGTGATCCTCGTTTACATCGTTTAAAAAATATCCTTTAACGCCCTCACCCTCACGAATGAAAACACCTATGCGTATTTCGTTTTTTCCATCCTGATCGTATTTCCTCACACCAAAGGGATTGATACCGCCAACCTTAGTCGTGGTGTGCGTTCTAATTTCTTTATGAACGTCTGATATTTCTCCGCACGCCGTGCTAAAATCCGAGAACGAGAAATTCTTTATCAGCCTACCGCATAATACCACAGCGGCGCAAGCGGCTATCAAGCCGATAATAAATACAGGAAGATATGAGCCGTAAAAAATTATTGCGAGAATCGATAACACCAACACAAGCACTCCAAGCACAAGCATCAGCAAGGATTTGATAAGGAGCTTTTTAGCAGATGAAGTTAAACCCTCAATATCATACGGAATAGATACTTCATTTTTATTACTCATGATGCCCTCCTTAGCATATTTTTAAAGCTGTCACTCCTATCTTTAGTATATCATACAGCAGTATTCAAAGTCAAGAAACAAGAGGACCGCCCTTGTCAATTCGGCAGGGCGGTCTTTATGGTTATTTCAATATGTTTTTTGCGAGGTTGCTAACTGCTCGCGATGCAGAAATTTGCAAAACAAGTCGATGCTTTAACGCGGTACCCCGGATTTTATGCCTGCGAGATGCTCACAGTGGAGAAATTTTGCAGGACAAGGCAAAGCGAGCGCGAAGCCCGATGGCGTAGTTGCCTACGTCGAGGGCGACAAGTCGATGCTTTAACGCGGTATTACGGAATTTATGCCTGCGAGATGCTCACAGTGGAGAAATTTTGCAAGACAAGGCAAAGCGAGCGCGAAGCCCGATGGCGTAGTTGCCTACGTCGAGGGCGACAAGTCGATGCTTTAACGCGGTACCCCGTAATTTATGCCTGCGGGATGCTCGCAGTGGAGAAATTTCGCAAGACAAGGCGCACCAAGCACCGCAGTCGAAGCTGTAGATAACTACTGCGAGACGAGGAGTCACAGGGGCAACGCGGTATTGCGGAATTTATGCCTGCGAGATGCTCACAGTGGAGAAATTTTGCAGGACAAGGCAAAGCGAGCGCGAAGCCCGATGGCGTAGTTGCCTACGTCGAGGGCGACAAGTCGATGCTTTAACGCAGTATTGCGGAATTTATGCCTGCGAGTCGGGCTTCATAGTGGGGAACAGAAGCACATCTCTTATCGACGCGGAGTCGGTAAGAAGCATTACTAGTCTGTCGATACCGAAGCCGAGGCCGCCTGTGGGGGGGAGACCGTACTCGAGGGCGGTGATGTAGTCGTAATCTACCTCCGCCTTGCTCTCGGGCTCCTCACGGAGCTTAGCTGCGACCTGCTTCTCGAATCTCTCGCGCTGGTCGATGGGATCGTTAAGCTCGGAGAATGCGTTACCGTACTCGGTAGCGTTGATGAAGTACTCGAATCTCTCGGTGAAGGCAGGATCCTCGGGCTTTCTCTTAGCGAGAGGGCTGTTCTCAACGGGATAATCGTAGATGAAGGTGGGCTGAATGAGCTTCTCCTCAACGAATGCATCGAAGAGCTCGACGAGAACGGTACCCTTGGTAGCATCAGCGGGAACCTCAACGTGGTTAGCCTTCGCAACCTCTCTTGCCTCCTCGTCACTCGACCAATCATTATAGTCGATGCCCGAATACTTCTTCACTGCCTCGACCATGGTGAGTCTCTCCCAGTGTCCGAGGTCGATCTCGGTGCCCTGGTAGGTGATCTTGGTATCACCGCATACCTCCTTGGCGAGCATCTTGTAAAGCTCCTCAACGAGGTCCATCATACCGTAATAATCGGTAAACGCCTCGTAAAGCTCGATGGTGGTGAACTCGGGGTTGTGCTTCGGGTCCATGCCCTCGTTCCTGAATATACGGCCAACCTCGTAGACCTTGTGCATGCCGCCGACGATGAGTCTCTTAAGGTAGAGCTCTGTCTCGATACGGAGATACATATCTATGTCAAGAGTGTTGTGGTGCGTCTTGAAGGAGCGTGCGGATGCTCCGATCTCGATAGGCAGAAGAATGGGTGTATCTACCTCGAGGAAGCCGCGGTTATCAAGGAAGCCGCGTATAAGCTTAAGTATCTGAGAACGCTTGATAAATGTATCCTTAACCTCGGGGTTAACGATAAGGTCAACGTATCTCTGTCTGTATCTCTGCTCGAGATTGGTAAGTCCGTGGAACTTCTCGGGGAGAGGAAGAAGTGCCTTTGCAAGAAGGGTCGCGGAGGTTGCCTGAACCGAGATCTCGCCTGTTCTGGTGCGGAAGAGTGTACCCTCAACGCCGATGATATCACCGATATCCCACTTCTTGAAGCCTGCGTACTCCTCCTCGCCTATACCGTCTCTCGCGATATAGAGCTGGATTTTTCCGTCGCCATCCTGAAGATGTGCGAAGGATGCCTTACCCATTATCCTTCTTGATACCATCCTGCCCGCAACTCTGACAGTCACGGTCTCACCCTCCTTAAGGTCAGCCTCGCGCTCGGTGAAAAGAGCGATCGCCTCGGGGGCCGTGTGCGTTACGTCATATTTAGTGAGCTCGAAGGGGTTCTTGCCGTCAGCTACAAGTGCTGCCAGCTTTTCACGGCGAACGACAAGCTCGTTAGTGCTCTGCTGCTGATTGTTATCCATTGCTACGTCCTTTCCGTGTTACCTTATGCTTCCTTAGCTCTGGTAACCTTTCTTATCTCGAGGTGCTGAACTCTCGCACCCTCAACTACTACCGTGTCACCCTCGCGCGAGCCGAGAAGAGCCGCACCGATGGGAGATGAATCCGAGATCTTTCCGTTCGCGGGGTCGGTCTCGTAAGAGCCTACGATATGATACTTGAACTCTGCTCCGCGCTCTACGTTGTAAAGCACTACGATGGAGCCAACGCTGATTCTGGAGTGGTCGATCTGCGACTCGTCGATAACCTTAGCGTTCGCGATCATCTCGCGGAGCTCGTCTGCTCTGGCGTGGAGAATAGCCTGCTCCTGCTTCGCAGCATCGTACTCGCTGTTCTCCGAAAGGTCGCCGTATGCACGCGCCTTGGATATCTCCTTCTTGTTCTCCTCGATCTTTACGTTGACGATCTCGTCGAGCTCATCCTGAAGTGCCTTAAAGCCCTCGGGTGTATAGAGTTTCTGTTCCATTTTTTATATCTCCTAGTTAATTTAATACAAGTTTTGAAATGTTTTGTTTGCATTTTAGCGCATTTTATCATATTGACGCGCCGTCATCCACATCGGGCTCTGTACCGATCATATCACGAAGAACCTCGATCGCCTTAGCGAGCTGAGTGTCGGAGCCGACCGCGAGATCCACCTTATACTCATCCTTAGGCTCGATTCCCTTACCGTCGTAGTTGACGTTGCTCGGCGGATTGTAGTAGGCGTTGGTAAGAGTTATGCTGGAGCCGTCGAAGAAGGGATAGGTCGTCTGCATAACGCCCTTGCCGTAGGTAGTCTCGCCTATGATCTCGGCATCAACGAGTCCCATAGCATCGTAGTCGCGCAGTGCCGCCGTGAAGAGCTCACCTGCGGATGCGGTATATCTGTTGCAAATAACCGTAACGGGAACGTTTAATAAATCTACATCGCTGACGGAGTTATAAACAACCTCCGTACCGTCGGTTTCCTTGTATGAAGCAAGCCTTGTTCCCTTTGGAACTAGTACGTCGAGCGTATTCAGGACCGCATCAAGATATCCGCCGGGATTATTTCTTACGTCGAACACGATTCCTTTCACGCCTTCGGCATTGACTGCCTGTATAGCCTCAAGGAAGAGAGAGGCGGTGTTACCCTTAAACGAGGTTATCGTGATGTATCCGATATCGCCCTCTACGTCGTATCTTACGGTTCTGTCAACGACGATTTTTCTCACACAATCGTAATCGAGCTCCACGCCGCCGCGAAGAACGGTTATCTTCACCTTAGTGCCTACCTCGCCGCGTATAGCCTTAGCCACCTCGCCACTCGTCATATCGGTAACGGGCACATCGCCTACTGCGATAATGAAGTCTCCCGGAAGTATTCCCGCATCACCGGCACCCGAATCGGGGAGAACCTCCTCGACCTCGATGGTAGTGATCTTACCGCTTATCGGGTCGGTGGTCTGAAGTATCGATACACCGATTCCGACAAAGGTGCCGCTCATATCATCCGAAAAGTCGCTAAGCTCCTCGGGCGTGCGGTAGACCGCATACCTGTCACCCGTCGCCTCAACGAAGCAGGTGATAAGCGCAGTGGTCACCGTCTCTCTGTCAGCAGCCTCGCCCATCTCGGCAAGCCTGTCGTAATAATACTCCATAAAGAGCTCTGCCGTTTTCTTTGCCATTTCCGGGACGGACGGCAGTTCCTTTACGTACTTGGTGTCAAAATAATACTCTACGTTACGGAATTTACCTGCGTCAAAGCCGCCTATTCCGTATTCAAGAAGATGATTTGCAACGTACCTGTGACCGAGGTCATCGGTGCCGTACTCCTCAATTGCCGCGATGATATCATCGCGCGCCCCCATCTCACCCGTGTTACTTACGATGGCAACGACCACCGCCGCAGCAACAAGAACCAGTATAAGAAGAAGGCAAGCAATTATTACAATATTGCGCGTTTTCAATTAATGCTCCCTCTCTGTAGCCCCACAACGGGCAAGCTCCCGCTGCGGCTACCGCCATAATAACAACAACTTACCCTGCGATTGACGCAGGGCAAGAAAAATCAGAATTTAGTCGGCTTGCTGGCAAGATATTTCTTAACCATAAGTGCAACCTTGAAGGTAACGGCGTGGTCAAATTCACGAAGATCGAGGCCGGTAAGCTTTCTGATCTTCTCGAGTCTGTATACAAGGGTGTTTCTGTGTACGAAGAGTTTTCTTGAGGTCTCTGATACGTTAAGATTGTTCTCGAAGAAGCTCTGAACGGTCATAAGAGTCTCGCGGTCAAGCGACTCGAGCGACCCCTTCTTGAATACCTCTCCGAGGAATATCTCGCAAAGAGTCGAGGGAAGCTGATAGATGAGTCTGCCGATGCCGAGATTCTCGTAAGACATTACGGGTCTCTCGATGTCAAACACCTTACCTACCTCAAGAGCAATTCTCGCCTCCTTGTATGCGCGCGCAAGGTCCTTGAGCTTTTCGACAACGGACGAGATACCTACGAGTATCTTCGCAGAATGTTTTTCCACGGCTTCCTGAAGCAGGGACTGAGCGTAAGCCTCGAGGGTCTCGGGAGTATCCTCCTCAGTAACCTCCTTAACTATTACTATGTCCTGCTCACTGATGTTAATTACAAAATTACGGCTCTTATCCTCAACGAGGCTCTCAACTATCTCGTGAGGAGGCTGAGAGGTCATGCCCTGGAACTTCACAACGAATACGGCTCTGTACTCCTCATTGTTGAAATGAAGCTCGTTAGACTTGACATAAACGTCGTTCGGAAGTATATTATCAAGAATGATATTTTTGATGAACGAGCCCTTATCATACTTTTCATCGTAAAGGCTCTTGATATTGCCGAGAGTAACCGCAAGGATATTAACGAATTTCACCGCATCGGCGTCATCGCCCTCGACAAAGACGACGTTATCGGTCTTCCCTGCCGTGCTGACGCTTTTGTATGTATATCCCTCGAAGGAGATAGCGTCCTGGGAGTATGCGAGCTCCTCTCTGATGCGCTGCTTTGACTCGCCGACCTTGCCTATCTCCGAGCAGGAGATGACTATGCCGTTCTCATCGATAACTCCGATAGTCCTGCCTATGACGTCCTTCATCTGATATACTACTGTTTGGAACAAACGGTTTGACATATTATATACCATTCCTTTTTGTTTATACTGTACTATATTCTAACTTATTTTTAGATAAATTTCAATAGTTTTTTAAAAAAATATCACCAAATCTACAAAAAATATCAAATAGATTTGGTGATTTTAACATTGTCGTTACATTTATAGCTCTCAGAGCTCGAAGCGGTAGGATATAGCAGACAGAACGTACATCGGCGCAGTCTCGCACCTCAGTATACGAGGACCGAGTCCAACGCACCTTGCGCCCGCCTCGCGTATGCGCTCGGCCTCAGTGGGGGAAAAACCGCCCTCAGAGCCAACTATGGCAGACACCGTCGACACCCCCTCGCTCCTCTCGAGCACTTCCCTTACCGACTCGGTACCTGAGCCCTCGTAGCAGAAAAGCGAGAGATCATACTCACCGAGCATACCTAACATTTCAGCGAAGGACAAAACGCCCGACACCTCCGGAACGCGTGCGCGCCCGCACTGCTTTGCAGCCTCGTAAGCAATACGCGAAAGCCTGTCGGTGAGCTTCCCCGACTTCTCACCCGAAACCTTGCGGATGCATCTCTCTGACTCAAACGGAACTATCCTCGATGCACCGAGCTCCACCGCCTTCTGCACCACAAGCTCCAGCTTGTCACCCTTCGGCAGAGCCATAAAGAGCGTAACCGACACGGGCAGCTCGCGCTCTGAGCGCCGCGACTCAACCACGGATGCCACACATTCCTCGTCATGGATCGATTCAAGACGGCAAAGATACTCCATGCCCGTACCATCGGACACGTCAATCGAATCACCTACCGCCATCCTCAACGAGCGGGCGATATGAAAGGCATCCTTATCGCGAATTATTATTTTTTCTCCATCGATGCACTCTGCATCAACAAAAAATCTGGGCATATAACCTCCATAAAAAAAACCGCTTAATACGAGGAACAAAAATACAAAACATCAAATACAGCACACGGTCCATTTTTAAAAAATGCTGAATAAAAAATTTTCACATCACGAGTTGCGAGAAAATTTCGAACAGAAATCTTCGTTGCTTGAGCGCCCGGCGTAGATATCTACGGCAAGCGAAAGAACCGAGATAGCGAAGCGGTTATGCCGAAATTTGCCGCACACTCCTACTGCTAAGGCAGTGCTCTTTGATGCTTGAAATTGTCGCAAGAATGACGGAGCGTGTGCCGAAGCTGTAGAAAACTACTGCGAGTGTACACGCTCATAAATTATTGCGGGAATTTCACCATCAAAGCCACCCAATCGTTTTCGCGCTCCTCCCTCTCTACCACGTAACCTAACTCTTCGGCACATTTAACTACCTCGTCGCGGTACATAGAGATGATGCCGGAGAGGATGAGGGGGGCGCCGGGGGCTAGGTATTTTCCTACATCGGGGAGCATCCTTATAATAATTTCGGCTACGATATTCGCTACTGCGAAGTCGTATTGTACGGTTTTGTTTACACCTTTGAGCAAATCTGACACTCCGACGGTGATATTAGTGCATCCGTCACGCTCGGCATTTTCACGAGCTACGGTTACGGCAACGGGGTCGATATCGTAGGCATAGCACTCTTTGGCACCGAGCTTTGATGCACAGATGGAGAGTATTCCCGAGCCTGTTCCGACGTCGAGCACGCGCTCGCCGCCTTTTATCTCGTCCTGCATTATCTTCATCACAAGACGAGTAGTCTCGTGCGTACCCGTACCAAACGCCATACCGGGGTCCATTCTTATAACCACCTCGCCCTCAGCGGCGGCGTAGTCCTCCCATGCGGGAACGATTGTCACCTTGCCGAGAGGTATCGGCTTATAATACTGCTTCCAGCTCTCGCTCCAATCCTCCTCACGCATCCCTTCGACACTTATCTCGGCATCGATACCGAGAGCACCGAAGCGCTCCTCAAGTTGCGAGCGGTACTCAAAGAGATTTTTCTCCTCGGGAACGAAGATAGACACCTTAACGGTCTCCTTATCCGCGTTGAGTATGGTATCGTCAACGAGATCTCCGTACATTCCGTTGAGGGTGAAGTCGGAGTAATCCTCTATCATCAATCCGTTGTCGAGCATGCTCATAACCGCGCATATCTCATCGAGATCGCGCGTTTTGCCCGTTGCGGTTAGCTTTGTCCAATTTCCTGCCATATTTTATTCTCCTACTTGGCGGTCCTTCTCTCTGACCGCCTTAATATTTTCTTCTATCTCCCGAAGAAGCTCGTCCTTCGTAGCGAAGGCTCTTTCCTCTCTTAAATACTCGACAAGACCGATCTCGATCTCGCTCTCATACAGATCACCATCAAAATCAAGTATAAAGGTCTCGGCGTGGACCTCACGCGCCCCGAAGGTCGGGCAAACACCTACATTGGTCAGACCCGTGTAGACTTTTCCGCCTATTTTCACCCTCGTGTGATAGACGCCGTGCCGAATCCCGAGAGCATCGGAAAGCTCGGTATTTACGGTTGGGTATCCGTACAATTTGCCGTTTCCTCTGCCGTGCACGACCTTGCCCGAGAGCTTATATTCTTCCCCGAGAAGCGCTGTCGCGCGTGTGATATCTCCCTCGGAAAGGTATTTTCTTATAAGGGTCGCGGATATCTCAACTCTACCGTCGGGAAAATCAAAGTATTTCATATCGTGAATGATAGCATCGCGACCGCACTCCGCCATAAGCGCTCTTAGGTCGGCACTGCCGCCGCTCGCGCGGTGACCGAACCTGAAGTCCTCACCGCAAAGGGCTGTCTGCGCTCTGAGCGCGCCCACAAGAACGTTCTTTACAAATTCAGCGGGAGAAAGCCCGGATACCGAGTCAAAATCCGCGAGGATAACGAGTTCAATGCCGAGCGAAGCGAATATCTTCAGCTTTTCCTCCGTCGTATAGAGCCTTGCCGCGTCGGGCTTCAGTGCCATAGACTCCTGCGGGAAGGTAAACACCGCAGGCACAAGCCCGCGCTCACGCGCCACTCTGACCGTTTTCTCTATAAGTGCTCTGTGACCGAGGTGAACTCCGTCAAAGAATCCGAGGCATACCGCGATGTCGGCACTATCCGGTGCTATGCCTGCACCGTGCTTATATTCAATTATCCTCACGCGACAGCCCCCCCCCTTCTTGCAGGTATCACACAACCAAATGATAATATAATAATTATAATGTATAACGGAAAAATTGTCAACCGCCACACGCGCGCAATATTAATAAATAAAATGTAAATTGACAAAATAAATAATATATGGTAAAATAACGGTATCACCGGCTACCAATTCCATTTTAAAGGAGCACGTATGAAACTTAATTACAAAAGAACCATCCTCGTCGGATTTGCGTTCTTCCTCATCAGTGCATTCTGGCAGGCTTACGATGCCATTGTGCCCCTCATTCTGACCAATCACTTCGGTCTTTCTCAGGGATGGTCGGGAGCGGTCATGTCGATAGACAACGTTCTCGCGGTATTCCTGCTCCCCATATTCGGTGCAATTTCGGACAAGATCAGCACCAAGTGGGGTAAGCGCACACCCTTCATCTTCATAGGCACGATACTCGCGGTCGTCGCGTTTATCACCCTCACGTTCATCGACAACTACCAGCTCTCGGCGGTAATGGGTACGGATATCCCCTCGCTCTACGAGGCGGCCGACGCGTTCCGCGACAAGGCTTACGAGATGATGTCCGAGGCAAGAGCTGCGGGCGACGCCGCTAAGATAGATGCGGCATACGTAATGCTCGAGCAGGCTGACGAGATGTTCATAGATATTGCCGAAAAGACCTTTGAGATCACGGCGGCGAACATCCTTCCCCTTGTCGGATTTATCGTTCTTCTGCTTATCGTTCTTATCTCTATGGCTATTTTCCGCTCCCCTGCAGTCGCACTTATGCCCGACGTTACGGTAAAGCCCCTTCGCTCCAAGGGTAACGCGATCATCAACCTTATGGGTACTGCGGGCGGTATTATCGTGCTCGTTCTCGGAATGGTCTTTGCTACCTCGAAGATATACATGCAGTACAGCTGGTACGTCGTAGCAGTCTGCTCGGTAATGCTCGTGGGTCTTGCAATATTCATCTTCACGGTCAAGGAAAATCTCTGGGCAACGGAGATGCTCCAAGACACGAAAAAGCTCGAGGAGAGCGACCCCGTGTCGGATAATAGCGCGAACGAAGCAAAGAGATCACTCTCGAAGCCCGAGCTTATCTCGCTTATGCTTATCCTTGCTTCGGTTGCTCTTTGGTACATCGGCTACAACTCTATCACGAGCAAGTACTCCGTATACGCAACGCGCGAGCTCGGTTTCGACTACAACCTCACGCTTATCATAGCACAGGCAGCGGCGGTTATCGCATATATCCCCGTCGGTATCATTTCCTCGAAGCTCGGAAGAAGAAAGACCATCCTTGCAGGTATTATCATGCTCGCGAGTGCGTTCTTTATCGGCAACTTCATCACACCCCTTATACCCGAGTTCGTAATGTATCCCGTATTCATTCTCGCAGGTATAGGCTGGGCAACCATTAACGTAAACTCCTTCCCGATGGTAGTTGAGCTTGCGCGCGGCGGTGACGTCGGAAAGTACACGGGCTATTACTACACCGCTTCGATGGCGGCACAGATCGTAGCACCTAACCTTTCCGGTATACTCTACGACGTGTTCGGTATGCGTAACGTGTTCTTCGCCTTCGGCACTGTGTTCGTTGCGCTCTCGTTCGTAACGATGTTCTTCGTAAAGCACGGTGACGCCAAGCCCGAAAAGCAGGGTGCTCTCGAGGCGCTTGCCGGTGCAGAGGACGATTAAGGTGAATATATGGAAGATTATCAGATCATTATTCTATGTGTTATTTTAGGAGTCGTACTCCTTTTCGCACTCGCGGTGCTTTTGTTTGCCTGGGCTACGATGCCCGGCCGCCGCAAGTGCGGACTTGAAAAGTACCTCGACGTAAAATTCGCACACAGAGGCCTGCACGACGGCACCCGTGCCGAGAATTCCATGTCTGCGTTCCGCGCGGCAAAGGAAGCGGGCTTCGGTATCGAGCTTGACGTAAGGCTCTCCCGTGACGGTGAGCTCGTGGTATTTCACGACCCTACTCTCGAAAGAGTCTGCGGCATTGAGGGCAAGGTCATCGAGTATACTGCATCCGAGCTTGCTACATTCAAGCTCTCGGGCACAGAGGACGGTATCCCGACCTTCCGCGAGGTGCTCGAGCTGATAGACGGTGCCGTACCTCTGCTCGTTGAAATCAAGATGGAGGGTGACGAAAAGGGCGTTGCCGAGAAGCTTGCCGAGGTCATAAAGGACTACCGCGGTGATTATATCGTCGAGAGCTTCAACCCCCTGGCGTTAAGAAAAATAAAGCAGCTTTTGCCTGCGGTGCCGAGAGGCATACTCTCTATGCCCTACTCGAAGGAGGACCGCTTCCGCGGTAAGCTCCTTTACAAGCTTCTTGAAAACCTTTGTCTTAACTTCCTTATGCGCCCCGACTTCATCGCTTATGCGAAAACGGGGGCGGCAAATCCCGTTCTCCGTTATATCAGAAAGACATACGGCACTCCCCTCTTCGCCTGGACGATAAAGAGCGAGGAAGAGGAAGCGAAGGCTATCAGCGATGGCTTTGACAGTGTCATATTCGAGGGCTATATAGCCGAGAAAAGTAAATAATTATTTTCAATAATAGGAAAAATCGATGAAATTTGAACTTGTTGCTACTTGTCTGTTCGGACTCGAGCATCTGCTCGGTGAGGAGATAGACAAGCTGGGCTACGAGCGCACCTCAACGATAAACGGGCGAGTCAGCTTTCTCGGCGATGCCGAGGCTGTCGCCCTTTCCAATATCTTTTTAAGGTATGCGGAAAGAGTTTATATCAAGGTAGGCTCGTTCAGAGCAGAGAGCTTCGAGGAGCTCTTCGAGGGTACGCGCAATCTTTCGTGGGAGAGGTTCATCGGCAAAAACGATGCCTTCCCCGTCAAGGGTCATTCAATAAAATCAAAGCTATACTCCATCCCCGACTGTCAGTCGATAGTAAAGAAGGCTATCGTTCGGTCACTGTCGGTTCCTTACGGAATTTCCGTATTCCCCGAGGACGGTATAAAGTATCAGGTAGAATTCTTTATCCTTAACGACGAGGCAACGCTTATGATAGACACCTCGGGAGAGCCGTTACATAAAAGAGGCTACCGCAGAGAGGCAAACGCAGCGCCCATCAGAGAGACGCTGGCTGCGGCAATAGCCGCCACGTCAAGACCGCGAGAGGACGTTCTTCTCTGGGATCCCATGTGCGGCAGCGGCACTATCGCGATAGAGGCGGCAATGATAATGAGAAACGTTGCCCCGGGTATGAAAAGGCACTTTGCGGCAGAGGCTTTTCCCTTCGTTGATAAAGCAACGTGGGACAGAGCGAGAGAGGAAGCACACGAGGCAATTACTCCGTCAGACTTTCTTGCATTCGCATCGGATATAGACGAGAACGCCCTCAAAATAGCTAAGGACAACGCTTACAGGGCAGGCGTGTTGAATTCTCTCAGAATTTTCAAGCAGGATGCACGCACGATAGGCGCACCCGGCAGACGAGGAACTATCGTCACAAATCCGCCATACGGCGAAAGGCTCGGCACTCTCAGCGAGGTCGAGGAGCTATACCGCGATATTGGAGCGCACTTCCGTTCGCTCGCACCCTGGCAGGTTTACGTTATTACCTCACACGATGGGTTTGAGAGGTTGTACGGAAAAAGGGCGGATAAGGTGAGGAAGCTGTACAACGGTATGATACCGTGTTATCTCTATCAATTCTTCAAAAACGGTAGGTAAGGCGGTAAATTCGGGTTCAATCGAACAAAAAAAGGTAGGGGCGTTAAAAAATGCCTCTACCTTTTCTCTTATCAACCCAAGTTATCAAGGTTGAAAAACTGCGTTTTTCTCCATTCGATTTAATTTTTTTGTTCTATTTCCGTTCGCTTACTCTCGCTGTACCTTTGTACAGCTTCGGCGCGCGTAACGAAAATTTGACCTCCGAATTTCCTCGCCTTACCCTCTCTGCCTCTACCCTCGCTTTGATCTAGGCGAAGCAGTAAATTCGGGGATAAGCGGACAAAAACAGGGGGGAGGTTTACAGTTTTGCCTCTCCCCTTTCTCTTATCTTTTCAAAATATCAAGGTTGAAAACCTACGGTTTTCTCCACTTATTTAATCTTTTTGTCCTATCTCCGTTTTCGCCCTCTCGACGTACACCGCGCTCTAGCAAAGCGGTAAGCGGGCGTTTCGTAGCGCGGGTCAAGCAAAGGGCAAAATGGAACCTTGATCCATTTTGATTCGCTGAAGCAAATTTCCCCTTGGCTTGTTGAACATATTGCGAAGCGCTCTCGGTCGGAACAACGAAGATTTCCCCACCAAATTTTCTCGCCTTCCCCTCTCTGCCTCTACCCTTGCTTTCATCTAGGCGAAACGGCAAATTTGGGGATAAGTGGACAAAAACAGCGTTTTTACCAAAAAATTACCATGCAAAAACTTGACACGGGTGGGTATTAAGGTGGTGAAAACGGGCGGGTGTGAGATTTTTCTCTTGACTTTCGCGGGCGCGCAATATATAATATAATTGTATGGGTATTATCTCGCGCGCCATGCGTCGGCGGGCGGTATAGATATCATATAAATCTTTTTCTTTTAATTGACGATAGATTTCCCAAGGAAAATAATCGTAAGGAGGTGTAAATTGACAAATCCCATTTGGCTCACAGCTGTAATCGGCGTTGCATCGGCGCTCGTTGGCGTCGTAGTGGGTTATCTTGTAAGGCGTTCCATCGCTGAAAGCAAGATCGGCTCGGCAGAGGAAGAAGCAAGACGCTTGCTCGAGGACGCTATTAAGGCAGCAGAGAGCGCTAAGAAGGAAACAATTCTCGCAGCTAAGGAAGAAATCTTCCAGCTTAAGCGCGAGACAGACAACGATCTTAAGGAGCGCCGCAAGGAGGTTTCCCGCCTTGAGCGCAGAATTCAGCAGAAAGAGGAAACGATCGATGCGAAGCTCGAGGCTATCGAGCGCCGCGAGGCAGCACTCACCGAGAAGCATGCCGAGGCAGACAAGCTCCGCGATGAGATCAAGACCACTCTTGCAAGCCAGGTTGCCATGCTCGAGAAGATCGCAGGCATGACTGCCGAGGAGGCTATCGCAGAGCTCGTTCGTAAGCTCGATGCCGAGATGGCACACGAGACCGCGCAGAAGATCGCGGAGTACGAAGAAAAATTCAAGGAGGATGCTCAGGAAAAGGCTAAGGCTATTCTCTCCCTCGCCATTCAGCGCTATGCCGCTGATCACGTCAGCGAGATCGCTATCTCCACCGTACAGATACCCAGCGACGAAATGAAGGGTAGAATTATCGGTAGAGAGGGCAGAAACATCAGAACTATCGAGACACTTACAGGTGTCGATCTTATAATCGACGATACCCCCGACGTTATTACCGTTTCGGGCTTCGATCCCGTGCGCCGTGAGATCGCGCGCATTGCGCTTGAGAAGCTTGTCAGCGACGGCAGAATACATCCCTCGCGCATCGAGGAGATGGTCGAGAAGGCTCGCCGCGACGTAGAGGGTACCATAAAGCAGGCGGGAGAGCGCGCTATCTTCGAGACAGGCGTTCACGGTCTGCACCCCGAGCTTATCAAGCTGCTCGGCAGAATGAAGTACCGTACCTCTTACGGTCAGAACGTTCTCCGTCACTCCATCGAGGTTTCGATGATCGCAGGTGCGCTTGCATCCGAGATGGGCGTTGACGTTTCTATGGCTAAGAGAGCAGGTCTTCTCCATGACATCGGTAAGGCAATGACCGCTGAGCTCGAGGGCTCACACATCCAGCTCGGTGTTGACATTTGTACGAAGTACAAGGAAAACAAGGATATCATCCACGCGATCGAGGCACACCACGGTGACGTGGAGGCAAAGACTCCTCTCGACTTCATCATTCAGGCGGCAGACGCAATCAGTGCCGCAAGACCCGGTGCAAGACGTGAGGATGTTGAAAACTACATTAAGCGTCTTCAGAAGCTCGAGGAGGTTGCCGGCAGCTTTGACGGCATAGAAAAGACCTTCGCCATCCAGGCGGGCCGTGAGGTAAGGATAATGGTCAAGCCCGAGATGATCGACGATGACAAGATGAAGATCCTCGCAAGAGATATCGCGAAGAAGATCGAGGGAGAGCTCGACTATCCCGGACAGATCAAGGTCAGCGTTATCCGCGAGAGCCGTATAATCGACTACGCAAAGTAATCTGCAACAGCAGGAAAAACGAGGCTAGCCCCATAGCATCCGCTTGGGCTAGCCTCTTGTGCGAAAAACACCAAGAGAAAGCTCAGGCAAACCGCCCAAGAGGTAAGACAAAGATGAAAAAGCTAGTCTTTTTCGTAAAATCAAACGCAGTAATGCTGATCGCGGCAGTTGCCGCACTTATCACGTCAATAATAGTACCGCCCGACGAAAAGTATATAGATTACTTTGACTTCAGAACTCTCACCTGCTTATTCACCGTGCTTGCAGTAGTGTGCGCACTTAAAAACGTGAGATTTTTCTACACCGTAGCAGAGTGGATAGTGAAGCACTTCAAGAACGCAAGACTCACCGCCTTGGCGCTTGTATACATCACCTTCATCGGCTCTATGCTCATCGCCAACGATATGGCGTTGCTTACATTCCTCCCCTTAGGCTACTTCGTTCTCGTGAGCACGAAAAAGGAGCACTATATGTGCGTTGTGTTCATTCTTCAGAACATAGCCGCGAATCTTGGCGGAATGCTCACACCGTTCGGCAATCCGCAGAATCTCTACCTCTACTCGAAGTTCGACATCCCCGACGGCGAATTCATTCTTATAATGCTGCCGCTTTTCCTAATTGCAATAGCGCTCATAACGCTCGCGACGGTGATATTCGTAAAGCCCGAGCCGCTTGAATTCTCCGGCATCGAAAAAAAGCTACCCATACCCCGTGTCGTATTTTATCTCATTCTTTTCGCCTTTTCGATACTGTGCGTATTCCGCTTTATCCCTTATATTTTCGCGCTCATCATCATACCGCCCGCGATATTTATTGCAGACAGGACAGCACTTTTAAAGGTGGACTACGGTTTGCTCTTAACCTTTGTATTCTTCTTTATATTCTCGGGAAATCTCGCGAGAATAGACGCAGTAAGAGAGCTCTTCTCTGCCATGCTCGAGGTATCGACCCTCGGTGTGTCAGCACTCTCCTGCCAGCTTATCAGTAACGTTCCCTCGGCTATTCTGCTCTCGCAGTTTACCGACAACTACCGTGAGCTCTTAATGGGAGTAAACATCGGCGGATGCGGAACGATAATATCCTCACTCGCAAGCCTCATCACCTTCAGAGAGTACTCTGAGCACAACCCGGGAGGGGCGGGAAAATACCTTGCAGTATTCTCGGCATTTAACTTCGCATTTCTCTTTATTATGCTCGGAGTATCATACATTCTCATATAATCCTATGCGTAATGTACATAATACTTTGCATTTTTTCATACAAATAGCGCAAATCGGATTTTGGCACATCACTTTTCTCAAATCGTTCAATTTGGACTTTACCCGCAGCGCGGGATAGATAGGATATAACTTAAATGAAAATTCTTGCAATCGGTGATATCACGGGTATCGGAGGTGTAAAGCACCTCGAATCTAATCTGTGGCGCATCCGCGACCGTGAGCACATCGACCTTACCATTGTCAACGTAGAAAACGCAGGCTTTATAACAGGCCCATCCCCCGACACCGCCGAGCGCGTTTTAGCCGCAGGAGCAGACGTACTTACCGGCGGAAATCACACGCTGAGAAACAAGGCAATTTACAGCTATCTCGACAGCGAGCCGAGGGTCCTTAGACCCTTGAACTTCGGTCCCGAAGCCCCGGGTGAAGGCTACACTATCGTAAACATCAACGGCTACCGCGTTATGGTGGTATCCGCGATGGGCAACGTACACATCGAGCCCTGCCTCGATTCCCCCTTTGATCATATTGAACGCGCGCTAAGGCGCGAGGAGGGCAGATACGACATAGCACTGCTCGATATACACGCAGAGGCTACGGGAGAAAAAATGGCGGTAGCGTACGCATTTGACGGAAGGATCAGTGCCGTATTCGGCACTCACACCCATGTACAGACCGCAGACGAGCAGATACTACCCGGCGGCACGGGATACATTTCGGATCTTGGTATGTGCGGTGAGACCATGGGTATACTCGGCATGGAGCCCGAGAGCGTTGTTAAAAGGATGCGTACTCATCTGCCGATCCGATTCGAGCCCGCTCAGGGCAAGCCTCGTGCAGACGGTGTTATCATAACCGTCGACGAGCGCAGCAGAAAAACCACTGAGATCAAGCGTATTTCATTCTGAACCCCTACCCCTGTGCGTTTTTTTCGCGCATTTGGGGTAAAAAAAAGCGCAAGGCGAGCTTGCGTAGAGAGGAGATCCAATGAGCCTTAAGGCACAGCTTATAGTAATAGGTGCAGGCCACGCAGGTATAGAGGCGGCGCTTGCAGCAGCGAGGATGGGTATCGATACCGTTCTTTTCACGATATCACTCGATGCAATCGGAAATATGCCATGCAACCCGTCGATAGGCGGCAGTGCAAAGGGACATCTCGTCTTTGAGATTGATGCACTTGGCGGAGAAATGGGTCTCGCGGCAGATAAAGCTACCATACAGTCACGCACACTCAACCTCGGCAAGGGTGCTGCCGTTCACGCAAAACGTGTTCAGGCAGACAGAGCGCTCTATAAAAGCATCATGAAGTCAACGCTCGAGAACACCGAGCATCTCAGACTCATTCAGGGTGAGGTTACGGAGCTTATAACTGAGGAAGGCGGCACCCGTGTGACGGGAATCGTTACAAGGCTTGGCGAAAGATGGTCAGCCGATGCAGTCATAATCTGCGCCGGAACCTTCCTCAATTCCGAGATATTCGTAGGGGACGTAGTATACGAAGCAGGCCCCGACGGAATGACCGCCGCAAAGGGACTTACCGCTTCGCTCGACGAGCTCGGAATAAGGCTGAGACGCTTTAAAACAGGCACTCCCGCCCGAGTTCACAGACGCTCGGTAGACACCTCAGGGCTTGAGGTGCAGTCGGGAGAGGACGACCCCACCCCCTTCTCTTCCCTTTCACAGGCGGAAAACACGGCACAGGTCAACAAGGCAGCCTGCTACACGGTATATACAAACGCCGAAACCCACAGAATAATCAACGATAATCTCGACCGTTCGGCAATGTACTCGGGTAACATTGTCGGCACGGGACCGCGCTATTGTCCCTCAATAGAGACGAAGCTCGTCCGCTTCAAGGACAAGGAGAGGCATCAGCTATTCATCGAGCCCTGCGGACTTGACACCGAGGAGCTCTATATCCAGGGCTTCTCAACATCTATGCCCACCGACGTACAGTACGAGATGCTAAGATCTCTTAAAGGCTTCGATAACGTCGAGATAATGCGCTACGCATACGCGATAGAATACGACTGTGTTGACCCGACAGAGCTTTTGCCAACGCTCGAGTTCAAGCGAATAAAGGGTCTTTACGGCGCAGGACAGTTCAACGGGACCTCAGGATATGAGGAGGCGGCGGCACAGGGCATCGTTGCAGGTATAAATGCCGCGCTCAAAATACTAGGTAGAAAGCCTTTAATTTTAACACGGGATAGCTCTTACATCGGTACTCTTATCGACGATCTCGTTACCAAAGGAACTCTCGAGCCCTACAGAATGATGACATCAAGAAGTGAATACAGGCTGCTTTTGAGACAGGATAACGCAGACGAAAGGCTAACTCCAATAGGATATGAGCTTGGTCTGATCACAGAGCAAAGATATGCCGAATTCAAAAAGAAGCAAGAGATGATCGAATCTGAGATAAACAGGCTAAAAAACACTACCCTCCCCCCATCGGATGAAGTCAACATGCTACTGAGAGCGCACGGATCGACCGAAATCAGCACGGGAATAAAGCTCGCAGAGCTCTTAAGACGCCCTGAATTAACCTACGAAATGCTCGAAAAAGTCGACACGGGTAGGACTTCCCTTCCAAAATCCGTTCGCACAAGTGCAGAAATACGCGTAAAATACGAGGGATATATTATGCGTGAGCTCAGAGAAGTAGCAAGAACGAAAAAGCTCGAGGAGATGAGGCTCCCCGATGACATTGATTATAGTCTTATTACAGGACTAAGGATTGAGGCGATCGAAAAACTCACGGATATACGACCACTAAGCGTAGGACAGGCATCAAGAATAAGCGGAGTCAATCCGGCAGATATATCCGTGCTTCTGATTTACCTCGAGCAAAGAAGAAGGGCTGCTAAATAAGAACAGATCAAGGTTCCCTCATAAAGCAGAGGAATCAATGAGTATTGAGGTAAATTTGATCTTAACAAAAAATCTTATTTTAACATAGTTACTAAGGATTTTTTATAAAAAACGGCAATAATGACAACTATTATAGTCATTATTGCCGTTTTTTTAATCATTCCAGGTTGTAAATAGCTCTGCGAGGTGATCGTCATTTGAGTATGATACAGGCACAAGCTTCTCACCGTCAAACTCTACGACAGAGTAAGATGCATTAGAAGGATACGGGAGCTTGTCATATATCTCGGATGGATCTATACCCGATATCTTAGCATAGAATGCGCGAAGCACAGCTGCGTGAATCGCACAAAGAACCGTCCCTCCGGGATTCGCGCGCGCAATATCCATCGCACACTCATACACTCTTTCCGCCCCCTCGGCAGTTCCCTCCCCACCGGGCATAACGAAACAGCCGAAGCTTTTTACCCACTCAACGGTATACATTTCACCGTATCGCTCAATAAGCTCATCGACGGTAAGACCTTCCCATTCGCCGCAATAAAGCTCACGAAGTCTTTTGTCAGTCTTAATTTCAAGTCCACGCATCAATGCATGAGGAAGAGCCGTATTATAAGCCCTGATAAGGTCGCTTGAATATATAGCATCAAATTTTATACGAGAAAGTGCCTCAGCCGTTCTATTTGCCTGTTCTCTGCCAAGATCAGTCAGATCAAGATCCGTGTGTCCAAGAAATACCCTGTTCTTATTGCCGAGGCTCTGTCCGTGTCTTACAAAGTAAAGAAGCGTTTTCATAATCTCTCCAATCAGAAAATCCAAATAATTATTAATTACGAAATTTATTCTTAATACAGATAATACCATCTATATATGAAAATAATCTATCCAAATAAAATTAAGCTTTATTAACGAACGAGTATATTATAATCTATTATTATCAAAAAAGCAACAGTTTATCATCAACTACAGTCAAAGCTTTTATATTATTTTAAATTTCAGTCAACAGAACTATTGCATATTTATTCAGCGAATCATTACCCGGAAGGACTTAAATAAAGGCGTAAAAAAATGCAAAAAAATTACACGCAGTCCTTCTCTGATACTCAGTACTCTACCCAATTATATATTATCAAATAACTGAAAATATTAACTAAATCAAAGATTTATCCCATAGCAGCAGCTTCCTACAATTGATGAAATAAAGCCATGAATTCTTGTTTTAAAACACCTTTTCTTGCGTAGAAACGAATAATTTACTAGGAGAATATTTATTGCATATTATGGCTATATATTCATTAATTAAATCGTATATTTTACGAATTCGCTATCAAATTACCAATAATCAATACTCCAAAATTAAACAATTGTAGTCATAAATTAAAACAAAATCAATACCTAAAATTCAAAAAATTTTGAAATTCGTAAAAGTTATCACCGAAATATACAAAAAATATGCATTTTGATGAATAAATAGCCCGAGCATAAACAATTTACCATTTATTTCCATTAAATGATAAAAAATATTTCCATTTTCTGGCATTTTGAGCAAAAATCATATTTTTTATAAATAAAACGCGCCAAATACAACGCAAAACAATCACTTAAGAAAAATATGGGTTGAAAAACACTTTACACATCCAAACAAGCTTATAATTATATGATAAATACACTTAAATAATAAAGAGTTAATAATCACAATTATCAACTCATAAATACAAAAAATCGATTAAAATTACATTATTTTAATAGAAATACGCATAAAATTACAATTTTGGGCATAAAAAAAGGTATTTCGGCAAAGATTACAACTCATATAACATTTATTTACAAGACTGTAACAGCATTAAATTACCGGATCTTACTTAAAATACGGTGAATAAAGTAAGTCTAGGAACAAATATTACATTAAAATTCAAAAATTTTAGCGCAATTTGCCCTAAATCGCATGTTTGTTGCAAATTTACTCATTATACTCTGCATAAATATTTTATTTCTAAAGTTGTTTCAAATCAAATTCTATATGCAGCAGCTAAGCTAAGTCTGCTAATTACTATTCCCTTTTATTTGATAATAGTCATGTTTCACGTGAAACATTGTAAATTTTCGGTTTATTTAAGTAAATTTGAAGTATTTTACTCTAATATTTGTAGTTTCTCGTCAGACAACTTGAATTAAACTGCTTTATTTTAATGTTTTTTCCCGTTTTAAAATCAAAATACAGATATAGCGCAGGTTATCCGTATGTTATGATGACAAATACGAATATTGCTTTTACTCTGCTCATTTATTTCAGGTTGGTACTAGATTTGACTTAAGTATCACCTAGAAATACAATTATCGTTATTGTTTCACGTGAAACAAAGATATTTTAGTTATATGAGCAGAATTTTTAGTCCGATTTGAGAAAATCAAGCGTATTTATAATAATTGGGGTATATTTTACTGGATTTTTAGCTCTTTATGCCCCCACTTCCTTGATCTCTAAGGTTAGGTACGATAATTATGATATTCTAATCAGGTCAAGTATGGACTTGCTGATTTATACCGAAACGACTCTAAAAAAAACTCATCGATTAAATTGTTTCTTCTTATTTTAATTAATCCCATTGTTATATTTACTAAAAATACAGTTCTACAGCACATACCGTTGTCAGAAAATTCAGTTAACTTAGCTTTGTTCCCTGCTATACCTTTGCTCTATCTGCTCCTATTGGACGGCTATTTTTTATGGAATTTAAGCGTTTATGACGATGTTTCACGTGAAACATATTTATTTAAGTGCCTTTTTGAGAACATTTAATTGTCTATTCGCACGATTTTATAATATTTTTGGGATAATTAATATCACATTCTTTTGTTTCGCATTTTTTCAAGATTCAAAGCTATAGTTATGTTTAATATAGCTACACCAACTCTAACTCTATGCATTTAACCTTTCTAAGTTATAATTACGCCCTTTTCTGAATTAATTCAAGGGCAATTTTAACGAAATACTGCCCATTTTGACAAGGTTGCAGCTCTTTATCGAGTATACACTATTGATCCGGTATAACTATACCGTATCCGCATTATGTACGACACAGAGGAAGTGAAAAGGGAAGGGAAGGGAAGGGAAGGG
>JAFVZL010000051.1 GCA_017508195.1 Clostridia bacterium | reverse complement strand
CTAAAACACTTTTGCGGAATCTGGCATTGATCAATGCCAGACCCCGCAAATGCTTAAATTATATTTCTGCTCAGGATTCTTGGAACTTGGAATTGCAAAATCTTTCTTAAAAGTGTTGCACTTCTATTGACAATTCACTATGAAATCCTGCATAGCAGGATGAAGCCCGGGTATGCTTCGCTTCTGTGAAGGTCGATATGCCAGGGTATGCTCCGCTAAGCGAAGCGTGATATGTCACCGGGCGGTGACACGATATGAGTGCTACGCACGTTATGATGCTCACGCAGTTATGAGCGACTGTGTCGCGTTATGAGTGCTGCGCACGTTATGATGCTCACACAGTTATGAGCGACTGTGTCGCGTTATGAGTGCTACGCACGTTATGATGCTCACGCAGTTATGAGTGACTGTGTCGCGTTATGAGTGCTGCGCACGTTATGATGCTTACGCAGTTATGAGCGACTGTGTCGCGTTATGAGTGCTACGCACGTTATGATGCTTACGCAGTTATGAGCGACTGTGTCGCGTTATGAGTGCTACGCACGTTATGATGCTCACGCAGTTATGAGCGACTGTGTCGCGTTATGAGTGCTACGCGTGTGTGTATAGTATAATATTATAGAAAAACGAAAAAAGAGAGCTAATGGCTTAAAACCGTTAACTCTCTTTAGCTTTAAAACGCGCGATATGCGCAGAATAATTGATTCAGCCTATGTTTTTCAGGTACTCAAAGCCCGGGATCAGAGCTGAGCGAGCATAACTATCAGGGGCATGGTGAGTATCGAAAGTATGGTCGATACCGTAACGAGCTTGCTTGCATAGCCTGCGTCGCAGTCGTACTTCTCGGCAAACATGGTCGCGCTCGATGCTGCGGGTGTTGCGGCAAGGATGGTCGCGACGATCAGACACTCGTTAGAGATCGGGACTCCGACGAGAATAAGAAGCTTCGCTATTCCGACGAAAACGATAGGAAGTGCCAGATGGCGAAGTCCGAGGAAAAGATACATATTAAGGTCGGAGAACAGACCGCGGAAGTCTACATCGGCAAGCCTCAGACCGATAACAACCATAGAAAGGGGTGCAACGAGAGCCTTTATCATCGTAAGACATTCCATAAAGAATTCAACGAAAATGTTGGGGTTCGCGGACGCGAGATTGCTTCCTATTGCGGTGTTGGCACCCGTGACGAGAATGATAAGTCCTATCACCGACGCTATCGTTACGGGGTGAAGCAGAACCTTCACGATCGAGATCTCTTTGCTCTTGACGTGAGATTTTATGACCTTAAGGTCATCGTCGAGATCGGCATCACCGTCGCCGTCGACGTCCTCGTCACTGTTTCTCGTGCAGAGGAACACACCGAGCGTCCAGAGGAACAGGTTGTAGGTAATGTTGTAAATGGATGCGTATATTGCCGCCTCGGCACCGAGTATTGCCTCAATGAGCGGTATTCCCATGAAGGCTGCGTTTGCGAATATCGTGACCATTCTGAGGATACGGCGCTTTCCGTCGGGGGTCCATCTGAAAAGGTTCATGGCGACGAGTGCAAAGAGGACGTGCGCTATTATCGAGAGCAGAAATACCATCAGTATATTCTGCCATATATCAACGAAACGGCTCTTGCAGCTTGCGTACGCTGCGACGATGAGAATGGGCTGTGCTATGTAGAGAACAAGGTTGGAGATTCCCTTTCCGAATCCGTCGGGAACGAGCTTGGTGAGCTTCATAACTATTCCCGGGACCATCATTACGAAAAGAACTGCAACGTTAAATACGAGGTCGGTTATCAAATCTCCGATTTCCATTATTTCTCCTTAGGTGAATAGAGATCTCTCTCTGCTACAAGTGAGTCATAGACCGCATATATTCTGCGGTAAAGGTTATCGTTTTCCACGGGGACGAGCGCGATATTGCCGGGGTGACCGGGGCAGGGCGCGATAGCGAAAGCAAGTGCTTTCTTATCCGTGGGGGTCATATATGCCTCATTGTCCTCGTCGCCGGGTCTGTAATCGGGGTCGAGTATATCGGGCATGCTGATGGGGCAGAGAAGCACGTACTTCTTACCCGAGAGGCGGATGATGGCGACCTGCTTCATGTGCTGAGCCTTGGTACCGTCGTCAAGCCTTATGATGCCTCTGTAATTCTCGTCGAGGATCTTCTCTACTGCGTTCGTTGAGGAGAGGAACCACATCGACTGTCGGATATCCTCGGCAACGTCGCGTGCGAGTCTTGCCTTCGCACTGCCTTCGTCATACTCATCCTCGGGTATACTGAATATCCTTCCGAGTCTTCCGAAGATGGACACGATAAGGAATATCGGCATGGTGAAGAATCCGAAAACGATAAACAAGACGTAAACTATCCATTTTGCGGGCGACATCCACTCTAAGCAAAGCTTGTGTACGGCTCTTATCACTGTTGATAACGCGAGAACGTATCCTACGAGATACATCGGCAGTATAAGATCCTTCTGTTGGGGATCCATAGCGATAATAACGAAGAAAATTATGTATGCGATCGTGAGAGGGATCGCGAGCATGCGCCATAGGGTTGCGAAAAATCTCATGTATACGCCCTCCTTTGTTAGTGGCAAGCATCAGCCAGAAGCGATACTTTTTGACTATACTATTATATTACAAACACACCGAAAAGTCAAGTGCGTGCGTAAATAATTATCCTTTGCGCCCGTGATATCCCAAATTATTTTAAAAATATTTCAAAATTACGGGCTCGACTTGACAATTTCTGCTTTTTATTGTAATATAGAGTGTGACAAAACAGAAAGGGGGTATGAATATGGAGAATACGGGACTTCACTCGTCTCACGGTGCTCATTCGGGCATTTTCAGCTTTTTAACTGAAAATCTCGGGGAGTTCGGACATTTTCTCGACGAGGTCGTGATCCACGGCTTGCTCGAGGCACTTATGCTTATTCCGTTTTTATACCTTACCTATCTTCTGATGGAGTTCATAGAGCACAAGGCGTCTGATAAGACCCGTGCAGCTATGGCTAAGGCGGGCAGACTCGGTCCGCTTGTGGGTGCGCCTCTCGGTGCCATACCGCAGTGCGGTTTTTCTACCGTTGCATCGAATTTGTATACGGGCGGAGTTATTACGCTCGGAACTCTGGTCTCTGTTTTTCTTTCAACCTCGGATGAGATGCTCCCGATATTTCTTGCGGGAAACGTCGATATCGTTGTAGTTCTGCTAATAATAGTTTACAAAATTATCGTTGCAATAGCCGCAGGCTTTGTAATCGATCTCGCTTTAAAGCTTCTCGGCAAGGACGAGGTGAAGCGTAATATCGACGATATATGTGAAGAGGAGGGCTGCCACTGCGAGAGAGGTATATTCCTCTCGGCTCTTCACCATACGGTGACGGTATGGCTGTGGTGCCTCGCCGTGATACTCGCGCTCAATTCTCTCGTGTTCTTCGTCGGCACCGAGCACCTTGCTGCGATCGTTCCCGACATCCCCGTTATCAGTCATCTTATCTGTGCCGTTATCGGTCTTATACCTAATTGCGCGGCATCGGTCGCTCTCTCGGAGCTTGCCCTTTCGGGCGTTATATCTGTCGGTGAGATGATGGCGGGTCTGTTCTCGGCGGCGGGAGTGGGTCTTTTCGTTCTGTTCAAGATGAACAAGTCGAAGCGTGAGAACTGGCTGGTCGTGCTCCTCGTTCTTCTCGTAGGAACTGTGTTCGGAGCTGTTGCCGACCTCATACCCGTGTTCAAATTATGAGCGATTAGTCTGATAAGGAGCTGAACGCTTATTCGACGTGCGGTGACGCCCGTCTTATGCCCTTATAATGTAAGAGGATCCTGCATAACGCGGGATCTTCTTTTTATATGAGAAATTTTTATAAAAAATTCTTAAAACCGTATATTTTTTCTTTTGCATATGATAAAATATAGTCATCGATAAAAATGACAAGCGCGATGGCTATGCCATCGGAAGGGAGAGAAGCATGGATAAGTGGATAAAGCGAGTTATTTCCTTGGGTACCGGGCTTTTTCTGACGGGAAAGGTCAATCCCTCGGTTATTCCTTATTACCCCCAGAAAACCGTAATTTCGGGGAGTGAGGAGCCTTATTTTCATAGAGTTCACCCCGAGAGAGTCGGAGTCAGCTCGGGCAGACTGCTCTCCATGATAAAGGCGCTCGAGCGCGAGAAGCGCGCCAACGTTCACAGCCTGCTCGTCATAAAGGACGGGATGGTGATCACAGAATGTGCTCATCCCGGATACTCGGTAAATACGTGGCATCTCTCCTACTCGATGTCCAAGACTCTTACGGGAATGGCGGTCGGCTTGCTTGTCGACGACGGTATCCTGTCCGTTGACGAAAGGCTTATCGATATTTTCCCAGATATGCATTATAAGGATCCGAGATTTTCTAAAATAACGGTATATCATCTTCTCACGATGACTGCGGGAGTGCGCTTCTCCGAGGCGGGCTCGGTAAGCGAGTCGCACTGGTCGGAGGCGTTCTTTGAGGCATCACTTTCCTACGTCCCCGGCACGAGCTTCAACTATAACAGCATGAACACCTATATCCTTGCGCGTATCGTTGCACTGCGCACGGGTACGTCGCTTACCGACTTTGTGAGAACGAGGATACTCGAGCCTCTCCATATCGAGAACTTCTTCTGGGAGGTAGGTCCCGAGGGAGTAGAGAAGGGCGGATGGGGTGTATATATGTCTGCCGAGAGCTGGGCTAAGCTCGGTGTTATGATGCTTGACGGTGGTGTTTTCGAGGGTAAGAGAATACTCTCCGAGGAATGGGTCAAGGAAGCATCGCGCGCTCACGCGACAACTCCCGACAGCGCGGGCCCCTATAACTACGGCTATCAGCTGTGGAGCGCACGCTTCGGTGACAATTATCTGTTTAACGGAATGCTCGGTCAGAATGTGTGGATCTGCCCGAAAAATAATATTATTGTATCGCTTAACTCCGGCAACAACGAGCTATTCCAAAATAGCCCTGCGATGGAGATCGTGGAAAAGTATCTCGCTGCCGATCTCTCCGACGATCTGCACGCATCCTGCCATGCAGGAAGCTACTCCGATCTTAAGGATGCCGAGGAGAGGTTCTTTATCTCGAGGCACTGGGTAAGACCTTATGAACCGAGAGGCGGATGGAGATATGCTCTCGGCTTCGGCAATAAGACCCCATACCCCGAGGAGTGGGATGAGCTTATCGGAAAATTCCAGTTTATCAGAAACAATCAGAGCATGTTCCCGCTTATTATGCGAGTGATGCAGAATAACCTCAAAAACTCGATAGACGGTATAGAATTTGAAAAAGAGGGAGATGACGTATACTTCATCTTCAACGAGTGCGGAGAGTCCTACAGACTCGAGGTAGGCTTCTACGACTTCAAGACTACTGTGATAGACTATCACGGTGAGAAGTATATCGTCAAGGTTATAGCCGAGGCTATGGAGAACGAGGACCGCGATATGGTCTATAAGCTCGAGCTGCTTTTCCCCGAGCTCCCCAACACCAGAATGATCAAGTTCTCATACCGCGAGGACGGCTCGCTTCTTATGAGGATGTCCGAGATGCCGAACCACAAAATTGCCGACGTGTATCTTGACGATATGACGCTGACTAACCCTGCGCTCTCCTTTATCCTCGGTCTGTTTGAAAAGCGCGTGGGTGAGAATATCGTGACGAAAAAGCTGCGTGAGGCTTTCGCTCCCGAGCTTGTCGGTGCGCGCGTGGGATGTGAGAATTATACCGAGATCATGGATAAGGAGCGCGAGGTGAATAAGGCGAATACAAAGAACGCGAAGCTTATCGATGCGGTGGTTAAAAAGCTCTTCCACGATGCTGAGGCAGAGGAGCGCGGTGTCGAGGTCGAGGATCATGCCAAGTCGAGCTTCAAGGCGTTTATTGACGACGTTGTCGAGAGAATACGCGCGAAGTTCCCTAAAAAAGAAAAGAAGTCCGAGGCACTGCCCGAATCGGCTGAGAGCGTACAGTCCGAAGTGTGAGCTGCGACATTGTCGCGCAAATTGACGGTTTGAATCAATAATTGCCTTGCGGCGTGAATATTTTATCAGAAAAAGCGGAGATTTCACTCTCCGCTTTTTCTATATTTATGTAAATAAAGATTGTCAAATATGTGTAGAAACGTGTTTTTTCTTCCCTGATTTGTTTTTTGTGATGGGGGTTACTCTTATCAGAACTCGGGAGTGTAGGTCTTGGGGTCGGGAACGGTTACAAGGCGCTTTACCTTAAGGTTCTTGTGCTTCACTCTCGTGCAGAATGCCTCGAGTCCGACAAAGCCGAAGTTTTCGGTATCGAGGGGGTGCGAGTCCTTGAACTCAAGACAGATAACGTCATTTACCGCGAGGAACACCTTTATAACGCCTGTGTCGAGCGTCACGCTGCCTACGGTGATATGGTACACCTCTCCCGGCACGAAGTTAAAAAGCTGGGTGAGAATGACGGTGTCGTAGCTCGGGCTCTTCTCAAAGCCTATTCTGCCCTCCCAGAAGCCGTTGAGGCCGAATACGTAGCCGTTGGCGCGTGTATTATTCTCCTCGTTCCAGCTGCCGTGGATGGTGACGTTTATATCCCTCGTCGCGGGCGCGACGGTCGCTGCATCGAATTCCACGAGAATATCTCCCGTGAATTGCTCCTTGGTGACGCACATGGCGGCGGAGCATCTTCTGTTCTCTCCTACGAGCCAGCCGTCCTCGTCGACGTACCAATTTCCGTCCTTTATATCGAATTTCTCTTTAAGTATCTCATCGGTAAAGTCACCGACCTCGAATAGCAGCTCCTGCTCGTCGGGATATACCTTTTTCTTCATCAGCTGAATAAGTCTCATAGAACTGTCTCCTTTTTCTTTGTGTCGCTTTCATATCTATAACAGTTTTCTTTTATATACATTATAACCTCTCGCGCGCAAAAATACAAGCCCGTAAAAAAGAAAAACCGCAGGAGCAGGGCCGGGTCGGCAACACACTCTCTGCGGTTTTCTTCGGAGCCCTAAAGACTCCCGTGAATCTCTTCACGCGTCACTCGGTATTAGTCGAGGTTGAGCTTGTTGAGCATATCGCGAAGCGCCTTTGCCTCTTCAACGGATATGGTAACGCCCTTGCCCATCTTCTCATGATCGGGAGACCATGTGCGGATGTCGTATACAGGCTCTCTGTCGTTCCAGCTGATAAGGTTAAGCTCCTTGTTCCAGCCGTTGTTACCCTCGCTGACGATGCCGATCTTGTCGACTACTTCGTACTTGATTTCAGGCATGCCCGTTCCCTCCTTTTTTTGATTTTATGGGTATATTGCCGAGTGCATCGGTCAAAATAACTCTTTTTATACCTATTTTTTCTCATTTTAACACATATTTTACATAATGTCAATAAATATATAAAAATAAATTAAAATAATATGGAAAATTTTTGTTAAATTTCGCGCGAGGCGCGATAGAGACTGTTTAATGAAGAAAAATGGAGGCAAGAATAGACTTACGAGGCTGAATTATACACTTGATTTAAACACTATGTTATGCTACAATAATGACGGATAATAACGACCTGCCGCAGTTGGCAGTGATTAAGGAGATAGATATGCTTGACGCAGTTGTTATCGGTGCGGGCGTTGTAGGCGGACTTGTTGCAAGGAAGCTGTGCGAATACGGGCTATCGGTCGCGATCTTAGAGAAAGAGGCTGACGTTGCCATGGGCGCTACGCGCGCCAACAGTGCGATAGTGCACGCAGGATACGATGCCAAGGAAGGCACGCTTAAGGCAAAGCTAAACGTGCGCGGCTCCGAGATGATGGAGGGCGTTGCGCGAGAGCTTGGCGTTAAATATAAGAGAAATGGCTCGATTGTCGTAGGATTCAACGACGAGGACAGGAAAACGCTCGAGGGGCTTCTCGAGCGCGGCACGAAAAACGGAGTAAATGGGCTTCGTATTCTTTCAAGACTCGAGCTTCTTATGCTCGAGCCGAATATAGGCGAGGGTGTCACCTGTGCGCTCTATGCACCGACGGGTGCGATAGTTTGCCCGTACGAGCTTTGTATGGCGGCTATCGGTAACGCTATGGATAACGGTGCCCTGCTTTATCTTGAATACTGTGTTGAAAAGATCACAGAGAGTGACGGCGTATATACCGTCAGCTCCTCTGACGGAAGAAGCATTTCCGCAAGGTACGTAATAAACTGTGCGGGAGTATATTCCGACGAGGTTGCCTCGATGGTTGGCGACAACAGCTTTTCGGTAAAGACGAGGAGAGGCGAGTATATGCTCCTCGACCGCGAGTGCGGCTCTCACGTCAGCGCGACGGTATTCCGCTGCCCCTCCAAGATGGGTAAGGGCGTGCTGGTCACACCTACCGTTGACGGTAATCTTCTTATCGGACCGACGGCCGAGGATATAAGCGATAAAGAGGATACCTCTACCACCGCTGAGGGTCTTGCACGCGTTCGTGCGCTCGCATCCGAGCAGGTGTCGGGCATTGCGTTCAACAAGGTAATAACCTCGTTTACGGGACTCCGCGCAACCGGCTCTACCGGTGATTTTATCATAAATTCACCGAAGCGCGGCTTTATTAACTGCGCAGGCATCGAGAGCCCCGGGCTTTCGGCATCTCCCGCTATCGCGGAGTACGTTCTTTCGCTCATCGAGGCGGACGGTGAGAAGCTCACAAGGCGCGAGGACTTTGTCCCCACGCGCAAGCCGATGCATTTCTTCTCGGAGCTTGATACCGAGGGGAAGAACGAGGTTATCCGCGAGCATCCGGAGTATGCTCATATCATTTGCAGATGCGAGGGTGTCAGCGAGGGCGAGATACTCCACGCGATCAGAACTAACCCGAAGCCCACGACTCTCGACGGTGTCAAGCGCCGTACCCGTGCCACGATGGGAAGATGTCAGGGCGGCTTCTGTACGCCTTATATCATTGATTTACTTGCGGCAGAGATGGGCGTTGACTATACCGAGGTGACGAAGTCGGGCGGTGACTCGAGAATAAATCTCGGAAAAACGAAGGGGTGAGGCTATGAAATACACTCTTAAAGAGAACGGATACGTTGATCTAGTTATCGTCGGCGGCGGACCTGCGGGCATGAGTGCTGCGGTTGCTGCGTACGATGCGGGGCTTCGCGATATTCTTATACTCGAGAGGGATAACTCTCTCGGCGGAATTCTGCGTCAGTGCATACACAACGGCTTCGGACTTCACCGCTTCGGTGAGGAGCTGACCGGCCCCGAGTATGCGTACAGATATGAAAAAATGGTGCGCGAGCGCGAGATCCCCTTTATGTGCGATACCATGGTAATGGGCATCGACAAGGACAGAAATCTCACTGCTCAGAACAGCGAATACGGCATCTTCACACTGAAGTGCGGAGCTATTATACTTGCTATGGGATGCCGCGAAAGACCGCGCGGTGCGCTCAATATAGCGGGACACAGACCTGCAGGTATATTCACCGCGGGAACGGCACAGAAGTTTGTTAATATGAAGGGATATATGCCCGGAAGCGAGGTCGTTATACTCGGCTCGGGCGATATCGGTCTTATAATGGCGAGAAGAATGACGCTCGAGGGCGCGAAGGTAAAGGCGGTATGCGAGCTGATGCCCTATTCGGGCGGCCTTGCAAGAAATATCGAGCAGTGCTTAAACGATTTTGATATACCGCTTTACCTCTCGACTACCGTTGTTGAGATACACGGAAAGGAACGTGTGACGGGTGTCACGGTTGCCGAGGTGGATGAAAACCGCAGACCCAAGCCCGAGACGAAAAGGTACATTCCTTGCGATACGCTCTTACTCTCCTGCGGTCTTATTCCCGAGAATGAGCTGAGCGTCGGTGCGGGCATCTCGCTCGACAGGGTGACAAACGGTGCGGTCGTTGACGGTGACAGAGAGACCTCTATACCGGGTGTATTCGCTTGCGGAAACGTTCTGCACGTTCACGATCTCGTTGACTACGTGTCCGAGGAGTCGGTGATCGCGGGCCGCGCAGCGGTAAGATTCATACGCGGTGAGCGCGGCGAGGAGATATCCCTGACGCTTAAGACCGACGGTAAGATAAGATATACCGTTCCTCAGCGCATAACGAGAGTCGAGGATACAACGGTCTATTTCAGAGTTGCCGACGTATACCGCGATAAGGCAATAGTAGTCCGTGCGGGCGGTGCGGTGCTTATAAAGAAGAAAAAGCAGAAGCTCGCTCCGGGTGAGATGGAGACGGTAAAGCTTACCGCAAAGATGCTCGGCGAAGTGAAGGGGAGCGAGATAATGCTCTCGCTCGAGGATGCTTGAATATCTTCTGAAGGAGCAATAAGAAATACGTTTTTGCTTTTGCGGCAAAATCACCCAAAACTTAACACGGGGTGCGCTTGAATTTCACGGCTTGTGGAGTCGCGTACTACAGAATGGAGAAGATATGGAAAGACAACTGACATGTATAGTATGCCCGAGGGGCTGCTCTCTCAGGGTGACGCTTGACGCTGACGGCAAGCCCGCGAAGATAGAGGGCAACGCCTGCCCGAGAGGCGAGACCTATGCGATAGCAGAGTGTACCGCGCCCATGCGCACGGTGACGAGCACCGTTAAGTGCGAGGACGGCACGGTAATTCCCGTTAAGACCGACAGAGCCATACCCAAGGGACTCGTTTTCGAGGCAATGAAGATAATAAACGCTACCGTTGCACCGAGTGGGGCGAAGGTGGGAGACGTGCTAGTGAGGGAGATTCTCGGCACTGAGGCGAGCATCGTAGTAACCGGAAAGAAACCTTGATGGGCTTTGAAATTTGGGCATAACGAATAAAAAAGAGCAAGAGCAAAGGAATGAAAATCGTTCCTTGTACTCTTGCTCTTTTTGTTTTATTAATTGATTGTTACATTCGTATCATGAATTGGCTTCGCCATGAATTCTCGTTTCGCTCCATTAATTGAATTGCAATGGTTATCGTGCCCTTAGGGCAATCCATGACACGCAGTGTCAATTCATGCGGTTTACCGCAATTCATGCCGTAGGCAATTCGCGCAACCGCGAGGTTGCAATTCGTTGCGCGCTACCCTTAGTTGGCGCGCGCTTTGCAAATATTTATGTACTTTTCGAGGTATCTTTTGCCAAATTCACGCTGGGAAACGGAGTCGAAGTGTATGCCGTCATCCTTGAGTGTCAAGCCTTCTGCACTTGCAACCGCAAAGCTTGGCAGCTCGTGCGAGAGCTCGTGGAGCAGGTTGTTTATACGGTAGACTCTGCTAAGATCCTCGCCGATATGCCACTTCGGGTCGACCTTGTCGGATATCTCGCCTACGATGATGGGGAGCTCGGGGTTTCCGAGATCGCGGCGCAAGGAAGTAAAGATGTTCAGCAGCTGCTCACGGTAGACTGCGATGTCGGTGAGGCTATCGCTCTCACCCTGGTGCCAGATTATAGCCGTGAGCTTTGATGCGCGCTCTGCGAGCTTGCACTGCATCACTGCGTGATCGTAGAGAGGCTCTCCGGGCTGCCACTGTGAAGCTCTCGTGCCACCGTCGGCACAAGGAATGAGGCCGACCTTTTTGCCCGTGTGCTTTGCAAGTCCGTCTGCGAAGCTGCCCGCGAGGCTCACTCCGCAGGGGTAGGGGATACCCGAGATAGCTCTGTCTACGTTGATGGGGTCGCTCATAGGCTGCCAACGGCCCATTCTGAGCATGTAGCAGTCGGGGTTGACTATCGGGGGTACGTCACCGATATTACCTCTTCCGCACATGTTGGACTGACCGATCATGAGCACCGAAAGTATTTCCTTTTCCTTGACGTTTTCACCGTCTTTTATTATCATGGCTCCTCCGCACCGTCGCTTTCGACTGTATTTCCGCATCCTCTATGGGCTTGCGGAAGATATTACTTTTTTGTGCATTTGTTCTGTGAGGGCTTTGGCATCCATCCCGTTCGGCAGATGCGAGGCCGAGTTTTTGTATATTGTAAGTGCTTATTATCTCGGGAGTACATCAGGCACCGAGCAGCTCTTCGATTCTCGCGAGGGTATCGTCCGCCACCTCAACGAGGCCGCTGTCCATGCAGCTCTCGATCGAGTCCTTTTCCTTTTCGCCGGGGTAGTAGATCTTATCTGCGCCCTCGGCAAGCTCTGTGCTCTTAAGCTCGGTGATCAGATCCTCTGCTCGTCTTACGAAGTCATCGAGGTCGGTGAGCTTCGAGATATCGAGAGCCATTATGAAATGGCCGACATTGCCTCCGAGCTCGCGGGGGACCTTGTTCCACGCCTTTACCGTGTGGGTGGTAGCTGCACCCGAGAGGAGCGCCGCCATCATTTCTACCATTACCGCGAGGCCGTAGCCCTTGTATCCGCCAAACGGAACGAGAACTCCACCGTTAATATAGTCGGCGGGGTCGGTAGAGGGCTTTCCGTTCTTGTCGAGGAACCATCCCTCGGGTGCGCGGCGGCCCTCGTTATACATTGCGTGCACCTTCATATCCGAGCCCATGCTCATTGCTATATCGTAAAGCACGGTGCCGTACTTTCCTGCGGGAACGGCATAAGAGAAGGGGTTGTTTCCAATGCCGACCTTGCGTGCGCCCGTGGGTGCGATTAGCGCATTGCCGTTACTCATGGCAATACCTATCATGCCTTCTTTTGCACACATTTCAGCATAGTAGCCCACCGCACCGAGGTGGTGGCTGCCGCGCACGGATATAACACCTATGCCGGTATTCTTTGCCTTTTCGATCGCTAGCCTTGTCGCTTTTTCTGCGACTGCGATACCGAGTCCGCCCTTACCGCTGACAAGCGCCATAGAGGGGGTGTCGGTTATTACTTCTATATCTCCCTCGGGGAGAATTCCGCCCGAACGCAGACATTCAACGTAGTAGGGTACGCGCAATAGACCGTGTGTCTTGACACCCTTCATTTCGGTGTCGATAAGGACGGTCGTGACCGTCTTTACGGTATTTTCGTCTACGCCCTCGTTTCTGAATATCCTTTCAACCTTTTCTCGGATCTCGTTGATTTTTACCTTAGCCATTTTTAAATCTCCTGTTGACAGTTTTTGTGCTTTGCTATATACTTAATGTAAAAGTATGCTTACAAATAGGGGGATTTTCTTGTGGAAGCTAGGGTTTTCAAATCCGCGGAGATAGGGTATAGAGAGCACGAGCAGGATGAACACAGACACGATTATGCCGAGCTTTTCATATCTCTCGGGGGCAGAACGACCGAGGTTGTAAACGGACTCGAGAGCAAGACGTTGCCGCTTGACGTGTTCGTTCTGACGAGTGATGTTAAGCACGGGCAGATACGTACCGACGGTTACAGATACTGCATATTCAAGTTCGATGCCGAGGCTCTCATTGAGTCTGTCGGTGAGGCGGCGCTCAGCCACGGCTTTCAATCTCTGTTCGTTATAGATCCCTCGCTGAGGCGTGAGGGCGGACAGGGGGTGAATATGTGCATCGATCCTTTAACTGCACAGTATGCCGAGATGACTGCCGAGATTCTCGCAAGAGAGGGTGAGGGAATCGTATCCGACACTCTCTTTTCCGCTCTTGCTCTTCTTGTCTGTGAAAAGGCGGTAAGGCGCGGTGCGGGAGCGCGTGATGCGGTTGCCGAGGCTGTGTTCTTCATGAACGTAAAATATGCTGAGCGCATCACCGTCGCTGACGTAGCTGAGATGCTCGGGTATTCCCAAAGACACCTGACAAGGCTATTCACAAAGTACCGCGGTGTGTCACCGATGAAGTATCTTTGCGAATTAAGGCTTAACAGAGCCGCAACGCTCCTTGCAGAGGATGCACTGTCTGTCACCGAGATAGCCGAGAGTGTCGGCTTCTGCGATTCGAGCACCTTTACCAAGCGCTTCCGTGAGTGGTACGGCATGACACCTACCGAGTACAGAAGGCGCTCTCTTGGGATTTGATAGCTTCTACCTATATTGTAGCAATGGCTATGGCTTAAATCTATTGAAAAAAAGACTGATAATTGTGTTTTCGGGACATTTTAAAGCTCAAGTATCTCGTCGAGCCCTGCTTGCTCGAGCGCATCTCTCGGTCCTATGACCGTTACGGTCGAGTCTTTTATGACCTTATCGAGGATATCTGCGAGCTCGATGAGCCCCTCTTTCGTTGCTCCTATGCACTCGCGCCTGTTCCTTAAAACGTCTTCATGACTCTTTGCCGCGAGGTAGAGCTGCGTCGCCTTGCTTCCGTCAATTGACGGAGTAGTTACGGGGTCGAGCGCGCCTATTGTGCCGATTATGAACTTCTCAAGATCGATATCGTATGACAGAAGCTCGCGTATAAGCTCGGGTACTCTTTTGTAGGTGTCGATGGTGTTTGCGGCTGACGGGTCGCGGTAGGAATAGAAAGCGGTTGTGCCGCTGTTGGCTCGACTGACGAAGCCCGTGCCGTAGGCACCGCCCTTGATCCTTATCTCCTCCCAGAGTATCTGGAAGTCGAGCAGAGTGCCGAGCACCGTCCACGCACCGTTATGATAACCTACACCCGTGTCGAATAAATTGCCGCCGAGCGTGGCGTACGATACCTGCGAGGGGATTGCGATTCCCTCGTTTTTCTTTGGCAGCATCTCGATTTTTGAGGGGGATGAGGGAGTACCGTGCTTTGTGAGCGCGGCACACTTTTCGGCAAAGCCCTTGCCGTCCGTACCCGTCACCGATACGGTAAGTCTTTCGCTTACGAACACTCTCTCGCGAAGCTCCTTCATTCTGCCTATGAGCTCGTCTATCTGCTCGTCGGTCGCATCCTTTTTTGATTTGAGCCAGCGGTAGAACTCGTATCCCGAGGTATACTCCTTTAATGCGTCTATCCTCGAGCACTTTGCGGCGGTTCGCGCGATAGCTATTGAGTGTCCGCTTTCGGATATCATATCGTAGTAGAGCGCGGTGTACTGTGCTATTGCACGCCTTACTGCACCTTGGTTTTCGAGGACGACTCTGTAAAGGTATTCATCCAAGAGCTCAAGTGCATCCTCTCTCCTTGCATCGAGGCATGAGAGCTTCGCTAAAAGATACAGATGAACCTCGTCCCCTCGCTTAAAGGCACTCGTTGTCAGTGCTATGGAGCCGAGGGCGGATTTTGTACGGCGGCGGAAGTCGTTGCAGCTGCCCCTCTCCGTATCGAGGTTCGAGTACAATAGACCCATAAAAGTCAACACGGGTACGTCTGCAACTTCGGTATCCGATGCATCGAAGTACATATCCGTGTAGGTTATACCCGACGTTTTTATAGGATGGGTGATGAGCGTCGCGCCATCCTTTTCGATTATCTCGGTAGGAACCTCGTCGGGCTCGTCGGCAAGGTCAGACAGGGAAAGCGTCGGAATGGTTGCGAGCGCTTCTTCTGTATCGGGCGTTGATTGCCAGATGCTGAACTCCTCACCGAATTTTCTGATGCTCTCGAGCTTTTCCTGCGTAAGCTCTCCAAGCCTCTCGGTAAGTGCGCGCTCCGTCTCATTCTCTCTGATGCCCCCGATATCTTTATCGGGTAAAAGAACGAGCGTAGCTCTTTCGGAGTCAAGTATCTTCTTTAAAAGAGTATCGGGATAGTCGGTTTCGAGGAGTTGGGACAGCTCCCCGAATATTTTGTTATGATCAAGCGCTGCGGCAGGGTGCATACCGTATAGCCAGACGTCGTTGATAGCCGAGAGGTAGACGATTCCCTTCGGGGATGAGCCGAAGTCTGCCTCTCGCGTTTTGAATTCTATGCGGTCGCGCGATGCTCTGATAAGCGATTTGTCAATTCCGCAAGCTAAGAGCTCTTCTGCGCACTTATCAAAGTGCGCGATAATTTCTTTTTCTTTGCCGTCCTTAACACCGCGGAACTCGACGTTAAAGGTCGCATATTTAGTCCCGGGTGAGGGATAAATATATACGTTATCGCACAGACCCGAGGCGAGAATAGCCTTTTTCAGCGGTGCTTCGTTTGAGTCTGCTACTGCATCGGTGAGTATTGCGAGAGCACTGTGAGCCGTGATGTCGGAAAAGTCACCTGCGAGGTAGGTAAGGTAGACCCGTGTCTTGTTTTCGGGGCTTTCACCCTCCTCTATCTCGTATTTTTCATAGGTTATATCGGTGATTATTTCACCCCCTCGCACGATGTCGTATGTGATCTCTTTACGGTCGTAGTCCTTAAGGTAACCGTCGAGCAGGGGGAGTATCTCGTCGAGCTTCGGCTTTCCGTCGAGGAACAGGTACGCACCCGATGGGTGATAATGCTTTTTGTGTGCATCAACAAAGCCCTGGTAGCTGAGCGTCGGGATCGCATCGGGGTGTCCGCCCGAATCGTAGGAATAGGTACCGCCCGGGAAAAGAAGCCTCGAGCTCGCATATGCGGCTAATGAGTCGGGAGATGAGTATACTCCGCGCATCTCGCTGTAAACTACACCGTTATAGCCTACGGAGTCCTCGCCCGTGAGCTCGTATCTCCAGCCCTCCTGGCGGAATATCCTCTCGTCGGAAACGGCCTTCGGATGGAGCACGGCGTCCATATAAACGTCGACGAGATTGTAAAAGTCCTTGTCGTTTCTCGATGCTACCGGGTATGAGGTCTTGTCTGGGTAGGTCATCGCGTTCAGGAAGGTGTTGAGGGAGCCCTTCAGAAGCTCGGTAAACGGCTCCTTGGTGGGGAACTTGTCTGAGCCGCAGAGCACAGAGTGCTCGAGGATATGAAAAACGCCCGTGTCATCCGTCGGTGGAGTGCCGAAGGTGATGGCAAAGGTGCGCGAGCTGTCATCTCTGTCAAGGTAGCAGAGCTTCGCGCCCGTTTTATCGTGGGTCAGAAGATACATTACCGCATCGATGGCGGATATTTCGGTAACGTCCTCTACCGTAAAGCCGTATAGCTTGTCGTGAAGTTTCATAATAATCTCCGTTTTTATGGCGCACTCCGCGTTAGGATAAATATTATGCGTCAATAATATCATTAAGTATATTATATCATCCGTGTTAAGCCTGAGTCAACGAGATTAAGCTCAGTTATTGATTTTTAATAAAAAATATGTTAGAATAGGATAGAAAATATTGGATCTAGAGTTAAAGTTAGAATAATTCTAAAAAAATTAGACAAATTCTAAAAAACTATTGACAAAGCTATCCCGGGTTGCTATAATAGATGCGTAAGGCGGCGAGAAAATAAAGCGTCGCACTGCCGAATGAAGGGAGAGATTATGACAAGACAGAGAGCTGTCGTGCTCGAGATCATTCGTTCGGATATGTGTCATCACACCGCAGAGGAGATATTTGAGCTGGCTAAAGAGAAAATGCCGACCATCTCCCGCGCAACGGTGTATAACAACCTGCACGCTCTTGAGGCGGAAAAAATTATCAGAAGGATCTCCGGTGACGGTGCGGCAGACAGGTATGACAACGCATTCACGCCTCACGGGCATATAATTTGTCAGGAGTGCGGAAGGGTCAGGGATTTTGTCATAGACGGTTTTTCGAGGATACTATCTGAGGCTGTCGGACAACAGATCGACTCCTACGAGCTTAAGGCGCGTGTAATATGCAGTGAGTGCAGCGAACGGCAAAAGGCGAGCACAGACTGATTTAATCACTTTCAATAATCACGGAATTTATTGTACCATCACGGTGAATTTCTTTGATTTATACTATTTTGAGCAAAAAAACAAACAAAAATATAAAACATAAATTTTCTTTAAGGAGAAAAACAAAATGAAAGATCTTAAGGGCACCAAAACAGAACAGAACCTCATGGCCGCTTTTGCAGGCGAGTCTCAGGCAAGAAACAAGTACACCTACTTCGCATCCGTAGCAAAGAAGGAGGGATATGAGCAGATCGCTGCTATCTTCCTCCAGACCGCAGAGAACGAGAAGGAGCACGCTAAGCTCTGGTTCAAGCACCTCGGCGGCATCGGCACCACCGCTGCTAACCTTCTTGCAGCAGCAGAGGGCGAGAACTATGAGTGGACCGATATGTACGACACCTTCGCTAAGGAAGCAGAGGAGGAGGGCTTCACAGCCATCGCATTCCAGTTCCGTGCAGTAGCTGCTATTGAGCGCTCTCACGAGGAGAGATACAGAGCACTTCTCAACAACGTTGAGATGCAGCAGGTATTCGAGAAGGGCGAGATGACTATGTGGGAGTGCCGCAACTGCGGTCACCTCGTAATGGGTCTCAAGGCTCCTGCCGTTTGCCCCGTTTGCGCACATCCTCAGAGCTTCTTCGAGGTTCGCAAGCAGAACTATTGATTAAAAATAGTTTAGTTCGTTAATGGGCTGCCTTGTTAAGCCATAAACGGAAAAGAGCGAAGATACCTTTTCACGGTATCTTCGCTCTAAATTTTGCTTATTATATTTTTTTGGTTGAAAATCTTGGGATTTCTTCTGCTTTTATGCTCTTTTTTGATACACCCTGTCTTCGTTTTTTCGCTTTTGCCGGATCATCCGAGCTTAAATACTACCGCATCGCCAACCTCCGAGGTGGTTGCGGCACCGCCCATATCGGGAGTAAGAACCTTTGCCTCGACCATAAGCTCCTCGATGATGTCGATAAGCTTATCCGCCCATTCCTTATGACCGAAGAAATCGAGCATCTGGCTTGCCGACCAGACGGTTGCAAGGGGATTTGCCTTGCCCTGTCCCGCGATATCGGGAGCAGAGCCGTGTATCGGCTCGAACATAGAGGGGTATTTTCTCTCGGGGTTGAGGTTTGCGCCTGCGGCGAGACCCATGCCGCCCGAGATTGCCGCACCGAGGTCGGTTAGGATATCACCGAACAGGTTGGAGGTGACTACTATCTCGAATCTTGCGGGATCCTTTACCATGAACATGCTTGCCGCATCTACGAGGTAGCTGTAGGTACTGACGTCGGGGTATTCCTCGCCTATCTCCTTGAAGATCTGATCCCAGAATACCATCGAATAGTTAAGGGCGTTGCCCTTCGAGATGCTTGTGAGAGTCTTGCCCTCTTTTCTTGCAAGCTCGTATGCATATCTTATGATTCTCTCGCAGCCGTGCCTTGAGAATACGCCGTTCTGTATAACGACCTCGTTCGGGCTGTTCTTGTAGAGCCACGCACCGCTGCCTGCATATTCGCCCTCGCTGTTTTCTCTTACGAAGGTCATATCTATATCCTCGCGCTTGATGCCTGCGAGAGGGCAGGGCGCACCCTTAAGAAGCTTCACGGGGCGGAGATTGACATATTGATCGAAGCTCTTTCTTATCGTGAGAAGAAGATCCCAGAGCGATATGTGATCGGGCACTCCCGGGTATCCTACCGCGCCGAGGAAAATCGCGTCGTAATCCTTAAGTATGTCTATACCGTTCTCGGGCATCATCCTACCCGTTTTGAGGTAGTACTCGCATCCCCAGGGGAACTCGTCAAATTCAAATTCAAAGCCGCCGTCAAGCTCTGCGACTCTCTTAAGTACCTTGACGCCCTCGGCTATTACCTCGGGACCTATGCCGTCACCAGCTATAACCGCAATTCTGTGCTTTTGCATTTTATATTCCTTTCTTTTTGTATTTCAGAGTGTGTCTTTAAGTATAATGTATCATTTTGATATAGCTTTGTCAAGTATAGGATATAATTCACTGCTATATCTTGAAAGTTATGCTGAAATGTGTTAGAATACTATCGAAGGTTGGCACGAATCGCTTGCAAAGAGAAGGCAAAAAGCTTTTGATGATGGAGATTCGTCTTGTGCGATAGGTTTATTGATCCCCCTTTTTTGTTAAAAACCGACGATAAATGACAATAATAATTTACAAACAGAGGTAAAAATGGAAATTTTGCAGCTGAAATACTTTTGCGATGCCGCTCTTTGTGAGAATTTTTCTCTCACCGCGAAGAAGTACGGCGTACCGCCGTCGGATATATCTCAGAGTATAAAGAGGCTCGAAGTGGAGCTTGGCGCACCGCTCTTTAAGCGCGGAGCCAACAGAATAAGCCTCAACGAGCGCGGACGTGCGTTTTACGATAAGGTATCCGAGGCTCTAGCGCTTATCGCGGATGCAACGGAGACGGTTGGAGAGGGCTTTGTGTGCAGCACTCTCCGCATATGCGTAAACTGCCATAGGCGTATCGTTATGCAGACTATTGAAAAATTCAAGGCAGCTATGCCCGCCGTCAATATTGAGATGACCACCTTCAAGGATCCGTCTTATTCCGATTATGATATTATCGTTTCCTCGGATAGTGTCGGCTACGATAAGTACAGACGGAAAAGGCTTCTTAGTGAGAGGCTGCTTCTTGCGGTACCGTCGGGGCACAGGCTTGCCGGGCGTGATCTGGTTGATCCCGCCGAGCTTTCGGGGGAAAGCTTTATAGCAATGAGCGAGCTTTCAGCTCTTACAGAGTATGCGGAGAGAATATATCGGGCGGGTGGCTTTACACCGAAGGTCACGCTTAAGACCGATGACCCGTTGTACTTCAGACGGGGTATTGAAATGGGGCTGGGTGTGGCGATAGTGCCCGAGCTTTCCTGGCGCGGACAGTTTTCGGATAACGTTAAACTGATACCCGTGGGAGATTTTTCGCGTGACGTCTGCGTTTATACGGATAAGACCGACTACCGCGGTGGCGCGGTGGGATTGTTCCTCGTGCTTTTGGAGGAAGAAATAAAAAATGAAAATTAAGATTTACCGTCGTCACTTTGTTGGCGACGGTTTTTATATATTGGTGAATTATACTATCAAGTGCAACACTTTTAAGAAAAAAGAACACTCATATTGAATCCTGTGTTATAATGAAGTTACCACACACCAAAACAACAAGGAGAACAATATGAGCTATACCCATTTTACCATAGAAGAACG
>JAFVZL010000050.1 GCA_017508195.1 Clostridia bacterium | reverse complement strand
CGTTCTTCTATGGTAAAATGGGTATAGCTCATATTGTTCTCCTTGTTGTTTTGGTGTGTGGTAACTTCATTATAACACAGGATTCAATATGAGTGTTCTTTTTTCTTAAAAGTGTTGCACTTGATAGTATAATTCACCAATTTTCATAAAAAATGCCGCCTGTAAGGCGGCAATTTATTACTTGCTCTTGCTCTCACACTGCTGGTTAGCAATGCCACAGCTTGTCTTGCAAGCAGACTGGCAGGAAGTCTGGCACTCGCCGCATCCGCCCTTCTTTGCGCTCTCGCAAAGATTCTTAGTCTCGATAGTCTTGATGTGTTTCATTGACATCGACCTCCTGATGAGATTTACTACTTGATTATAGCATACATCATTTCCAAAGTCAATAGCGAGTAAAATATTTTTTATACTGCTTTTCGGCATGGGCACAAATCTTTTAAAAGCTATTGAACTTTATTCGCGCGTGTGCTAAAATGAAGAGGATAGTTAAAAAACCAAGGAGAAAAGCCATGAATAATAAGATAAAGGCGGCAGTTGAAAAGCACGCGCAACTTATTCTCAATGCCGAAAGATACATATGGAGAAATCCGGAGACCGGATACCGCGAGGTAAAGACTACGGCTTACCTTAAGGAAAAATACGAAGAGCTAGGTTACGAGCTTACTATGGCAGAGGGAATTACGGGATTCTATACTACGATCGACACCGGCAAGCCGGGTCCGACACTCCTTATTCTCTCTGAGCTTGACTCTGTTATCTGCCCGAGTCACCCCGAGGCTGACCCCGTGACGGGTGCGGTCCACTCCTGCGGCCACCACGCACAGTGCGCGGCGCTTCTCGGCGTTGCCGCTGCCCTTAAGGAGGAGGGAATGCTCGACGGTCTTTCGGGTAAGATAAAGCTTTGTGCGGTTCCCGCAGAGGAGCTTCTCGAGATAGGATTCAGAAGCGAGCTTCGCGAGAAGGGCGTTATTAAGTATCTTGGCGGTAAGAGCGAGTTTGCTTATCGCGGATACTTTGATGACGTAGACCTTGCTTTTATGGTACATACCGCGAAGAAATACACCAGCCTTCTCGGCTCGGTTGGCTGCATCGCAAAGACCGTTATCTACAAGGGCAAGGCGGCACACGCGGGAGGAAGCCCGTGGAACGGTATCAATGCGATATATGCGGCAACGCAGGGACTCACCGCGGTCAACGCCATACGCGAGACCTTTAAGGATAGAGATTGCATCCGTTTTCATCCCATAATTACCGAGGGCGGAGCGATGGTAAACGCCATTCCCGAGTCAGCCAAGATAGAGACCTATGTCAGAGGCATGACCTTTGATGCCATCACAGACGCGAATAAGAGAATAAACCGTGCGCTTATCGGCGCGGCGCTGTCACTCGGTGCGAACGTCGAGGTGCTTGACCTCCCCGGATATGCACCGCTGAAAAACTCGACTGCGATGCTCGATATGGCAAAGGCGGCATATGAGGATATGTTCGATGGCGAGAGCTTCAATATCGGACACGAGTTCTCCACCGGCAGCACGGATATGGGCGACCTCTCGGCATTCATGCCCGTGATCCATCCCTACTCCGGGGGAGCCAAGGGCACGAGCCACGGTGCAGATTATTATATCGAGGATGCGTACGAGGCTTGCGTCAAGTGCGCAATGTGGCAGATAAAGATGCTGAGAGCGCTTCTTGAGAACGGTGCTGAGCTGGCGAAAAAAATCGTATCCGAGTATGAAGCACCGTTCGGCAGCGTTAAGGAGTTCCTCGAGTATCAGGAATCCATTGTCTCGAGCGGTGACAGAATAGTGTATACAGAGGATAAAGCTGAAGTCAGACTTTAATTATATGAAAGGAGATAATTATGCCTAAATGTGAAGAATTATTAGAAAAATGCGGCAATTTGTGTGACCTTCACGCACATACACACTTTTCTGACGGCTCGTTATCTCCGACCGAGCTTGTTAAGCTTGCTGAGTCAGTTGGGCTCGGAGCGATAGCTCTTACCGACCATAATTCGATAGCGGGAGTTCCCGAGCTTCTCATTGCTGCAAGGGAAGAGGGTATACATGCCATACCCGGTATCGAGTTTTCGACCGACTTTCGCGGCACAGAGCTGCACGTTATTGCACTCGGTGTTACCGAGGATATGTATGAGAGGATAAATGCTCTTGTTGACGGTGTAAGAGAGGAAAAGAGGCTCGCAATGGACAAGCTTATCAGCGACCTTATAGCTGCAGGCTACAAGATCGAGCCCGAGCGAATTTATTCCGGAGTCAAGGGTATAGTAAACAGAGCGCACGTTGCGACCGAGCTCGTCAGATGCGGATATGCGACCGACCGATCGGACGCCTTTGAAAGAATACTCTATAGCGGCGGACCGTTTTATAAGGAGCCGAAGTACACGGATACGGTTGAGTGTATCTCCTTTATTAAGTCTCTCGGTGCGGTTTCGGTGCTGGCTCATCCCTTTTTGAATATCGATGAAGCAACTCTCAGAGAGCTCTTGGATCTTACACGGGGTAGCCTTGATGCTATTGAGGTTATATACTCCGAGTATGATGATGAGACGACCGAGCTATCGCGGAAAATTGCTGACGAGTACGGACTGTTATATTCGGGCGGAAGTGATTTCCATGGCAAAAACAAGCCGGATATAGGGCTTGGATGCGGTAAGGGGAACCTCAGAATACCGTTATCCTTTGCCGAAAAAATGAATCTTTTAGAGGAGAAGTTATGAAAGCGGTTATCGCAATAGATTCCTTCAAGGGAAGTCTTTCTTCAATCGGTGCATCCGAGGCTATATCCTTTGGTATCAGGGATGTGTTTCCTGACGCTGAAATAATTACCGCACCCATTGCCGACGGCGGCGAGGGAACAGTTGAGGCTATAATCGCAGGCTCGGGCGGAGAATATCGTACCGTGTCCGTATCCAACCCTCTTGGCAAGAGGGTAGAAGCCGTTTACGGCGTACTCCCCGACGGTACTGCCGTTATTGAAATGGCAAGTGCCGCGGGTATCACTCTTGTCTCCGACGAGGGAAGAGATCCGATGCTCTACGACACCTACGGTGTAGGTGAGATGATGCTCGATGCGATCAAAAGCGGTGCGAAAAAGCTCGTGATAGGGATTGGCGGCTCTGCAACGAACGACGGCGGTGTCGGAATGTTGAGAGCACTCGGCTTTGCCTTTCTTGATAAGGACGGTAAGGATATCGGAAGAGGTGCCGAATCGCTTTCTAAGCTATGCAAAATTGACACCGCGGGCATAGACTTACTGATTAAAAACTGCAAAATTACAGTTGCATGTGACGTAAAGAACCCACTCACGGGAGAAAACGGAGCTACCTATATATACGGACCGCAGAAAGGTGTGACTCCCGAGATGAAGCCCTTGCTTGACGGGTATCTTAAAAGGTATGCAGACCTTACGCGCGAGGTTATACCGGATGCCGACCCGGATGCTGTGGGTGCGGGAGCTGCGGGCGGTCTTGGATTTGCGCTCATTTCTTATCTTGGCGCAGAGCTGCGGCCGGGAATAGAGATAGTAACAGAGCTTAACAGTCTCTCAGAGAAGGTCGCAGATGCCGATATTGTCATCACGGGTGAGGGAAGAATGGACGCGCAGAGCGCGATGGGAAAGGCTCCCGTCGGAGTTGCGCGGGTTGCTAAGAGGTACGGCAAGCCTGTCATTGCCTTTTCGGGAGCTGCGACAGATGATGCATCGCTCTTAAGAGAGCACGGCATCGATGCCGTATTCCCGATAGCGCGCGGACCGATATCTCTTGCCGATGCCATGAATAAGGCTGTTGCTTCCAAAAATATGCGCCTTACCGCTCGCGAGGTGTTCTCGCTTATCCGGACCCTCGGGCTTAAATAAAATACCATCTGTAAATGACGGTGCGTCTTACCGTCGGAATGGAGTAAAATGTCTGAAAACACTACCCCGTGTCGAGAAAATGCGGCAAAAAACAATGCGCTCACACGCTTTTTTACCGATATGGCTGCCGGATTCGGTATCGGAGTTGCCTTTATTATCCCCGGTTTTTCGGGCGGATCTGTTGCCGCGATACTCGGTATATATGAGAGGCTGATCGGTGCTATTGCCGATATCTTCCGCGATTTCAAGAAAAGTGTTGTAACCCTGATACCGATTTTTATCGGGCTTTGTCTTGGTGCGGTATCGCTTTTATATCCGCTCGGATGGGCGCTCTCCGCCTTTCCCTTGCCCACGGTATCCCTTTTTGTTGGTCTGGCACTCGGCGGAATGTTCTCTATAACCGAAAAGGCAAAGGGAAAAATGAATATTGCGGCATATTTTGCGTTGATAATACCCATTCTTCTGACCGTGCTTCTTTGCTTTGCACCTACGGGCGCTGACGTTGATCTCTTCAGCCTCGATTTTGGCGGATACTTACTCTTGTTTGCGGCAGGTATCCTTGGATCCTGTGCTCTCGTCATCCCCGGCATCTCGGGAAGTATGATATTGCTTATTCTTGGGTACTATAACCCTCTTATCACGCTTGTTACTCAGCACTTTTTCAGGGGTGACAGATTCCTTGAATGCTTCCTTGTGCTTATGGCAACGGGTCTTGGTATAGTCGTCGGCTTTATCGGCATATCCATGGTCATGAAAATTCTTCTTAAAAAGTATTCCCGACTGACTCACCTCGCGATAATCGGGTTTATCGTCGGCTCTGTACCTACGGTCTATGTATCGACCGCAAAGGATGCAGGTTACACCCTCTCGACGCTTCCTCGGGACCCGTGGTTATATACCGTTTCGGTGCTTCTTCTTATCGTCGGCTTTGTACTTGCCTTTATGTTCGTTAAGAAAGCCGGGAAGCTCGCGACAAGAAAAAGCGATTGTGAGGCCGATGAATCCTAAATGTGAGCTGCTCGCTTTTCCGTTTCTTTATGTTAAGCGCGACAGCCGCCCCGGACGGTTAAACCAAGGGAGCTATCCGATCTTTTCCCAATAGATGTAAAAAGGAATATAATTGCCCTTCATAGAATAGTCTATAACAGAACTATTTTTGGAGGGCATTATGTTTATATATTCGGTAAGAGCTTCCACAATAAAATTTTTCCTTCTTATAGGAGTGACTCTCGTTTTGCTCGTGGCACTCATCAACATCAGCGGTGCGGATGCGGTATATGCTTCTGTCGGGGATATTGAGGTCAATTACGGCGGCATGAAGACCAACGAGGACAGAGTTGCTTTTATAGAGGGGCTCGGCGTTATGGTAAAGGATACTCCTACGGGGGAGGAAAGCTTCAGCGCGCCCGAAAGCTTTGACCGCGTTCTCGCGGGGTATAACGAGATACAGAAGTCACAGGGGCTTGACCTGACAAAGTACGTAGGAAAGCGCATCACGCATTATACCTATGAGGTTGAAAACTACGACTATGAAGGAAAGGTCTATGTGAACCTTCTCGTATACAAAAACCGCATCATCGGTTGCGATATCTCGAGTGCTGACGGCACGGGCTTTGTCACCGCCCTCGTGGGTGTGGATAAGGCAAAGCTGAAATAAACGTTTAAGTATATCTCTAAGAATATTTTAGCGGCTTCGGCTCATCCTACATAAAATGAATCGGAAAAATACGAGCGGCACCCAAGTTGGGTGCCGCTCGCTTTATGAAGAGAGGATAGTGCCTCCCACCGGGGATGCGATCGCTTGTTTTGCAATCGGGCTATCTATGTTCTCGTTATGCGTGAAAAGCACCTGAAAGCCCATATTTGCAAACAATTCTTAGCTTAATTGTTGCAGCAGCAACAGAAAACTACGATGATCGCGAGAATTATAGCCCAAGTGCAGTTGTCATCGAAGATGTGGCAAAGACAGTTATTCATAAAGTATGTTCCTCCGAATGTTTACTATGGCGACCCTGGCCGCTCATCTACATAGTATGCAAGGGGGGATACTTTTGTGATTATCTGTCAAAATCAAAGCTCACCTTATCTCCATCTATCTTAAGCCTTGCAGAGAAGAGCTTTCCCGACTTCGAGATAAAACCGTCGAGCCTTGCGGTCCTGCCCTCGGCAAAGAGCCTTTTGACCTCGGAGATGGGTATCTCCCGGTTACATAAACTGAGCCCCATTCTGAATTTACATCCGTCAGCGTACCCCATGCAGCCGTATCCGCGTGTGCCGCGTACGACGTGGCGTGAGCATAACGGACAGACACCGACGATCTCACCGTACTTTCCCGTATCAACGGGCGTGTTGTCGCGCGACCTTACCGCACTGAATATTTTTGCTATCTCGCTTTCGGCAAGCTTCACGCTGTCGTCGACGGTAATCTCACCGTGATAGACCTTCTTCAGAGACTTACCGAGCTCGCTCGTCTTATATTTATCCATGCTTATACCGAGCTTCTCAATAGAGGTTATGAGATGTATGCCGCCGTCAAGAATGGTATATACGTCCTTCTTAAGGTCTATGTATCCGCTTTTCTTGGCGTTATCAATGATTCCCGTTCTCGTTGCCTCTGTACCGAGCTCAAGACCCTCGAAGATCGCCTTATAATCCTCAGCGTCGTCGATCTCTCCCGACTCCTCGAGCTCCTTAGCCTTCGCTTTATCCGACTTGAATGGATTCTTTAAATAGTTGTTGAGAGTTTCTATCGTATAATGCTTTGGCGGTGTAGTCTGTTTTTCCTCGGGAGAAAAGTCGATATTTACCGACTCCCCGACCTCAAGCTTCGGCAGGATCTTATCCTTTGCGGTATACTCGTCGTATTTTGTCCAACCGGGCTCTCTTATAACGGTGCCTTTAAGAACGAAGTCCTCGTATTCACCGACTCTGATGGTTATCTCGCTCTTTTCGGCAATACAGTCCTCGGCACAGAATACAGCTACGAAGCGGCGCAGAACCGTCGAGTAGACCTGGTTCTCCTTTTCCGAGAGCTTTGATTTATCGGGGATCTTATATGTCGGAGTGAGTGCCGAGTGTGATTCTATCTTCGAGTCATCAAAGATGCTCTTACTGTCCTTGAACTTCACGGCATAACCAAGCTTCGCGATATTCGCTATGATGGTCTTCATCTTGTCCTTTTCTGCGGTGGCAAGATACTCGGAGTTGGTACGGGGGTAGGTGAGATAGCCTTCCTCGTAGAGCTTTTGTATTATAGCAAGGCTGTCGGACATCGACATTTTATATCTTTTTCCGAGAACGTTCTGGAGTGTGGAGAGCGAATAAAGCTTACCCGGGTGTATTTTATCCTCCTTGCTTTTTGAGGATACAACTACCGCACCCGTTTCGTTGTAGAGCTTTGCCACAGCCTCTGCACGCTCGAGTTCCGTTGCTGAAAACTTCTCCTTACCCGTAAGCTCGACAAGCTCACCGTGCGTCTTAGCGCTCGAAGAAATAACGTAGTATTTCTCGGGCTTGAAGTTCAGTATCTCCATATCGCGCTCATAGATAGCGCGCACTATCGGTACTATAACTCTGCCTACCCGTAGGAGCTTTCCCGTCATGATAGTGGCATAGCGTGTTAAATTTACACCGTACAGCCAGTCAATATAGGTGCGGGCAAAGCCCTCGTCGGCAAGCCGCTCGTATTCGCTCTCGTCCTTCATGTCAGCGAGAGCTGCCCTTACCGTCTCGGGTGTCTGATCGGGTAGCCAGAGCCTTTTTTTCTCTTTATTCGTTCTCAGAGCATTATCAACGCAGAGCCTTACGATTATCTCTCCCTCGCGGTCTGCGTCTCCTGCGTTTACTATCGTGGTGACGTCAGTGCGATTGCAGAGCTTCTCGATTATCGCAAACTGCTTTTTTACACCCGGATCTGTGGCTTTTACCTTTTTACCGTCCTTGGTGCGCTTTTCCTCGGCACGCAGCTCGAATCTGAACTTTTCGGGGAAGCAGGGGAGATTGGTGAGAGTCCATCTGGTGCTCTCGCTGCCGGTGTAGCTTTCGATGTCTACGAGAGAGAAAAGATGTCCGAACGCCCAGGTAACGATATATTCGGAGTTTTCAAAGTATCCGTCTTTTTTATCCATTTTGCCTATTCCGGCGACAATATTGCGCGCAAGGCTTGGCTTCTCGGCAATGATAAGTATCATATTTTCTCTCCTTTCTTCATCGGTCAGATTCTATTCTATCATATCTCTTTGAAAAATTCTACCCCTTCGTCTGTTTTTCTCGTGTCACTTTTTCGCTATCTCTTTTCGCGCGGCTCGGTGAGTGGCCATATCGCATTTTATAAACACGGCTGAAATACAGAGCATCGGTGTAACCTACCATAGCGGCAACGTCCTTGATCTTGGAGGATGCTCCGGATGCGATGAGCTCGTTTGCTCTCGAGAGGCGCTTTTCCGTGACGTACTCCTGCGGAGTCAATCCCGTATGGGCGCGGAAGAGCTCTCTGAAATATACGCCCGACATACCCGAAAGCGTATGAAGATCCCCGATCTTAAGTGAGGGCGAAAAAATATTCGTTTCAATATAGTCGAGCGCAGGCTGTATTAATTCGAGCTTGCGAGAGGGCAGATATCTTTCCTCGCTCGATCCCTCCGATATCATCGATAGTATCCTGTAAAAGCAAGAGAGCGCACGCATTCTGCTTTTTCTGTCGTTAAAGACCATTGCGCGGCACAGCTCGGTGTGAAGAGCCGTCGCCTCCGCCAGATCATCGACGTGCATTATCTCCCACTCGCCCGCGTCCTCGGTCTGAAAGCGCACTATCATAAATTCGTTGTTTCCGGAAATTGGCTTCGCCGTGTACGTAGCACCGCGCGGTATGAATACCACGTCGCCTCTCCCTGTCATTACAGTCTCGCTTCCATACGAGTAGCGCAGCTTCGAATTCAATCTGATCACCATAGATCTGTGCTTGTAGTCGGTGATGCTGAAGGTCTTCGGGGTAGAGAGCGCGTATGCGTGAAGGAGGGTGACATCGTTAAAGGTGTTGTTCATGCGTTTCACATCCTTTCTTCAAATATTATATAATTAAAGGCTGTTTAAGTCAATATCTGTTACTAAAAATCTATATTTTTGCTTTTATCCATTTACAGCACGGGGGATATGTGCGTATAATAAAGTTGTCAGAACGCCCGCGTTTTTATCTTAGCAGGCGTATAGGAGGTTATATGAAACTAAGAAAATTGATACTACCGATCATTTGCCTGATCTTATCGGTGGCTATTATTGTACCTCTCGGCATCTATGCGTATGCCGACGCGACCGACGTGCCGGATACACCCGATACACCCGATGAAGAACGTCTCGGAGTAGGCGAGGGTGCGGATGCGCTTAGCGGAAAGAAGATTATATTTATAGGCTGCTCGTACACCTATTACGGTGGAATAGTAGAGCGCACGGGATCGGGTAATTTTACTCAGGAATCCCGAAGCGGCAGTAATGAGACGGGATTCTTCTCGAGACTGTGTAAAAAGAACGGTGTAGAGAATCTCTACATAACCGACTGGGTCTATGGCGGTCACGATCTTACCGATATTTTCGACGGATCCTGTAATGCGGGCGATCACGACGGACACGATCATCTTGCGGACCTTGTTGACAGAAATTACGACATAGTAGTACTTCACGATATACTAACCCCCGGCTTTACCGATCCCGAACAGTACGTGGATAGCCTCGAGATGGTGGTCAACGTGTTCTGCGAGGTCAATCCCGACACCAAGTTCTATCTGATGAATCACAACCAGGTATATCTTCAGGGAACGTACAAGCCGATTCGTGAGTCGATCCAGCTTGCGGTAGAAGAGCTTGGCCTCGACGTTATCGACTGGGGCTCCTTGGTCTACGATCTCATAAAAGGTAACGTCAGCGTTCCCGGAGGTACGATGGAGTACAACAAGAACTCGTTTATCGTATCCAACAGTGCCGCTGACGGTTACCACCCCAATCTTCTTGCGGGATATCTTGGCAGCATTATGATCTACGCTGCTCTGACGGGAGAGACGACTGTCGGACAGCCGTACGAGTGGATATATCCTTTAAGCAGTAAATATCTGAATATCGATAAGTTCATATCAGCTTATTACAAATATGACGATCCTCTGACCGCTTTTAATGAAGCAACCACCAACATGAAGGACGTCTTCTATTCCGAGAGCGAGATGCTTGGTCTTCAGATGCTTGCCGAGGAGTACCTCGCCAAGAAAAAATGGCTCGACGTCGCAGAGTACACGGTTGAGTTCAAGAACGGGGACGAGGTCATCTCGAGCGATATCTACAAGTGGGGTGAGACGGTGGCGATCCCCGCCGCACCCACAAGGCCCGCCGATGATCGCTACGAGTACGTTTTCGCGGGATGGGATAAGGAGGTCACGGAGTGCCGCGGTACGGTTTCCTACATTGCCGTATATACCGCAGTACCCGTTGGAGATCCGGACACGTCCGATGCACCCGACGCGCCCGATACACCTGATGCCCCCGAGATTCCCGGGGACTCCGGTGAACCCGAACAATTAAGCTTCTTCGGTATAATTCTCAACTTTTTCGCGGGGATCGCAAAATGGTTTAGAGACCTGTTTGCATCGCTTTTTGGTAAATGATAGTTTACTTTATCATTGATAGCCAGTGATAAAACATGGCGGCGGAGCGTTATTGCTCTGCCGCTTTTGCTTTTCTGTAAACACCGTACAAAAGAGCGCCTTTGACTTGGTTACATCCTTCCTTTCTCACGCCTACGACATCTTGCCCGTCTAATTCATCGGGTGCGACAAAATATGCAAAACTACAAAAAAACGCTGTTATTATTTGTCACTATGCCGAAAAATTAAATCCCCCTTTATTTTTGTGCGAGTGTGTGATATAATTATAAGGCTAGGCAAAAAAACAAGGACGGTAACAAAATGGCTAAGCTTTATTTTAAGTACGGTGCTATGGGCTCTTCTAAAACGGCTCAGGCACTTATAACCAAGTTTAACTACGAGGAACGTGGTATGCGTGTCTGGCTTATCAAGCCTGCTACCGATAACCGTGACGGAGAGATGATACTTCGCTCGAGGATCGGTCTTGCACAGGACTGCACACCCATATCCGCCGATCAGTCGATACTGAGGCTATTCAAGGACGAGCATTCGGAGTGTGACGTCATTATCTCCGATGAGTGTCAGTTCTTCACGCCCGAGCAGGTTAATGAAATGCGCGCGATAGTCGACGAATACAACATCCCCGTGCTCTGCTTCGGTCTGCGTACGGATTTCCTGACCAAGCTCTTCCCGGGAAGTATGCGCTTATTTGAGGTTGCAGACTCGATAGCCGAGATAAAGACGATATGTAAGTGTGGCTCAAAGGCTACCGTGAACGCCAGGATCTCCGAGGACGGTAAGGTCGTCACGAAGGGCTCGCAGGTCATGCTGGGCGGTAACGATGCCTATATTGCAATGTGTCACAGATGCTATATTGAAGAGATAAAGAAAGGAAATAACTGATGGATATCAACGTAATTTTATCAAAATGCGATCATACTCTGCTTGACAGGTGCGCTACCTGGGAGGATATAAAAACCGTCCTTGACGATGCTATGCGCTTCGGATGTGCATCGGCGTGTATTCCTCCTGCGTTCGTAAGACGCGCGAGTGAGTACGTGAAAGGCAAGCTCCCTATTTGTACCGTTATCGGATTCCCGAACGGATACTCCACCTCGCAGGTCAAGGTCTATGAGGCTGATTTAGCCATCGTTGACGGTGCCGATGAGATAGATATGGTCATCAACACCAACGACGTTAAGGACGGCAGATGGGAGGAGATACTGAACGAGGTGCGTGCTATCAAGTCGGTGGTCGGACCCAAGATCCTAAAGGTCATTATTGAGACCTGCCTTCTTACCGACGAAGAAAAGATCAGAATGTGTAAGATAGTCACCGAGGCGGGTGCCGATTTCATCAAGACCTCGACGGGCTTCTCGACCGCGGGTGCTACTCCCCACGATATCAAGCTCTTTGCCGAGAACGTAGGTAAGGGCGTCGAGATAAAGGCTGCGGGAGGCATATCCTCTCTTGCCGATGCGGAGGAGTTCTTGGCACTCGGTGCAACAAGACTCGGAACGAGCAGAATCGTAAAGCTCGCAAAGAATGAGCAGGGCTCGGGATACTGATCACAAAACGGCACAAATGCCGAAAGGGTAATTAATCGGCACATAAGCCGATATGATAAGGCGGGCAAAGGCTCGTCTGACTACCGTAAAGAAAGGAATAATAAAAATGGCAACACCTCATATTAACGCTAAAGTAGGCGATTTCGCAAAGACCGTGCTCATGCCCGGCGACCCCCTTCGCGCAAAGTTTATTGCAGAGAACTTTCTCGAGGGCGCGAAGCTTGTAAATAACGTAAGAGGTATACAGGGATATACAGGAAGCTGGAAGGGCGAGCCTGTGTCGGTCATGGCGAGCGGAATGGGCATGCCCTCCATCGGTATATACTCGTATGAGCTTTATAACTTCTTTGAGGTTGAGAACATCATGAGAATAGGCTCTATCGGCGGTATGTCTGAGAGGGTGAAGATCCGCGATATCATCATAGGTATGGGCGCATGCACCAACTCGAATTATGCGACTCAGTACAACGTGCAGGGAACCTATGCTCCCATTGCCGACTACGGAATGATGAAAACCGCTATCGAGGAGTGCGAAAAGCTCGGTGCTTCCTACGTAGTAGGAAACATACTATCCTCAGACATGTTCTACAACGCAGATCCCACCGTTACCGAGAGGTGGATAAAGCTCGGTGTGCTCGGTGTTGAGATGGAGGCTGCGGCACTCTATATGAACGCCGCATATGCAGGTAAGCGCGCGCTCGCTATCTGCACGGTATCCGATCACCTTCTTACGGGTGAGGCTACCACCGCTGAGGAAAGACAGAACTCCTTCACTGAGATGATGGAGGTTGCTCTTAACACAGCGATCAGACTTTAATTGAAGCCGTAGAGTGTCTTCTCGGATACCTCTATGGAGGAGGCAAAATGAAAAAGGCAAAAAGAGTATTTGTTATAGTTCTCGACTCGCTCGGAATAGGAGCTGCACCCGATGCGGCAGATTTCGGTGACGAGGGCGTTAACACTTTAAAAAGAATATCGACATCGGATAAGTTTTCGATACCGAACCTTATATCGCTCGGTCTCGGAGCCGTTGACGGCATAGATTATCTACCGAAGATAGCGCCCACAGCGACCGTAGCAAGACTCAGGGAGAAGAGCCGCGGCAAGGATACCACCGTCGGGCACTGGGAGCTTATGGGCATAGTATCCGAGCATCCGATGCCTACCTACCCCGATGGCTTCCCTAAGGAAATTATAGATGAATTTGTAAACAAATGTTCGCTTAAAGGCGTTTTGGCTAATAAGCCGTACTCAGGAACGGTAGTTATCGACGAGTTCGGTGAAGAGCATATGAGGACGGGTAAGCCGATAGTTTATACCTCTGCCGACAGTGTATTTCAGATAGCGGCTCACGAGGATATAATCCCGATAGATAAGCTCTATGAGATGTGTCGGGCGGCAAGAGAGATGCTTGTCGGTGAACACGGTGTCGGCAGAGTTATCGCAAGACCGTTTGTCGGCACACCCGGTGCATTCAAGAGAACCGACAGAAGGCGCGACTTTTCGCTTCTTCCGCCGGAAAGGACGGTGCTCGACGACCTGAAGGACAACGGTCTTGACGTTATCGCTGTCGGTAAGATAAGCGATATTTTCGGTGGCGTTGGTATCACCGAGAGCATACCCACCCACGGTAATACCGAGGGTATAGCTACCTCACTTTCGCTTATGGAGCGCGACTTTAACGGCCTTTGCTTCATAAATCTCGTCGACTTTGATATGCTTTACGGTCACAGACAGGATATAGACGGATATGCGGCTGCTCTTTCGGAGTTCGACCGCGCGATACCCGGGATACTCGAGCGTCTTTCCGAAGATGACTGCCTGATCATAACGGCAGATCACGGGTGCGATCCGGGCGATGCCTCTACCGATCACACGAGAGAATATATTTCTATGCTTATGTACCGAAAAGGCGACACGGGTAATAACTTAGGCACTATTCTCGGCTTTGACACGGTCGGAAAAACCGTGCGCGAGCTGCTTCTTTGAGGTGGACTATGTTAGATAAGAAGGCAGCAATGGAGCTCTTCGCTGTTGCGGAGGAGGCGAGAGAGCGATCTTACTCTCCGTATTCCGGTATATCGGTAGGCGCGGCACTCCTCGCAAAGTCGGGTAAGGTGTATATCGGAACTAATATTGAGAACGCATCCTATACCCCCACTGTTTGTGCCGAACGCACCGCGTTTTTCTCTGCGATTGCAGACGGTGAGCGCGAGTTTGTGGCTATTGCCATCTCGGGGGGTAAGCACGGCAAGGTGGGAGACGATGGCTTTTATCCCTGCGGAGTATGCAGGCAGGTAATGGCGGAGTTCTGCACACCCGAGTTTGAGATCATCACGAAAACGAAAGAGCAGTGCGAGTCTCATACACTCTCCGAGATGCTTCCCGCGGCGTTCACGCCCGATAAGCTATGACGGAAATAAGTTGACACGGGTAGGTATTTATGCATATTTACGATATAATCACGAAGAAAAAACACGGAGAGGAGCTTACCGACTCCGAGATTGAGTTTTTCATCAAGGAATACACTGCGGGAAATATTCCGGATTACCAGGCATCGGCTTTACTTATGGCTGTATGCCTTAAGGGCTGTACAGATAATGAGACCGCAACGCTTACGCAAGCTATATGCGACTCGGGCGACGTGGTAGATCTTTCTCTGCTCGGTGACGGAACTGTCGATAAGCATTCGACGGGCGGTGTCGGTGACAAAACAACGCTTATAGTTGCGCCTATAGTCGCATCGCTCGGTGCGAAGGTAGCGAAGATGTCGGGCAGAGGTCTCGGACATACGGGCGGCACGGTGGACAAGCTCGAGTCCTTCCCGGGCTATAAGACCTCGCTTTCTCCCGAGGATTTCCTTAAGCAGGTAAAGCGCATCGGCATTGCCGTTATCGGTCAGTCGGGCAATCTCGCTCCCGCCGATAAGAAGCTCTACGCACTGCGCGACGTTACTGCCACAGTCGATTCGATACCTCTTATCACCTCGTCTATCATGGGTAAGAAGCTTGCGGCAGGCTCACAGTCGATAGTTCTTGACGTTAAATACGGCTCGGGCTCGTTCATGAAGAGCGCCGAGGCATCCGAAGCTCTTGCAAGATGCATGGTCGATATAGGCTATAAGCGCGGCAGACGCGTCAGCGCACTTATCACAAATATGGACGTTCCTCTTGGACACGCGGTAGGAAATATCCTCGAGGTAAAGGAAGCAATAGAGGTCCTTTCGGGTAAGGGTCCCACAGATCTACGTGAGGTCGCGCTCTCGCTTGCGACCGAGATGACCAAGCTCTCGCTCGGCAAGGAGGCTCTCACCGCACGCCGTATGTGCGAGGATGCCATATCCTCCGGTAAGGCTCTTAAGAAACTCGTAGAGTGGATAGGAGAGCAGGGCGGAGATTCATCACTTGCACTCGACACCTCGAAATTCCCGAGCGCACCCTGTAAGAGAGAGGTGCTTGCAGACCGTGACGGATATATCACGGCTATGAATACCGAGGCAATCGGCCTCGCATCGGTTTCTCTCGGTGCAGGCAGAGTCACCAAGGATGACGTGATAGACTTTACGGCAGGCATCATAATAGAGAAGAAGACGGGCGATGCCGTCCGCGCGGGCGACGTTCTCGCGACCCTGTATTCGTCGAGCGAGGAAAGGCTCGACGAGGGTGAGAGGGTATATCTTTCGGCTCTCACGTTAGGTGACGATAGGCCCGAGGAGCTTCCGCTGATACATAACGTTATCTCAAAATGATGTGGAAGCTGCCCCGAAAAACGGTAGGAATATCGCCTCTGGGACGGGTATATTCTCTAAATAAAACAATATGAAGAAAACATCCGACGGACATTAATATTCCGTCGGATGTTTTTATTTTGTGAGCAGCTGCCTCATATCGTGCTTTGACCCATCGCAGCCTAGCACACGACGCGTTTTTCTCGTTAATTATTTAATTTTTATAGACGTACTTGATTTTAGCAATAAAATGTGATAATATTAACCTTGGGAAAATGAGCGATCGGAGGATTTCGGGATGAAAAGACAGACAGTCAGCTTTCTGTACGTCCTGAATATCGTTTCGCAATCTCTGTTTTCTCTGCTTTTTGATACTGCGCTCGGAGTCGGTGTGGGATATCTTCTTCACACCTATGCGATGATAGATGCATGGGTATATATACCATGTATTCTTCTCGGTCTCGGTGTCGGTATCGTATCTATGGTAAGGTTTATCCTATCTGCTATGGCAGGGCTCGAAAGGCTTGAGCGACAGAGGCAGAAGGAGGACAAGCGAGGTGATAATAATGAGTAAATCGATGCGCGATGCGCTGAAGGATGCGCTGTTTATCCTTCTTGGCGAGATAGCGGTATGCGCTGTCGTGTCGGTCGTTTTTCTTATACTTTCGGTATTTGAAATTGCCAAGTTTGATCACACGGTCATTCTCGGCGGGCTTCTCGGCTCGCTCGTGGTCGTGGTGAATTATTTTATTCTTGCCGTTACGGTCAACCGTGCGATAGATAAATACGTTGCACTCAGAGGAGATGGGGAGATGACCGAGGAGGAAGCTGAGAAGTTCGCAGCCGAGAACTCCAAATCCGTCTCTATGGCTGCCGGCGGTACCTATATCTTAAGAATGCTCCTTATGATAGGTGTTCTTGTCGGTGCGTTTCTCTTGCAGGGAGTGTTCAACGTTATCGCGACGGTGATACCGCTTATCGCATACAGGCCGATAATCTACGTTATCGAGCTTATCCGTTCTAAAAAGGCGAAGAAGGAGGTAGAGTAGTTGGATCTGTCAGTAACAGGGCCTAAGGAATATATAACGCTGTATATCGGCGATTTTGAGCTTCCCTTAGTGACCCAGACAACAATAACGCTTATCGTAGCGACCGTGATACTCATCGCGCTCTCGCTTGCGGTATCGAAGCGCGTGGCTAAAAGGCCGGGCGGACTTCAGGTGCTTGCCGAGAAGCTTGTTACGATGCTCTACAATATGGTAGAGGAGACGATGGGTAAGCACAATCTGAAGTTTGCACCCTATATCGGTACGCTCTTTGCTTCTTCGTTCCTATGCAGCTTGCTCGGTATGACGGGCGTGCTCCGCTCAGCTACCGCAGACCTTTCGGTAACTCTTGCGTGGGCAATAGTCACATCGGTCATGGTGTGGTACCACAGTATAAAGGCAAACGGCTTCTTGGGCTGGCTGAAGGGCTTTACCGAGCCTATCGTGGTCATGACCCCGATGAATATCGTATCCGAGATAGCGCAGCCTCTTTCCATGGCGTTCCGTCACTTCGGTAACGTTGCGGGCGGCTCGGTCCTTACCGCGCTTATCTACGGTGCGCTTGCCGCGCTTAACAACGTTGTATTCAGATGGCTGCCTGAGGCCATCTTCGATATATTCCCGCCCATATTCCAAGCGGGTATACCTGCGATTCTTTCGCTCTACTTTGACCTGTTCTCAGGCTTCGTTCAGGCGTTCGTATTCTGTCTTCTTACGATGGTGTACGTAGGCTCTGCCTGTCCCCCACCCGCGGATGAGGCGGTACCCGAGAGCGAGGAGATCTCCGCTGAGGTCAGCGCAGACTAAAACAAACTTAACGAATAATAAAACAAAAATATAAAACACGTTTTCTAAAGGAGGAAACAAAAATGGATGTATTAGCAGCAAGAGCGCTCGGAGCAGCACTTTGTATGGGTATCGGCGCTATCGGCCCCGGTATCGGAGAGGGTAACGCAGTAGGTAAGGCGCTTGAGGCAATGGCTCGTCAGCCCGAAATGGCAGGTACTCTCAGAGTTAACATGATCCTCGGTTGTGCTATCACCGAGACCACCGGTATCTACTCTCTCGTAGTATCGCTTCTTCTTATGTTCCTACCCATTACTTGATCAAAGGATATCGGCAATAACTAAAAACAAAGGGAGAAACCACTTTGGAATTTGCAGTTAAATTTTTAGATGGCTTTGAGAGCTTTGTCGGAGTCAATTTCTGGACAATGATCTTTGCCTGGTGTAACCTGCTTATTCTTTATCTTCTTATGAAAAAGTTTCTCTTCAAGCCTATCAAAAATATGATCGATTCAAGGCAGAAAGAGGTCGACGATATGTACTCGTCAGCAGAGGATGCTGAGCGCCGTGCTCACGAGCTCGAGGCAGAGTACGAGGAGAAGATCTCGGCGGCAAAGGAGGAGAGCGAGGAGATAGTCCGTACCGCTCAGCGCCGCGCCGTGCTCCGCGAGGAGGAGATCATAAGAGAGGCTGAAGCAACTGCCGAGCGCATCAAGGAGCGCGCGGAGGAGGAGATAGAGCTTGAGCGCCGCCGTGCCGTAAATGAGATAAAGGACGAGGTTTCGTCTATGGCTATCAGCATTGCGGAGGCGGTTATAGAAAGAGATATTTCCGAGGGTGAGCATAAGGACCTCATCGATTCCTTTATTGATAAAATGGGGGATGAGGAATGAGTGACATATACAGTGCAGCGAGGGAATACGGCCGCGCTCTGTTTTTACTCACGGAGGAGCTCGGCACTACCGAGCGCGTGAGAGAGGAGGCGGGTTGCCTTTCTGAGCTTCTTGACTCGAACCCCGAGTATGAGAAGATGCTCGACACTCCCGCACTTTCACCCGATGAAAGGCTCTCGCTTATAGACGGGGCATTCTCGTCGTTTGATACGAATCTTACCAATCTTGTAAAGATACTTGCGAAGCGCCGTATGGCATACGCCATCGTACGCACCCTTAAGTGCTACGAGGAGGAGTATATGGAGTCGCGCGGTATTATCAGAGCCGAGGTCATCAGTGCAGTTATGCTCACGGATGAGCAGAGAGCGAGGATGACGGAGAAGCTCCGCAAGATTACGGGTAAGGACGTCGTTATCGACAATAAGGTAGACCCACAGATCCTCGGCGGTATCAAGCTGAGATACGCGGGTATACAGCGTGACGGCTCTATTAAGACCAGGCTCGACAGCTTTGCAAGGTCGCTTGGTGAGACCGTTATTTAATTAAGAAATACGGCAGAAAAGTGTCTGCCGAAGAAGTTGGTGATAATATGCAGTCTAAAATAGAAGACATCAGCAAGATCATAAAAGAGCAGATACGCAACTTCTCGACAAGAGTCCGCGAGGACGAGGTTGGATACGTAATATCCGTCGGTGACGGTATTGCCAAGGTCCACGGCCTCGAAAAGTGCCGCGCTAACGAGCTTCTCGAGTTCGTGAACGGCTCGTTCGGTATGGCGCTCAACCTTGAGGAAAACTTTGTCAGCTGCGTTCTTCTCGGCAGCGACGTCGGCATTGCTGAGGGCAGCCTTGTAAAGCGTACGGGCAGAGTCGTGTCCGTTCCCGTAGGCGAGGCTCTTATAGGCAGAGTTGTCGATGCGCTCGGTCAGCCTATCGATGCTAAGGGTCCGATCGATAACGACGGCTTCAGCCCTATCGAGCGACGCGCTTACGGCATCATTGAGAGAAAGTCGGTCTCCGTACCCCTTCAGACGGGTATCAAGGCTATCGACTCCATGATCCCGATCGGCCGCGGTCAGCGCGAGCTTATCATCGGTGACAGACAGACAGGTAAGACGGTCATCGCGACCGACACAATAATCAACCAGAAGGGTAAGGACGTTATCTGCATCTACGTTGCGATAGGACAGAAGCAGTCTACGGTTACGAACGTTGTTGAGACGCTTCACCGCGCAGGCGCTATGGACTACACCATCGTGGTAGCGGCTACCGCATCCGACCCCGCACCCCTTCAGTACATCGCTCCCTACGCGGGCTGTGCTATGGGTGAATATTTCATGGATAAGGGAAGGGACGTTCTCATCGTATATGACGATCTCTCGAAGCACGCGGTAGCATACCGTGCACTTTCGCTCCTTATCAGAAGACCCCCGGGCCGTGAGGCTTACCCCGGAGACGTATTCTACCTGCACTCAAGACTTCTTGAGCGTGCGGCAAGGCTTTCCGATGAGTGCGGAGGCGGTTCACTTACTGCGCTTCCCATCATCGAGACCCAGGCGGGTGACGTTTCGGCATACATTCCGACAAACGTTATATCGATCACAGACGGACAGATATTCTTAGAGTCCGAGCTCTTCCACTCTGGTGTGCGCCCTGCGGTAAACCCCGGTATCTCGGTATCACGAGTCGGCGGTAACGCGCAGATAAAGGCGATGAAGAAGGTCGCAGGTACTCTTAAGCTCCTTTACTCTCAGTACAGAGAGCTTCAGGGCTTCGCACAGTTCGGCTCGGATCTCGATGCCGACACCAGAGCAAGACTTGATCAGGGTGCGAGAATAGTTGAGGTTCTTAAGCAGGACAGAAATTCTCCCATTGAGGTAGAGCTTCAGGTAGCTATCATTTATGCGGTAGTTAATAATATGCTCACCGAGATAGCACCCGCGGATATTAGCTCCTTCGAGCGTCAGCTCTTCGAGTATCTGACCGCATCCAAGCCCGAGCTCCTCGCATCCATCAGGGATACGGGTGTTCTTTCGGCAGATGCCGAGGCAGAGCTAAAGGCTTCTATCGCACATGTAAAGGAAAAGTTTCTTGCATAAAATGAAAACCTTAGTTGTCAAAACCGCGGGTTTTGGCTTATAAGAGAAGGGAGGGCGTATGGCAGGCGCAGGAATGAATAACATAAAAGCGCGGATGAAGAGCGTTAAAAGCACCATGCAGATCACGGGTGCCATGGAGCTCGTCGCGACCTCGAAGCTCAGAAGAGCTAAAGAGAAGGTCGAGCGTACGCGTCCGTTCTATGAGACTCTCGGCGAGGCTATAAACGAGGTCATCCCGGCACTCGAGATGACAGATTCGGTATATACGGCACGGAGGGAGAACGACAAGACTCTTTTCGTTGTCATAGCGGGCGACCGCGGTCTCGCCGGAGGCTATAATGCCAATATTTTCAGACTTACTGCCCGGCTTATCAAGGATGGCGATATCGTTCTTCCTGTCGGTAAGAAGGCTTGTGAGCATTACAAAAACAAGGATTACACTCTCTATGGGACCGAGGTGAGCTATGTCGGTGATCTCGGTGTCGGTGACGCGCTTGCTATCGGTGAGAGCATTACGAAAGGCTTCGTCGGCGGCGAATACGGCAGGGTCGTTATCGTGTATACGAGGTTCGTATCCATGATGACACAGTCACCCGTCTATGAGCAGCTTCTGCCTCTTGAATGTACGGGCTCGTGCTCAACTGCCGTGCCCGAGTACGATATAGATCCCGAGCAGATGCTCGAGGCAATCGTGCCGAAGTACGTCGGCGGTGTATTCTATTCTGCGATTTGCGAGGCATCTGCCTCGGAGTCGGGCGCGCGCCGCAGCGCAATGAACGCGGCAAACAAGAATGCAAAAGAGATGATAGACGACCTGATGCTCAGATACAACAGGGCACGTCAGGCAATAATTACCCAGGAGATCACCGAGATAGTCTCGGGTGCCGAGGCACTTTGATCCGGGGTGAGATAAAACGAAGCTATCCTGCATGAAAGGAACAGTTTGATAATGAAAGAAATTCATGGCAAGGTAATACAGATCATCGGACCTGTCCTCGATATTAAGTTCGAGTCGGGATCCTTACCCGACCTGCTCGGTGCAATAGAGATCGAGCATGAGGGAAGAAGGATCGTTGCCGAGGTTGCGAGCCAGCTCGGAGATGACGTGGTAAGATGTATTGCGATGTCCTCGACCGACGGTCTGCCGAGAGGTATCGATGCGGTATATCGCGGCACGGGCATCACCGTACCCGTAGGTAAGGAGACGCTCGGAAGGATATTCAACCTTCTCGGTGAGCCTATCGACAACGGACCCGCGCCCGAGTGCGAGGAGGAGTGGTGTATCCACAGAGATCCCCCAAGCTACGCGGACCAGGAGGGAACAACCGAGATACTTGAGACGGGTATCAAGGTCGTTGACCTTATTGCGCCTTATGCAAAGGGCGGTAAGATCGGTCTGTTCGGAGGTGCCGGAGTTGGTAAGACGGTCCTTATTATGGAGCTTATCAACAACGTTGCGAAGGAGCACGGCGGTATATCGGTATTCACCGGTGTAGGTGAGCGTACCCGTGAGGGTAACGACCTTTACAACGAGATGAAGGAGTCGGGAGTTCTTAATAAGACCGCACTCGTTTACGGTCAGATGAACGAGCCTCCTGGAGCAAGAATGAGAGTTGCACTCTCGGGTCTTACCATGGCGGAGTATTTCCGCGATAAAGAGGGACAGGACGTGCTTCTCTTCATCGATAATATTTACAGATTCACACAGGCGGGCTCTGAGGTTTCTGCACTTCTCGGAAGAATGCCCTCTGCGGTTGGTTATCAGCCCACGCTTGCTACCGAGATGGGCGCTCTGCAGGAGCGTATCACCTCAACGAAGCGCGGCTCGATCACCTCGGTTCAGGCAGTCTACGTTCCCGCGGACGACCTTACCGACCCCGCACCCGCTACTACCTTCGCGCACCTTGATGCTACTACCGTTCTTTCGCGTAGCATAGCATCCCTCGGTATCTATCCCGCAGTTGATCCCCTTGAGTCCACCTCGAGGATCCTCGCTCCCGACGTTGTCGGCATCGAGCACTACGAGGTAGCGCGCGAGGTGCAGAGAATACTTCAGAGATATAAGGAGCTTCAGGATATTATCGCGATCATGGGTATGGAGGAGCTCTCCGAGGAGGATAAGCTTCTTGTAAACCGTGCGAGAAAGATCCAGAGATTCCTCTCTCAGCCCTTCTCGGTTGCAGAGCAGTTCACGGGCATGGAGGGACGCTACGTTCCCGTCAAGGAGACCGTGCGCGGCTTCCGTGAGATACTCGACGGTAAGCATGATGATCTTCCCGAGTCGGCATTCCTCTTTGTCGGTACGATAGATGAGGCGGTCGAGAAGGCAAAGGCACTTGCTAACTGAGGTAGCCTATGAAGGAATTTAAATTGCAGATAGTGACCCCCGACGGAATAGAGTACGACGGGATGGCAGAGAGCGTGCTTGTCCGCACCGATGACGGTGACGTGCAGATCCTCGCAGGTCACGTAAATTATATGGCTTCACTCGGAACCGGCAGAGCCAAAATAACCGTCGGCGGTAAGGATAGGATCGCGGCCTGCTCGGGCGGCTTTATCACCTGCAACGGCATCGAGGTAAAGCTTGTTGCGGTCACCTTCGAGTTTGCCGACGAGATCGACATCGAGCGCGCTAAGCGCGCTAAGGAGCGCGCGGAGGATGAGATCCGCCGTGCGGCATCGGATAAAGAGCTCGAGCTCGCAAGGGCGAGACTGCGCCGCGCGATGAGCAGAATCAGTGTTGCGGGAAAATAATCGGTGTCTGTAGCTCGATTTGTGCTATTTTAACAAGTTTTGCGCCTTGTTTTTGGCAAAAGTGACGGATTTTCAGGAAAATGAAATAATAACTTGACTTTTCGAGGAAAGGTTGATATAATTGGTGTATCATTTTTCAAAGGCGCTTGAGCAAGAACCAGTAGTCGCAGTAAAGCATACACAGAGAGCTGTCGGTCGGTGAGAGACAGATGTGCATACGCGGTGAATTCATCTTGTGAGCTTCGTGCTGAATTCTTAATTGATAGTAGGCATCGACGGGGGTGACCGTTATATCATTGCGACCTTAACCCTCGGGCGAGGTCTATGAGGCTTATTTCGTGAGAAATAGGCGAAGCAGAGTGGTAACACGATTCGTTTTGAATTGTCCCTGTACCTTTATTGGTGCAGGGGCTTTTTGTTTTATTCGTTATCATACTGCACTTCCAAGCTGATGCTCGGGGCAACCGTATTAAGTATCACCATGGCAACACGCCATAGACGATAAATTATATTTTTTCAAGGAGATTTTGAAAATGAAAAAGCTTACATCCATTCTACTTGTCGCGCTTATGCTCGTTGGCATCGTTATGTCCGCGGCATCCTGCTCGGCTCCCTCGAAACCCCTCCCCGTAGTATGCGGTGAGTCGGGAATGAACACGGATTGCGGTATTGCAACCTACGGTATTGACTACTACGCACTTGGCGTTGCGGCAGGTAACATGGCTGCCGATATACTTATAGACGGCAAGGCTGCATCCACTATTCCCGTTGGCGGTGAGGCAGACCCTGCACTTATCGTAAACCAGGCAGTTGCCGATGAGATCGGCTTCACCATTCCTCAGTCGGTTCTTGATAAGGCGGGCTCGAAGAGTGATACCAGGGTAACGCGTAACACTGCCGCTATCGTATCGAGCGGTGCTGACTATACCGTAGGTATTCTTCAGCTCACTCAGCACGATGCGCTCGATCAGAGCAACGAGGGCTTCAAGGATCAGCTCTCCGTTCGCGTTGCGGCTGCTAACAAAACTATTTCGTTTGACGACCAGAACGCGAGTGGCGACGAGTCCAACAACGTTACCATCGCCGAGTCATTCGTTGCTAAGAACGTAGACCTTATCTACACCATCGCGACCTCATCCTCTCAGGCGGCTGTTACCGCAGCGTCCGAGACCGACATTCCCGTTATCTTCAACGCTGTTACCGACCCCGTCGGCGCAGGTCTTGTTGAAAGCCTTACCGCTCCCGGTAAAAACGTAACGGGCATCTCCGACATCAACCCTGTTGAGAAGCAGCTCGATCTTATTGCCGAGCTTCTCGGTAAGGATGACGTTAAGATCGGCTTCCTTTACACTGCCGCTGAGACCAACTCCGTATATCAGGTAAGAACTCTCGGTATCCCTCACTGCAATTCTAAGGGCTACACCTACGTTGAAAAGGGTATTTCCGATATCAACGATCTTGAGGCTGCTATCACAGCACTTAAGAACGCGGGCGTTGATGCAATATATATACCTACCGATAACGTTCTCGCGAACGGATGCGCTACGGTTCATACCATTAACACCGGTAAATAATTTTATAGAGGCAAATTTCAAATGATCGACATTATTCTATCGGGCTGCGGACAGGGTATTATTTGGGCGCTGCTCGCAATCGGATTCTATATTGCCTTCCGTATACTCGATTTTGCGGATATGACCTGTGAAGGATCCATGACGCTCGGAGGTGCCGTTACTGCTATGCTGATATGGCAGGGAGTGAACTCGTTCCTCGCAGTTGTTATTGCGTTTATAGCAGGTCTTCTGGCAGGTGCTGTTACGGGTGTTCTTCATACCAAGCTGAAGATACCCCCGATTCTTTCGGGTATTCTTACAATGACCGCTCTTTATTCTGTAAATATTCATATCATGAGTATTGCCACGGGCACGAGCGGCACGGCTAACCTCAGCCTTCTTAAGTATATTGATGACACCGTTTTCGCGATTATCAGGAGTATTATTCCGCTCTCGAAGCGCGACGTAACACTCGTCTTCGGTGTTATCATCGTGCTTGGCACGATAGGTCTGCTTTATTGGTTCTTCGGTACGGAGATCGGTTGCGCTATCAGAGCGACGGGTAACAACGAGAAGATGTGCCGTGCACAGGGCATCAACACCGATAACACCAAGATTATAGGTCTTGCTCTTGCGAACGGACTTATTGCAGTCGCAGGCTCGCTTCTTACCCAGCATCAGGGCTATGCTGACGTTAAGATGGGAGTAGGCTCGATAGTTATCGGTCTTGCATCGATCATTATCGGTGAGGCGTTATTCGCGCGTGCCAAGGGCTTCTTCTTCAAGCTGATAGGCATTGCGGTTGGCTCTGTCATTTACAGAGTAATCGTCGCTCTCGTCATCTACTCCGGTATGCCCTCGGATGACCTTAAGCTTATGTCGGCGGTCATCGTTATTGCGGCTCTCGCCTTCACCAACTATAAGAACGAGATAGTCGGTGCATTTAAGAAGCTTTTCAGCCGCTTTAAGAAAAAGCCTGAGGAAAAGGAGGAGAAGAGCAATGAGTGAAGCTAATAACGCTCGTCCCATGCTTGTTCTTGATAACATCGTCAAGATCTTCAATGCGGGTACGGTAAACGAAAAGATAGCTCTGAACGGACTTTCCCTCACAATAAACGACGGTGATTTTATTACAGTCATCGGCGGTAACGGAGCAGGTAAGAGCACGCTTATGAACGCTATCACCGGTGTATTCAAAGTAGACAGCGGGTCTATTGTGCTTGACGGTGAGGATATAGGTCATCTTCCCGAGTACAAGCGCGCAAAGTATTTCGGCAGAGTTTTTCAGGACCCTATGATGGGCACCGCTGCGGGAATGCAGATAGATGAGAACATGGCTCTCGCGTTGCGCAAGGGACAGTTCCGCGGACTTAAGTGGGGCGTATCCCGTGAGGAACGCGAGGATTATAAGGCGCGTCTTGCAGAGCTCGGTCTCGGTCTTGAGGACAGGCTTACAAGCAAGGTCGGTCTGCTCTCGGGCGGACAAAGACAGGCGGTAACGCTTCTTATGGCATCCTTGAAGAGACCTAAGATGCTTCTTCTCGATGAGCATACCGCCGCCCTCGATCCTAAGACTGCGGCAAAGGTGCTTGAGATCACCGATAGAATCGTTGGTGAAAATAACGTAACTACTCTTATGATCACTCATAATATGAAGGATGCCATCGAGCACGGCAACCGCCTTATTATGATGCACGAGGGAAGAGTTATTATCGATGTATCGGGCGAGGCGAAGAAGAATCTCACGGTTGAGGAGCTCTTGAGCATGTTTGCTAAAGCAAGCGGCGGAGAGTTTACAAGTGACCGCGCTATGCTATCTTAACTTTACAAAAGCACGTTTTTTGCGCGTTTTTAATAACAAAAAGCCTATGGCAACACAGTGCCATAGGCTTTTGCTTTTCCGTTTTATAAGTTGAGTTTTTTGAGCGTCATTCTCCCTTGCCGAGCTTTCTTAACCTTTCCATAACTCGGTTCGTTTTATGAAAATATTCGCTGAGCTCTACGTATTCGGGGTAGAGTATAACGTACTTTTCCTTTGCCTCGGCACGAGGAGTGTAGACATTGAAATCCATGTTTGCCATAGCGCGTGCGGCATCCCCGATGCTTGTATATGCGCCTGCAGTCACTGCGGCATATACGGCACTTCCCATAGCGGGAGCCTCTTTCAGGTCAGATATTAGTATCTCTCTTCCGAGAACGTCGGATAGCATTTGCATAATGAAGGGGTTTTTCTTCGCGATTCCGCCGCTGACGATTATCCGCTTTACTGTAATTCCGCCATTCTCAAAGCCCTCGACAAGCCTTCTTGCACCGAATGCTATTGCCTCTACCGATGCACGGTATATTGCCTCGGGCGGTGTAGAGAGAGTAATTCCAAGTATCATACCCGACAGGTCATAGTCTGCATACGGGGAGCGGTTACCGTTCCACCAATCAAGTGCGATGAGCCCACCGCTGCCGACACCGAGAGCCTCGGCTTTTTCGTTCAACAGATCATAGATCGATTTGTTCTTAATACGCGCCTCGTCCTCGTATTCCGAGCCGATGCAGTTGTTTATCACCCAGGCGAGTCCGTCACCCACTGCGGGCTGCCCCGACTCGAACGCTATGTATCCCGGTACGACACCGCCCATAACTCTGCCGCATATTCCGTTGATAGGTACATCTTTGTCGGAGATAAGTATGTGACATGCAGAGGTACCCATAATTATCATAAGATCACCGGGATTGACCGCACCAACAGACGGGAGCGCCGCGTGCGCATCCACAACGGCAACGGATACCTTAGTGCCTACGTCAAGACCCGTGAGAAGTGAGCCGTATTCGTTGAGCTCTCCGGCAGCCTCACCGAGCTCACACACATCACCGCTCATTTTCTCCGTGACTACGTTCCGAAGCTCGGGATCGACCGCACCGAAGAATTCCTCGGGCGGATAACCGTTATCACGATTCCAAAGTGCTTTGTATCCCGCGAAGCAAGCGCTCCTCTTATCGCTTCCTGTGAGCATCATGGTGATCCAGTCTCCCGCCTCAATAAAGCGGTCTGCCGTATGATAGACCTCGGGAGCTTTTCTAAGTGTTTCAAATATCTTGGAGAAGCACCATTCCGAGGAAATTATACCGCCGTAAGGCTCGAGTATTTCGGGACATATCCTTTTTGCAGTATCCGTAAGTATTTTCGCTTCCTCGGTCGCACCGTGATGCTTCCACATCTTGCAGTATGCATGGGGGTTATGCTTGAAGCGGTCGAGGGAGGATAACGGTGTACCATCATTAAGGATGGGGAGAATATTTGAAGCAGTAAAGTCTATTGCGAGTGCACCGATGAGCCTTGGGCTCACGCGGCTTTTTTCAAGCACCTCGAGCACTGTCATGTTAAGAGCATCGAGATAGTCCTCGGGCATCTGAAGCGCAGTTGTGGCGAGCGCCCGGGGGCTGCATATCTGATGCTCGTTCATTACCTTGTGCGAATAGGCGTATTCGGCACTCGCGATCTCCTTACCGTCAGCGGTGCTGACAAGGACCGCCCTTGCCGAAAGAGAGCCGAAATCCACTCCGATAACGTACTTCGACATAATAGCTCCTTTCTTAACAGGAAAGTATTATTGCTTTATCTATTGTAATTTTAAAATATTTTTGGTATAATGTCAATGATAATCGCACAGATAAAGCGAAAAATGAATTGTCAGCCGATTTTCCTATAAAGTACACAGGTGTAAAAGGCGGCATGGGAGACGATATGATAAAGCATATTTTTCTCGATCTCGATGACACTCTTCTCGATTTTCACCTCGCGGAGCATATTGCCATCCGCGCGACCTTTGACGAGATGGGTGTCCCGAGCGATGATAAGACAATAGCAAGGTACAGTGTAATTAACAGATCTTGTTGGGAGAGGCTCGAGCGCGGAGAATGGACCAGAGCCGAGGTTTTAGTCGGAAGATTCAAACTTTTGTTTACGGAACTTGGCGTAAATGCCGATCCCGTAGCCACTCAGGCTATGTATGAGGACAAGCTTTGCATCGGACACTACTTCCTTCCGGGAGCAGAGAAGCTACTCGATGACCTCTATGGCAGATACAAGCTTTACATAACCTCAAACGGTACTGCCCGTGTTCAGGACAGCCGCATTGAATCCTCAGGAATTGCAAAGTATTTTGACGGCATATACGTTTCACAGCGTGTAGGAGCAGATAAGCCCTCGCCCGTTTTCTTCGAGCGCGTTTTTTCGGATATTGGCGACATTAATAAATCTGAGGCTATCATCGTGGGGGACAGCCTCACCTCGGATATTATGGGCGGCATAAATGCAGGTATACTCACCTGTTATTTTAATCCGAAAAAGAGACCGCCCCGTGAGGATATTAAACCGGATTATGAGATAGGCTCGCTCGATGAGCTTATTCCACTGTTAGAAAGCATAAATTAAGGAGCAAAAATGTATTACGGATACGATGTAAGCGATTACACGGCAGAGCTTGCCGCGCGTGCCGAGGCCGATTGTGCCGAGGTCTTTAAAAGAATAGATGAGAACGCACTTAAGTGCTCGGCAAAGGTGCTAACCGCATTCCAGGATGCGAGAGTGTCGACCGCGGATTTTATAGAGGTAACAGGATACGGCTTTACCGATTCGGGCAGAGATAAGCTCGAGGAGGTCTTTGCGAGAGTCTTTGATGCCGAGGATGCGCTCGTGCGACCTCAGCTCATGTCCGGAACGCATGCACTCTGGGTCACCCTCGGAGGACTTTTGAAGCACGGAGAGACGCTTTTATACGTCACGGGTACCCCCTACGATACTCTTCAGAGCGTTATCGGTACCACGGGCGGCAGCAGAAATTCGCTTATCGCGAACGGCGTTAAATACGAGGAGATAGACCTTATCGGTGACGATTTTGACCTCGATGCCATCAGAGAACGCTGCAAAAAGGGTGACGTCCGCGTAGCCGCCATTCAGCGCAGCCGCGGATATTCACAGAGGAGAAGCCTTACCATCGATAAGATAGCCGAGGCTATAAAGGTCATAAAGGAGGTCTCACCCGACACCGTTGTAATGGTCGACAACTGCTACGGTGAGTTCTGCGAGGACAGAGAGCCCACAGCGGTAGGCGCCGACGTTTTCGTTGGGTCGATGATGAAAAATTTAGGTGCAGGCCACGCAGTCAGCGGCGGATACTGCGTAGGTAAAAAGGATGTTATCTACGATATTGCCGAGAGGCTTACCTCTCCGACGATAGGCAAGGACCTCGGTGCAAACTATAATCAGCTCGTATCCTTCTACAAGGGTCTGTTTATGGCACCTGCAACGGTTGCCGCAACGCTGAAGTCCATGGCGTTTGCTGCAAGGCTTCTCGAACTCGCCGGCTACTCTGACGTAAGCCCGAGGTATGACGAGATACGCACCGATATAGTTCAGACGATAAGCTTCCATAGTGCAGACAAGCTTATTAAGTTCTGCAAGGGTATACAGATGGGCTCTCCCGTTGAGGCGTACTGCGTACCCGAGCCCGGTGATATGCCCGGCTACGAGCACCCCGAGATCATGGCTGCCGGCACCTTCGTCGTAGGCGCGACGAACGAGCTATCCTGCGACGGTCCCGTAATAGAGCCATACACCGCCTATATGCAGGGTGGCCTGACTTATGAATATGGAAAGTTAGGGATAATGAAAGCTCTTGACACGATGCTGACTTAGGATTTTACCGTATAAGCCACCGTTTTCGCTCCTTGACATTGATTTCTACGCCCGGCGCAACGAAAAACGACGCTTTCTACAGCAAACTCCGTCGTCAGCGACTTAGGATTTTACCGTATAAGCCACCGTTTTCGCTCCTTGACGTTGATTTCTACGCCTGGCGCAGCGAAGAACGACGCTTTCTACAGCAAACTCCGTCGTCAGCGACTTAGGATTTTACCGTATAAATTTCAGTTTTCCTCCTTGACGTACGTTTGTACGCCTGGCGTCGGAACAACCAAAATTTCTACAGCAAACTCCGTCGTCAGGGCTTAGGGTTTTACGGAGCAAACCGACGCTTTCTACAGCAAACTCTGTCGTCAGGGGCTCTTACGTTTATAATTTTATAGCTTTTACTCATATATCGGAGGTGTTTATGAGAAAATTTTCCCATTTATTAAAAAGCGTAATTTGTCTATGCCTTACGCTTGCGTTAGTACTCTTGGTTATATGCTCCTGCGCTCCTGCGGAAGAGGAAAAGGAGTTTATTCCCGTGCTTCGCTTCGCTATCACGAGCGACGTTCACGTTCGCTCTACCGCAGACGATTACGGCAGTGCGGATAAGCTGGCAAACTTTATCGACAGTGCATACGGGTATGCCGAGTCTGACCGCGTATACCGCTCGCTTGACGGCATCTTTATTGTCGGAGATCTCACCCAGGACGGTAAGACTGCGGAGTACGATATTGCCGTTGATATCTTTAACAGGATGGTTGATACCGATACCGTGCTGAAGGTTGCAATGGGTAACCACGAGTTCCACGCCTACGGTAATGGTGATGCAAGGTTCACGCCCGAGAATATTGCAAAATCTACCGAACGCTTTAACTCCAAGCTCGGCTACGAGTGCGAGGATATGCATCTCGTTATATCGGGTTATCACTTTATTATTCTTGCGAACGATTCATATGAATCTCATAACTATTACGATACAGAGTCGCTCGAATGGCTAGAGTGTGAGATAAAGGCGGCGATGGCGGACGACAGCGCGTCTGATAAACCTATATTCGTTATGCAGCACGAGCCTCCGCGCTCAGAGGTACGCGGCTTTACGGGCGGTGATACCAGGCTCGGTGAGCTTCTTAAGAAGTATCCGAGGGTAGTCGACTTCTCGGGACATACCCACCGATCCATCCTCGACCCGCAGTCGATATGGCAGGACGGCTTCACCGCTATCGGCACGGGCGGTCTTGCGTATCTCGGCTACAACCTTGCAGGACACCCGACACGCGATAACAGTTCGGTTGTTGCGATTAATGAAGACGGTGAGTTTATAGGCAGCGGCTCAAACGGCACTCGCACGGGCGCCATGTACTATATCGTCGAGGTGGATAGAGAGAATACTATCAGACTCCGGATATTCGATCTTCTTACGGACAGCTTCTACGGTGAGCCCATACTGTTCAAGGTCGGCGCCGATGCCGAAAAGCCGTTCACACCCGAGAGGGAGGCTGCCTCGGTTGCGCCCGTGTTCGGTGACGGTGCGAAGATCGAAACGGTATCGGATGATTATGATCTTCCTACCGTTAAGTTCCCGACTCCTACGGGCGGAGACCTTACTCAGTATTACCGCATAGAGCTGTGGGATGGCGGTGATGAGCCTGCACTTGTAACATACAGGCTCGGATGTATGCACAATGCCGCAAAAATGCCCGAATATATGACGGTATACTTAAGAGGACATAGTCACTCCGGAGCATACACGGTAAAGGTCTTTGCGGTGAACTGCTGGGGCAAGGAAAGTGAGCCCATCGTCGGCAGCATCACGATAGCCGAGAGCACGCTCGATGCGGATATATTAAGCACGGTGTTCGCTGAGGGCGGCAAGGCAATGAACAGAGATACGGAGCTTTCTTCCGTTGGAAACGTAACGACCGTTTATAATGAGGAGCTTGAGCGCTACGTAGCGAGCTTCGACGCCAGCTCCGGCTTTAAATTTGAAAATATTAAAGATTTCTACTCGGGTATGGTCTACTCTCTTACCTACGAGACCCTTTTCAGAGTCGGAGAGGGTGCAGGGGAGAGCGTGGCAATAGGCGCGAATAACAATTCTGCGGGCTTCGGACTCGCAAGGCGCGCTGACGGAAGCTTACGCTTCAACTACGGCTTCAATAACGGCGGCGGAAAAAGATACGTTTATGCAACGACAGCGGCAGGAATTGCCGAGGTTGGCGAATGGGTCCACGCGGTGATCGTATTTGGCGGCTCTTCTATCAGGCTCTACGTCAACGGAGAGGCAGTCACGCTCTATAACGATGACGGTGAAGCGATAGGGGAGAGCGTCGGTTGCTCTGGTATGCTCTTTGATGCTCCAAAGGGAAATGCGAGCGTATTCTACGTTGGCGCAGACGTAAGCTCCTCCGGTGGTGCGGAGTACGGCTTTGTCGGCGATATTGCTGCACTTAATCTCTACTCGCGTCCGCTGACCGGTACCGAGGTTGGAACACTTTACAGTGAGTATAGAGATATAGCAAAGTGAAAAACATTAAATAAAAAGCATTATAGCACTTGACATATCATTTGTTGGGTGCTATAATTATCTCACCGAACAGAATATGAGAATCAGGGGTGCCTAAAGGCTGAGATGGCTTTCGCCAAACCCTCTAACCTGATACGGATAATGCCGTCGTAGGGAGATTTTGTAAGATTACCTTAAAGTCTTGCCGCACGGATACTTGTATCTGTGCGGAAATTTATTTTAAGGAGGTTTCTCAGAATGAGAAACAAGAAGGTTTTATGCCTCGTTGAGTGTGCCGTAATGGTAGCACTCGCATTCGGTCTCAGCTTCGTAAAGCTCTGGCAGATGCCGCTCGGCGGCTCGGTAACTCTTTGCAGTATGCTGCCGATACTGCTTATCGGAGTTAAGTACGGTCCTGTAATAGGACTTGGCACGGGCTTCGTCTACTCGCTTACTCAGCTCGCGCAGGGCTTCATGGAGGGTGATATCTCCTATGCCGCGGGTGAGGCGGGTGTGTTCATCATCGCGATGCTCTTCGACTATGTCGTGCCTTACACTCTGCTCGGCTTCTCGGGTATCCTCGGCAAGAAAAACAGATGGTATCCGATAGCGGGTATGTCGATAGCGGTAGCAATGCGCTTTGTAAGCCATTATCTCACGGGCGTTACAATCTGGGCGCAGTGGACTCCCGAAGGATGGGTATCGTGGATCTATTCCGCAGCATATAACGGCGGATATCTTCTTCCCGATCTCGCGCTGACTCTCGCGGCAGCGATAGCGCTCTTTAGCTCCGCGCAGATGAGAAAGCTTGTTGATATTGAGGAGTAATTTCGGACATATCACCGGCTTTTGTTTCTGAAACTCAACACGGCTCCGGACCGAGCCGTGTTTTTTTATTTAAATGCTCTAGCTGTTGACATAGCATTTTAAAAATGATAAAATATTTTTGTCGAAAAAGCATATAATGAAAAGGAAGTATATATGAAAAGGATAATAGCACTTATTTTGAATATTGTAGCATTAGCACTTTGCATGGGATGCCTTTTCTCGTGCGGTAATACCGAGCAGCCCGAGGGTGAGAAGCCGAGCGCTGATAAGCCCGGAAGCGGATTCAGCATGATCGCAACCGTTGACGATGTTGGCGAAAAGATAAAGGTGAATGTCATCGAGGCAAAATATACCTCGGGCGTTCATCTCGTGATAACGAACTCGTACACCGAATTTTACGGCAAGGATGGAAAGGCTATCGCAAAATCCGATCTTAAGGTTGGAGATACAGTTGAGATACTGTACAGCGGACAGGTTATGATGAGTCTGCCGCCGCAGATAGTAGCTGCAAAAATAACGGTAAAATAAAAAGGTGTCCCTATGCGTGTTATCCTTAACGGAGAACACGCATAACTAAGTTTGCCCTTACGGGCAAATGATGTTGCCTGCGGCAGTGATGTTCACTGCGTGAATGACGTTGTGCCTTCGGCACAGTGGGCAAACATCACATCATTGCGAGCTTGTATTTGCGTAGCAAATGGCGAGCAACATCATTATGCGGAGCATAACATCACTTTTGCGTCAGCAAAAACATCACTAACAGAAAAGAGAGGACATTTCGGCTACTGACCGATTTGTTCTCTCTTTCTGTCGTTATAAGAACCTCACCTATACGTCGGACACTTTAATTTTATTTTCACCCATATTAATCCGGATTTTATTGACAAAGTCTGTTCGTTATGATAAAATCAATCAGGACTCACTTTGTTAAGCAAATTTTTTAAGGAGAAATGTTATGAACTATTCGAATCTGATCAAGGGTCTGTCTGCTGAGGCGTTCAGCGGCTCTCAGTACAAAAGACTCTCCGGCGCGTTCGGAGTATTCGCTTTTATAGGCGTGCTTCCGTTCTTCATCATGTCCTGCATTCTTGCGGTCAGTTACCACGTATCCTGCTTCTTCTTCAATGCACTCAGCTCGGGAGTGGGTTACCTTGAGAGCTGGCTTAACGAGAAGAAAAAGGACGTCAATCCCATCACTGAGGCTGTTCTTTACTTCCTCACCATTCCGTTTATTTTCTTCTGCCACGCACTTCTTTCGATCTTCTCGATCATATTCTTCTTTATCTGGTTCCAGCTTCAGTGCTTTGCGTATATCGCATCTCTCGGCGGCATCAGATGGCAGCCCTACATCAACCGTGCTACTTATAACGAGGACGATATGTTCGTTGCAACTACCGATGCCAATGCCGGCAAAATAGTTGCCGCTATATCCTGCGTGCTTCTTCTCATTGCGATTATCTTCTCCTTCGTCTGCATCATCAGCGATGATTATATGACTATCGAGAGATATAATCCCACGGGCTTCTATGCTGCACACTTTGCATTCACCGTTCTTACGGTGCCGCTCGTGTTCAGGAAGAGCAAGCTCGAGCCCGCCGATGATGACGGTGAGGATAATGACACGCCCGCATCCGGTCCGGACGCGACCTACACCGCACCTGCCGCAGCTCCCGTCGAGGAAGTTGTTGAGGGAAATATTACTACCGAGGGTTGATGATCCTTTAGTGAAATTTAACAGTAAAAACGGATGCCGCCACGGTATCCGTTTTTTATCTATAAGGCAAAACGCGCTTTAATCACGGTTCGCTTCAATGATAATAGAATGTATAAACACAAAATATAGCTTTCTGTTGAAAAGAGCGGCTTTTTATGGTATAATTACTGCGATATAACAGTGAGTTGCTGCCGTATTCTCACCAAGCTGAATGGTGGGGTAGCAAAAGTCTTTTATAAAACGATCGTTTGGAGGGAGTATTAATGTTCAGGATAGGATTATCAAGTAAGAGCAACGTCTTTTCCGAGGAGCTTTTTCGTGCTTTCACCGAGGCGGGCATACGCACAATGGAGATCAGCAATTGCAGTGACGGATACGCTGCAATTGATTTTGATAAGGTAAAAAGGCTTGCAGACGCGAGCGGTGTCACGCTCTGGTCCTTCCACCTACCATTTAAAACACATAACGAAATACCGCACGATATATCTAACCCCGAGACCTGCGAGATAGCAGTCGAGGATCATAAAAAGCATATACAGATAGGTACGGCAATAGGCATAAAAATATTTATTCTTCACACGAGCGGGCCTAAGGTTCCCGATGAAGAGCGTAAAACATGGATGGAAGTCTGCAAGAGAAGCTTAAAGGAGCTTGCTGAGTATGCCGAGCAATACGGTGCCGTTATCGCACTCGAAAATATGACGCATAAATGCCTCGGCAACACTATTGCAGAGTTCGAGGAGCTCGTCTTTTCACATCCTGCAATAAGGGTGTGCTTTGATATAAACCACCTTCTCTACGAGAGCCCGAGTGAATTTATCAGGCGTATGAAGGGAAGGCTTGTAACAACGCACGTCTCCGACTGCAACCTCGAGGTCGAGCAACACAAGCTGCCCGGAGAGGGAAAGATTAATTTCAACGAGATAGTTGCCGCACTTGTCGAGACGGGATACACGGGACCGTGGCTCTATGAGGTGTCTTACAGAGTTCCGCAGCCCGAGGATGATAAGTATAAGCTTACCTGCGAGAGCTTCGTCAAAAACGCGAATGAGATCTTTGCGGGCAAGACTCCTACAAAACAAAGGTGAATATTGACGGCAGAGCATGTTTTGTGCTCGAGCGAAATAGTAGAATGCTAAGCCGAATAAGCTTGGTATTGACAACGAATATTTACATATGAGGGTAAAAAATGGGGATTAACATAAAACCTATATGCAAAATGACGGGCGGTCAGGATGGAGCAATATACGGAGAGCACCTCTTCCGCTTTGGTTCGAGAGGTCATGGATATGCATATGACATCGGTGCGCTTGGCGTGGAATATTCCGAGCTTAGCCCGATAGCGGAATTCGAGCTTGATGGGTGCGACGTCATAGCACCGCACTCGAATTCGGTTGTGTTCGGTGCAGAGAAATTTAGTGAGGATGACGAGTTTCCGCTCCTTTACAGCAACGTTTACAACAATTACGCAAAGTGCAAGGATAAGCTCGTCGGTACAACCTGCGTTTACCGTATTATGCGCGACGGAGATGGATTTTCCACTAAGCTCGTTCAGCTTATCGAGATAGGCTTTACAAACGACAGAGCGCTCTGGCGCTCCTCGGGTGATGTGGAGGACGTGCGTCCTTACGGAAACTTCGTTATAGACCGCGATAAAGGGCTTTACATCGCCTTCGTTATGCGTGACTACGATCACAATACGCGCTATTTCGCATTCGATCTGCCACGCCTTTCTGACGGTACATTTGATGAAAGCTACGGTGTAAACCGTGTAGTGCTCACCGCCGATGATATAAAATGGTACTTTGACACACCCTACCACAACTATATCCAGGGTGCGACCTGCCACGAGGGAAGAGTGTACTCGGTGGAGGGCTTCCATGAGAGTATCCATCCCGCGATCCGGGTCATAGACCTCGATAAAAGGGAGCAGGTGCTCCACCACGATTTCTTCCTTTCGGGGCAGCCCCACGAGGCAGAGTTTATCGATTTTTACCGCGGACGATGCATTTACAGCGACGCCCACGGAAATACGTTTGAGCTGACGTTCGGATGAGTTGTTGGGGCGTTGTATAATTGCTAGGCACGATAAAATAAAAAAACGGATACCGAAGTGGTATCCGCGTGGGAGTAGACGCTCGCTCGGCTAGAACAAAGGCGGCAGACGGTACGCCTGGGTGTGAGGCTTAGATTGTGGGCTCACTCGCTATATTCGCGCAGAGCGCGAATGCGAACTCCGCGCCTATGGCGCCAGAGTGAGATTCTTCCCACGAGTCACCAAAGAAAAAAAGAAAAAGCAGGACAAATGTCCTGATTCTCTTTTTGGTGAAGCAATATAAAGCTAAATCGAACTTGATTTATGAGTTTACTACTACGCATTTGTGCCAGTCATAGATAAAAAAACGTGCTAATACGAAGATTTTAGTCAAATCTATTGACATTGTATCGTAAATGCGATATAATAATAACGGAGAGCACCGATGACGGTTGCTTTCAATGAAATTGATTAAGAAATAACCGCTTTCAGTTTGGTCGCTGGGCGGTTATTTCTTTTTCATTTGCGGTCATTGAAGTATTTAAACAACAAGTCGGCAAAAGCGATAAATATGCTGATAATCATTAACAGTTGAGTTAAGGTTATGTATTCCATATTATCAACCTCCCTTCCTTGTAGTGAAGGGAGTAGAAATATGCTCCCCTCCGAAAAAGGAAGCAACCGCCACCGTATATGGTGCTCTACGGGTACTTGAAGTACCGAGGATGTTATAATATAATCGACATATTAAGTCAAGATAAAACTACCATTTTACCAAAAACTAAGGCGAACTACTAAAAGCTCGCCTGTAATTTTATATTTAATGGCACAAAGTTTCGATTGTGCTACGAATGTAAGAATTTTTCTTATTGTACTGTGACCAAAGTCTTTTTAATACATCCTTGAAATAATTAAGATCACTTTTAAGATAATCTGATGGTGCTAAAGTTCTTTGCTCACTTTCAGCCCTGTCCAATGCAGATTCATAACAATATCCTAAAACTTCCTCGCCAATAATTGAAAATAATTGGTAAAACAATTGTTCTTCATTATCTACATTATTTGCTATTATTCGGGTCATATCGCCCATAGATCGCAAAACATTTTTCAAATCATCGATATTGTTTATGAGATTTGCAATTGTATCATACGTAAATACATTGTTTTCTATTTTGCACAAAAACAATATTGCGGCAAGCTGGAATGTTCTTCCGTTTCTCATCATAGGCAGCACAGTTTTTTCATCATATCCACGATCTTTGATTTCTGATTTAACAAATCCATCATAATAATAACTGATCTTAAGCAAATCTGAAATTACACCAGCGCGAGCATCCTTACCAAAAATTGAATAATAGTATTCGTCGTTATACATTCTTTGGGAATTGCTACGTGATGAGCCGGGCATTTGAAGAACTCCAGCAAGACATAGTTTACCAACTTGTTCAAGATTAGCTACTTGATATGGTTGCGAATACTGTTTAGGTGCTTTATCTCCTTTTTTTGTAATATAATAAACTCCAAAATGAGATAATCTTTCACGCAATCTAGACTGATCAGGAGTATTAGCCATCAAGTCGGCTTTTTTGATTGGTTTTTGAGAATTGGTAGCTTCTGCAATGCCGTGAATAAAACGATCTTTATCATCGTCGGTTAGTCCTTTGGATTTTACAATTTTACATTGCAAATAAAAATCTTTTGAAATATCTAAATTACCAATACGATTAGTTGTTTGACCACCGTTAACAATAGAAAAATCCCAAAGTTTTAAAACCTTTCCGTCGATTTCATAATCGTTACATACTATCAAAATACCATTATTTTTATACCAAAAGTTTTCAGGGTCGTTTAGTATTGTATGCTCAATTCCTGTATCTACTGATTTTTGCTTTACAAAATAGCGCAAATTCATACCAAGCAAACCATTTCGACGTCTGTTTTGTAAATCTTGTAAAGAAAGTGCGGAAATGTTAACTATTACAGAATCTTCGTATGTAAGATAGTTATCTTTTTGATCCAATGTCAACTTGTCAAAATCTACGCAGACTTTGCCATTTTCACATATTTCAATTTGGGCTTCAATATCAGATCTGCAGCAAAATTCATAATCATATGCGGGAAAATATTCGCGCATAGACTTTTCAAGCTTGTTTCTTTCTCGCTTGTTTTTTGGTTCATACGAAGTGAAAAAGCATATACGGATTTTTCCGTTATCTTCTTTCTGGCTAGTGGCGTTTCTATAAGCAGTAACAAGTTTTTCGTTAAAATCTGCAATCTTATTGGATTGTAGTTTTGCAAGGGTCTCATTAATTTTATACAACTCACCTGCAACATCAGATGCTGAAAGAGTAGAATCCTCATAATACTTGCATTGCATTACAATAATATCATTTTCTTCAGAATTTGGATCATTAAAAATAGCATCTATTCCACCGTCATTTTTGCCGTCTGTAAGATAGTTAACAACAATATCAGGATCAAACGGAGTAATTCCGTTATTAAAATAATAGCTCTTCATACACAAGATTACGAACAAATGATAATCTTGGATATGATTGAAAGAAGGATATTTTTCTTTTAACGAACTGAATCTATGTTTGAAAAAGTCTTGTTCTTGTTGCATTACTTGCCCTCAATTCTGTTTGTTTTTTTGTGGATAAATTTTTTACTTTATATTTTACCATATTTCGACAGATAAATCAATATGTTTTGGTTAATTATTATTTTTGGCACCGAGGCGTGTGCTTGTCTTGATACAAGTCGGCGTCGCTTCGAGAAAAAGAAAAAGCAAGGTCTAACCTTGCTTTAATTTGTTTTCTATTGTAATACACGATGCGGTAAGCATTCTTTTGATTCTTCCGCAGAGGTTGCGATGAGATTTAAAAGTATCTTCATTTATTGCTCCCGATGCAAAAATAAGCTTGAGCCAAGACTCTGTTTCAGCACATTCCTTACGCGCAATTTCAAGCTTAGAATGCATATCCGCAAGGCTCTGTGGATACTGTGCCTCCGTTATGTTGGCAAATACACTTGACGAAGATTTCTTTATTTGAAAAACGGTGTTTGAGTCAATTTTGTGTTCGGCGCAAAGTTTAGCGATTTTAACAGCCAATTCTTCGCTATACTCTAAAAGCAAATTGCGCTTTGCCATCGTTCTTCTCCTCTCCGTCTTAAATCATTCCGCAGGAATGTATGTAATCCGCAACTTGTTGCGGTATGGAATCTCGCCAAAGGCGAGTATGGAATCAATGCATAGCATTGCATGGAATCAAGACCGAAGGAAAGAGCGGATACACGGCAAGCCGTGATGCCATACGCCCGATGGGCAATTCCATACAATTCGCAAAGCGAATTGATGCCATACACAAGCCCTTCGGTCTTGAATAAAAACAACCTAAACCGAATAAATCGATTTAGGTTGTTTTTGGTGACTCGTGGGAGAATCGAACTCCCGTTTCAGCCTTGAGAGGGCCGTGTCTTAGCCGCTTGACCAACGAGCCATGCTTTTCATAGCCAGATAATTATACTATAAAAAAAGGGGTTTGTCAATAGCTTTTACGAAAAAAATTAAAAAGTCGAAAAAAGTTGCCAAAATAGCTTGTCTTTAATAAAAAAAGTAATAACTCTATTGATTTTTAAAAATGCTTGTTGTATAATTATCTCGCTTCGGCAGAATGCCGAGCCGCGTGTTTCTAGCTTCTTCACAAAACAGAAGGCGGGAGAGCTTCTCTCGGGAAAGGAACGGACTTGGAAAACAAGGGTCGTGAAATATATAAAGAAAACTTCGCGGAATACCTTCTCTGCCTCGCGCTCGACGTGGGCGAGGGAATGCTCAAAAACGGAGCAGAGGTATCGCGAGTAGAGGATGCTATTGAGCGCATCTGCCGTGCATACGGTGCGGCACACGTTGAGGTGTTCTCTATCATATCGGTAATAAATGCATCGGTCAGGATGCCCGACGGAACCTACTCGGCGCAGATGAGGCGTGTAAGGCAATCGGGGATAGATCTGAATATGCTCGAGAAGCTTAACACTCTCTCGAGAGAGGTATGTGCTACAACTCCTGCGCTTGAGGACTTTGACGGAAAGCTGCACGTAATCAGAAGTGCTGTCAGCTATCGCTGGTGGGTGACGCTTTTATCGATGATAACGATATGCTCGGGCTTTACGTTTTTCTTCGGAGGAACCTGGAGAGATGCGGCTGTTGCCGGCGTTATCGGTGCTGTGATATCAATATTTGAGATATTTCCTTCTAAATATATCAACTCGCTGCTTAAGACGGGCATATCTGCGCTCTTTATAGCAGTTCTTGCCGGACTTTCTATAAGACTCGGACTCGGAGAAAACGGCAGTATAATCATTATCGGCTCGATAATGCCTCTGGTCCCCGGTCTTGCCTTTGGTACTGCAATGCGTGATCTTCTGCTCGGGGATCTTGCATCCGGAAGCCTGAAGGCACTTCAGTCGATACTCCAGGCACTCATGATAGCCTTTGCATACATGATCGCTGCGGCAATAGTCGGGGGAGGTGTGATATAATGGAATTTTTCACTTATGAGCTCCTCATCAGACTCATCGCCTCATTCTTCTGCTCTATTGCGTTTGCCGTTCTGTTCAAGTCGGCTACAAGGCATCTTATTCCCGCAGGATTATCGGGCGTCGTCACGTATTTCGTTTACCATTTAGGCTTGTACTTCGAGTTTCCGCTTTTTGCTGTCGCGTTTCTCTCGACGTTCGCGGGTGCTTCGTTTGCCGAGCTTTATGCCAGAATGAGAAAGACTCCCGTAACGGTTATATTATCTGCTGCCATCATACCGACGGTGCCGGGCGGAGATATATATTACACGATGCAGAACGTTCTGCTCGGTAACGGCAACCTCGCGATCAAATATCTGTGGCAGACAATGAGCATAGCTCTCGGCATCGCAGGCGGAATCGTCGTTGTTGCTATTATCTTCAAAATTATATCTGATACAATAGCTAAGAAAAAAACGTCCAAAACTTAACACGGATAGCTACTTAGAGGCTAAATCAAAGCGCAGCCCTCCAAAAAAAGGGACTGTGCTTTTTTTCTTTTTCGGGACACGGGATACTAAAATACCCTATATTCTCCCAGTCTATCCATATATTTTGCATTGAAAGAGAAATGCTCCACATGGTACAATATATGGGTAGTTAAAAAAAAGGAGGATAATGTATTGAAAGAAACGAAAAGAAGAGAAGGAACGGTGGGAAAGGTGCTCCCCAAACTTATGGCAACGGGTGCGCTCGTATGCATGATGTGCTCGATGGCGCCTTCGAATTTTGCACGAGGTAACGAGATAAGTCCGATTGTTGAAAACGAACATTTTAGCGTTGTGGATGCCGATAATGCAAACAAAAGTTTGAATTATCCGGGTGTAACTATCGCTGACGGAAAAATCACTTATAGGCTGCCGACAATAAACAGCAAAAACGCATGGTCGTACACCAACCTATCTGCGAGCGTTATGGGAAAAAAGCTTTCGTATAATGCGTTGGTTATAAATAGCACGGTTTACCTGCCTCTCAGACAGTTCGGTGATGCGATCGGGGCAAGATCTAACTACAATTCATCTACGCGTACCATGACGGTTACGAGAGATGGATTTACCCTGACCGCGACGGACGGAGGCTTTGTCACTAACGTTAACGGCAGGCAGCTGTTCGGATTCTCACCGAACGTAATTATGACAAACGGCAGAATGTACATACCTGCATCAACTCTTGCTAAGGCCTCCGGTCTTACCCTTAACAGAGCAAGCGGTGCGGTCAGCCTTGACGGCAGCTTTAAGGCGCTCCCCGATGCATCACGATATTACAGTGACGACGAGGTGTTCTGGCTTGCGAGGATCATTACTGCTGAGGCGCGCGGAGAATCGCTTCTCGGTCAGATTGCGGTGGGTAACGTGATAATGAACAGGGTTGCATCTAAGTCATACCCGAATACGATCTACGGTGTTATCTTCGATAGGAAATGGGGAGTTCAGTTCAGCCCCGTGCTCGATAAGACAATCTACAATACACCGACCTATACAGCGACTCTGGCAGCGAAGATCTGTCTTGAAGGAACTAAGCTCTCCGAGGATTCGATGTTCTTCTTAAACCCTCTTACCGCAGAGTCAAGCTGGATAATAAAATCGCGGGAGTATTTATATACGATAGGCGGTCACGATTTCTATAGGTGATTATTAAACCGTCTATAAAAATAAAAACCTCTTGATTTGTTCATAAAAGTGGTGTATACTATCTATGTTGGCTAAAATTTCTATCATTGGAGGATATACATAATGGTATACAGAATGAAGGTTGCGGGTATAGAGCGCGATCTGCCTCTTTGCCCTATAAGCGATACTCTCAACATTGGTGCGTTCGTTCTCTTCGGTGACGTTGAGCTCACCGAGAAATGTGCTGAGGCACTTGCGAAGCTGGCACCCGAGCACGACGTAATGATTACTGCCGAGTCTAAGGGTATTCCGCTTATTCATGCGATGTCGAGAATTCTCGGCGAGAACAGATACGTTCTGGCGCGCAAATCGGTAAAGCTCTACATGAAGAACGTGCTTAAGTGCGTTACAAGATCCATCACCACCGATGCCGAGCAGGTACTCTATCTTGACGGTGATGATGCCGAATTTATGAAGGGAAAGAGAGTCCTTATAGTAGATGACGTTATCTCTACCGGAGGATCTCTTCGTTCGCTCGAAAACCTTGTCGAGCAGGCCGGCGGTAACATAGTAGGCAAGGTGACTATTCTTGCCGAGGGTGATGCAGCGGGAAGAAAGGATATAACCTATCTTGAGGTGCTTCCGCTCTTTGATAAGGACGGAAATCCTATTTAAAACCTTCAAAATAGAACAAAACAAAGAAGGCGCACCGTCATGGTGCGCTTTTTCTAAGACTTTTATCCGGCGATGATTTGCCTTAAGGCGGCGGCTTCACCTCTCAGACTCTCGGCTTTGCCATCGGGCATAAATTCGAGAAGCATGGGGACGTTATCCGTATAGCCGCCACTCTTTATTACTCTGACGTAGTCTTTCCAGTCATCTTTAGCGTAAATAAGCGATAGCCGCTCGGTCTTATTCCAATTGAAAACGTGTACCGCCTCAAGATGAGGAAGAAGGGCGCGAAGTGCCGAAAGATTGTACTCCTTATCCTTATATTGATTTGGCTGCCAGTAGCATCTCAGAGCATCCGAGGATACGTAATCAAGGAAGCTCAACGCGTTTTCGTGTGCTTCCGTAATCGTTTTAATGTGACATTCGAGCGCGAGAGTTATTCCGTAGCTTTCAGCTGCTTTGGTGACTGTTATTGCACTTTCGACAGCGCTTTTCCATTCATCGGTGTCAAAAGGGGTTATAAACCTGTCGTATCCCCATATCCGAACGACCTTAGCACCGAGAGCACTCGCGCTCTCGAGAACGGCGAATATATCCTCATCCGGTGTCCTTCCTATCCGGAAGTATGAGCCGTAGGTAGAGGTGATGATGCCGGAATCTGCACATCTGAGTGCCGTATCAGAGGCTTTCTTTATATCTCCCGGCATAACGTGTACGTCAGCGCCCCATTCTATCTGCGAAAGCCCTGCATCGGTAGCGAGTACGATTATTTCTTCCGTACTGAGCTTACGGAACGTTATTGACGCGAGTCCTGCGATAAGCATGCTATCCCCCCCATTTTCTTTTCTTCAAATTTATTATACATGCTAAACCCGATCTTTTCAAGTGGAATATTTTCCGCCGTTTGATTTTCGCATCGTTCGACTAAATTCATCCGTATACGTCAATACTAACCACATCAAAACTGCACGCAGTGCAGAGATATAGGATAGGTAACGTGTTGAACAAGGTGGAAATATGCGGGGTGGACACCTCGACGTTAAAAACGATACCCGAGGATGAGAAGCGCAGACTGCTTAAGCTCGCTCACGAGGGTGATAAAGAGGCACGCGAAAAGCTCATAATGGGCAATTTAAGGCTCGTGCTCTCGGTTAGCGGCAGATTTAATCCTAAGCGCGACAGCAGAGACGATCTCTTTCAGGTCGGTTGTATCGGTCTGATCAAGGCGATAGACAATTTCAATCTCGATATGGACGTGCGCTTTTCGACGTATGCGGTGCCGATGATAATAGGTGAGTTAAGGCGGCATCAGCGTGACAATAACGTTATACGAGTGTCAAGAAGCGTAAGAGATCTTGCTTATCGGGCACTCGGCGTGAAGGAGGATATTGCTCGAACGGAGGGCAGAGAAGCTACGACGAAGGAGATAGCTAAGCGGCTTGACGTCCCTGAAAAGGCAGTATCCGAGGCAATGGAGGCGATAGTAGAGCCTATATCCATTTTCGACTCTGTCTACGGTGACGGTGAGGATAAGATGTACGTCATAGACAAGCTTGCCGATGAGGATACGGGTGACGACTGGATAGAAAGCCTGTCCTTGAAGGATGCGCTTGCAAAGCTTGGCGAAAGAGAGCTGGATATAATAAAAAAACGCTTCTACAAGGGCAGAACGCAGATGGAAATAGCCGAAGAGATAGGAATCAGTCAGGCACAGGTCTCAAGACTCGAGAAGGGTGCAATAGATAAGCTCAGGAAGTATATGAGCTAGCATCTGTATAATTTGATACAAGATAAACACTAAGCAAAATAAAAACTGCCTCAGATGCATGATGCAAATGAGGCAGTTTTCAAATTAAGTAATCGTGAATTAAAGATCCTCTTCGCTGACTCTGAACTGGCAGATCATCGGGATAATACCGATAACCGCACCGCCACCGGCACCGAAAAGAATGTTCGTTCCGGGGAATACTATCACAACCAGTATAGCTCCCGCGATAGCCATGCATCCGACGGACGTGATGAAGGAGTAAACGGGCTTGAAGAGAAGTGAGAGTAGGATACCGATGATCATACCGATGATAACACCTGCGATAAGGAGAATGGTATCGTCGAGAATACCGGGGAAGAACGCGTTCGCAGCCAGGGGGGTGGCAAAGCAACCTATGCCGATACCGCCGAGGAAGAGAACGAACTTCGGCAGAAGCACGCCGACAATGATACCCACAACGGCAGCACCGAGTCCGATAGCGACGGGCAGATCTATCCAATCGAACGTGGGAAGATATCCGCCGAGCAGACCGCCCTCCTTAAGGAGCGAGAACGCAACGTATCCTATACCAACTGCGCCAAAGGCGCACATAAGCATTTTGTAAAGTCTTATGGCAAAGAAAGCTAAAACGACGCAGGCTACAATGACGATCATAGCAACCTCAAATCCGAGATTGTTGGCAGACGCCATAATGTCAGTGCCCTGTGCCTCTTCTAAAAGAAAGTTCATTTTTTTCTCCCAGCACTTACAGTAATATATTTTTACACATACCATTATACCTCACCGCGTGCGAAAAATCAAGGGCATAAAACGAAATAATGAAATATTTTTAAAGATTTCACAATTTTTATAAAACAACATACCGCAAGAGTTTTACGCTCACTTGGTGACGAATGACCGAAATATGCCGACATGATTCCGTTAATTGTCAAATATGACAACTATCATTTGCATATACCGAGTTTTTTGTATTTACCAAGCGATAATTTTGCCATGCTCGTCGTAGTGCCAGAAATTGCCTTCAATCTCAGGCATTAAGGTCGAGTAGAAGAAAATTATACTCTCATCAACAACGTAGTCCTTTTCAAACTCGATTTTCGACCAATCCTCGGAGCTTCCCTCGTACCAGATCGCGGTAAGGCTTTCGCAGCTACCGAGGGCAAAGTCTCCGATTTTCTTTACTTCTTTGGGTATAAGGATTTGTCCTAGGTTATGGCAGTAGCTGAATGCATTTGCACCGATCTCTTCGAGCGCGCTGCCGCTTTTGAATCTGACCGAGGTCAGCTTCGAGCAGCCGTAGAATGCTTCGTCACCGATGTGGGTCACGGTGTTAGGTATAAGCAAATCGTTCGAGAGAGCTGTGCAGCCCGAGAATGCAGAGTCACCGATATATGCGAGGCTTGATTCACCGTCAACACCGTAGCCGAAGCTGAGCGTTGCAAGACGACTGCATCCCGAGAATGCAGAGCTTTCGATACGGATAACGCTGTGTGGAATAGTAATGCTTAAAAGATATTCACAGTCCTTGAATGCCGAGTGGTAGATAATTTTTGCGGAGCTTGATATATAACACTCTGCGATAGTCTTTGAGCTACTGCCGATGAGCACTATGTAGGGGTCATCCGCATTTCCGAGATATTTTGCGTTGCTGAAAAGGTTATACGTCAGGACGGGACAGTCAACGAAGTTGTTTTCACCTATATACTCAATTTCGCTCGGAATAGATAACACTTCGAGATTAGTGCATCCGCAGAAGACGGAATTTCCTATCCTCTTTACGCTCGCGGGAAGTGTTATAGATGTTGCGGAGCAGTTATAGAATGCGTAATCCTTGATCTCGGTTATTCCGTCGGGAACGGTGATATTTGGCATATAGCTGCCGTTATAGTAGAACGAGCAAAGCGAGTTCATGGGATTTGAATTCATATTGCCGAATTCAATATTAAACCACGCGGCAAGATCGTCGATTACTATCTTCCGAATATCGCATCCATAGAACGCCTGTACACCGATTTTGCGCACTGCCGAGGGCATATAGAACTCACTCAGTGCCGAGCAGCCGCTGAACGCATGCTCACCGATCTCGGTGACCGTGGACGGCAGATTTATAGCTTTTACCGTGTTGCAATTGTTGAATGCGTAGTCTGCGATGCGCGCAGTACCCGTCAGAGATACGGTTTTTAAGGTCGTCGGAATATCGAATATGTACACCCCGTAATGGGTCGTGGACGAGGTCGTGGTATTGCCACCGAAGATAAATCCGAAGTGACCGAATCTCTCGGTCGAACTTTCGTTCTTACCGACGAAGGGCAGCGTTATGCTCTCGAGCTTCGTACATCCCTTGAATGCAGCGTAACCGATCGATTTTACGCTCTCGGGAACGGTAATCGATACGATATACTTGCAGCCCTCGAAGGCGTACTCGAGTATTGCTTTGGTGCTTTCGTGAATGTTGCAGCTACCGATAGTCGTGGACTTTGCCTTAGCAAGTATCGCGTAAGGGTTATCAGGCGTGCCGTAGTAGTATGCGTTGTGATATTCGTTGTATTTTACCGCATCGCATCCGGAGAATGCATCGGGCTTAACGCTGGTGAGCGTTTCGGGGAAGACTATGGTTTTAAGTGCCGAGCAGCCCGAGAATGCGTAATCTCTGATAACGTCAACGCCATAGGGAAGTACAATGCTTTCGAGTGCGGTGCAGCTTGCAAAGGTGTAGGTCTCAATAGCGGGTACGTTCGAGCCGTCCTCAAAGACCAGACTTGTGAGAGCCGTGCATCCTGTGAATGCGCGTTCACCGATTCCGTTAATGCATCCCGGCACGGTTATCGAGGTGATATCGGTTCTCTCATAGAACGCATATGCACCGATCGCGTAATTATAGGTCTCGGGGAGAGTTATCTCGCTCTCATCTCCGATATATCCGATGAGAACTCGTTTGCTTTCATCTGTATAGAATATGAAGTCACCCTCGATACCTACGCGGCTTTCACCGTTGTGAACGGCAATCGCGTGGAGCGCAAGCGAGCCGTGATCGCCGGACATAACGTAGACCGTAAGCTCGGAGCGGTTGATGACCTCTGCAAGCCTTACACAGCCGTAGAACGCCGCGCTTTCTATGGTTGCTACCTTGCTTCCTACGGTGACACTCGCGAGGTTTACGCAGTTAGCGAACGCTGAGTCCCCGATGGTTACGGTACTGTCGGGGATGATCACGGATGTAAGAGCGGTACAGTTGCTGAATGCGCGTTTTCCGATCACCTCAAGACCTTCGCTTAAGACAAGACTCTCGATACTCGTATTGTATGAGAACGAAGCTTCACCGATATATGTGACACCCGTGCCTATCGTTACGCTCTTCAGTGCCTTACATCCGCCGAACGCACCATCACCTATGCCTGTGACGTTATTTCCCAAAATAAGAGTTTCGATAGTATCGCAATTCTCGAATGAACCTGACTGAATAGCGTACGCGCCGGTGACGGTGACCGAATTAAGAGTGGCGGGTATTTTGAAGGTGTAGAATGCAGAGTTATGATACAGGTGATACTTTTCGGGTGCCGTTGTCGACTTGGTGTATCCGAATATATATCCGAAATGTCCCTCGTATCCGGCAGACGACGGAGTCTTTCCTGCGAAAGGCAGAGATATGCTCCGCAGGGATATGCAGCCGCTGAAGGCATAATCTCCTATCTCGGTGACGCCGTTACCTATCACGACGTCCATAAGTGCGGTACACTCCGAGAACGCGTATGCACCGATATATCCGACGCTGTCGGATACGGTGATGCTCTCGAGAGCCTTACATCCGCCGAATGCATACATTCCTATGCCTGTAACACCGTTCGGTACAACCACACTCTCGATATGCGCAAGCTCGCAGAGCGCATTGTCGTACACGGCATAGCCTTCTCCTTTATAGCTCGACGGGAGAGTGAGGCTTGCGGCATTGCCGGTGTAGCCGATGAGATAATTTGTACCGTCACAGGTGTAGAAGAGGTAGTCTCCGTCTGAAACGATCTTGCTCACTCCGGTATGGACCTCTAAGGCGTAATAGGATACCGATCCGAATATGTTTTTCTGCGACTCGACGTCGAGGGATGAGTTGTTGACCACTTCGACGAGCTTGACACAGTTCGTGAACGCCGAATTACCGATATAGCGAAGATCGCTGCCAAGAGTAATGGTGCGAAGCGAGGTACAGCCATTAAATGCAAAATTCCTGACTTCCTCTACACCGTCGGGGAGTATCACAGCTTCGAGTGCGGAGCATTTCTCAAACGCATTATCCATTATATAAATAACGGTATTTGGAATGGTGATGCGCACAAGCTTATCGCAGCCCTTGAATGCGGCAGCGCCTATGCAAGTGACGGGCAGATCGTTATAGGTGTCCGGGATTATTACGTAGTCTCTGTCACAGTCCCCGATTCCTGCTACGGTATATCCGAGACCGTTTGACTCGCGCTCAAATACGAGCATTTCCGTGAAGTAGTTGACGTTGCAGAGCGAGCACTCGTCACCCGACCAGATATGATCTCCAAGACCCGTATCAACATTTTTCCTTGATAGCTCCTCACCGCATACGGAGCAGCGAACGACACTGTCGTAAGATCCGCTTGTCTTACAGTCGCCTTTGATTACGTTTTCCTTAACGGCCTCGGATTCCTTATGCCCACCAAGCACCGTCGTTGTCGTGGTACGGCTTATTTCCTCACCGCACACGGAGCAGTAAACAACACTGTCGTACGAGCCGAGAGTTTTGCAGTCGCCCGCCTTTTCGTTTTCTGTTATAGCCTCGGATCTCGTATGTCCGCCGAGCGCCGTTGTTATTGCGGTACGGCTTATTTCCTCACCGCACACGGAGCAGTAAACAACACTGTCGTATGAGCCGGGAGTTTTGCAGTCGCCTTCCTTTTCGTTTTCGATAACTGCATCGGATTCTTTATGAGCACCGATTCCCGTATTCACGGTAGTACGGCTCATCTCCTCACCGCATACGGAGCAGTAAACAACGCTTTCGTATGAGCCGACGGTTTTGCAGTCACCATCCTCAATGTTTTCCTTAACTGCCGCGGCTTCTTTATGGGTGCCGAGGCCCTCGGTGATGAGCTCACGGCTGAGCTCTTCGTCGCAGACCGAGCAGTAAACAACGCTCTCGTATGATCCGACAGTTTTACAGTCGCTCTCGACCTTGTTTTCAATTACGGGCAGGGAAGGAGAGTGTTCACCTTTCGCGACGCTTTCGGTGCGTGAAAGCTCGTCACCGCAGATTTCGCAGTAAATAACGGTATCATAGGTTCCGTTAAGCAGGCAGTCGACTCTTTCGTCAGACTCTATTACGGGCTCACCCGGAATATGATCACCCGCCGGACCTTCTTTCTCGCTTCTGTCTAACTCCGCGCCGCATATCGTGCAGTATGTTACCTCGTCGTAGCTTGAGCGAGAGCCGCAGTTCTCGGCGGTGACCTCGTTCTCGCGCACGGGTGCGCCTGAAGCATGGACGGGGAAACCAACGGTGAAGCTTTCTTCACCATTCTTTCCGCACCAGCAGGAGTAGTAGTACTCGGCTCCGCTATCGCAATCGGCCTCAGACTTCAGATGCTCGAGGCCCTCGTTTCTTTCCGTGAATTCATGCGTATGGTCATCGGGCATAATGAGATGGCAGGAGCTCAGCGCAAGCACTGCAAGCAGTGCGAGTGCAACGAGCAGGATCGACGAGCGCAAAGTTTTTTTCATAATATTGCTCCTTTGGCATTTTGGTGCTCGGCTTTAGCCGAGAAATATTACTATATGTAGCCATTATAGCATATAAATGGGTTTATGTCAAACTGCTATTTCTTTTCGCTTCCTTTTAAAATCGGGCTTCCAATAATTTAAAGGCAATATCCCACCCCGTGTGAGATATTACTTTTCGTTTTTCAAACTTTATTTAACTATCCATTTTCCCTACGCCGCCTACGGCTGCGCCTGATTTTGCACCGCAAGAGAAATGATTTGACACTCTGTGTCATGAATTGATGCTCCTCATCATGATTTCTCGCGCTCCGCGCTCCATGAATTGAATTGCCTATATCCTTAATGCGCTTTGCGCAATTCATGTCCGAAGGACAATTCATGAAGCTTTGCTTCAAATCATGCCGCAGGCAATTCATTGCGAGTGCTCACACTCGCACTCAGCATATTTTTCATGAATATACAAAACACAGGAGATTCTCTGTTTTAGGTTGACAATATCCTAAAATATGTGTATAATAATATTGTAATCTTAACAGGAGGTATGTATTATGAATTTGAATACTAATCAGATTGTTTCAATTTCTGAGGCAAATCAGAATTTTTCGCGCGTGGCGAGAATGGTGGAGAAGCACGGTGAGCTATATATATTCAAGAACAACAAACCGAAATACAAGCTGGTGGATATTGAGCATGATACCACTATTGAAATGACGGACGATGAAAAGATCGACTTTGTTGCCGCGCGAATTCTGAGGCTTTACCGCCCTGCCTTTGAGGAATTGGCTAAATAAATTGAAAGTTGAAAATGGAAAAATGAAAGCGGGGATGAATAATGATCAAATTTAGCCAAGAAAAAGTGCTTTTATTGCATAGACTTATTACCGAAGAAACAGGCGGTGACCCGAACGTGCGCGATATTGCTTTGCTTAACAGCGCGCTTGAATCAGCGTTTGCTACCTTTGACGGAAAGGAATTATATCCTACCAAACAGGAAAAAGGAGCACGTATCGGCTTTTCCTTGATTTCAAATCACGCTTTCGTGGATGGAAACAAGAGAATCGGAATGTACGTTCTTCTTACGTTCCTTGAAACTAACGGTATCAAGCTCCGCCCTACTAATGCAGAGGTTGCCCGTGTCGGTCTCGCGGTTGCGGCCGGGGAGATGAAATATGAGGAGCTGCTTGATTGGATTTTAGAGAATGAGGCATGAAATATGAATATGGAAAAAACAAGGCTTGAGCTTGCGTATAAGAGGTGGCATAGAGAGGTAGCAAAGCTTGTCTCCCCGCCGTACTCGGGAACACCCGAGGAATACAAACTGATAGAACCGCTACACGAAGAGATTGTGGAAATTTTCCGCGAGGAATTTCTAAAGGATAAAGACGAAGCGCTTGAGTTTCTCTCCCGAAACAGGCTGGAGGTTGAAAACTTTTTCGGTGATCTTTTTGATAAGTACCCGACAAGCGAGGTGTATGACACCCTCTACAATTACTACGCTCGTAACTTTCCGAACTGGCCGAGGGAGAAAATCGAAGAGATCCTCAAAGAGAAGTGCGGTGTAGAAAAATTATCTTGAAGGCTTGTTTGAAATCTACTCAGATTTATAATACGGCGAATAAACAAAACGAGAGGGAAGTCTTCGGGCGACCCTCTCAATTTTTCCAGCTATCGGCAAAATAGATTCTCGAAAAAATCATAAAAACACTTGATATTTTGCCGATAATGTGGTATAATATTACCGATAATAGTATTTGAGGTGATAATTATGAGATATATTTCGGTAGCTGAGGCGGCTTTAAAATGGGGGATTTCCGAGAGGAGTGTCAGGAATTATTGCGCCGAGGGGCGAGTTGCGGGTGCGCAGCTTTCAGGTAAGACTTGGATAATTCCCGATGTTGCACAGAAGCCTAAAAGTTCTGTGCGCTCGGACAAGAAGCGCACACTGCTTGACATTTTGCGCGAGGAAAAGTCGGCTCGTCTATCCGGTGGTATTTATCACAGGGTGCAGATTGACTTAACCTATAATTCTAACCACATCGAAGGCTCTCGCCTGACTCACGACGAAACGCGCTATATTTTTGAAACCAACACGATAGGTCTTTCCGAAAAAGCGGTCAACGTTGACGATATTATTGAAACGTCAAACCATTTCAGATGCATTGACTATATGATAGATAACGCTCATCTTTCGCTTTCGGAAAAATATATCAAACAGCTGCATTTTCTCTTAAAAAGCGGAACGAGTGACAGCCGCCTTGATTGGTTCAAAGTAGGCGAATACAAAAAGCTACCTAATGAGGTCGGCGGAATTGATACCGCCGAGCCGCAAAACGTAGCAAAGGAAATGTTTGCTCTTATAAGCGCATACAATGGAAAAGGCGAAAAAACGTTTGAGGATATAGTATCCTTTCACGTAGCATTTGAGCGCATACACCCTTTCCAAGACGGAAACGGAAGGGTTGGCAGACTTATTATGTTTGGTGAATGCTTAAAGTATAATATTGTTCCTTTCATAATAGACGAGGAGCATAAGCTTTTTTATTACAGAGGACTAAAAGAGTGGGATACCGAGCACGGATTTCTTATCGACACCTGCCTTTCGGCACAAGATAAATTCAAGGCAATTTTGAATAAATTTAATATTGAGGGAGTGAATTGTCAATAGAAGTGCAACACTTTTAAGAAAGATTTTGCAATTCCAAGTTCCAAGAATCCTGAGCAGAAATATAATTTAAGCATTTGCGGGGTCTGGCATTGATCAATGCCAGATTCCGCAAAAGTGTTTTAGG
>JAFVZL010000049.1 GCA_017508195.1 Clostridia bacterium | reverse complement strand
CCCGACGGGGAGATCGTCTATGTCTTCGGCAAGGATGAGGAATCCTCAGAGAGCGATGACGAGGAAGTAGATTACGTAACCGACGAGGACGAGGCAAAGGGATCCGATGCGGATAACGTAGACTACGAAACAGATGAAGACAAGTCCGAGCCCGAGGAGTCGAGAAGACCCACTTCGAGCGAGCTTGAGAAGGACGCGCTTGAATTTGCCGAGTTCTCTAAGAAGAGAGACAGAGCAATCGATCGCGGCGAGGTTGTATTCGAGTTTGATGAGGATGAGTCGGAGTCTGGCAGGGACGGTGACGTAGAATACGTTGTCGATAGCGAGGAGTCTGAGCAAAGAAGTGAGGATGAAGAGGTAGTCTACGTCACGGACGGTGAGGAAACTGCACCCGAAGAGCTTAGAAGACCCACCAAGAGCAATCTTGAGAAGGATGCGCTTGAATTTGCTGAGTACTCCAGAAGAAGCCGTGAGCTTTCCCAAAAGAATGACGAGACTGAAGTCATTTACGATATCGGTTCCGATGAACGTGTTGCTACCGCTGAGGATACAGCCGAAGTAGAGTATGATTTCGCCGAGGTCGAGAATGAGTCGGATATCGTAGAGGTAAAGAAGGATCCTACAAGCAGTGAGATAGAATCCGATGCCCTCAGCTTTGAGGATTACTCGCGAGAGCGCGACAGTGATATCTACACAGAGCGCGATCAGCACGTATACGTTGTTCTCGACGATCCTGATTCTGTTGACATACTTAAAAGACCCACTGCTCCGGAAGATGGAGAGGCAGAGCCGCCTGTATTATCTCCCGATAACAAGGAGATAGAGACGGACGTTGAGCGCTTTGTCGAATATTCTCGCGAAAGAGATAAAGCTGTCAGTGAAAATCTTGAGGATGACACCTATCACTACGAGTACGGTGAGGAGCCTACCGAGCAGGACATAATCAAGAGTGCTGAGGAGTTCGCCCGCTATTCTCGCGAGAGAAATAAGAAGCTTTGGGAGCTTGAGGACGATGATTTCGTAAGCGAGGATGCTATCGGTGAGGATGCCGTTGCGTTTGCTAAATACAGCAAGGACAGAGATGCACTTATTGCCGAGAGCACAGAGACCGTCGAGGAGGAGCAGCCGGCAGCAGAAGAACAGCCGACGGTTGCAGAGCCGATACCCGAGGATAAATTTGCTCGCCGCGTTGCGGATGAGGACAAGAGGTTCTATGAGCATATCGAAGGTCCCGACGTAGCCGATTATCACACGCCTACTCGTATGAGCGGTGCTAATGGTGAAGAGGATGCCGCGATTGCATTCCTTGAGTACAGCAGAGATCGCGATAAGTTCTTCCGTGAAAACGAGCAGTTCAGAGACCGTTCTCAGTATGACGGTCTGACATCTGAAGAGGCTTACATAGATGGATATAACGCCGGATATTCCGCTTCGGAAAAAGAAGATAAATATGCTCCGATGGGCGGCTTCGAATTCGGTAAGAATGCATGGAAGCAGGAGAGTAAGGAGCCTCTCACCGTCGGTGTTGATGCGCCCTTCGAGAAGTTCAAGGGCATAAAGGTAGACGGAAAGCCGGTTAACAGCAAATATTATAGGGCAAGCGCGGGAAGCACGATCATTACTCTCAGCATCCTCTTCCTTAAAACGCTCGCCCACGGTACACACACGCTTACAGTCATTTTCATTGACCGTGAGATAGATATTAAGTTCTATATCGCAAATCCTCTTGAGGTGCTGAAGACCATCGCGGACAAGATAGATGATGCTCCCGAGAATGTCGAGAATGTCGGAAAGACGGATAATATCAAGAAGCCTGCGAATTCTCTTGCACCTACCGTCGAGGAGCGCATGCTTGATAAGCATCTCGAGGGAGATGAAGCGATCAAGTTTGAAAGATACTCGCGTAGAAGAGATGAAGAAATCAAGTCCGAGGGTAAGATACCCGAGGATACGATCACCATCCCTTACACTGCCGATCAGCTCGCAGAGCCCGAGTCCGTAAAGACCAAGGCTGAGAAGGCTTATGATGAGTCCGCGGTTGGCGAGGATGCGGTAGCATTCGAGCAGTACAGTGAGGAAAGAGATAAGGCTATCCGCGAGGGCGAAGCACCCGAAGTGGAGCCGGATCTCTCGTATAACGTACCCGAAGAAGTCGAGACAAAGACCGAATATAAGCGCACCCGCGACGATGAGGAAATAGAGGCAGATGCTATTGAGGATGATGCAATAGCCTTCCTTAAGACCTCTCGTGAGCGCGATGCAAGAATTGCCGAAGAGGCAAAGATCCCCGAGGCAGAGATTGCTACAACCTACACCGCCGAGCAGATTACCGAGACTAAGCCCGAGACTATCAAGACTAAGGCTGAAAAGGCATATGATGAGTCTGTCGTTGGTGAGAATGCGGTAGCATTTGCTAAGGAGTCCCGCACAAGAGATGCACGCATCAAGGCTGAGGGTAAGATCCCCGAGGCAGAGATCACTACGACCTATACCACCGAGCAGATTTCGGAGACCAAGCCCGAGTCCGTAAAGACCAAGGCTGAGAAGGCTTATGATGAGTCTGTCGTTGGTGAGAATGCGGTAGCATTTGCTAAGGAGTCCCGCACAAGAGATGCACGCATCAAGGCTGAGGATAAGATCCCCGAGGCAGAGATCACTACGACCTATACCGCCGAGCAGATTTCCGAGACAAAGCCCGAGACTATCAAGACTAATGCTGAAAAGGCATATGATGAGTCCGTAGTTGGCGAGGATGCAGTAGCATTCGCTAAGGAAACTCGCGAAAGAGATGCACGCATCAAGGCTGAGGGTAAGATCCCCGAGGCAGAGATCACTACGACCTATACCACCGAGCAGATTTCGGAGACCAAGCCCGAGTCCGTTAAGACTAAGGCTGAAAAGGCATATGATGAGTCTGTTGTAGGCGAGGATGCGGTATCATTCGAGAAATACAGCACAGAGCGCGAAAGGGCAATTCGAGAGGGAACGGTTAGTGAAGATAAGATAGATCTTCTCTATAAGGTTCCCGAGGAGGTTGAGCCCGAGCGAGTTCCTGAGTTTATTGACGGTGAGAAAGAGCTCATCGAGGATATTATCGAGGAGGATGCCACAAGATTTACCGAATACTCTCGCGAGAGAGATGTAGCACTCAGAAAAGAGGCGAACGAGCCCGAACCTGGAATTGTTCTTCCTTACAAACTGAGTGAGGACGGCGAAGAAGAGCCTTCTGTAATTGCTACGCCTACCGAAAAGCTTACCGACCGTGATGCCGAAGAAGCTGCACTGTCATTTGAGAGATATTCGAGACAGAGGGATAGAGAGCTCTCTAGTTTGAATAAGAGACCGAGAGATGCCGAAGTAGAGGGAAATCTCCCGGGCGCTACGACATGGACAAAGGGAAGCGGAGATTCGCTCGAGTTCAGGATCGATGCACCTTACGAGAAATTCCGCGGCCTTACTCTTGATGGAAAGAGAGTAAGCAAGAAATATTACGAGGCTAGAAGCGGAAGCACAATTATTTCGCTTAAAGCAGTTTATCTTGCGACTCTTGCTACGGGTGCACACTCCATCTCCGTTCTTTATACGGACAGAACTGTTGTGCTTTCCTTCAGCATTGAGGACGCGTCGGCTTCCGAAAATGACCGACCGACCAAGCGCGATGAGATCCGTGATGCACTTGCATTCGAGAGATACAACACCGAGCGCGACAAGGTTCTTGAAACAAGGGCGGCACAGGCTGTGGATGCAGCAGAGGCAGCTCCCAAAGAGCCGTTCATGGACAGCGAGCCTCATACAGTAAACGAGGTAGTTGAGCCTACGCCCACGGCGGCAACGGTAACTAAGCCTAAGAGCGAGGTCACCAAGCGCGATGAGGTCAAGGACGCACTTGAGTTCCAGCGTTACAACACCGAGCGTGATAAGGTTCTCGAAACAAGGGCGGCACAGGCTGTGGATGCAGCAGAGGCGGCTCCAAAAGAGCCGTTCATGGATAGCGCACCTCATACAGTAAACGAGGTAGTTGAGCCTACGCCCACGGCGGCAACCGTAACCAAGCCTAAGAGCGAGGTAACGAAGCGCGATGAGGTCAAGGACGCACTTGAGTTCCAGCGTTACAACACCGAGCGTGATAAGGTTCTTGAAACAAGAGCGGCACAGGCTCTGGATGCAAGAGAGGCAGCTCCAAAAGAGCCGTTCATGGACAGCGTACCTCATACAGTAAACGAGGTAGTTGAGCCTGATTCTGTCACTATAATAAAAGAAGAAAAGATCGATATTCCGTATGTTGTAGCTGCGGAAACGGTCGATAAGCAAACAAATGTTGTCATTCCGGGTGAGTCCGATCTTATAGCTGAAGCTATTGAAGAGGAAACACTCGCGTTTGCCGAGTACTCTCGCAAGAGAGACGAGACGATCAGAATAGATGCTCTCGCAAGGGAAGCTGAGAAGATCCGCAAGCCTTATGAGGCGGACACTTCTGATATAGAACCCGTAACCGTAAAGGCAGAGGGAACGCGCGTATCCAAGCGCGATGAAGTCAAGGATGCGCTTCGTTTTGAGGAGTATTCCCGCGCAAGAGACGGTGAAATATCCGTGCTTGCTTCTGAGGCTAAGGAAGAGGTTGCCGTACCTTATTCTGCAACCGATGTTGAAGAGACGAAGCCGAAGTCAAGAATCAGCTCCGCAGAGGAAAAGTTTGTTGTATTCGAGGAAGGCTTCGAGGCTACCGAGTTCGCGAAGTATTCGCGCGAAAGAGATGCACGCATCAAGGCTGAGGGCAGAATTCCCGAGACCGAGGCAAGCATGCCTTACGGAGCCGAGGAAGTAACCGAGGCTAAGCCTACTGCGACCAGGTCTAAGGCGGAAAAGCTTTACGACGAGGCTATGGTTGGCGAGGATGCGGTAGCATTCGCTAAGGAGTCCCGCACGAGAGATGCACGCATCAAGGCTGAGGGCAGAATTCCCGAGACCGAGGCAAGCATGCCTTACGGAGCCGAGGAAGTAACCGAGGCTAAGCCTACTGCGACCAGGTCCAAGGCGGAAAAGCTTTACGATGAGGCTATGGTTGGCGAGGATGCGGTAGCATTTGCTAAGGAGTCCCGCACAAGAGATGCACGCATCAAGGCTGAGGACAGAATTTCCGAGACCGAGGCAAGCATGCCTTACGGAGCCGAGGAAGTAACCGAGGCTAAGCCTACCGCGACCAAGTCCAAGGCGGAAAAGCTTTACGACGAGGCTATGGCTGGCGAGGATGCGGTAACATTCGCTAAGGAGTCCCGCACAAGAGATGCACGCATCAAGGCTGAGGGTAGAATTCCCGAGACCGAGGCATTCATACCTTATGGTGCTGCCGATAGTACGGATGCAAGTATTTCCGTAAATAGCGGCGACGTTGATAGCCGCGCTCTCGCTGATTTCGAGGGTGATGAGGCCGTTGCCTTTGAAAAGTATTACCGCGAGAGAGACAAGGAGTATAGATCCACCGAGCCGAGCGACGAGGATAAGATAGATCTTCCTTATCGCGTTCCCGAGGAAAAGGTACGCATAGTAGTTCCTGCCGAGATTGACGGTGAGAAGGAGCTTATTGCTGACGCGATCGAAGCCGATGCTTTAGCATTCAAGCAGTTCTCCGAGGATAGAGACCGAGAGATCCGCGCTATCAAGGCCAAGGAGGGGGAGACTCATGCAGATGAGTATACTTCTCCTTACGAGGCTAACCCCGGTGAGTGGAGTAAGGGTAGCGGTAAGGCTCTCGAATTCAGGATCGATGCTCCGTTTGAGAAATTCCGCGGACTCAGTCTTGACGGAAAGAGAGTCAATAAAAAGTATTATGAGGCGAGAAGCGGTAGCACTATAATCACCATCAAGCCCATATACCTTAATATGTTAAGTGTCGGTGAGCACGCACTCTCGGTAGCTTATACCGACCGCGTTGTGTCTGTGTTCTTCAGCATTGCGGATGATGCTAAGCCGGAGGCCAAGCCGAAGAAAAAGAGCTCTGATCGTGACGAGCTCCGCGATGCACTTGCATTCGAGAGATACAACACCGAGCGCGACAAGGTTCTTGAAACAAGGGCGGCACAGGCTGCGGATGCAGCGGCAGCGGCTCCGGCAGAGCCTTTCACGGACAGTGTACCTCACGGTGTTAACGAGGTAGTCGAGCCTACTCCCACCGCGACCACCGTAACCAAGCCTAAGAGCGAGGTCACGAAGCGCGACGAGGTCAAGGACGCACTCGAGTTCCAGCGTTACAACACCGAGCGTGATAAGGTACTTGAGACCAGAGCCGCACAGGTTGCTGATGCGGCGGCAAGAGGTGTGACTGAGCCGTATATGGACAGTACTCCTCACGGTGTCAACGAGGTAGTCGAGCCTACACCTACTAAGGCAACGGTAACCAAGCCTAAGAGCGAGGTCACCAAGCGCGATAAGGTAGCGGATGCACTTGCATTCGAGAGATACAACTCCGAGCGCGACAAGGTTCTTGAAACAAGGGCGGCACAGGCTGTGGATGCAGCAGAGGCGGCTCCAAAAGAGCCGTTCATGGACAGCGAGCCTCATACAGTAAACGAGGTAGTTGAGCCTACGCCCACTAAGGCAACGGTAACCAAGCCTAAGAGCGAGGTCACCAAGCGTGACGAGATCCGTGATGCACTTGCATTTGAAAGATACAACACCGAGCGCGACAAGGTTCTTGAAACAATGGCGGCACAGGCTGTGGATGCAGCGGCAGCGGCTCCGACAGAGCCGTTCACGGACACTGTACCTCACGGTGTTAACGAGGTAGTCGAGCCTACACCCACGGCGGCAACTGTAACCAAGCCTAAGAGCGAGGTCACTAAGCGTGACAGACTTCTTGATGCACTTGCATTTGAAAGATACAACACCGAGCGCGACAAGGTTCTTGAAACAATGGCGGCACAGGCTGTGGATGCAGCGGCAGCGGCTCCGACAGAGCCGTTCACGGACACCGTACCTCACGGTGTTAACGAGGTAGTTGAGCCTACACCTACTAAGGCAACGGTAACCAAGCCTAAGAGCGAGGTCACCAAGCGTGACAGACTTCTTGATGCGCTTGCATTTGAAAGATACAACACCGAGCGCGACAAGGTGCTTGAAACGAGGGCAGCAGAGGCTGCGGCAAGTGCTGAAGCAAATAAAGAACCCTTCATGGATAGCGTTTCTCACACCATCGACGAGGTTATTGATCCCGTCCGCGTGAGCGAGAGTGTTGATCCGAAGGCCGCAAGGCGTGAAAGACTTAAGGCTGCACTTGAATTTGAGAAGTACAACCGCGAAAGAGATATACAGGTTAAGCTTCAGGAGGAAAATGCTGCCGCTTCGGCAAGCTATGAAATTACCGAGCCTGTTGCTGAGCCCGTACGCACTCCCGTAACGGAAAAGGGTAAGAAGCCTGAAGCATCCAAAAAGTCCGATGACGTACGCCTTATAGGTATACACGATATCGGAGAAGAGGCTGCAGCACCCGAATACGATATCAACAATGTACCCGGTGTCGATGATATGGTCGAGGAGATCATCGAAAACGATGCCATCGCATTCAGCGACTATTCTAAGAGGCGTGACGAGGAGATAAGGCGCAGAGCCGAGGAATCCGCGGTCGAGCCCGAGCTCCGTTACGTTGTAAAGGAGAGCTTTGACGACACGGCAGCTCCCGTAACACATACTGCCAAGAGCAGTGTGACTCCTAAGGAGGAGAGAGCTGATGCTATCGCCTTCGAGAGATTCTCTCGCGAAAGAGATAAGGCGATAAGGGTACAGGTGTCCGAAAATACCAGAGAGGCTGAGGTGGTTGCCGAGCCTATCAGTATCGTAGAGGATGAGCTCCCGACTCCCAAGACGACATCTCCTAAGAAAGCTACGGGATCGAAGCGCGACGAGGTACGCGATGCACTTGCATTTGATAAGTACTCGCGTGAAAGAGACGGTGCTATAGCGGGATCCGGTGCCGCTACTCCCGAGGAGGATCCCAAGACACCGTATACCGTATCCGTCACTGATGAGCCGAGACGTACGACCGTGCGCGTAAGTGCTGTCGAAAAGGCATACGAGGAAAAGCTGGACGGCGAGGATGCTGTAAAGTTCAGAGAATACTTCGAGTCGAGAGACCGTGCTCTCAAGAGCGGAACGTCTTGTGCAGCTGATGAGATTTCTCTTCCTTATACTATTAATGAAGAAGCAGCAAGCAGTGCGGTATCGGTTAAGGTATCCGGCGAGGCGGCTTATATTAGGAAGGTAGAGGGCGAGAGCGCACTTGAGTTCGCTAAATACTCTCGAGAGAGAGACGATGCCATTAAGGCAGATCCCGCGATTACTGACGAGGAAAAGATCGATCTTCCTTACACCGCACCCGATGAGGAGAAGGAAGAGCCCGTCAAGATGAACCTCGACGGTGAGGAGGAGATAGCCGAGGAGGCACTCGAGAACGATGCGGTAGCATTCGGTGAGTATTCGAGGGGCCGTGATGCGGCAATCAAGGCTAGAAACGCGCGTGAACTCGAGGCGGCGGAGGCTCTCGAAAGAGCTGTCTTTGACGATCCCGTGATAGACGAGGAGCTCGCACGCGAGCTTGCTATACTCGAGATAGAGACTACCGACGGTGAAAGAGGTAGAATCGACAGCGAGGCACAGCGTATATACGAGCTTATCAACGGGCAGAACGTGCGCGAGGCAAGAGCCGAGGAAAGACGCACAAAGGCACGCGAGATGGAGCTTCTCATCAGAGATGAGCGCCGTATCGAAAACAGAAAGGCGCGCCATGAAAGACGTTGGGGCAAGCCTATCGAAGGTCCCGTGCTCGAGGCTCTTATCTATGATAAGAAGACACTCGAGAAGCTTTCGAGAGCACATCAGATGCGTGATATCGCGTATATGAAGGCGAAGATGGCATACATTGTATCCTCGCTCGAAACCGAATGTCGCACGACATCGAAGGAGTTCTCCAAGCGTACATGGGAGGAAAATCTTGAGCTGCGTGACAACAAGCGTGACCTCAAGATCGCGCGTAAGCGCGCACCTCGCGCGGTAAGCCTTGAGAAAGCGGATAACAGAAGGTACTACTCCTTCGTGATGACCGACCTTTCGACCGTAAGATTCGGTGGAGCCATGGATATGGCGTTGCTCGGCGAGCTTCGTGAGAAGCTTATCAACCTTCTCGTTAAGAGAGATGAGATCAACGAGCGTCTGACCGAGCTCTATCTCGGAAGCGCGAGAAATGGTAACGCTGCTGAAAGAGATAAGGCGGAAAGAATCGCGCGTGACAAGGAGCACAGAACTCAAAGCAAGCTTGCACGCAAGATTTCCATAACAAAAGTTAGCAATAAGTACCGTGAGAAGCTTTATGAGCTCATGGATGAGCAGGTAGAGCTGGCGGGAGCTATTGCAAGAAGCAGATACATTCTTGCTAACGAGAGACCCTCGGGACGTGCCCGTAAGGATGCGCTCACGACTCTCGAGAAGAGTAAGAAGACGTTCAAGAAGAATAAGTCCACGATCCGCAAGATCGGAAAGAGAGCACTCTCCGAGGCAAAAGAAAGAAGAATAAAGAACGGTAGGTTCGTCCTCGCTCTTATGCTTATCCTGGTTATCGGTGCTGCGGCAGGCGTGCTTATCTGGAAGTGGCAGGCAGTACTTAATATAGTGCTTTCATTCTTCCCGTTCCTTGGACAGCTCTTACCCTAAGACCTAAGGTATCCGCCGCGGCATATCCGCGGCGGAATACAGAGGAAATTTAACACGGGTGCCTCTTTCTTTACCCGTAAAGACTAAAAAACGATTGATTTTATGCCGATTCTGGCAAAAGGAGTTTGTTATGGCGATCAGCAGCGATGCAGAGCTTTTCACGAAAAAGGTGTCGGATATGACCGACGTAGAGCGCCGGCGTGCCATAGAGCGCCTTGAGAGCCTCAGGGATGAGACCGTATACGAGATAGAGGACATTATGAATGAGATCTCGCTTGAAATGGGACTCCCGAAATATAGGCGCCGCAGATACAAGCTCGGCGACTCCCCTAACGACAATTAAGCGTTCGGGTAAAATATTTTATGAAAATCTTAATAAAGTATTGATTTTTATAAAATATATGTTATAATAGTATCGTAAACATGATAGAAGGAGAGAGTGGCTGAGAGGTCACTCTCTCTTTTGTGAGAAGATCAAAGTCTGTTTTAAAGGAGCGTCAAATGAAGAAAAGCGTCAGGGATACAGTCAGAGAGGCGATACTACCAACGGTAACCGAGCTGGGTTATGACATATGGGATATTACCTATTCAAAAATCGGTGCAGACTACCACCTCGAGATCACTATAGACAATGAGCGCGGTATTACCATCGACGACTGCGAGCGCGTGCATCGTGCGATAGATCCCATACTCGACGAGTGTGATCCTATCGAGGGATTCTATTACCTTGAGGTGTCATCGCCCGGAATCGAGCGCGAGCTCAGAACAGACGATCACATCACCGCCTCTATCGGTATGCCCGTCGAGGCGAAGCTGTTCGCGGCTAAGGATGGCAAAAAGAGCATAATCGGCATCCTTTCAGCATACGAGGACGGTGTGATAACCATAACCGAGGGCGATAATGCCGTATCGCTTACCAAGGCTGAGATATCGAAGCTCGCCACGGTTTACGTCGAGGAGTAGTACCTCTCGTAATATTCGGTTGAAAAGAGATTATAATTAAATTGAGATATAAGAAAGGAAACCAAAGGCGCGAGTATGCGCCAAGGGTTACGGTACAAAGGAAAAAATGAACGCAGAACTCTTCAATGCTCTCGACTTGCTCGAGAAGGAGAACGGAATATCAAAGGAGTATATGCTCGCGAAGATCGAGGAGGCTCTCGCAAACGCCTGCAAAAAGGAAGTGGGTGCCACCGCTCTTATCCGCGTGCATCTCGATCCGGTTAAGTGCGATATGAAGGTATTCCAGCAGCGTCTTGTCGTTCCCGACGGTGAGGTTGTCGATCCGAAGTGTGAAATCTCGCTCTCGGATGCAAAGGCGCTCAGCCGCAGAAACAAGCTCGGCGGCTTCGTTGAGACCGAGCTAAAGACCAAGACCTTCCGCCGCCTGTCGGTTCAGCCCGGTAAGCAGATGATCATTCAGGCTATCCGCACAGCGGAGCGCGAGATGCAGACCCGTGCTTACGAGCAGATGCGCGAGGAGATCATTACTGCGGTAGTTGATAAGGTAGATATGGTGAACGGAAACCTCATTCTCGATACGGGAACAGGCCGTGCGACTCTTATCAAGTCCGAGCAGATCCCCGGCGAGGTCCATGATGTCGGCGACAGGATCAAGGTGTTCGTTTCCGAGGTCAACTCGGGTGAGACCCGCGGACCTATCGTTAATCTTTCGAGAGTTCATCCCAACTTTGTAAGAAGGCTATTCGAGCTTGAAATACCCGAGATACAGGACGGTACGATTCTTATTAAGGGAGTATCGCGCGAGGCGGGCAGCAGAACCAAGATCGCGGTTCAGTCGCGTGACGAGAACGTTGACGCAGTAGGCTCGTGCATCGGTAAGAACGGTATGCGTATCGGTGCTATTCTCGATGAGCTCGGTGGAGAGAAGGTAGACATCATCAAGTACAGCGACTATATTGAGGATTATATCGCAGAGGCTCTTTCTCCCGCCAAGGTAATCTCGGTCGTTATGGAGGACGAGCGCACCGCTCGCGTTACCGTAGCTCCCGATCAGCTCTCTCTTGCAATCGGCAGAGAGGGACAGAACGCTAAGCTCGTTGCACGTCTCACAGGCTGCAAGATAGATATCAAGGCAGACTGATAGCGGAGGCATCGTATGGCACAGGTTAGAAGGATCCCCGAGAGGCGGTGTGTCGGATGCGGCGAGCATTTTCCGAAAAACACTCTGATGCGTGTGCTCAGAACGCCCGAAGGAGAGATCGTGCTCGACCTAGTCGGCAAGGCGTCAGGCAGAGGTGCTTACCTCTGCAGAAACGCAGCCTGCCTCAAGCGCGCAAGGAAGTCGGGAAGGATATCCGCTTCTCTTGAGTGCGCGATACCCGAGGAGGTATACGACAGGCTCGAGGGTGAGATCAGAGATGTGTGATAAGTTTATCGGTATGCTCGGGCTCGCAATGCGGGCAGGCAAGCTGACGGTAGGCACCGAACAGGTGTTCGTCGCTATGGCAAAGGGCAGAATAAAGCTCGTCGTAGCATCGGCTATGGCATCCGAGGGAACTAAGAAAAAGATCCGCACAAAGTGCGAGTACTACGGCGTTCGGTTGATAAGCGCTGATATAGAAATAGGAGAGCTCGGTAGAATGCTCGGTAAGACCTACGCGCCCGCGTGCGTGGGAGTATGCGATGAGAATTTCGCTAAGGCACTGATGGAGATTATCGGGTCAACCTAAATTCGACGAAAGGAAGTTCGGCTGAAATATAAGGTCGAACGGTGGCTTACATGGCAAAAGTAACTAAGATCTCGGAGATGTCCAAGGATTTCGGAATGAAAACCAAGGATGTTATCGAGGGATTTAAAGAAATTAAAATTGATAAAAATACCGGTGCATCGGTCACGGATCTCGAGTTTGAGATATTCATGCAGCACATGACGTCTACCCACCAGATCCATGATCTCGAGGCGTATACCTCGGGTAAGGTGACAATAAAGGCGGCACAGGCCAAGAAAAAGCCCGCGCCCAAGGCGGAGGAAAATACCGAGGTTAAGGAGGAGCCAAAGGCGGCTCCTGCGCCTAAAGCTGAGGAGAAGCCTGCGGCAAAGGAAGAGCCCAAGCCTATGGCAAAGGCAGAGCCTAAGCCTGCGGCAAAGGCAGAGCCCAAGCCTCAGCAGAAGGCAGAGCCCAAGCCTCAGCAGAAGGCGGCTGAGAAGCCCGCGGATAAGCGTGAGGACAGACCCCGTCAGCCCGAGAGAGCCGAGAGACCCAGAGAGGACAGACGTCCTCAGGGCGCACAGGGCGCACAGGGCGGACAGAGAACCTACGGCCAGCAGAATTCGAGATACGGCGCAAGACCCTCAGAGGATCCCTTCGCAAAGCGCCGTGAAAATATGAACAGAAATGCTGAGGGCAGACGCCCCGCAGGACAGGGACAGCCGACGCGTCCCGTGGGACAGAGACCTGCTCAGCAGCAGCCTCAGCCTCAGGCAGTACGCCCGAAGGAGGTAGAGGAGGCAGCTCGCGTTGCATCGGCAGAGCGTCCCGCTCAGCAGGCACAGCAGGCGCAGCTCGAAAGACGCCAGAAGGCTCAGGAGACAGTTACGGCTCCGAAGCAGCCTAAGCGCGAGGAGAAGAAGACTCCCGCTCAGCGTCAGCAGCTCAGAACCATTACCGTTGATCGCGGTCAGGTTACGGGCGGCGTAAATATCGGTGCAGATGCTCCCACTACCGCACCCGGTAAGAGAGTTATCGATACGAGAACCACCGATGTCGATCTTTCGAAGTACGACGATCGCTTCAACGATCAGTACTATGCTATCGCTAACGGCGGCTCGAGAGGTGGTCAGCCCACTACGTCAAAGACCAAGATCAAGAAGCAGGATAACCGCGGTCAGAACCAGAAGAGCGCGAAGGACAGAGAGAGAGCCAACCAGGAGCGCATCAAGCGCATGGAGGCAGAGCGTGCAAGAAAGATGCAGCTCGAGATATCCGTTCCCGATGAGATCACTGTTTCCGAGCTTGCAATAAGACTTAAGAAGACCTCGGCCGAGGTAATCAAGAAGCTCATGATGATGGGCGAGATGAAGAGCCTTAATGACGTTATCGATTTCGCTACCGCAGAGCTTATCGCTGACGAGTTCGGCGCTAAGGTCAAGAAGGAAGTAGTAGTTACCATCGAGGAGAAGCTCTTTACCGAGGCGGAGGACAACGAGGAGGATCTCGTAGAGCGTGCTCCTGTTGTTTGCGTAATGGGTCACGTTGACCACGGTAAGACCTCTATTCTTGACGCTATCAGACATACTAACGTAACCAAGGGCGAGGCCGGCGGTATCACTCAGGCGATCGGTGCTTACAGAGTAAAGGCAAGCGGCAAGGATATCACCTTCCTTGATACTCCCGGACACGAGGCGTTCACCGCAATGCGTATGCGCGGCGCTAAGTCCACCGATATCGCGATACTCGTAGTAGCGGCAGATGACGGTGTTATGCCCCAGACCGTTGAGGCTATCAACCACGCTAAGGCGGCAGGCATTGATATCATCGTAGCTATCAACAAGATGGATAAGCCGCACGCTAATCCCGACAACGTTCTTAATCAGCTTACTCAGTACGAGCTCGTTCCCGAGGCATGGGGCGGTGACGTTATTACAGTTCCCGTTTCCGCACTCACGGGTATGGGTATAGATGACCTTCTCGAGAGCGTGCTTCTCGTAGCGGAGGTCAAGGAGCTTAAGGCCAACCCCGCAAAGCGCGCACGCGGTCTTGTAATCGAGTCGAAGCTCGATCGCGGTCGCGGTCCCGTTGCGACCGTGCTTATCCAGAACGGTACACTTCATCAGGGTGACTACGTCATCGTAGGTAATTCTACCGGTAGAGTAAGAGCAATGATAGACGATAAGGGTAAGACGGTCAAGGTTGCAGGTCCTTCCGTTCCCGTTGAGATAATCGGTCTTGACGACGTTCCCCAGGCGGGCGATGAGCTTAACGCGGTAGAGGACGAGAGAATGGCACGTGACCTCGCGGAGCAGAGAAGAGAAAAGATGCGTCAGGAAATACTTGCCGCTAACGCAAGAGTCAACCTCGACGACCTCTTCAGCCGTATCTCCGAGGGTACGAAGGTTCTCAATATAATCGTTAAAGCTGATGTAGCGGGCTCTGCCGAGGCAGTAAAGGCTTCGCTTCTCAAGCTCTCGAACGAGGAAGTAAAGGTAAACGTTATTCACAGTGCGGTCGGCGGCATCACCGAGAGTGACGTTATGCTCGCTGCGGCATCCGATGCTATTATCGTCGGATTCTCCGTACGTCCCGATAAGAACGCTCTCGATTCCGCGGAGCGTAATAAGGTAGATATCCGTACTCACCGTATCATCTATGAGATAATCGATGAGGTCGAGGCGGCAATGAAGGGTATGCTTGCTCCCACCTATCGCGAGGTGCTTCTCGGTCATGCCGAGGTTCGTCAGACGATCAAGGTTCCGAACGTCGGTATCATTGCAGGATGCTACGTTCAGGACGGAAAGATTACCCGTCAGTCCTCTATCCGTATAGTCCGTGACGGTATCGTAATCTTTGAGGATAAAATCTCATCGCTCAGAAGATTCAAGGATGACGTCAAGGAAGTCAATGACGGATACGAGTGCGGTGTCGGTATCGAGAAGTTCAACGATATCCGCGAGGGTGATACTCTCGAGGCGTTCATCATCGAAGAGGTTGCAAGATAAGCTTCTTCAAGGTGTGTAAAACCACACTCTGACAAGGGGGCACAGCTCCCGTAATAATGATAAACAAAAGAGGTTGGCTCCGTCAGAGCCAACCTCTTAATTTTTTAAAATAGCGTTTTATTGTAAATATATATTGTCAAATATCGTTATTTGGCGGTAGATATTGCGGAAAATTATTATTTTTCTTTAGGATAAACTGCTGAAATGATAGAAGCCACAATACCTGAGATACAGCCGCCGATGGGGAAAACTATCCAACCGGGATGCCACAATCCATAGAGGAATCCGCCGAGAAGGAAGAGTGTCGTAGCGAGCGACATAATCGCCGAGCTTATCACCTCGTTGATGCGCTTACCCTTGTCGTTCATCCTCTCGTTTTCGTCGTCATCCTCACCCGTATAACCCGAATGTCTGATTCTCGTGTATATCAGCGCACCCACAGCGAGCGCGACGATCGTAAGGAAGATGCCCATCACGACCGAGCCGTAGAGATCGTCGGTATTCGGACCTAACGATAAAGCGAGTATCATTGCTATAACGCCGAGGAGTATAAGACTTATCGCACCTGCATAAAGGAAGGGAGTTTTCTTTAAGAAAGAGTCAACCGTTTCCTTTGGATATACCGGGTGTGATGGAAATTCCGATTTCATCGCGGAGTGGCGCAGTCCGCTTACTATGTATATCGCGACTGCCGCAGTAATAAAGAGAAGAAGCAGTGTAACTCCAAGCAACTCCGATATCAAGCCTGTGAACAAAAGAAGAGCCACACCGAAAATTATCAGAACGGTACCGAGTGCGATAGAGATAGCAAAGCGCGAGGTCTCCGCCTCGTGTCTTTCATATCCCGGTGTCGGTATTACTTCTTCTTGCTCGGGTACGGTATTTTCTTCTCTTTCCGAAGATTTATCCATGCTCTCGGCATCTCCCCTTACAAGTGTATCCATATCGGTATCGAAAAGCTCACACAGACGTATAAGCATATCAACGTCGGGGAAGGTCGAGTCGGTCTCCCAGCGCGACACTGTCTGCCTTGATACGTAAAGCATGTCAGCGAGCGCCTCTTGCGTTATCTTTAGTTTCTTTCTGTAATAAACAACGTTGTTGCCAAAGCTCATAAAAGCACCTCCTTGCCATGGGGATATTGAACTTCTCCCCCCTTTACGCCTTTATTGTATCACGTTCCTCGGGGCGGCGCAAGCATTTATTGGTTGCCTTGGTCGTTTTTTTGTAACATTTCGTGTTACATTCGGGGCTTAGTGCCTGCCCGTGTCGATTAATTTTCGAGATTTCTTATGTAGTGGAAGATGTATTGCTGAGCCACACCTGCGTATCTTCCGAGAGATACGTAGTCGAGATCGCCGCCGAAATAGGTATCGATAGCGCGCTTCATCCAGACGTCGATGGGGAATGCCTCGAGGTTAGCAAAGCCGAAAAGTGCAACACATGATGCGACCTTGTCACCGACACCCTTGATTTTTTTCAAGGTATCGACGGTGTAGGCGTAGCTCTCATGCTCGCGGATATCACCGAGGTCGATCTCTCCCGCGGCTACCTTTTTTGCAGCATCGAGTATGTAAGCGAAGCGGAAGCCGGGTCGGGAGGGTAGAAGCCCGTCGGGGTAGTCCACAATATCGCGAGGTGTCGGAAAGCTGTAGCAGACACCGCAGCCCTTGCATTTCTCTTCACACGGGGTACCGTCGATACGGGATAAAGGACATTTTCTGAATCCTGATTCCGTGGCAAGGTTTCTTCCGTATTCCGCACAGATCTGGCGGATTATTTTTCTTATCCTCGGAATATTATTGTTCTGAGAAATTATGAACGAGATGAGCATCTCCCATTCGTCCTGCTTAAGAATTGCAATGCCGCCCGCGCACTCTGCGGCGCTCTTAAGCCACTCGGAGTCCGTGCGGGAGACGATATCGCGCTTTATATCCTCAAGATTGCGCTCGAGCGAGAAAAACTCGGATATTCCGCTTTCGAGATCATCTCTGCTTATGCCGAAGAAGTGCAGCTCACCCGGCTTATTCTGCCCAACGTGAACGACCGCATCCTTCATGGTAACGATGTACTCATCCTTCATCACGGTATTCACCGCGACTCTTTCATAACGGAAGCATTGACCGCATTCGAGCGTGTCGGAAAGAGAGTATTCTCCGAGTCCGGATACTGTAATCCCCGAGTCGGTTTTGACACATTCGATTTTCTTCAACATTTTCTTATATCACCCCTTGCAAAAGCTGTCGTTATATTGTATAATAATACTGATATATTATCTTTAGAAATATTTTAACATATTTTTTGCGATAATTCAAGCGTAAAATTATCCCGCTTAAGGCGGAGAAAGGCGGAGCCTTGGAGCAGATATATTCTATTCCCGTCAATGAGGCGTTCGATAAGTGTAAGGAGCATCCCGAATGCGGCTGCCCGATATGCACTCTGTATAAGAAGCTTCAGGAGGATGAGTTAGACATTATACTCGGTGCATCTATGATGGAGCCGGACATACGGATAAAAACAAACGAGCAGGGCTTCTGTCTCACTCATTATAACATGATGCTGACGAGGCGCAGGATGCTCGGTATGGGTCTTATGATGGAGAGCCACCTCAAAGAGGTGATGAAGAAGCTCGACGGTCCTGTGATCCTTGGGGATAAGCGCAAGGCGGCTATCACCGCACTCGGCAAGCTCGAATGTGACTGCTATGTCTGCACGAGGATAGAAAAGAACCTCGATGCCATGATAGCGACGGTGTGTTATCTCTTTGAGACCGACAACAACGGCTTCCGTAAGAAGTTTGCCGCCCAGCCGTACTTCTGTCTGCCGCATTACCGTGCTATGATGGATTATGCGTCAAAGAAGCTGAATAAGCGCATTTATCAGGATATGTATTCCGTTGCCCAAGGGATAGAGAAGGCTTATATGGAAACGCTCACGGAGGACGTATCGTGGTTCTGTAAGAAGTTCGATTACAGATACGACAAGGAGCCGTGGTACAATTCCAAGGACTCGGTCAAACGAGCGATAAGATTTCTCGGCGGCACTTTCGGCGAGGAGGACTCGCCAAATACCTCGGGACAGTAGCCCCGTTACAGGAGGATGAATAATGATTATTGAGAAGATTGACATAAAGAGCTTTGGCTCGCTTTCCGACCTCTCTCTTACCTTTGGAGACGGCGTCAACGTCATAGAGGGACAGAACGAGGCAGGAAAAAGTACTATTGCGGCATTTATCCGCTATATGCTCTTCGGCTTCGGTGCCGACGGTGACGAGGGAATGCTCTCGGAAAGACAGAAGAGGATCAGCTGGAGAACGGGCATAGCTCAGGGCTCTATGGTGGTCAGGGTGAAGAATAAGAAGTATCTTATCAACCGCACCACAGTTCCGCTTAACGATGCCGCAGGCAGAGAGAGCTATAAGGAGGACTCCTCAATTATTGACCTTGAGACGGGTACCACCTCTTTTGGTAAGCTTCCGGCGGGCGAGGTGTTCTTCGGGGTTACGGGAGATCTTTTCCGCAACACCGCATTCATAGGTCAGATAGGCGACTCGTCTATCAACGAGGGCTCGGTCCGTGAGTCGATAGAAAATATTCTTTTCTCGGGTAACGAGAGAATGAATACTCAGAGAGCGGCAATGAAGGTTGCCGAGAAGATCGACGGTCTTATCCACCGTTCCGGCACGGGTGGTGTTATCGGAGACCTCATCCGCAGGCGTGAGGATCTCGAGGCAACGCTTGCAAGATCCAACGAGGATAACAAGCAGATACTTGCAAAGGAGACCGAGCTTCACAGTGTCAGAGTTGAGCGAAAGGAGTCCGAGGTCAGACTCGAGAAGCTCCGCGAGCTTGACGATTGCTACAAGAATGTTATGATGATACAGTCCTTCGACAGGCTCCACGAGCTTGAGGAGGAGAGCGCCGCAAAGCTTGAGGCGTATAATAGCTATATAGCAGAGAATACCCGTGCAGGCTACGTTCCGAGCGAAGATTATCTGACCGATATCGCGGTCGCACGTCGTGCGGTTGGCGACACCTACCGTGCGCTTCTCGAGGCTGAGGATGGCTACGAGCGTGAGCGTGCGGCGATCGGTATTACCAACGAGATAGAGGGAATGATCGCTCTTTCAGATACATACGGCGGTGAGGCAAAGGTAGTCGAGGAGGCTAAGTCGAACAGGATCGGATTTGTCAAGAATATTGCGATCGCAGCGATTGCGCTTCTTCTCGGCGTTGCCGCGGCAGTGTACCAGATAGTCGCAACGGGTGCTATTGCCGAGCTCGTGTGGCGTATCGTATTCGGAGTGCTCGGGCTTGGTGCCCTTACCTCTGCGGCAATGCTCGCGTTTATGGCAATGCGTGAGAGCAAGAATCTTGCATCGCTTGCGGCAAAGTTCGGTGTCGAGGGCTACCGTGATCTTCTCGGCAAGCTTACCGTTATCTCTGAAGCTCGTGCTAAGCGCGACGGAATGATGCGAGCTACCGACCTCGCGAGAGCACGCCTTGAGAAGTGCCGCAGCGAGTACGATGCGGCTAAGGCTGAGCTCACCCGCGTTATCGTTCGCTGGGGAGAGGAGCCTCCCATGTCGGGCCTCGAGGAATTCCTCGATAAGCTCGCGGCAAAGGTCTCTGCATTCCTTGAAAGACGAAATATACTTCTCGAAGAGAAGAATGCTATCGAGCTTACGGTAAGAGAGATCAGAAAGACTCTCTCCGATAAGAGCGAGATAGATATCAGAGCACTCGTTTCTCCCATGAGACGTAAGGTGCTCGCCACCATTAATCACGACGATATCGTAAGCGGCATCGAGACTCTCCGTACAAGGATCACCGAGTGCGAGCGCGAGGAGTTTGCTATCGAGAGCGAGCTTATATCGTTGCGCTCGAGAGCATGCGACCCGAATGATGTGTATGCGAAGCTTGATATCCTCGATGAGCAGATCGAGGAGCTTGAGGAAAAGCACAAGGCTTATAATCTTGCGCTTACTGCTATCGAGTGTGCGACGGACAACCTCAGAGAGGGTGTTTCACCGAGACTCGGGCAGTTCGCTACCGAGCTTATGGGTGTTATGACCGACAAGCGCTACAAGAGCTTCTCGGTATCCGACGGACTTAAGGTTACCTTTGTAAACGAGGACGGACAGGATAAGTCGGTGGACTTCCTCTCCGGCGGAACGAGGGATCTTGCCTACGTTGCGGTGAGAATGGCACTCGTGGATATGCTCTATTCCGAGCACCCGCCCATCTGCTTTGACGAGACCTTTGCTCACCAGGATAACAACAGAGCCCGTTCAATGATGCGCTCGATAGCGCACCTTGCCGAGGAAGGCTACCAGAGCTTCGTATTTACCTGCCGTGCGCGTGAGGGCGTTCTTGCTACCGAGCTTTCAAAGGGTGCGGGAGTCTTCAAGCTCTCGGTATCCGATGACGAGATAGCGTAAAACAGGCTTTTACCTACGGACGGTGATACCGGTGATATGCACCGCATCCTTGGCGGTGCGGTCGGGTTGTTGAGTTACCGTTCAAGCTATAAATGACACAAAAGAAAGGACCGTATATGAGCGCAAAGAGAATACTCATCATCGGCAGAATGTCGATGAGCCTGATAATGAATATGTATAAGGTTCCCGATCTCGGCGAGACTCTTGTCGATGACGGCGGCGTTGCCTATGTGCCGGGCGGTGAGGGTGCAGGCTCGGCTATGGCGTTTGCAAAGCTTGGAGCAGATCCGATACTCGCGGGAAAGATAGGTGCGGATGCGCACGGTCAGAGACTTTACAAGTTCTATAAGGATGCAGGCATCAACACGTCTATGATAAAGGTCGACCGCGAGGAGCCTACCGCACTTTCGGTTACCATGAGAGATGCTTCGGGAGAGAGGACACTGCTTTATCCCGGTGCCAGTGCAAAGTACACGCCCGAAAACATTGCAGAGGCTATGTCACTCGCCCCCGATGCTCTTTATCTTGGCTTCGGCATCCCCTTCAATATCGTTCTTCTTGCGGCTCGTGCCGCATCCTCGCGCGGAATACCGATCTTTGTTGATGCGTCTCCTGCACTGACGGATCAGCCGCTCGACACACTTCCCGAGGTCGAGATCTTTTCGCCTAACGACGATGAGACCTTTGCTTATACGGGAATTATGCCGCAGAGCGTGGACAGCTCGCTCCGTGCAGCTCTCGCGCTTCGCAAAAAGGTTAAGGCAAAATATATAGTAATAAAGCAGGGTGAGCGCGGTGCGTTCATCTACGATGGAAAGAAGTATTTCCTCATAGGCTCGGCAAAGGCTGGAAAGACAGTTGACACCACCTGTGCGGGAGATGCATTTACCGCTGCCATGACGCTCGAATATTTAAGATGCGGTGATATACGCACGGCGGTCAGATTCGGTGTTGCGGCGGGCGCAATTACAGTAACGAAAGAGGGTACCTTCGGCTCTATCCCGACCGATAAGGAAATAAGGGACTTTATGCTGAATACAGGCTTCGGCTATTGATAACTACAATCGAAAGTCGAAATTTTTGGATTTCGACCGCAAATCAGAGATTTGCCAACAAATTTCAAAATTGAAATTTGTCGATTTCCGTTGAAATAGATATAGAAACAAAAAGCCGTCGTTTGGCTTTTTGATTGGCTGATGTATCAGCCGCGAAAAGGCTTATCCGCCTTTTCGATATTCTATGATCATTATAACTGCAATCGAAAGTCGAAATTAATGTATTTCGACCGCAAATCAAAGATTTGCCAACAAATTTCAGAATTGAGATTTGTCGATTTTTGTTTAAGAAAAGGGGCAATCAAAGTGAATTACAATCTTACTGAGCTTACGTATCCGTCAAGTGACGGAGTACACACTATATATGCGGAGATATATTCTCCGAAAAACGCTACCGCAAAGGGCGTTGTTCAGCTCGCACACGGAATGATAGACTATACGGGCAGATATACCGAGCTTGCCGACTATCTCACAGCAGAGGGATATATTCTTGCAGGCAACCACCACCTCGGACACGGCAAGAGCGTTGCTTCCGACGATGACTACGGCTTCTTCGCGGAGAGGGGCGGTCTAGGCTACGTTCTCGAGGATATGCACACTATGAATAAGAAGCTTCGCGAGACATTTCCTGCGCTGCCGGTAATTCTTTTCGGCCACAGCATGGGCTCCTTCCTCTCGAGGCTTTACGTTGCGAAGCATCCGCACAGCGTAAAGGGCTTCGTTATCCACGGCACGGGCGGCAGCAATCCTCTTGTCGGTATGGGTAAGGCGGTCGCGGGTATCATACGCGCATTTCGCGGTCCGAGGCACCGCTCGCGCCTCATAGAAACGCTTGCCTTCGGTGCGTATAACAAGAGATTCCCGAAGGAGGAGGGCGAGAATGCCTGGCTCACTCGCGAGGTAGCACTCGTTGCGGGCAGGAGCGAGGATAAGTTCACCTCGTTCAAGTTTACCGTTTCGGGATATATAGATTTATTTACCGCACTCGCTGAGTGCAATTCCAAGAAGTGGTACAAGACCTATCCGAAGGATATGCCCACCTATATTGTCAGCGGTGATGCCGACCCCGTAGGCGACTACGGAAAGGGACCGAACGAGGTTTACCGCAAGCTCATGCTTGAGGGCGCATCCAACGTCGAGCTTAAGCTCTATCCGGGCGCGCGCCACGAGCTCTTTAACGAGACGAACAGAGAAGAGTATTTTGCCGATCTTATCGCTTGGCTTGACGGTACTGTAAGGTGATACGGGCACTCGCGATCACAGGCCCCACCGCATCGGGCAAGACCTCGCTCTCTCTCGGTGTTGCCGAGGCTCTTTCGGGGGAGATAATCTCCTGCGACTCGATGCAGATATACCGAGGTATGGATATAGGAACCGCAAAGGCTACGCCCGAAGAGCGCGCCCGCGCAAGGCACCATATGATCGATCTGTGCGATCCGTCGCAGGTATACAGTGCCGAGGACTATAAGCAGGCTGCTATGGCGGTGGCTCTCGATATAACAAAAAGAGGGAGACTTCCCCTTTTCGTCGGCGGAACGGGACTTTATATAGATACTGTCATGCGCGGCGGTGAGGTACAGTCACCCCCGTCAGACGCTGCTGTGCGCGAGAGGCTTATGGCTATAGCCGAGACCGAAGACGGGCGCATCGCGCTCTGGAAAAGGCTCTCGGAAATAGACCCTGAGAGTGCCGAAAAGAATCATTACAACAACGCAAGGCGCGTTGTGCGCGCGCTCGAGATATACGAGCTGTCGGGAAAGACGAAAAGCTATTTTGATGAGCTTTCGAGAGCTGTCAGTGCCGATATAGACGTAAAAATGATAACCCTTGACTTTCACGACCGCGACACTCTTTATAAAAGAGTGGATATGCGCGTTGACGAGATGATGCGAGAGGGACTTCTTTCCGAGGTCGAGAGGCTGTACCTGGCGGATAAGCTTAAGCCCGAATACACATCCTCGCAGGCTATCGGATATAAGGAGATCGTCTCCTACTTAAAGGGTGAATGTACGCTTGACGAGGCAATAGAGCTGATAAAGCTCTCCTCGCGAAGATATGCTAAGAGGCAGCTCACCTGGTTCAGGCATGAAAAGGATGCGTACAGGCTCTATATTGACGATGTTTCTGGCAGATTAAGACCGAGTGAGGATGTGCTCTGTGAGGCTCTCGAATATGCTCGTTCGAGCTTAAGCAGATAGTGCTCGGATGGAAATAATGACGGTGGCTTCCGTCGGAGAAAAAGGAAATGATTTTAGAGGAGCTTAAGAGAAAGCTATACGAAACAGATCTCTCGGAGCTGTATCCCGACAGGGAGCGCGCTCTCGAGCGATTGACCGCTCTTATTGACGGCTTCGGCAAGAAGTTCGGTGACAGAGACGGTGTAATGCTCCTGTCCGTACCGGGCAGAAGCGAGATATGCGGCAATCACACCGACCATAATGGCGGTGTCGCGATAGCCGCGGCAATAAACAAAGATATCGTCGCGGTTGCAGCAAGGCGTACGGACGGTATGGTGAACGTTCAGTCAGAGGGCAGGCGCGAGGACAGCTTCAGTGTAGACTCAGCTTCGAGCCCTGCAAATTTTCCGCGCTACAAGTCGATAGGACTTATCGCAGGAGTTGTCCGCGGATTTATGGACCGAGGATACAGGGTGGGCGGCTTTGATGCCTACACTATGACAGAGGTGCTCTCGGGCAGCGGTCTTTCTTCATCGGCTGCGTTCGAGGTTATGATAGGAAATATACTCAACCATCTTTATAACGAGGGTAAGATACCGAGCACCGAGATCGCGAAGATAGCGCAGTTTGCCGAGAATGAGTATTTTGGCAAGCCCTCGGGACTTCTCGATCAGATGGCGGCAGCCGTGGGCGGCTTCGTCTATCTTGATTTTGGCGGCAGGGAAGCCGTAGTAGAGCCGATAGATTTTTCTCTTTCGGCTGCGGGATACAGACTCTGTATAATCGGCACGGGGGGCAGTCATTCCGATCTTAACGAGGATTATGCCTCGATACCCCGAGAAATGAAAGAGGTCGCGTGTGCGCTCGGCAAGGAAAGGCTCGCGGGTACGACGCGCTGTGAGCTTATGGCGGCTATGCCGAGGCTTTACAGAAAGCTCGATGACAGAGAGATCCTCAGGGCAATACACTTTGTCAGCGAGTGTGAGAGAGTAGAGGATATGCATCTTGCGCTCATGGATGGCGACATGGAGAAAGTTTTGCGCCTTCATACGGCATCGGGTCATTCCTCGTTCGAGTATTTACAGAACGTATATACGACTAAGCATATAGATCAGGGACTCTCGCTTGCGATAGCTCTTACCGAGAGATATCTTGAGGGCAAGGGCGCATCGGTCAGAGTTCACGGCGGCGGCTTTGCGGGTACTGTACAGGCTATCGTACCGACCGAGCACGTCGAGGATTACCGCGCCTTTATGGACAGCGTTTTCGGTGAGGGTGCGACAATGGTGCTCGAGGTCAGAGGCGCGGGTGCCGTAAGAATAATCTAGGAATAAAACTAAAGGAGATATAAAAAATGGCAAAGAAAGCAACTGCCGCTATACAGGAGAATCCTGTATCCGAAAAGAAGGCGGCTATTGAAACTGTTATTTCGAGAATAGAAAGAGAATGCGGAAAGGGTGCTATTATGCGCCTCGGTGAGAACACGGCAATGAACGTCAGCGCAGTCTCTACGGGCTCGCTCTCGCTCGACTTTGCTCTCGGTGTAGGCGGTATTCCGAAGGGCAGAATCACCGAGATATACGGTCCCGAATCCTCGGGTAAGACTACCATCGCGCTCCACGTTATAGCTGAGGTACAGAAGCAGGGCGGCGAGGCTGCGTTCATCGATGCTGAGCACGCACTCGATCCCGTATATGCAAAGCATATAGGTGTTGATATAAACAACCTTCTCGTCTCTCAGCCCGACTGCGGTGAGCAGGCTCTCGAGATCGCTGAAACACTCGTTAACTCGGGTGCTATCGATATTATCGTTATCGACTCGGTTGCGGCACTCGTTCCCCGTCAGGAGATAGAGGGTGATATGGGTCAGAGCCACGTAGGTGTTCAGGCAAGACTTATGTCTCAGGCTATGAGAAAGCTCTCGGGCTCTATTGCAAAGTCCAACTGCATCGTTATATTTACAAACCAGCTCCGCGAGAAGGTTGGCGTTATGTACGGTAACCCCGAGGTCACCACGGGCGGTAAGGCACTCAAATTCTACGCATCGGTACGTATCGACGTAAGAAAGACCGAGGTGCTTAAGCGCGGTACAGAGGTCTACGGTGCTCACACAAAGTGTAAGGTAGTAAAGAATAAGGTTGCTCCCCCCTTTAAGGTAGCGGAATTCGATATCCTCTACGGCACGGGTATCTCCAAGTCGAGCGAGGTCATTGATATGGCTATCCAGCTCGAGATTATTGAAAAGAGCGGTGCCTGGTTCTACTACGAGGGCGACAGACTCGGACAGGGTAAGGACAACGTAAGAAAGTACCTCGAGACCGACAAGGAGCTTATGGATAAGATCGAGGGACAGGTTCGCGAGAAGGTTATGAACCTCGGTGCTGACGAAGAGATCAGCCCTGCGAGCGACGACGATTTTGAGATAAAGGATTTCGATGACAATCTCGACTGATTGGAGTCGGATTATCCCCAAGTGACGTTACACCCGAGCAGAATGATGCTCGGGTGTAAGTAATTATTTACTTTTTGCGAGGTTTTTAAGGTGAAGGTTCTCTTTATACGCGAGATGGAGAACAAAAGAATACGTATCGGTATAGGCGATGGCGATGATGTCTGCCGTTATACTCTCTCAGCCCTAACGCTCTCGAGGCTCGGGCTTGTGAGGGGGATGGAGATAGACGAAGAGATGCTATCTGAGATTGAAACAGAAGATGCATCATACAGAGCGCTAAAGAAGGCTCTCTCGCTCCTTTCATACGGCGACAACACCGCGCACGGGCTGTTTTTAAAGCTCCTTCGCGCAGGGTTCTCCCGGGAGATCTCCGAGGAGGCGGTTGCCGAATGTCAAAGGCTCGGTTATATCGATGAGAGGCGGCAGCTCCGTTCGCTTATCCTGAACGATGCAAACCGTTCGCTATACGGCCCTGCATACATTTTGCGCAGGCTTGGCAGCAAGGGATATAAGACGGCTGATATCCGTGAGATAACCGACGAGCTTATCAAAGACGGAGAGATCGATTTTACGAAGAATTTTAAGCTCTTATGCGAGAAGCGGGGCGCAACCGACCCTAACGTGCGCTATGCGCTTTTATATAAGTACGGGTATCGCAGCGGTGACTACTATGAGGAGGATATATGATAAAAAGGTTTATAAGCTATTATAAGCCGCATCTGTTTTTGTTTACGATAGATATGATAGCGGCACTGCTGGTATCTCTTTGCAACCTCGTATATCCGACCTTAGCGAAGAACATCATTAACGACTATGCTCTGCGTGATACCGCCGATTCCCTGATAATCGGCTCACTCGTGCTTCTCGGAGTATATATCTTAAAGTGCGTTTGCAACTATATCGTAGGCTATCACGGCCACGTTGTCGGTGTAAGAATGCAAGCGGATATGCGCCGCGACCTGTTCTGTAAGTATGAGAAGCTTCCGTTTTCCTACTTTGACGAGCATAAGACGGGTGATCTTCTCTCCAGACTGACGAGCGACCTCAACAGCGTATCCGAGCTTGCTCACCACGGCCCCGAGAATATCTTTCTCGCGCTTCTTATGCTGATAGGCTCGTTTGTTATGCTTGTCGGTATTGATTACAGACTGACGCTCATAATGTTCGCGACGGTTCCGTTTATGATCCTCTTTGCAATCCTTTCGCGCAAGTCGATGTCTGCGGCGATGAAGAACTCGCACCGTCAGATGGCAGAGATAAACATAGCCCTCGAGAATTCCATTACGGGTGTCAGAGAGACAAAGGCGTATGTCAGAGAGACTGGGGAGATATGTAAGTTTGATGCGGTGAACGGATTATTCCGCAAGTACCGCTGCGACGCGATGCGCTCGCTCGGCTCCTTCCATGCGGTGATGGAGTTCATGCAGGACCTTCTTTACCTTATAGTTATTTTCTTTGGCGGATTGTTCTTCATGTGGGGCGAGATAGATGCGGGAGAGTTTGCCGCGTTTATACTGTATATCGGTATGTTCTTAAACCCGATACAGAGATTCGTCACCCTCTTCGAGCAGCTCCAGGAGGGTATGGCTGGCTTCTCGCGCTTCACGGATATAATGAATACTCCCGACGAGGAGGATAACGGCACCGTTGTTATTGACGACGTCAGGGGAGATATAGTTTTCGATGACGTGACCTTCGGTTATAATGCCGATGACGGCAGCGACCACAGACCCGTAATAGAGAATTTCACACTGAAGATAAACGCAGGTGAGACGGTCGCACTTGTCGGGCCCTCGGGCGGCGGCAAGAGCACACTTTGTAACCTGATACCGAGATTTTATAATATTAAGGAAGGAAGCATCACTCTCGACGGCACCGATATAAGAGATATCACACTCTCCTCGCTGAGAGGATGCATCGGAACAGTATCGCAGAGCGTATTCCTCTTTGACGGAACGATACGCGAGAACATAGCTTACGCGAGACCCGATGCCACGGATGAGGAGATAATTGACGCGGCACGGCGCGCAAATATACACGAGTACGTGACAACTCTCGAGCACGGATACGATACCGAGGTCGGAGAACGCGGAGTCAAGCTCTCGGGCGGACAAAGACAGAGGATCGCAATCGCGAGAGTATTCCTTAAAAACCCGAAGCTCCTTATTCTCGACGAGGCAACGAGTGCACTCGATAATATTACCGAGATGCAGATACAGTCCTCTCTCGAGGAGCTATCGCGCGGAAGAACTGTTATCGTAGTGGCTCACAGACTCTCCACTGTCAAGAGTGCCGATACCATCGTTGTTGTCGGTGAGGGCGGAATAATAGAGCAGGGAAGCCATGAGGAGCTTCTCGAGCTTGGCGGAGAGTATGCAACGCTCTATTCTTATCAATTTAAGAATACAGACTAATAAAAAAGGGACTATCTCAAATACAAAGTTTGAGACGGTCCCTTTAATTCTAAAACGGAAACGGAGTGGCTATCACGTGACAGTAGGGCATGTTTACGGTTAATTGAATGTTGTTGAAATAACTGCAAACATCGTATGATAGTCTAGATTTGTAAAAGCTACTTAGGAATTGATTTACAATAAGCTTTACCCTTTTGGATTGTATTCGGGAAAGCAAAGTAAATAGTAGTCGCACTCGTCGCAACAGCATTCAAAGCCTTGCTCTCCGTTACCAAGGCAAGCTTTAGGCTCTCCGGGCTTAAGTTCTATACCTGTTCCATCAGTTGCTATTTTAAGAAGATCTTTATTCATTCATATTATCAGCATATAAAAAGTGCGCCCCAAAGGAACGCACCGAAAAAATGCTTCCCCCTCAATTGTTGTCACACGAATTGCTCCCCAATGACGGAATGAGAAAAGAGAGAAAACACTTTTTACCAAAGTATTTTCCCATCTTGGGGTTAAATATTCAATTCGTGTGACGAGATTATTTTATCACATTCTTACTGATTTGTCAATAAGGCTAAAATAATTGACAAAAAGCTTATTGCTTTGATGCCAATTATGACGGACCCAAAAAAATAAAAGCACCTGCAACAGCATTGCAGGTGCTTTTATTGTAAATAATTATTAGCAAATCGCGCGACAAATACTTATTTTACGCTGAAAAGTATATCTCCGTATGTGGGTACGGGCCAATAATTTCTTGCGGTGAGAGCTTCCATAGCATCGACGGTTTTACGCAGTGCGTCCATCCTCGGAATTACCGTTTTTATGTAGTAGTAGGATGCATCCTCGGCATTCTTCTTGTTGGCGATGCCCTCGACTCGTTCGAGCTCACATGCCGCGGTATAAGCCTTATCGATAAGTGATGAGAGCTTTTCAATGATGTCGCACTCGGCAGCCGTGTCAATTTTCGAGCTCACGAGGCGCTTTCTGTTAACGCTCTCCGAGAGAGAACCGACGTATGAGCTGACCGCAGGAATGAAGTCACGCAGGGTCATCTCTATCATGGTGCGCGCCTCAATATTCTTGGTTTTTCTGTAGCTCTCGAAAAGTATCTCGCGGCGCGAACGCATTTCCGTCTCACTCATAACACCGAATCGTGTGAATAGCTCGATGTTTCTCTTGTCGAGGAAGTGAGCGTAAGCCTCGGGAGAATTCTTGTAGTTGGAGAGTCCTCTCTCCTTTGCCTCGATTTCCCACTCCTTTGTGTAGGAGTTGCCGAGGAATAGTATTCTCTGATGCTTTTTGAGTGTTGACTGTATAAGCTTCTCGAGTGCGGAATCAAAGCTGTCGGCATTCTCGAGCTTGTCGGCAAATTCGGCAAGTGAAGCCGCAACTGCCGTATTCAGAACGATGTTTGCAAGAGCTATCGACTGTGCCGAGCCGATCATACGGAACTCGAACTTGTTACCCGTAAAAGCGAACGGTGAGGTTCTGTTCCTGTCGGTCGTGTCACGTCTTATGGAAGGCACCGTCGAAACACCGAAGGACATATATTTTGATGACTTCTTCGAGTATGCGGAGCCGTCTATAATGGAGTGAACGAGATTATCAAGCTCGTCACCGAGGAATATCGAGATAACAGAGGGCGGTGCCTCGTTTCCGCCGAGACGGCAGTCATTTCCGGCAGTAGCCGATGAAATTCTGAGAAGGTCCTGATACTCGTCGACAGCCTTTATAACTGCGGCAAGGGTAAGAAGAAAGAGCTTGTTCTCCTCGGGTGTCTTGCCGGGCTTCAGGAGGTTGATACCCGTGTCTGTTCCGATAGACCAGTTGTTGTGCTTACCCGAGCCGTTAATGCCCTCGAAGGGCTTCTCGGCAAGAAGACATTCCATACCAAAAGAGGGAGCGAGCTTCTTCATGTACTCCATGATCAGCTGATTGTGATCTACGCCGATATTCACGGTGCCGTACATGGGAGCAAGCTCGTGCTGACTCGGAGCCGACTCGTTGTGCTTGGTCTTTGCGGATATTCCGAGCCGCCATAGCTCTATATCGAGAGCGTGCATATATTCAGCTACTCTCATGGGTATCTGTCCGAAGTAGTGGTCCTCCATCTCCTGACCCTTTACTGCGGGCGCACCGAAGAGTGTTCTGCCACAGAAGTAGAGGTCGCGTCTTGCCTTGAAATGCTCCTTATCGATGAGGAAGTATTCCTGCTCGGCACCTACCGTGGTTATAACGCGCTTTGTGGTGGTGTCACCGAAAAGGCGAAGTATACGAAGCCCCTCTCGGTTGATGGCATCCATTGAGCGTAGAAGGGGAGTTTTCGTATCGAGAGCCTCACCCGTGTAAGAACAAAAGGCGGTGGGAATATAGAGTGATCCGTCCTTGATAAAGGCGTAGGATGCGGGATCCCAAGCAGTGTAGCCGCGCGCCTCGAAGGTCGCGCGAAGTCCGCCGGAGGGGAACGAGGATGCATCGGGCTCACCCTTGATAAGCTCCTTGCCCGAGAACTCCATTATCGCCTTTCCGTGACCGACCGGGGTAAGAAAAGCATCGTGCTTCTCGGCTGTTACACCCGAGAGCGGCTGGAACCAGTGGGTGAAGTGAGTGGCACCGTGCTCGATAGCCCAGTCCTTCATCGCACCTGCGACAACGTCGGCAATGCTCGCATCTATTTCTGTACCCTCGGCGATGGTGTGGAGAAGAGATTTATAGACGTCCTTTGGAAGTCTCTCCCTCATTACGTCCTCGCTGAAGACGGCGGATGCGAATATATTCGGTATGCTGTTATGCTTGTCCATACTGCCGTGGCCTCCTTAGGTCGGTCTTAATTAATATAAATATTATAAACGATAAGGAGCACCTTGTCAATACAGAAAAAATGCGTTTTTTCTTTCTTCATTTAGCCGCCCTCTATTGACTTTTTGGGGTTATGGTGTTATACTTTAATGTGGAAAATAACGCAGAGCATGCGAGGATCTTAAATGTACTATATAACACTCGACCTGGAGTGGAATCAGGCATATGCCCAAAAGGCTATGGCGGTGCAAAGGCAGCTGTCTCTCAGGCTTCGCGGCGAGGTCATACAGATCGGCGCGGTCAAGCTCGACAAGAATATGCGCATTTGCGGCTCTTACCAGGTCATAGTAAAACCGAAATTTTTCAAAAAATTGCATAGACACGTATCTACTCTGACAGGAATCACTCAGGAGCAGATGGATGCGGGGATGCCGCTTGCCGAGGCAGCCGAGAGCTTCAGGAATTGGTGCGGTACGGATTTCGTATTTCTCACCTGGGGTCCTGATGATATCCCGATGCTTAAGGAAAACTTCAACGCACATAAGCTCGATGCCTCATGGCTCGAGTGCTCCTACGATCTTCAGCAGATATTCAACAGGCAGACCGACGGAGATACGAAAAGACAGCGCTCGCTTGAATATGCCATGGATTACTTCGAGCTGGAGCAGACTCTCCCTGCGCACGATGCTTTGAACGATGCTTACTTTACGGCACTCGTGGGACAGAAGCTCGACGTTCCCGAGGGAGTCAGAAAATACAACGAGGAGCGCGGGGAGTTCCTTGAGGAGTCTGTCATCGGAGATGCCGATGCGGGCGACGATGGATACGTTACAATTACCGAGATGTTAGAGGACGGTATTGTAAAGCATCCGATATGTCCCATTTGTAAAAAGCCTCTTAAGCAGATGGAGGAGAGCTTACATACAAAGGGACAAAGATATACCTTCTACTTTAATTGCTCCACCGATGGCGATATGCTTCTTTCACTGAAGCTTCACCGCAATTTCAATGATACCTGGCGCGCAAGGCGCACGGTTGCCCAAGCAACGGCGGAGGATATAGAAGGATTCAAGCGAGGTGTCGAGCGCGCCAGCATCAGGCGCAAGACAAGACCGAGAAAGAATCGCAGACCAAGGCGTCAGGAGAAAACTACCGATTAGTTTATCTGACACGGGTAGGCACTATTTGCCGATTTACTCGGTAAAATTCAAAAAAAGACAGCTTGAATATTCAGCTTAAAGGGCTCACGGCAGATCGTGAGCCCTTTGCTTTTGTAGAACTTCCAAAAAGAATGGCGTTTTAACCGAAAATAGTCTTGCAAAAACAGAGTAGTAGTGCTAAAATAAAATTAAATAATTATATTAACTTACCGCGCATGCGCGATCGGAGGATAAATGGAGCTTATAAAACTTGCACCTACGGTATTTTCGGCTAAGACTTACGAGAAGATAAACAGAAAAGAGGAGTGCATCGCATACGACTCGAGGCTTATATACGTAATTTCGGGTGACGTTGTCATCACGGCGGGCGGCGAGAGCCTCGGCCATCTCGGTGCAGGCACTATGGTGTATATTCCCGCGGGTACTACATATAAGATGAAGGCACAGTATATTTCACTCGTTGTTCTTTCCTTCGACCTTTTCGGAGAGGCGGCTCGCTCGGGTGCGGTACTCTCATCGGAGTTCGACAGATCGCTCCTTTCGGATATAGACGCCTCCCCCTTTGATAAGGTAAGACTTCTTAAGGGCATGGAGAGCGAGCGGGACGAGCTCGAGCGCATGTGTGAGGTCTATACCGCGGGTGAGGGCGCGTATCTTGCCGAGCTTTCCGCGCGTGTGAAGCTTATGCTTTTAAGAGTCGCTGAGGCGTGCGATGAGAATGCACTGACATCGAGAATGACTGTCGCACTCGGTGAGTATATAAGAGAAAACATCGGTGATGAGATATCGAACACCGAGGTCGCGGCTACCTTCGGCTACCATCCCTTCTATATAAGCAACGTATTGAAGAACGCGAAGGGGCAGACTCTGAGACAATACATAATCTCGTACAGGCTGAAGATGGCGAAGAGTATGCTCGAATGTACGGCAAAGAGCGTTGCCGAGATAGCGGAGGAGTGCGGATTCTCGGATGCATCCTATTTTACCAAGACCTTCAGACAGACATTTGGCGAGACTCCGAAGGATTACAGAAACAGATTTAAGGAAGATTTTATCTGATAATGAGAAAGTTTAAGAAGAATGAGGTATTTACAGTAGAGATAGAGGATATGACCGACCTCGGCTTCGGTGTCGGACATATTGACGGATGCGCGATATTCATTGCCGATACCGTCACGGGTGATACCGTGCGCGCGAGCGTTATAAAAGTCAACTCATCCTATCTCGTCGGACGTGTAGCAGAATATCTGTCATACAGCGAAAAGAGGTGCTCCCCGAGATGCACCGAGCAGTGCCGCAGCTGTGCATACCGCCATATCCCGTATTCGCTTGAGAGCGGGATGAAAGAGGAGAGCGTACGCAGACTGTTCTCGAAAAAAAGCATCGGCATCCCCACCGCAAAGATCACCGCATCCCCGAAGGAGATCCGCTATCGCAATAAGGCGCAGTACCCCATCTCAAAGACGAAGGACGGTTATGCCGTCGGCTTTTATGCTCCCAAATCACATAGAGTGACGCCTGTTGACGATTGCCCCCTTACTCCCGAAGTGTTCTCTAAAATTGTCAGCTGCCTCATAGAATATTTCTCGAAGTATAATCTCTCGGTGTATGACGAAACCACGGGTGAGGGGCTTCTCCGACATGTATATCTGAGGCGAGGCGAGGTTTCAGGGGAGATTTTGCTAACTTTAGTTGTCAATTCGTTTGATATTCCGCACACAGACGTCCTTGTTGGAATGGTGACCGAGCGTTTTCCCGACGTTGTGGGAATATTGCTTAACAAGAATTCCGCCGACACCAACGTGGTGCTCGGTGACGAATATCATACCCTCTTTGGCGTGCCGTATATCTACGATACGCTCGGCGGAGTGCGCCTTAAGATAACCGCGCCCTCGTTCTATCAGGTAAACCACTCCTGCTGCGAGCTTCTCTATAAGAAAGCAAAGGAGCTTGCCGCACCCGAAAAGACTGACACAGTCCTTGACCTATACTGCGGTGCGGGCTCTATCGGTCTGTCTATGGCTGACGAGTGCGGAGAGCTGATAGGTATAGAGATCGTTGACAGTGCCGTAGAATGTGCAAAAGAGAACGCAGAGATGAACGGCATTACAAACGCGCACTTCTTTACGGGTGATGCGAAGAACACCGAAAACCTTTTGAAAAATGCAGAAGCGCAGCTCGGCAGAGCTATTGACCCCGACATAGTTATCCTTGATCCGCCCCGCGCGGGATGCGATGAGGAGCTCGTGCGCTTTGTTGCGCGCCTCGCGCCTAAGAGGGTGGTATACATTTCCTGCAATCCCAAGACTCTCGCCCGCGACGTCGAGCTGTTTTTGGCTCTTGGGTTTGAAGCAAGCACTGTTTTTCCGTTTGATCTTTTTCCTCTCACCGGACATGTCGAGTCCGTCGTGTGTCTCACACGTCGGCTCGACGTCGATATGCGCCGCTGACGCGTCGCTCGATATGTCTGCGACTCGATATGGCGCTAAAGCGCTCGATATGCGTTGCCAAAGGGCAACGCGAGATAAGTAACAACAGCGGCGCAATCGACACTCGTTGCCGTAGGCAACATATCGAATTTCGAGCGTAGCGAGAAATATATCGATTGCTCGCGATGCGAGCAAATATCGAGTTGCGAAGCAACATATCGACAAAAAGAAAGGACTTTTATCAAATGACCGACAATAAAAACCAACTCCGAGAGGATGCCATAGAGTTAGCAATCCAAATCTCCGACTTGTGCGATGAAATTAAAGGCTGCTCTGTTTATGTAAATCAGATCGTTCGTTCTTCATCGTCTATTGGCGCAAATATCCACGAAGCCAAGTACGCACAGAGCAAAGCGGATTTTATAAACAAGCTTGAAATCTCCTTGAAAGAGTGCTCTGAAACTGAATATTGGCTCGAACTGATTTTCAGAAAAGGAAAAATGAGCGAGAATACATATAAGGATTTAAGAAACAAATGCGGTTCGATACGGCGCAGACTCATCACCTCCATCACCACCGCAAAGGAAAACGGTTAAGGACCTAATACAACATTCAATAAAACTAAAAATATATTTTTCACAATCTCACTATAACATATCGGAAGGAAACACAATGAAGAACGCGTCTAAAATCAGAGAAATCTGTACTGACATAGCCTGCGCGATAATCGCGGGTATAATTGTCGGTACTGCATATCATTTTTTCCAGAACAGTAATGAGTTTGCTCCGGGTGGGGTGGGCGGACTTGCCACGATTACGCATTATCTGCTTTCCAACAGGATCAGCTGGTCGATCTTGATGCTGGCGTTCAATTTGCCAATATTCATTTTGGTGAGTGCTATGGTCAATAAGAAGCTGGGATTTATGTTGAGTATTTACATGCTCGTCCAATCATTTATGCCGGAGCTTTACAACGCCTTAGGTGCGAGCCCGTATTGCTTGGCAAATAATCACGCTGATTTTAATATCGTATTTGCAAGTATAGCTACCGGAGTGATTTCGGGCTTTGGCTTCTCGCTTATGCTCAGAAGGTTTGGTGCAAGCGGCGGTACATACGGAATATCCGCATTAATAAAAAAAGCAAAGCCGGAAATTAATATTGCATACGTTTCCTTCGTTATGGATGCCTGTGTTGTGTTTATTGCATTTTTCGTGTACGGAATGAAGGTAACTCCCGTAATGTGTACCTTGCTCAATCTGTTTATAGCAAATCTGATAGTTGATAAAGGACTCAGCGGTATTAAAAACGGATACAAATTTGAGATCGTTACATCCCACCCGGACGAATTGGCATCCGAGCTGATGACACGTCTTAAGCACGGTGTAACCGAGATGAGAGTTCACGGTATGTATTCGGACACCGATAAATATATGCTGATATGCATCATTAATAAGCGCCAGATCGGTGAAATGATGAAGATTCTTAAAAGCTACCCCGATACATTCGCAAGCTTTGAAAAGGTAAACGAAGTGTTTGGAAACTTTAAAAGAAAGGTTTGATTTTATCCCCAAAAACTTCTACCCTCTCACAACGGGGAAGGAGCCGCTTGTCTGGCGCGTGACGGGGCAACTCGATAAATCTTTGCCCCCGATGGCTCAGGTCGGGCGAGTCGGAGCGTGAGAATATAGTTACAGTTGGTGGACACTGTGGATCATTACGAGGTATATGAAAACCGCTTCTACGTTAAGGAGATATTAAAATGAATAATACATTTAACAATAACGGCTACGAGCATATTACGGCACTTATAGCCGAGGCTGTTGCGGATGGCAGCCGTACTGCAACCGTAACGGGAAAATACATAATGGATAAGGCGGTCAGGCTGCCCTCGAACTTTACTCTTATTCTCGAGGACTGTCACCTCAGGCTTGCCGATGGCTCGTACACCAACATTTTCGTGAACGAGCACCACGATACCGATGTAGGAAGAACGCCCGATGGCGTCGACGTGAATATAAATATCGTCGGCAGGGGAGAGGCTATACTTGACGGCGGAGAGTACAACGGTCTTTCCGAAAGAAATTCCGAGAAGGACGGTATGCCACCGATATGGAGGAACAGCTTCGTTCTCTTTACCAACGTTGACGGCTTTTGTGTGAAAAATCTTTTCTGCCGTAATCAGCGCTGGTGGTCGCTCAACTTCATATATTCGAGGAACGGATATATCGGTAATATCGACTTCTGTGCATCGGATGTCGGTATAGACGAAAGCGGCAACGCCTATCACGGACTTATCCGTTCAAGGTATGAGCAGACCCTCGTCAAGAATGCTGACGGAGTGGATATAAGACAGGGCTGTCACGATATCGTGATAGAGAATATCACAGGCTTTACCGAGGATGATACGATTGCGATAACCGGCCTTAACGGCAGGCTCGAGCAGCACTTCAGAGTAGATGGCTTATGCTCGGACATCGCGAACGTGACTGTGCGTAATATAAGATCATCGGCATTCTGTACGATAGTAAGGATGCTTAATCAGGGCGGTATAAAGCTCCATGACATCACTGTTGACGGTGTATACGATACCTCGGAGAGCAACGATTACTTCGACACGGGTCTTTATGCCGTGCGTATCGGTGACGTTCGTCTTTACGGTGAGCGCCACGCAACGAAAGACGAGACCTATAACATCAAGGTGAAGAACGTATACGGCAACGGTGAGTACGCCGTGTCGCTCGCGGGTGATATGCGCGACTTCACAATGTACGGTATCGAGTGCGCCAAGGGCACGAGGATGCTGCTTGATGAAAGGAATACTGCAGAGAATACATAATGAAAAATCCGAATTTTGCACAAGAACAGTTGAAGCAAGAAACGATAGCGACACACGCATTGCTTTTTAAAGTGGAATTTGAATCCTTGAAGAAGCAATTTCCAAAAAAGGCAAAGAAGGTAAAGGAAAACTTCTTGAGGGAAGTATTCTTGGAGAGCCTGGACCGATGCATTGAGACAATTGCAGAAATACAACACGATTATGACAGCAAAGGGATAGCCGTGAGGTTTATTGACCTTTGGAGTATGCATTCGTCATTTGAGATTATAAGGTACGCTTTTCATACCCACTACTTTAACGTAGCTGATCTTGAAGACGGAGAGCGTGCTGAGCTTCAGAGAAACGCCTCTTATAGGGAAATGTTGATAAGCGCTGTAAAGAGGGTATTCATCGCCGATATAACGGGTGTGAAGAAGGTAGTTCCTGCTACGAAATATAATCCCGAGATATACGCCTGCGAGATATTCGTAGACAATCTTATCAGGGTTATACACGGCTTGGGTGAGTTCTCGCTCGAGGGCGATGAGCTCATTCGCTATAAGGTTCTGTGTAGCCTTCTTTCGAGCGCTCTATTACAAATGAAGAATATTCTATTACAGCTCACGGGCAGTTTACCTTCAGAGGCCGTGTCCTCGTGGCGTTCGCTCTTTGAGGTCGAATACAAGCTACTCGTTCTCATCGACTACGATGCTACCTTAGCCGCAGTATACAAGGAGTTCGGAGACTTCGCTCCTGTAGACGGTGAGCTCTCGGAGAAGGACGAAGAGCGGCTCAGGGAATACGCGAGCGAATACGGGTATAAGAGTCCGTGTGCGCCCTGCTTCAAAAATTATGGCTGGATACTGGCTATACAGGACCAAGGAGAGCTTCAGCCGAGCTTAAAGCAGCTCGTCAGCCTCGCCACAGGGGAGAGCACCGACGCAGATCCGAGGCGTTATGCTGAATACCGCATCGCCTGTCTGCTCTCACACTCCAACGGAAAATATGCGGGCGAGAAGCTCAACGAGGGGAATATCTATCACTTCGTACAGCATAATTTATCGCTTAGTGCCGACAACGTTTACAACGCATTCATCAATTTTTTACGTCAGTACAGCGTGCCAATAGATGATGAGATGCGTGCCGTTATCGAAAGCTCGTATACGGCGTATAAGAAAACAGTAAAGATTGCTCTTGAAAGAATGGAACAGCAGAGAGGCTGTTAAATGCTAAGCTAACATAAGGAGATAGGACTGTGAAAAAAATCATACTTATAGGTGATTCGACCCGAATGGGCTACGATAAATACGTAAAAGAGGCGCTCGAGGGCGCAGCCGAGGTGTATTATGCACCCGAGAACGGAAGATACGCGCTCAACGTGCTCCGCTTCGCACACGATTGGAAAAATAAGTATGAGTGGCCCGAGGATGCAGATCTCGTATATTGGAATGCGGGACTCTGGGACGTTATCGAGATGTTCGGTGATGAGCCTCTCGTACCCGTTGACTGCTACGCCAACGCCATCCCGAGAGTGGATAAGCGGCTCAGAATGCTTTTCCCGAAGGCTAAGATGGTATTCGCTACATCGGTATCCGTTATCGAGGACAGATGCGGCCCTAACTTCAAGAGAAGAAACTCGGTTATCGAGCAGTATAACGAGGTGGCTAAGAAGGCACTCTCCGCGACCGACACGGTCATCCACGATCTCTACGCTCTCACGAAGAATACGGGCGGCGAATACAGAACCGACGCGGTACACTTCTACACCGATCTCGGCAGAGAGCTTATGGGCGGTCTTGTGCTCGCAGAGCTTACGAAGGAGCTCGGGATCGATGCGGCAGAGGTGAAGCTCGTGGGCTTCGATCCCGAAAAATACTCAGCAGAGAACGTAGGCTATTAAAATGAAAATGACAAAAATCGACCGTATACCGCGAGAGCTGCCGGCAGAGCTTTTGCGGCTTGCCGACGGTGCTGCGGTGTATGACAGCTCGTCCTCACCCGAGGCTAGAGTATACTTTATCGAGAGGGATAACGGATACTTTCTGAAGATCGGAGAGTCCGGTGCGCTCGGGCGCGAGGCAGAGCTTATAGAGCGTTTTAATAAGCTGTCGCTTACTTCGAGGGTTCTACACTACTCGACGGGTGAGAGGGATATTATGCTCACAGAGCGAGTGGCAGGTAAGGATCTTACCGACGGTACGTATCTCTCTGACCCGAAAAGGCTTGCTGCTGCTCTTGGCGAGAATATGCGTGCTCTGCACGATATAGACACGTCGAGTCTTGATATGCCCGTCCGACTCGGTGAATATCTCGGGCGTGCCGAGGATAATTACAGAACGGGCAATTATGACAGCTCGCATTTTCCCGACAGCTTCGGATATCGCTCCGCAGACGAGGCGCACGGTGTACTTCTTAGGGGCTTAGACAGCCTTGTCGCAGATACACTTATACACGGCGACTATTGTTTTCCGAATATACTGTTTAATGATTGGAAGCTTTCGGGATATATCGACCTCGGTATGGCGGGTATATCCGACAGGCATATAGACCTGTTCTGGGGTGCCTGGACACTTGGCTTTAATCTTCATACAGATGAGTACAGAAATATATTTTTTGATGCCTACGGCAGAGATATGATCGACGAGGATAAGCTTCTTACGGTCGCGGCTGCCGAGGTGTTCGGCTAGCTTTAAGGAGAAAAGATGAGACCTGTAATAGGATTGCTCGCTACGATCGACAACGATGGATTACACTCGGTCGTGCTCGACTACGTTCACTCTTTTGAGAAAAGCGGAGCAGTACCCGTGCTGCTGCCTTACACCGACTCGGATGAGGTCCTCTCGGGATATATAAGATTATGCGACGGATTTGCTCTTTTAGGCGGCTTAGACATCGATCCCTCGCATTACGGTGAGGAGAAGTCGGCAGAGTGCGGAGAGGTACAGCATATGCGTGATAAGCTGGAGCTATCAATCATGCCGAAGATTCTGGTATCGGGTAAGCCGCTGCTCGGCATCTGTCGTGGCGCACAGCTTATAAACGTGGCGCTCGGCGGTACTCTTTATCAGGATATACCGAGCGAGCTCGGCGAGAGCTTCCCACATAGGCAGACGGTAAATAAATACGTACATTCGCACCCCGCCACGGTAATTGAGGGCACTCCGTTGTTTGAGCTTTCGGGGACAACCAATATTATGATAAACAGCTTTCACCACCAGGCTGTAAAAAAGCTCGGTCAGGGGCTTGCGGTCATGGCAACTGCGCCCGACGGTGTCATAGAGGCGTTCTATTCGACAGGGGAGCAGTATATCAGGGCTTATCAGTGGCACCCCGAGAGACTTTACAGAATTGATGAGCTTGAGAGAAATATTTTTATTGATTTTATAAATAAGGCAAAAGAGCAAAAGGAAAAGGAGAATTAAAATGGCTGTAAATCTTACAAAAATGACACCCTTCAGAATGATCGGAAACCTTTATTTTGTCGGTACGCTCGAGGCATCCTCGCATCTTATCGACACGGGTGACGGACTTATTCTTATCGATACGGGATATGTCGAGAATGCGCCGCTTATCATCGAGTCCTTGGCGGAGCTGGGCTTCGATATCAAGGACGTGAAGATCATTCTCCACTCCCACGGTCACGGTGATCACACCCTTGCGACCGCTGAGCTCTTAAAGCACGCACCCTTAGCAAAGACCTACGTTAAAAAGGAGGACGAGATCTTCCTTCGCGGTAGGTTCGAGCCCGATTACGATATGTCGGACGGTGACGTGATCAGACTTGGTAACACCGAGATACTCATACTTGAGACTCCCGGTCACACACGCGGCACGGTATCCTTCTTCTTTGACGTGACTGAGAACGGCGTGACCTACCGCGCGGGTATGTTTGGCGGTGCGGGCACCAATCAGCTTAAAAAACGCTATCTGGACAGTGCTACGAAATGGAGATTTCCGTACAGACTCCGCGGTATGTTCTTTGACTCTGTCGAAAGACTGCGTAGGGAGAAGGTGGACGTATTTGTCGGAAACCACGCAAGACAGAATAAGACCCCCGAGAAATATGAGCTGATGAAGACTGCATCTGCCAACCCCTTCGTAGATCCCACCGAGTGGGGCATCTTCCTCGACGCGGTCGAGGCGCGGCTTATGGGAATCATTAAGGACGAGAGCCGCACCGAGTTTGTTAATTACGCGCACAGAGGTGCTTCGACCTACTGCCCCGAAAATACTATGCTTTCATTCTACACGGGTGTGTATATGGGTGCTAACGGCATCGAGACCGACGTACAGAAGACAAAGGACGGAGTGCTCGTTCTCTATCACGACGATACCCTCGGGCGTATTCTCGGGATTGAGGGCAGCATCAAGGATTACACCTACGAGGAGCTTCTCGCCTATGATGTAAAGAACGGTGAGCTTCGCGACAAAATACCCACTCTCGACGATTTCCTCTCCCATTTCAAAAACTTTGATCTCACCTTTGCTATCGAGCTTAAGGTCGCGGGCATAGAGAGGGAGGTCGCTGATATGATCCGCAAGCACGGCTGCGAGGGCAAGGTGATTATTACCTCGTTTATCTTCGGTGCAATTGAAGCCATGAAAGAGTGCGCGCCCGAACTCAGAGTCGGATTCCTTACAAGACTTTATCCCAAGGATGTCGAAGGTGACGAAAAGGAGAAAAGGGTGATTGCAGATCTTATACGCATAGGAGCAGACGAGATCTGTCCCGCGGCAGGAGATTTCACCCCCGAGAGAGTTGAGAGATGGCATAGACTCGGCTTCCGTGTGAGATCCTGGGATATCTCGAACCGAGACGTAATGAAGGCGGTATGTGATGCAGGGGCAGACGGTATGACCGTCAACTTCCCCGATAAGCTCACAGAGTATATAAAAGAGCAGGTTTAATACCGGGAGATAATTATGGGAAAGCATCTTATAGTAGTGAGCATAGACGCCCTCGTCTACGAGGATCTTGAATATGCAAGAACACTACCGAATTTTGCTAAAATAATGGAAAATGCCTCGATAATCGAGCGCGTTAAGACGGTGTATCCGTCGCTGACTCACCCTGTGCATTCCGCTATTATGACGGGATGCCCCACAGGTAAAACGGGCATAATCAGTAATATGATATTCGACCCGAACGATCCGACTGCAAGACCTGCCCCCTGGTTCAACGACCTTTCGGACATTAAGTGCGATACCATTCTTCACGCTGCAAAGCGCGCGGGGCTTACCACGGCAGCTTCGAGCTGGCCGCTTACCGTCGGGGGAGGCGAGGTCATCGATTATCTTGTGCCGGGGCTTATGAATTATTACTTTGATGGCAGAGAGGATAACGTGCTCGAGGTCTATCGCGAGATGGGCGCGAGTGATGCCGTTATGGATATTATCGAGGAAGGAATTTCGCATTTCGGATACCGTGACGAGCATCCTGATATAGATAGATTCCAGATATTCTGCGCATCCGAGATAATAAGGCGCTATAAGCCAAATCTTCTCCTGACCCACCCGTCTTACGTTGACAACAGGCGTCATGCAACAGGCGTTTTCGGAGAGGGAGTCAGGCTCGCGCTCGATGAGACGGATATCATGCTCGGCTCGCTTATCGCGGCGTGCGAGGATGCGGGCATATATGAAGAGACCGATTTCATTCTGCTTTCCGATCACGGTCACATCAATATAACGCGAGTGGTATCTCCTAACGTGTATCTTAAAGACAACGGCCTTATCGAGGTTGACGATGATGGAGACCTTATGTCCTACGAGGCGTACGTCAGCTCGGGCGGTGCTTCTGCAAGAGTATACCTCTCACGCCCCGAGGACGGTGAGTTGAATATGAGAGTCTATAATCTGCTTATGGATATGGCGGAGGAGGGAATATACGGCTTTGAGCGTGTTTTCACCAAAGAGGAAACCGAGAGGCTTTACGGGCTTACCGGTGACTTCTCCTTCGTGCTCGAGGGTGACGGATATACCTCGTTCGGTGAGCATCTCGAGCGTCCATCTGTAAGGGGCTACGATCTCGGTGACTACAGATTTGGTAAAGGAACGCACGGTCATATGCCCGAAAAGGGACCGCAGCCCGTATTTATCGCTTCGGGACCGTCATTTGAAAAGGGAGTTATCATTCCCGAGGGAAGTATTCTCAACCATGCACCTACCATGGCGCAGGTGCTCGGAGTATTTCTTCCCGACGCTGACGGTGAGCCCGTCTACGATATCATCAAGCCTTGAGTGGCACCATATGTATAAAACCAAATGAGGATTTTTAAATGAAACAAAAAATTAAGCTCGGAATAATTTTCGGAGTAGAGTTTATTGCAGTAATAGTTATACTTCTTCTCGTCTTCTTCGCGGGCAAGAAAACATACACCGTTACCTTTGACCTGAACGGGGGCACGCTTCTCAGCGGAGATCTCGTTCAGTCGATAGTTCAGGGCGGTAATGCAACCCCACCCGTCGCGGCAAAGGACGGCTGCTATCTTCACTCGTGGAGCGCATCCTATAAGCAGGTGACGAAGGATCTCGTTATCCGTGCGGTCTGGGAGTATGAGACCACGGAGGGAATTGAATACGAGAGCGCCCCTGAGAGTAATTATTGCGTTATCTCGGGATGCTTCAAGGATCTTTACGGTGACGTGTACATCGGTGCATATCACGACGGTAAGAAGGTTCTCGGCATCAAGGAGGGGGCATTCGAGAATTGCGGGTCAATCAAGAATATTTACATGCTCGACGGTATTATTTCCATAGGGAAGGGTGCATTTTCGGGCTGCACCTCTCTTGAGAGCATAGCTCTGCCGGGAACGCTCACGAACATTGGCGAGAGTGCGTTCTACGGATGTGAGGGACTCGTATCCGTGACATTGCCCGAAACCTTAGAGAAAATCGGAACGGGTGCGTTCATAGGCTGCACCTCGCTCTCCGAGGTGATATTCAACGGCAATCTGTTAAGTATAGACAAAGGTGCGTTCGAGGGGTGCGTATCTCTTAAAGAGATAACTCTTCCTGAATCGCTTGTCAGTATCGGATACGGTGCTTTTGATCAAGCGGATATTGTAATAAATATTCCGATTGACGAAGCGGACAAGCCCGTCGGCTGGTCGCACGGATGGTGCGCCGAGGGAGCTGTGCTGAATTGGGGATATGAACCCGAGGATGAGAATTCCGATAGCGAAAATTCCGATAGCGAAAATTCCGATGATTCGGACGGTACCGGCAAGGACACCGACTGAGAGGTATTCCCATGAACATGATGCTTATGGTAGGCATAATGGTGCTTTTCTTCTTCACTAGCATGGTTCTGATGTGCCTTTACAGGTATAGAATGGATCCGAAGATATGGAACGTAGCATTTATTATTGCCGACATTGTAGTGTATTTTTGTTGGAATCTTGCCGGGTTTGAGCGCGGCATGCTCGATTCGGGCTGGATGACCTTCGAGAACATCAGTCCCTTTGTCTGCACCCTGATACCGCTGACGGTATTTCTTAACGATAAGGTGCGCGAGTATGCATATGCGGCACTGTCGAATCTTACGGTGGGTCTGTTCCTAGCGCTTATGATAAGCCCCGAGCACGCCTATCTTTTCAGCTTCAATATAGAAGCGAACTTCATTTATACCAGCGAGGCTGCGTGTCATCTGGTCGCGGCACTGTTCGGTATGTTCTTAGTGCTCTCGGGACAGGTGAAGCCTGATTTTAAATCTTGGGTAAGGTCGATCGTATTCTGGTTTTCCGTCATAGGCTTCGGAGTGTTTATAAACTACGTATTCCATAAGACCTATTTCGGCATGGACCCGTACGGAAGCAGCTCGATATATATGATAGATCTTTTCGGAAGTCATGAGGCGACTCTGCTCGCATATCTTGCGGGTGTCGTTCTCGTTCTGACGATAGGTATGCAGTGCATGAGGCTGCTCGACGTTGCGACCGAGATGTTCATACCCGAGTCCTTAAGGGGAAAAAGGGCTGACGAGAAAATCAATGACAGAGAGGAGGGCACCGAGGGTATCAAAGAAACGGAAGAGATAGTTACGGTATCTGCTTCTAGGGCAGAGTATGATAATGACATCGACGATTCAAAATAAACGATGAGGTAATACTAATATGGAAATAAAGATTTACAATAAGCTACCGAAAGAGTCGCTCGATATAAGAATTAAGGTCTTTGTTGACGAACAGGGCTTCGATGATTTCGAGGGCGAGGAGGATGCTTACGCCACCCATCTCGTTGCATACGAGGGTGATGAGGCAATAGGAACTCTCAGGATCTTAAAGACAGACGAGGACGGCGTTTATCTTTTCGGCAGACTTGCCGTGCTTAAGGAAAGGCGCGGTTCGGGTGTCGGCAAGGCACTCATTATCCGAGGAGAGGAGCATATCCGCTCGCTCGGTGCCGAGGCGGTCATAATCCACGCGCAGGAGCATGCTGCACCGTTCTATGAAAGGCTCGGCTATATTGAGTGCGGTGACAGAGAGCTCGAGCAGGGAAGGGTGCATGTACCTATGAAAAAATCCTTTTCTGCTGCTAAGGAAGATGCTCAGACGGATGACATCACGAGCGAAGGTACCCCAAAGGAAGAAGCAGTAAAGGAAGAAGCCGTAACAGACAATAGTCTTAAAGAAGAAAAGCCGAAAAGACACCTCGGATTGATCATCACTGCGGCAATACTTGCCTCGGTTATTCTTTTCTTCGCTGTTATAAATATTATCCCGCCCAAAAAGAACGTAGACAGTAACCCCTTTATTGTTTTAGACGGAGAGCTCCCGATGATAGCCGCGCACAGAGGCGGCGGTGATAACAACCCCGAGAACACCATGCTAGCATTCCGCGAGGCGGTTAGAGAGATAGGTGTTGATATAATAGAGAGCGATCTCTACCTCACAAAGGACGGATATCTCGTTTATAATCACGACTCTTACATTGATGAGACCTGTAACGTAAACGGTGACATATCTCTTGATGAGGTCGAGGAGCTTTGTAAAACGAAGTCGAACAGGCACTACATAAAGGATATGACTCTTGCCGAGCTCGAACAGTATAACTTCGGTTATTACTTCGAGGATGAAAACGGTGATAGGATTTACAAGGATGAGACCGATCCTGCCCTGACGGGGCTTCAGATCGCAACGGTCGAGAAGCTTTTCTCGGAGTTTTACGAGAGCCATCCGGATCTTTTATTTATAGTTGAGATAAAGGATAGCGGTGAGCGCGGGTACGAGGCTGCAAGGATACTTAACGATACTCTGAACAACTATCCTAAGTACAGGGATAATATCGTAGTAGGAACCTTCCACGATGAGATCGAGGCAGAGCTGAAGGACAAGTACTCGGATCTTTTACGCGGTGCGCCCACGGGTACTGCTGCGGGCTTCATCATAACCCAGCTTCTCCTCGTAAATATCTTCAACGACAGTGATTTTGCCTGCCTTCAGATACCGATGAGCTATGATATTGGTATCGAGCTTCCGCTCGATCAGAAAACTCTCATCGACCGTGCACACAGGAGAAATATAGCAGTTCAGTATTGGACTATAAACGATCCCGACGAGATGAGAAGGCTTATCGAGCTCGGATGTGATGCAATAATGACTGACGATCCGAAGCTCTTAAAAGAGGTTCTCGAGGAATATAAGTAAGACACACAAAGGAAGATTGACTTGGGAGCAGAGCTTGCCATAACGGTGAGTTCATACCGAGATAAGAATTTTCACGTATTTGTCTTTATAAACAAAACAAGAGGAAAACGCAATGGTTGCGTTTTCCTCTTGTTTTACACAGCTTTAAATTTTGTTACACGCCCTCAGGTATATGCGGATAAAGAGTTAAATCTTTTCTTTTATTACCTTAAGCGCGGTTTTTCCATAGTAGCCGAAGACTGAAATGTGCTCCTCGGTTATTCTCTCACCCGGGAACAGGATGGGGACGGCGGGCGGACAAGACGCGTCTGCAACCGCCAGAATTCTGCCCGCACACTCAGAAAGCGGTACGGACTCATAGGGCATCATCGTTGCCTCGCGTATTGACATTACACGCTCGGGAGAGAGTACCCTTAGTGAATTATCTTGTATGGGTGCTTTTCCCGGAATTTCAAGAAGCACGTCGAGAAGCTTTTCCACGGCACCCGTGTCAGATACTGACGGCATCAGCGTAACGTAATCTCTATCCGAAAACTCGGGCTCTATACCGCTTGCCCGTAATAGGTTGGCGAGAGCATCACCCCTATAACCGTAGAGCGATGCATCGATCGTTATCTTCATCGGCTCGTCACCGATAAGTGTGTAGCCGTTTTCCGCCAGCTTTTGCTTAACAACTTTGATTTTGTCAACAAGAGTTGTCAAATCGCGCCTATAATCTCCGTCTAAGTACTCGTTCATTCTGTCGAGTGATGCAAGAATGAGATATGACGGGCTGGTCGAGGCGAAGAGCGCGAGTGCATCCTTCGCCATCACGGACACCTTTAAAGATATAGAATCCGAGAGGTGAAGATAGGCTCCGCCCGTCAGCACGGAGAGAGTCTTGTGCGCTGAATCCGCACACATATCCGCCCCGAGGTCGATGGGGTGGCGCGAGGGTGTGAGAAATTTTAAATATGCTCCGTGTGCATTATCGATAAGGAGCAAAGCCCCGTGTCTTTTACATACCTCGGATATAGCCTTGATATCTACGGTGTTGCCAAGATAATCGGGTGAGGTGAGGTATACCGCGGTCAGAGTGCTATCTCCGGAAAGCGCATTGTCGACGTCGCCTGCCGTTACTCCGCACGAAAGATAACCGCCATCGCCCGTGAGCCATTCAACCTCGAGGTCGAGCAGAGCCGCTGCACTTACGAAAACGCGGTGTGCATTTCTTCCTGCGAGGACCTTTGGCTCCTTGCCCTTCAGCCTCGCATCGATCGCGGCAAGATAGATCATCGCGCGTATTGCGAGAGAGGATCCCTCGGTGGAGTAATAGGTAGGAGCGCCAAAGAGCCTTGATACGTTTTCCTCGCTCTCCCTGATAATACCGTCGGGGTCAAAAAGGCTGTCTGCACCGAGCACCTCGGTGATGTCATAAGCCTCGATATTGCCGACACCCTTGTGTCCCGGCATATGTAGCCTCGTTATATCCGATTTAGCATATTTTTCTACGAAATCCGATATCGGAGTGCTTATCATTCGTCGAGCTCCTTCGCTATTGCAAGCATTATTGCGCACTCCATACGCTTTTTGAAGAGCTCGCATCCCTTTTCATAAACGCCCTTTACGCTGCCTGTCGCGTGGTAGGCGTTAGCGGCACATCCACCCGAGCAGTAGAGCCTTGCCCAGCAATTGCGGCACTCCTCGCGTGCGTATACGTTGCACTCGGCAAACTCGCACTGTGCGCGGGTATTGGTGACACCGTCATAGATGTTACCGAGCTTGTATTTCTCCTCGCCTACAAATTGATGGCAGGGGTAGAGGTCTCCCCACGGGGTGACCGCCATGTATTCCGTTCCCGAGCCGCAGCCTGAGATCCTCTTGTAGATGCAGGGGCCGCCGGTAAGGTCTATCATATAATGATAGAAGGTGAAGGGGCGCCCCTCTTTATGTCGCTCGAGCATAAGTTCCGCGAGCTTTTCGTACTGATCCTTTACTATTACCATATCCTCGTCGGTGAGCTCCGCGGGGTCGCCGGGGGCGCATACTACGGGCTCCATACTGAGCTCGTTGAAGCCAAGGTCGAGCATGACCTTAATATCCTCGAGGAAGTCGGGGTTTGCGTGCGTGAAGGTGCCGCGCATGTAGTAGCCCTTGCCGTCACGCGCCTCGACAAGCTTTTGGAACTTCGGCACGATACGGTCGAAGCTGCCCTTGCCCGCGTAGTCGACTCTGAAGCGGTCGTGTATCTCTCGTCTGCCGTCAAGGCTGAGCACTACGTTGTGGCACTCGCGGTTAGCGAAATCTATGACGTCGTCGTCGATAAGGACGCCGTTTGTGGTAAGCGTGAAGCGGAAGTTCTTGCCCTTTTCCTTTTCGATGCTTCTTGAGTAGGCAACGAGCTCCTTTACGACCTCGAAGTTCATAAGAGGCTCACCGCCGAAGAAGTCTACCTCAAGATTGCGTCTCGTGCCCGAGTTCTCGACAAGGAAATCAAGAGCCCTTTTACCTACCTCGAGACTCATCACCGCACGCTCGCCGTGGTATTTTCCCTGACTTGCGAAGCAATAGGAGCAGTTGAGGTTGCAGGTATGGGCGATATGCAGGCAAAGCGCCTTGACTACGCCCGAGGTCTTTTCCTTAAGCTTTCCCGCCATAGGCTCGAAGGTGTCGGGGGAGAAGAGCTTGCCTTGGCTTTCAAGCTCCGCTACCTGCTCGAAGCATTCAAGTATATCCTCTTTTGTTATACCGTCGACACCGAGGTATTTTTTCTCCATCTCGAGAAGGATATCTTCCTTGCTCTCGTATTCGTACATAGCGATTATATCGTATGCAACGTCATCGACGACGTGCACCGAGCCCGAGCATACGTCGAGCACCACGTTATATCCGCCGAGCTTGTACTGATGTATCATAGTTTACTCCGTTCGTAAAGAAAATTTAGTGAATTGTCAATAGAAGTGCAACACTTTTAAGAAAGATTTTGCAATTCCAAGTTCCAAGAATCCTGAGCAGAAATATAATTTAAGCATTTGCGGGGTCTGGCATTGATCAATGCCAGATTCCGCAAAAGTGTTTT
>JAFVZL010000007.1 GCA_017508195.1 Clostridia bacterium | reverse complement strand
TCTCTTACAAGTCCTGCGATAGTAGGAATGAGGACAGATGCAAGGATAGCAATTACCGCGATAACGATAACAAGCTCTACTATAGTAAAGCCTTTTTTGTTGCTTCTTTTCATTTTTACATGAATCTCCTTTTTTTATATTTTTTTCGAGCAACGATCTTGTTGTGAGCCGACCTCGGCTCGGAGTTACACAAAACGGTCATTTTCGGTAATGAATTATCGAACTTCATTATGCGTGCTCGAAAAAGGGGAGAGAAAGCAATATGCGGCAAGGAAGTGCCGGGGTATGTCGGGTCGACTTTGACTGCAATTCGTACTGCAAATCGGTTGGAGATCGGGAAGCGGCAATCAGGGAATGTGACGCGCATATTAGTGGGTAAAGGTATAGAGTTGTTTACATAATGCGCGAGAAGATGCGCGCAAACAAGTCGGGGAGAGTGTATCTCGTCTCGTTTTTTCTTTTGGATTGCTTGTATTTTGTGAAGACTTCATCACGAAGCAACTTCCCCCTCCGCATAGCAGGATTTCATTTATGGCTTGCTTTCGGAGGGTGCCTTCGGGTCGCGTGCCTATGCTATCCGGTGAAGTATCTTACACGGGGCGCATCATAGGTGATTCTTAGGGCGGGTGAGAGTGGGAAAAGAGGTTTCTTTTTTCGTGAAAAAGCGGGATTTCTCGCGCTTTTAATACTTTATAATATATTTAAAATCAAGTTTTCTATTGACAAAGTGGGAAAAAGGAGTTATACTTACTATAATAGGTGACGTATTATATTACGCGTGAGGCGCATTAGCGCGCGTCGTGTGTATGTGCGCTCTCTATGAGAAGTTTTAAATCCGTGACTCCTGATCTTCCGTGCGAAGCACCTTCCGAGTGGATGTTAGCGCGGAAAAGGGAATAGCGGACAAAATAAACCTAACAAAAAATTTAGGAGAATTAAACCAATGAGAAAGACAAACAAAAAGGGCTTTACTATCGTAGAGCTTGTAATCGTAATTGCAGTTATCGCAATTCTTGCTTCTATTCTTATCCCCACCTTCTCGGGCGTTATCGGTGAGGCTGGTGATGCAGCGGCAGCAGCTAATGCAAAGGCTGCTTATACTGAGTATGTAACCGCTCAGGTTCAGGCAAGCGCTGAAGTTGAAGAGAACGTTGTTGTAGTTGTTAATGTTAACGGTGAAGATCGTTATTTTGCAGTTGTTGCTGGCCAGATTCAGGAAGAGGCTGATAATGAGGCTGACGCCATGGAGGCTGTCGTTGGTGCAGCTTCTACCGGCAAGGTAAATACTAAAGCTGCTATCACTGGTTATGACAACATTTATACCGTTACCAAGGATGGCGCTGACGCTACTTAATCCTACATAACTAATTCCACAAAAACACTCGGAACGGTTTTTGTACAACACAACGCCCGAACGCGGGCGTTGTGTTGTTACCCTAAGAAAAGACGGAGGTACTAGAGGTGGCGAGAAACGAAACCAGGCGCGGTATGACTTTGGTCGAGCTTACCGTTGTTCTTGCGGTTATTGCCATAGTATCCACTTTGGTGGTCACCTTCGTGCTTATGCTAAGCGAGGAGAGCAGGCTGGCATCCGCAAGACTGAATGCTCTCGAGGAGATCGAGCTCGTTGAGAGTTTGACCGAGACCTGGCTCGAGGATAACCCCGATGCCAACAGCGACAGTGAGGGAGCAGTTCTTGGTAGCGGTGATAACTACATCACGCTCGGAGCGGTTGACGGCACGGTCGCATACGGATACAAGAACGGTGAGAGCGAAAGCTCCATCACGCTTGAGCAGATAACAGATCTTGAGGTTGTTATCAAAGGCTCTGAGGACAAGCTATTTGTCTGCACGCTCACCTATGAGGCGGGCGGAGTCACGGAGAGCTACGTATTCTGCGTTGATCCACACAAGGGGGATAAGGCATGATGAAAAACGTAGCAAGTAATAAGAAAAACGATAAAAGTGCGCGTATGCGCCGAGGATTTTCGGTCGCGGAGGTCATTGTGGCTCTCGCGGTCGTTGTCATTGTGAGTGCGGCGGCAACGTCGCTGATCGTCTCACATGCGAAGCTCGAGGCTACCACGGTAGAGATGGTAACGGCGGCAAATATTGCCGAGAACGCGATCGAGTGCTACCGATATGCGGGTAAAAACACGGGAGAAGGTGCTCCAACCTTTACCGAGTTGTTTGAGTCCACCTTCGTAGGAGAAGATAGCTTCATAATGACGGGCAACGTTGCAACCGTCAAGGTGAACGGTGCCACGTATTTTGTCACACTTGATGACACTTCGGTCGTGAACACTTTAACCGTCACGGTCAAAGATGCCGATGACGAAGTGCTTATAACACAGTCGTACACACGACCTTAAAGACGAAAACAACTAACTTAACATAGAGAGGATGATGCGTGTGAGGAGCATAAAGGAGCTTATACGCTCGAGGCGCGGTATAGCGATCGAGTATGCCATAGGTGCGCTGCTTCTTGTCGTTGCTTTCAGCATTATGCTCACCTCGGTCGCTACCCACGAGATCGCGAAGCTGCGCTCGGTGGGTGACGATCTTGCCTCTGAGATCGCTATAACAGAGGTTGGCGATTATGCAGTGGCAAATTGGGGCAATCCCGCGAATGACAGTTACACTGTTGGCGAAGTTACGTATACGATATCGTATAGCGGTGACACAGCTGAAATAAAAAGCGGGGACGAGGTCGTCCTCACCATTACCAAGGATGGCGATAAGATCACCTCTTGGGAAGAATAAGGGTCGGTGAGTCCGACCAAAAAAATAAAGGGAAAGGAAGTATGCCGTGTTTGAACCTACGCTGGAGTCGGTCATTAGCTTAGACACCGATAACGAAATGATCCATCTCTACTCCATGAAAAACGGAGCAAAGAGTTCAATAAATTACTTTGTCGGCAATTACAGAGCCAGACCCTTTGAAAAGGATTTCTACGAGAAGCTCGGAAGTATTCTCGATCAGTACAAGGAGAGCCATCCCGACGTGCCTATGCACAGGGTATCTCTCGTTCTGCCCGACAACATCGTTATTACCGACACGCTCACCGTTCCCGCACTTGGTGCCAAAGCGATGAACAACTCGGTTGACGTTATGATATCGAATCTCTACGTAAACAGCGCGGAGATCAAGTTTACAAGGCAGCTCGCTATCCAGAATAAGCAGTCTGCCACCTTCAGTATCCTCGGCGTGCGCCGCAAGATACTCTCGAAGCTTAAGAAGGTCTGCTCCGAGCACGGAGTCAGCATTTCGAACATCACCTTCGCATCGAATGCGGCAGTTGACGGAGCCTTTATGCTCAACCCGAAGATAAGAAGCTCCTCGTTCGTGCTCCTTGATATCAAGGATCGCTCGGCAAAGGTCATATTCGTTATCAAGGGTAAGACGCTCGGCTTCTACTCGTTGCCGTTCGGTGCCTCGATACTCTACAAGTCGCGCGTAGCGGCAGAGGAGTTCCTTGCCGATCACAGTGCCGCAGAGCTCGTTATCGAGGTCGCTAAGGCAAAAGCGAAGGCTAAGGCCTTTGTCATCGACGAAGATGAAGAGGAGTTCGAGGAGGCTGACGAGGTCACGATCTCCGAGGCTGAGGCGATAGAGCCGAACCCCGATCCCGATGCTATCGACGATGCACTCATCGATGAGTTCGATGAGAACGATCCCGAGCACGTCCTCGCATCCCACGCGAAGAAGGGCCTCAGAAAGCTGCCTAAGTTCATGCAGCGCCCGATACCTAAGACGAGAGAGGAGTTCGTCTTTGAGAACTTCCGCTACTTCGTCAAGTGGGTGCTCAATCTTATAGCATCAAACCCCGGAATAGTTGCACTCGGTGCGCCCGAGCGCGTGCTCGTTAATATGCCTTCGGAATACAGCTTCCTTTACGATATGGTAAATGCCGAGGCTGTGGAGAACGGCATAGAGTTCGCTCCGCTTACAGGGAGTGAGGTTGACGAGGTTATAAGAAAGAATCTTGAGCTCTACGGCGGCTTCTACTCCAAGCAGTTCAACAAGAAGAATAACTTTACGGTCGGCGGTCTTTTCGGAATGAAGGACGATATCGACGAGGAAAAGGATTAAAAAAAAGAGGAGGTAAGCCGTGACAATCGATCAATACATACTGACCTGCGTTTACGTGCTTGCCGGAGTTCTCGGCTTATGTGTCGGAAGCTTTCTTAACGTGGTCATCTACCGTCTGCCAAACGGCATGAATCTTGCGAAGCCCGATTCGCACTGCACGACCTGTGATTACGTTCTTAAGTGGTATGATAACATACCCGTTCTCTCGTACATCATCCTCGGCGGCAAGTGCCGCAGCTGTAAGCAGCCGATATCCCCGAGATATATGCTCGTCGAGATATTCAACTGCCTTATGTGGCTTCTTTCGGTCTATATGTTCTGGGAGACAAGTATAGTGTATGCGGTGCTTTCCGCTATCGTTTCGTCAATACTTGTTTGCATTTTCTTCATCGATCTCGAGCATATGATCATTCTTGACCGTTTTCAGATCATGCTTGCGGTTGCGGGAATTGTTGCTATGTTCTTCGACCCCTACACTGAGTGGTACGACCATATTCTCGGCTCCATCATCTTCGGAGGCTCCTTCCTTATCATCTATTTCCTCGTTCTCGGTATACTGAAGAAGGAGGGACTCGGATTCGGTGACGTGAAGCTCGCTTTTGCCTCGGGTCTTTTCCTCGGATGGCAGAAGATGCTCCCGATGATACTCATCGGTACGGTGTCTGCGAGCATAGTTCTCATGATAGTCAAGGCGGTGCGCCGTGACGAGGCGGGCCACGAGTACCCGTTCGGACCGTTCCTTTCGGTCGGCATCCTCGTATCCATGTACGTTGGCGCGCCCATTATCGATTGGTATCTGTCGCTCTTCTGATAAGGGCTTCTGCCGTTCGGATAGATATTTTGATTTTTGCGGCTTATGCCGCAGAATGTGCTATGGCTTGAAGAGGCATCGCTTTTTGCGCGTGACTCTTGGTAGCATTTAAGTTTAGTTTTGTGGAAGGGAGGTAGCCTCTTATGCAGCAATACAAATATACTGCGGTCAACCTGCAGAATAAGAAGATCAAGGGAACGTTCATCGCTAAGGACGAGCGCGATCTTGCAGAGCAGCTTGCGAAGCAGGGACTCTATCTCACCTCCGCATCAGTATACTCGGGAGGTACTCCCAACGCATTCTTCACGCTCGGTACGGGTAAGGTCACCCTCGCTGAGCTCACAACCTTCTCAAGACAGTTCTCGATCATGCTGAATACGCATATTCCGCTTCTCGACTGCCTTGACATTCTTAAGAACCAGTCCTACTCCGGCTACTTCAAGAAGATCCTCGAGGTCGTCTACGACGACGTAAAGAGCGGCATCGTTCTTTCGGAGGCGCTTAAGAAGCACGGAAAGGTATTCCCCGAATTCTTCCGCAGTATGATCTACGTCGGAGAGAGCTCGGGAAAACTTGATATAGTATTCAACGCGATAGCAGACTATTACGAGCGCGACACCGCCATGAAGAGCAAGATGATGAGCGCGATGTCCTATCCTCTTATGCTCCTCGGCATGACCGTCGGTATCGTTATACTGATGCTGCTGGTCGTCGTTCCCACCTTCCGCGATGCTCTTAAGGATCTCGACGTTGAGATCACGGGTATCACCGCGGCGGTGTACGATATCTCGGATTTTCTGCTTAAGTATTGGTCTATGCTCTTGTCGGTTATCATGATACTCGGCATAGCGATATTCCTCTATTTAAGAACCGAAAACGGTCAATATGTAAAGGACGTTTTACTTTTAAAGCTTCCTCTTATCAAGACCATCCAGCTTAACACCATGACTGCGCGCTTCGCTCGTGCGTTCGGTCTGCTTATGTCGAGCGGTATGGATCTTAACGAGGCTATGGATGCCGTCGAGGTCATACTGACCAACAGATATATGAAAAAGAAGTTCCGCATGGCTGCCGACTACGTAAGACACGGCATGTCCTTGACAAATGCGTTCGAGAGCCTCAATCTTTTCCCCTCTATGATGATCAAGATGGTCACGGTAGGTGAGAAGGCTAACGCGCTCGATGACGTTCTGACCCGCTCCTGCTCGTTCTTCGACCAGCAGGTTGAGTCGTCGATCAACTCCTTTACCTCGAAAATTCAGCCTATCATGCTACTGTTCATGGGTGCCGTTGTCGCGGTTCTGTTTATTGCGGTATACTCTCCCATGCTCTCTATCATGCAGACACTTTGATGAAGGGGGTAGCATATGAATATTAATCACGAGCTTTTACAGTTTTACATATACAAAAAGCTTATAAAGAGAAAGGCTGCCGCCGAGATCCTCGAGGAGTGCGACAAGCGTAAGATAAGTGTCAGGGATTACCTTATCGCAAGAGAGGTCATCACCGATACCACAGAGCTCCCGGCACGTGCCGCATATTATTGCATGCCGTCTATCGAGATCGATATGCTTGATATAGACGACAACCTACGCAATAAGTTTACCTATGCTTTTATGAAAAAGCACAAGGTCATCCCCGTTCTTGAGGACAAGAACGGAACCATCATAGTCGCTACGGGTAAGCCCCTCGACTGTCACGCGCTCTCCGCGCTCTCTGCGCAGTTCACGGGCAAGTACGACTATATTCTGGTACCCCCTGCGCAGATAGACAGATATATCGACTCTATCAGCGCCGTAGAATCGACCAAGAGTGCTCTCTCGGACCTCAACTCCGAGAAGACCGATCAGCAGCTCACCGCCATCAGCGAGGGCTCCTCTGTATCGAGCGAGAGCGACGTTATCAATAACCCCGCGGTAAGACTTGTCGATTCTATCATCAAAGAAGCTATTCCGTACCGCGCCAGCGATATACATATAGAGCCCTTCGAGACGAAGGTAAGAGTAAGATACCGTATCGACGGTGATCTTCAGGAGCGCGCGGAGTTCCCCATAGAGGCGTATTCCGCTATCTGCGCCCGTCTTAAGATCATGTCGGGTCTGAATATCGCGGAGCGCCGCGTTCCGCAGGACGGACGTATAAATATGACCATAGGCGATAAGGAATACGACTTCCGTGTTTCGACTCTGCCTACCGTCTTCGGCGAGAAGTTCGTTATACGTATTCTCGACAAGACATCCTTCCAATTTACGAGAGCTGACCTCGGCTTCACACCCGAGGAGAACCTGCTCGTTGACAAGATGCTTGCGCATCCGCACGGAATCATTCTTCTGACGGGTCCCACAGGATGCGGTAAGTCAACGACACTATATTCCTTCCTTAAGGAAGTAAACACGCCCACCGTTAACATCGTCACGGTCGAGGATCCCGTCGAGTATTCGATGCAGGGCATCAACCAGACGCAGGTAAACGTTAAGGCAAACATGACTTTCGCAGCTGCCCTTCGTTCTATTCTCCGTCAGGACCCTGATATAATAATGATAGGAGAGATACGTGACGAGGAGACCGCAGAGATCGCGGTACGTTCGGCTATCACGGGACACATAGTGTTCAGTACACTGCACACCAATGATGCGCCCGGTGCCGTTATCCGTCTTGAGGACATGAAGGTCAAGGACTATCTCGTCGCAGACGCGCTCGTCGGAGTTATTGCACAGCGACTCGTCAAGAAGCTTTGCCCCGCGTGCAAGAAGCGCGGCAGAACGAACGCGCGTGAGATGGAGATACTCGGTATTGACGAGCCCGTCAGTATCGCAAGGCCGCAGGGCTGCCAGTTCTGTAACAACACCGGCTATAAGGGCAGAGTTGCCGTACACGAGCTGATGTACATGAACGAGCAGATGAGAGCTGCGGTCACCCTCGAGAAGAATCTCGAGAGCCTTCGTAAGCTGGCTATTGAGAACGGAATGGTTCCGCTATGGAACTGCTGCCGTGAGCTGGTTTACAAGGGAGTAACAAGTATTCAAGAGCTTATGAGCTTGAATGTAGAATAAAACCCAAAAGCATATCAATCGTAATTACGCACCTTCGGGTGCTGTGAGAAAGGACACAATCATGAAAAACACAAAGAGAACCAGAGAGATGAGCAAGATGGATAGCTTCCTTGAGGCAGTTTGCGTTGACGCATACGCTGATCCCAAGATCGTTAAGCCCGCAATTGCTTGGTCCGTAATCGGTATCGAGGCTCTTCTTGTTGGCGTTATCGCTACACTCGTTTTCCTTCTTATCTAATCGAGTTCTGATCCAGTTTTCCTGATTTTCTGCGCATCCGTCCGATGATTGCAGATATCACTCTCCGGCTGTGGCTCCCGAACATATACGGGAGTCCATAGCAGTGAGAGCTTTTAACGGTGCTTGCCCCACGCGCTACGCGGCAATTTTTAGGGTTTTAGGTTGCGCGGAGCATCGGAAGGGGTAAAGATACTGTTTAAGGGCTTAACGTTCGTTCTGCGAGCTTTTATGAGCCGTCTAGGCTTTCCGCACCTATCGTGCGTGTCGCCGTCGGCAACAGGGAGCCCGATAAGATCTGAAAAACAATTGAATATCTATGAAGCTTACGCCGGGCAGTCCTTGATTTTTTTAAAAAGGGAAGGCGCGTAGGTTCTTTTCTTATACCATAATTAGATTTGAGGTTGCGTTATATAGGCTGTGAATTTTGAATTGCTCCGTAAATTGCAAAGGTGTTGCGATTCATTGTTCGTTTTCCCATAGACAGAGCACTTCAGATGAATTCCCGACGCGCTCCGTGAATTAATTCATCTTATAATAATAACGAAATAATAAAAGCCTTGTCGCTCATAAGCATAATGCTTAACGGTTTTATGACCGTCTTTGAGACCCGACAAGGCTTTTTGGTTATATTTGATTATAAAATTTTATTTGTGCTTAAGAAGCATTTTTATAATACCGCACTGCCAGCTTTTGGGCAGCATATTAAGCAGAACGAGCCCAGCACTTCTGTGCTTATCGTATGAGAAACGCGGTCTTTTGGCGGTTGCCGCTTTATATATGAGCTTGGCAAGCTTCTCAGGCTTCATAGGCGTGCCTGTGAATTTGCGCACGATATTTGCAAAATGCTTTGCTTCTTCGGCGTATAGCACGGTATCCTCTGCGAGCTTTTCGGTCGCACCGAGCGAGCCGTTTGCGAGCGGTGTTTCTACTGCACCCGGGCGTATAGTGATGACTTTTTGACCAAGTAGGTTGAGCTCTTGCCTGAGTGAGTCGGCGTAACATTCGAGAGCCGTCTTGGATACGTTATACAGACCGTTAAAGGGCATGGGAGTGTAGGTTGCTACCTCGCTTGTGACAATTATGATCCTTCCGTCCTGCTTTAACAGACTATGGAAAACTCTGTTCGTCTGCATAGTGCCGAGCAGATTGATATTGATCACTCGTTCCATCGTCTTATAGTCGCTCTCGACGAAGGATGCCATGGCGTGTACACCCGCAATATTCAGTATCACGTCGAGCTTGGTTCCGCTTTCGGTAAGCGCGCTTTTCACCGCCGCGAGGCTATCTCCGTTTGTTATATCCGCGACGAAGCTCGTAATTCCCGGGGAGTCAGATGCTTTTATATCAAGAGAAAATACGGTCGCACCCATGCCCCGAAAGTATTCCGCTACCGCTTTGCCGATGCCGGAGGCGGCGCCCGTGATAAGTACGTTCATTTCTTTCATAGTAAGACCTGCCTTTTATCAGTGCTTTTATTATATCAAAGTACAGTATTGTTGTCAATTCTTTTGTTTTTCAGCCGATTACAGGCAGGTTTCACATAATAGTTGATTTTCAAAGTATAATATAGTATAATATATACGGAGTATAATCAAATTAACAACTTATCGGAGGCTTTTATGGTACGCGGTAACGTTATGGTAGGTCAGTCGGGCGGTCCGACGTCGGTAATTAATTCCAGTCTTGCAGGCGTGTTCAAAACTGCGAAGGATGCGGGTTGTGCTCACGTTTACGGCATGAGAAACGGTATTGAGGGACTTCTTGATGAAAGATACGTTGATCTTTCCGATTATATAAAGAACGATCTCGATATCGAGCTTTTAAAGAGGACTCCCTCGTCGTTCCTCGGCACATGTCGATATAAGCTCCCCTCAGCGGAAAAGTCACCCGAGGTGTACGAGCGCATCTTCTCAATACTTAAAAAGCTTGGTGTTGAGTACTTCTTCTACATCGGTGGTAATGACTCTATGGACACGATAATGCAGCTCTCGCGGTTCGCATCCAAGATCGGCTCGGACATCCGTTTTATGGGTGTGCCTAAGACGATAGACAACGATCTCGATTGCACAGATCACACACCGGGATACGGCTCTGCCGCAAAGTACATCGGTACTGCGATGAAGGAGATCATCCGCGATGCAAAGACCTATCCGAATGACTCGGTAACGATAGTCGAGATAATGGGTAGAAATGCGGGCTGGCTTGCCGCCGCGTCATCCTTATCCCGCGCCGAGGACTGTGACGGCCCAGATATTATATACCTGCCCGAGAGGATATTCGACCACGATAGGTTCCTCGAGCACGTTGCCGAGCGCAGAAAGGAATGTGGTGCGGTCATCGTAGCGGTCTCCGAGGGCGTAAAGACCTCTGACGGTAGGTACGTCTGTGAGGCTAATAAAAAGAGCACGGTCACAGATGCCTTTGGACATAAGCTACTCGGCGGTACTGCACTCTATCTATCGGACTTCCTCACCGCGAACACGGGAGTGAAATCGAGAGGTATAGTTCTCTCGACGCTTCAGCGCTGCGCATCGCACCTCGTTTCACGCCGCGATATCACCGAGGCGTTTATGGCGGGAGCCGATGCTACCGTGGCAGCACTTAACGGTGCAACTGGTAAGATGGTGGTATTCGAGCGCATTTCCGATGCTCCTTACTCTATGGTGACGGGCATCTGCGATATTGAAAAAATAGCGAACAAGGAAAAATGCGTCCCCGATGCTTGGATAACCGCAGACGGTACGGGCGTGTCAAATGAGTTCGATAACTATGCAAGGCCGCTTATCATCGGTGAGCTTTCACCGTTCATGGTTGATGGACTACCTAGGCATCTTTTCATAGATAAGTGATTCTAAGCCTTTAAATTTCGGTGCAAGATCTCCGTTTTCTCCCACTCACACAAGGCACTTATAACAGATAATTGATTCTTAGCTTGTGATATTCTAAAAAAGCGGTGAACCGATACGGTTCACCGCTTTTTCCCTTCATAGGTAAATCTTTATTTTGTTATATTTTCGAGCAAGGCTTCAAGGCTTTTACACGGTTTTAGTTATATCCCGAGCTATCGAAGTCATCGTAGTCATCGGGGATACCGTCGCCATCTCTGTCACCGGGTCTGCCCTTGCTATTCTGCTGCTTCTTGCTCTCCTTCGCACGCTTGACGATAACGACGATAAGTGCAACGATGCCTGCGATAAGAAGAACGATAATTATTATCTCAAATACGTCAAAGCCCTTACCGAACACGTCTATCGTGTCGTCGATGACTATTGAGAGCGGAATTCCCGTTGCCGCGTAGAAATTATCTATCTCCGTTTCCACCGTTGCTTCGTTCATTTCCAGGGTGGAATCGTTGACGAGCCTCGATGACTCGGGATCGTGTGCGCCGTTATCAATGTAGAATTTTTCGTCAATAGATGCGATCCGCGCTGTCATTTTGCGCATTACTGTCGCTAGATTTGCGGAAAGTGAATATTTGTGCTGATCGGGCACTGTGTCGACCATAAGGTCCTCAAAGTATGAGTAGTTACCCGAGAACTCATATGCTACCTCGTCGGTAAGGTTATCTCCCATCCAGACGATGGCATAATATCCGTCATGCTCCTCACTCGTGAGGAATACGATGAGCACGTTGTCCTCTGCTGTGTTGGATGACGAGCCGTAAAGCTCGTAGTATCTCTCGTTCGCGTAATCCTGGAACTTGACCTCGTCGTAGACAATGCTGCCGCCGTTTGCGATGCTTGTTATCGTGCTGGACAGCATCAATATTAAGAATATAACGAGAAACGCCATTATTATAACGGGTGCGAGAATTGCACCCAGGCATCCTCCGCCGTAATATCTTCTCGGTCCGAAGAACCACCAGCCGCCAAATCGCGGTCCGTAATGATGATGGTGATGGTGTCCGCCACCTCCAAAGCTGCCGCCGCCGAAGCCGCCGCCTCCGCCTCCGCTGCCTCCGAAGCTACCGCCACCGAAGCCGCCTCCGCCTCTTGGTCCTGCCATTGTAATACCTCCATTTCCTTTTGATTTAATTATAGCCTATTTTTTCCATAATGTCTATAATCATCACTGATTTTTAACAAAAATTATTAAAGTGAGCCAGAGATTACCTTTGAAAGGCAGATATCTCCTAGAAACGTATGCGGCTTATAGGAATTATCTTTTGTTGGGCTTGCATTGCTTGTTCTGTTATAGTATAATAGTTGTGTGAATAATTGACGGAGGTAAATATGGATCCTCGTAAATATGATATAATCGCATTTGACCTTGACGGTACGCTTTCTGATCCCGCAAAAGGACTTGTGGACGGATTTGTCTACGCCTTTAAGAAGCTCGGTATAAATTACGGTGAGCGCGAGTCGCTGAAACGATTTATCGGCCCTCCGCTTATTGAGACCTGGATGCCTGAGTTCGGCTTCAGCTATGAGGAGGCGGAGGAGGCGGTAATACTCTTCCGCGAGTACTATAATATTTATGGCTGGTGGGATAATATCCTCTACCCGGGTATCAGGACATTGCTTGGAAGCTTGAAAAAGGCGGGTAAGACGGTGGTTCTCACTACCTCGAAGCCTGAGGACACGGCGCTTGATATCCTTAAGCTGCACGGCATAAGAGAGTATTTTGATTTCGTTGGCGGAGCAAGCTCACATAAGACCAGAGAGCGCAAGAGTGAGGTTATCGAGTACGTGCTCGAGTCGGTCGGAATAGGGAAGAGCAAGGAGGACAGATCGCGCTGTATCCTTATCGGTGACAGGGTCTACGATGCTGTCGGTGCGCGCGAGTGCGGTATTGACTCTATCGGCGTGCTCTGGGGTCATGGCACGGCTGAGGAGATCGCTTGTAGCGAATTTACTTATACCGCACAGAGTATCGATGATGTTCTTGAAATTTTAAAATAGAGGGCAAATATGAAAAGTACTATTTACAAAATCGCAGTTTTTCCGTTGATTTTTGCTATTTTATTGACTATGTTCTCATGCTCGGGTGAGATAGATTCCTACTCGGCTACCATGCTTTTACGATCCGCATCGGATAACAAGGGTGAGATAAGCTTCGGCAGCTTTTCAGGCAGAGTTTCACTGAATGTAAAAAACACATACACGCAGGATACCAATTTATCTGTTACCGCCACTCTCGAGGAAGGTGAGGCATCGGTATATTACAGAGGCTCGGCACAGGGCGTTGAGTGCCATCTTTTTGATATATCAGGATTAGAGACATTCTCGGAGACTGACGTCGGGTATCTCACAAATGGCGAGGATTTTAAAATCATTATAAAAACACCCGATGGAAAGTCGGCGAAGGGTGGCAAGGTAACCGTCACCGTGAATGAGCCGTGATTAATTCAAAACTCAACACGGGGTGCGCTTTTAGCATATATATTTTGTAAAGCAGAGGGGCTCTCTCAAATGAACGCTTTCATTTGAGAGAGCCTTTTTTGATCGTTGACACATTCGTTTTTCAGTATGAAGGCTGCCGCTGTCAGTTAATTATATATATTGCAATATTAAGGTATGCTGCGAAAAGAAGCCATACTATATACGGTATTTGCAGGTATGCCGAGAGCTTCGACACCTTACCGTACAGAAGTACGTAGCGCACCACGAGATAAATGAGAAGCAGAAGCCAGATAAAGGCCAAGAGGAAGGAGCGCATGTTAAAGAAAATGATGCTCCAGAAGAAGTTGACTGCAAGACTTACTGCGTAGTAAAGTAAGCCGCTCCTTGCGGCGGGATGATTCTTTTCCTTGTTGATATACACTATCCCCGAGCTTATACCCATCAGAGTGTAGAGTATCGTCCACGCGATAGGAAACAGCCACGATGGCGGTGCCAGGGGCGGGGTGTTTATTTCAGAGTATATTCCCATGGATTCTCTTGTAAGGAGTGCCGACAGGATGCCTACACCGAGAGGTATTGCTATTGCTATAAGGTAGGTTGGGAGATGCTCTTTTATTTTATTCCACATATGAGTGCCTCGCTTTCCGAAGTGTTGGTATAGTAGAGAATATGCCGATACACCCCGATTAATGCCTACCCGTGTGAAATTTGGCGAATTATAGGTAATCTCGCATATCGGTAGCGAGCTTATCCTCCATTGCTATGAGCTTTTTTGCGATATCCTTTGCTCTTTCCTCTGCCGCCTCGTACTTGTTCAGATACTCGGATAGCGACTTTACCCCCATGTTACACCCGTCGCACATAATGTCGGCAATTGTGTGATCCGAGGGGTGTATACCGAGCCTCATGGCGGTTTTGAGCCATGACATTCCCTTTACCATCATCGGAGGCTCCTTGCCCTCGTCCTTGTAACCCTTCAGCATGCTTTCACATTCGGCGGCGAGCCTTTCGTGCTCGTCCTTTGAGCTTCTGAGCGTTTCCTTTATTCTGTCTGAGGTCGCATAGGGGAGAACGTCGTCAATTGACGACACCCCCATTTTGATTCCGAGATCACATTCGCGAAGAAGCTTTACAGTATCCTTTTCTATCATCCCGATTCTCCTTTTTTTCTTTAGTATGCCACGATGCGAAAAAGAGTATTCGGAAGGAAAATCGGGGACCTTATACGTTACAATAATTTAACGATTTTTTCTCTTTACAAACAGCTCTGTTTGTGGTAGAATAGTATCTGGCAAAAGTTGGCCGTACAGCATTTTTAGCGGAGGTATACCATGAGGATAGATAAGTTTCTTTCGGAAATGGGAATAGCAACGCGCTCTGAGGCGCGCGCCGCTGCATCAAAGGGCGGAGTAACGGTCGACGGGGTAGTCATAAAGGATCTTTCGAGGCATATCGACCCCGAAAAATGCACGGTGACATACCTTGGGCGCACGGTCGGATATGACAGGTTCATCTACGTGATGCTGAATAAGCCCGAGGGCTACGTCAGCGCGACTGAGGACAGCCGATTGCCCGTAGTTACCGAGCTTCTCTCAGAGGAGCTTAAAAAAAGAGAGCTATTTCCGGTCGGAAGGCTCGATCGTGACACAACGGGTATGATGATACTTACCAATGACGGTGTGCTTGCGCATACGCTTCTTTCTCCGCGCCACCACGTCGCGAAGATGTATTTCTTCACCGCTGCCGAGCCTATGGCGGAGGGCGTTGAGGAGTATTTCCGTGACGGTGTGACCCTGCGTGACGGATACGAGTGCAAGAGTGCCGTGATCGAGCTTATGCCCGACAGACTCTCGGGTTATATAACGCTCACAGAGGGTAAATACCATCAGATAAAAAGGATGGTTGCCGCATCAAGCAACCGTGTTACTTCACTTAAGAGAGTGAGCTTTGCCGGCATACCGCTTGACGAAAAGCTCGCACCCGGTGAGTGGAGAATGCTCAGCGACAGCGAGATCGCACAGCTGAGATCACAGCAGTAAATTAGCAAAGGAGAATATAGATGGACATTGTAAAAACATTGGCAAGTGAATTTGGTATCAAGGACGAGCAGGTAGAGGCTACCATCGCCCTTATCGATGAGGGTAACACCATCCCCTTCATTTCAAGATACCGTAAGGAAGTAACGGGCAGTCTTGACGACGCTACGCTGCGTGACCTTTTTGACAGACTTCAGTACCTTCGCAACCTTGAGGAGCGCAGAGTACAGATTTCCGGCATCATCGAGGAGCAGGGTAAGCTTACGCCCGAGATCTCTTTTGCACTTAATAACGCAAAGACGCTTGTAGAGCTCGAGGATATATACCGTCCCTTCAAGCCGAAGAGAACCACAAGGGGCTCTATCGCAAGAGCCAAGGGTCTCGAGCCCCTCGCTCAGTACATCATGGAGCAAAGAGACGTATATGAGCCCTCTATCGAGGCTTATGCCGAGGAGTTTATCTCGACAGAGGAGGGCAAGGAGGTGCCCGATGCCGCTGCTGCTCTTCAGGGCGCATCCGATATCATCGCAGAGGATGTATCGAACGATGCCGAGATCAGGAAGCTGCTTCGTGAGTTCACTATGGCGAACGGTGCTCTTACCACCAAGGCGGCAAAGGACGAGCCCTCGGTATACGAGAACTACTATGATTTCTCCGAACCCATCAAGAAGCTTAAGGGACACCGCGTTCTCGCTATCAACAGAGGCGAGAAGGAGGACTTCCTTAAGGTTGCGGTAACTCTTTCTGAGGATGACGGAATCGCTCAGCTCGTCTCGAGGGTCATCACAAACAAGCAGTCCCCCGCGCTTGATCGTCTTATGGCAACGCTTAAGGACGCTTATGACAGACTCCTCTTCCCGGCGATCGAGCGTGAGGTTCGTACCGCACTCTTTGATGACGCTTGCGAGGGAGCACTCAAGGTGTTCGCGGAGAACCTTCGTAATCTTCTTCTCGTATCTCCCCTTAAGGGCAAGACCGTTCTCGGCTACGATCCCGGCTACGGCCACGGCTGTAAGCTCGCGGTAGTTGATAAGACGGGTAAGGTTCTCGACACTGCGGTTATCTATCCCTTCCGCACGAAGGGCAGAGATAATGAGAACGATCTCGATAAGTCGAGACTCGTTGTTCTCAGACTTATAGTAAAGCACGGTGTTGACGTTGTCTCCATCGGTAACGGTACCGCATCGCGCGAGTCCGAGAAGTTCATCGCAGAGCGCGTGCTTCGTGACCCTGCTTGTCCCAAGGGTGTTAAGTACACCATCGTATCCGAGGCAGGTGCTTCGGTTTACTCTGCATCCAAGCTTGCTACCGAGGAGTTCCCCGACTTCGACGTTATGCAGAGAAGTGCCGTTTCTATTGCAAGAAGACTTCAGGATCCCCTTGCAGAGCTCGTTAAGATCGAGCCCAAGGCTATCGGTGTAGGTCAGTATCAGCACGATATGAAGCAGGCAAGACTTACCGATGCTCTCGGCGGCGTTGTCGAGGATTGTGTAAACGGTGTCGGCGTTGACGTTAATACCGCATCCTATTCGCTTCTTTCCTACGTTTCGGGTATCAATACCGCAGCGGCAAAGAATATCGTAAAATACAGAGAGGAGCACGGCGAGTTCAAGACCCGTCAGCAGATCCTCAACGTTCCCAAGATCGGTGAGAAGGCGTTCACTCAGTGTGCGGGATTCCTTCGTATCCCCGGTGGCAGCGAGGTGTTCGATAACACCGGAGTTCACCCCGAGTCCTATAACGTAGCGTTCGATCTTCTTAAGAGATTTGATTTCACCACCGAGGACGTAGCAAGCGGAAATCTCGGACTCCTTCGCTTCAAGGCGGAGAAGTACGGTATCGCAAAGCTTGCGCGCGAGCTCGGCTGCGGTGAGCCCACTCTCAACGATATCATCTCCGAGCTTGAGAAGCCCGGCCGTGATATCCGTGACGATGCACCCGCTCCCGTTCTCTCGACCGACGTTCTCGATATAACCGATCTTAAGCCCGGTATGCAGCTCAAGGGAACCGTCCGTAACGTTATCGACTTCGGATGCTTCGTTGATATCGGAGTTCACCATGACGGTCTGCTCCACATCTCCGAGATGTCCGACAGATTCATCAAGCACCCCTCGGAGCTCTTCAAGACCGGTGACGTTATCGAGGTAATAATCAAGGACGTCAATATCGATAAGCACAGGATTTCCCTCACCAGAAAGGGTATGGGTAAGTAATCCTGACACCTCGCGGCACCTTTAATACCAAAATGTTGGCATATAAAGGTACAAAAACTTTGAATAATTATATTTTGGGGTTATCCCCTATGCAAGACAACTGTCCCGGATGCGGCTTCGCGTTCGGGACAGTTCCTTTTTTACCGACACGTTTTTCGGTTGTGATATATTTTAGGAAGCCCTTTATGTGCTATGCGGGCGTGACGGGACGCTTAAAAAGAACAGCCGGGAAGCGAATTATAAATAAATATTTAAAAAAGTTTTCGAGAAGTTAACAAAATAACGGTAAAATATGTTATACTAGATATAATGGGTGAAATATGTGCAGAAAGGAGAGCCTATGTTCGGTTACGTAAAGCCCGTGGTCAGCGAGATGCTGGTCAAGGAGCATGAATTTTATAAGGCTACGTATTGCGGCATCTGTCGCTCTATGAAAAAGCATACCGGCTTTCTTTCGACTGCTACCATAACCTACGACAGCGTTTTCCTTGCGCTGATCAGGATGGCGTATATACCTGACGAGGAGCTTTCGACAAGGAAAGGCAGATGCATCGCGCATCCTATAAAGTCGAGGCCGATGTTAAACGATAATTCAGCACTTGAATATACCGCCCGTGCTTTTGCTGTTCTGACATACTACAAGCTTCTTGATGACCTCGAGGACGAGAACTTAGGTCGAAGGATGGCTGTCGGTATGGCACGTCCCGTTATCAGCGGTGCTAAGAAAAAGGCAAAGGAGCCGGAGCTCGAGGATATTGCCAAGGAGAAGCTTGGAGCCATTTCCGCTTTAGAGCGAGATCGTTGCGCCTCGGTCGACAGACCTGCCGAGCTCTTCGGAGAGCTGCTCGGAGAGATATTCTCCTACGGGCTTACGGATTCAGCGAAGCGCGTTACTTATCAGGTCGGATACCATCTCGGTAAGTTTATCTATGCCGCAGATGCCGCCGAGGACTACAAAGAGGACAGAGCGAAAGGACGCTACAACCCTTACGTAATTTCCTATGGCGGAGTCGATCTTACACCGGAGAATAAGGCTACCATAAAATGCGCGCTGCTTCTCGAGTGCCGCTCGCTTGAGTCGGCTATCAATCTTGTTCCGTTCGATAACAAGGTAACGGTCGAAAATATAGTAAGAAATATAATTTACGAGGGACTGCCGAAGAGGATAGAGTTCCTCGACTCTGATAACAACACCACCGAAAAGGAGAAAATGAAGTGAAAGACCCATATGAGGTACTCGGCGTCGGCAGAAACGCGACAGACGAGGAGATAAAATCTGCGTATCGCGCTCTTGCGAGAAAGTATCACCCCGACAACTATACCGACGACAACCCCTTGAAGGATCTGGCAGAGGAAAAGATGCAGGAGATCAACGCTGCATACGATGCTATCCAGAACGAGCGCTCGGGCAAAAAGAACGGCAATTCGGGCTATAATGCCAACAATAGTTCGCAATATGACGGTGAAAACGGTCTTTATTACGAGGTAAGACGTCTTATTCAGACGAACAAGATTGTAGAAGCTGAGACCAAGCTCATGAGTGTCGGAGAGTATGACCGCGTCGCAGAATGGCATTATCTTATGTCCATATGTATGATGCAGCGCGGACGTGCAAACGATGCTATGCGCGAGCTTGAGATAGCTTGCAGCATGGATCCCGGCAATAACGAGTATCAACAGGCAAAACAGATGTTCAACAACCGTGCAGGGGGCTACGGCAGCACCTATTATAATGACGGTGGCTATCGCCGTTCCGATGCCGATCGCGCCTGCGACTGCTGTACGAATCTTATTTGTCTTGACTGCCTTTGCGAGTGCATGGGCGGTGACCTTATCCGCTGCATTTAAAGATGAGGGAAACGAAAAAGCTGACGGTCAGTGCTATGACGGTGGCACTCGGTGTGGCGTTTATGTCGCTCGGTGCCGTCCTCTCGGTCCTCGACCTGTCCTGTGCCGTGCTTGCGTCGCTGCTTGTGACGTTCATATATATTGAGCTCGGCTCGCCTTATACGTGGCTTGTCTGGCTGTGCACTGCGCTTGCGTCATTTCTTTTCTTCCCGGGCAGCTTCATGTGGTTAGTCTATCTTACGGTGTTCGGCATTTATCCGATACTAAAAGGATATATTGAGCGTCTGCCGCGCGTCTTTTGGCTTATGCTTAAGCTGATATTTGTAAACGCGATGCTTACGCTTCTTGTCCTCGGATCGGAGTTCCTCGTCGGTCAGTCCTTCTTTGGCGATGTGTCGGATATACCGCTTGCGCCTATGGTCGCATATGCTGTGCTGTGGGTGCTTATGAATATTGCATTTTTACTTTACGACAGGCTGATCGTCATTATGGTCGTATTCTATGAAAAAAAGATAAGACCGAAGATCAGTAACCTTCTTAAATAACACCCGGGGGTACTATGACAAAGGTATCATTTATATCACTCGGCTGCTCAAAGAATCTCTTGGACACCGAGGTAATGCTTCATAATCTCCATCGCGCGGGCTTCGAGGTTACCTTTGAGCCCGAGGAGGCGGAGATAGTAATTATAAACACCTGCGGCTTTATCGAGTCCGCGAAGCAGGAGTCGATAGATAATATTCTCGATGCTGCAGAGCTCAAAAAGTGGGGAAAGTGCAAGCACGTTATCGCTACGGGATGCCTTGTGGAAAGGTATCGCGAGGAGGTAATGCGTGAGCTTCCCGAGGTTGAGGCACTTGTGGGTGTCGGCTCGCTGTTCGATATTGCCGAGGCCTGCGAGGCGGTAATGAGGGGAGAGAAGTACGTTTCCTTCAAGGATAAGGAGAGCCTGCCGCTTGGCGGAGGCAGAGTGCTCACCACCGCACCTCACACCGTATACCTGAAGATCGCGGAGGGCTGCGACAACCGTTGCACCTACTGCGCTATCCCGCTTATCCGCGGCAGACTTCGTTCAAGGACGATAGAGGATATAGTAAATGAGGCAAAGCAGCTTGAGTCAACCGGCGTTGTCGAGCTTAACCTCATTGCTCAGGATACCTCGAGATACGGCCTTGACATTTACGGTGAATACAGTCTTGCAAGGCTTGTAAAAGAGATAACGGCAAACACGAATATCCCGTGGATACGTCTGTTGTATTGCTATCCCGATAAGATCACCGACGAGCTTATCGACGAGATGAGGGATAACCCGAGGCTCGTCAAGTATATGGATATCCCGATCCAGCATATCTCCGACAGCGTGCTTACGAGAATGAACCGCCACGGCTCGAAGGCTCTTATCCGCGAGGTCGTGAAGAAGCTGCGCGAGAGGATCCCCGGAGTAACGCTGCGCACGACCGCGATGGTCGGCTTCCCCGGCGAGACCGAGGAGGACTTCACAGAGCTTTGCGAGTTTATTAAAGAGGCGAGATTCGACAGATTCGGTGCCTTTACATTCTCACCCGAGGAGGACACTCCGGCGGCTCTTTACGAGGATCAGATAGACGAGCAGACGAAGCAGGACAGATACGATATACTCATGCAGACCCAGCTTACGGTGGTCGAGGAAAAGACGATGGGACTCGTTGGGGCAGATATCGAGGTGCTTTGCGATGGCTGGGATGCCGCAGCAGAGATCTATTACGGTCGCTCTATGGCGGATGCACCCGACGTTGACGGAAGGATATACTTCTCAGCACCGCGCGGCTCGGTCATGCCCGGCGACTTCGTAAAGGTACATATCGATGAGGCGATGGACTATGATCTCATCGGCTCGATAATTGCTTGATCAAATCCGCGCTTTTATTGAATTGCCGTTGTCGTGACGGCATTAAAAATGTGCTATCTTTACAAATAAGATGAACGGAAGGAAAAAGGTAATGAATACCACGCCCGAGACAACTAAGAAAAACACCGTGTTCAATGTTCCGAACACGCTATCTCTCATAAGAGTTTTGCTCGTACCCGCGTTTGTTGCTACTCTCATCTTTATGAGGAAAATCCCGATATGGGGCATCGTTGCGCCAACACTTATTTACATAATTACGGCTTTGACGGATGCTCTTGACGGTCACATAGCAAGAAAATACAATCTGATTACACAGTTTGGAAAGTTTATTGATCCCCTCGCGGACAAGTTCATGGTAATAGCATCGCAGTTCGCTATTATGGCGTGGCTCATCATGACTGCAAAGGATGATTCCGATGCGATCCTCGCGCTTATATTCGTGTGGGTAGTGCTTATCATTCTGTTCCGTGAGCTTGCGGTTACGGGTCTGAGGCTTGCTGTTGGCGGGAAGGTAGATGTTGCGGCAAGTATATTCGGAAAGATGAAGACTGTATCCCAGATGGTAGGAACGGTAGTGATGCTCGTTGAGCCTCTGACCCCGTTCTTTAAGGACAATCACATTCTTTCTTATGTAGTTCTCGCGGTTATGACCTTCACTACGATATTCTCATTCTTTGAGTATCTTAAGGCATATCTGCCTCACATTGATTTCAGCAAATAAAGGAGCTTCCTATGGAAGATATGGAGCGCTACGGCGACTATAACGACACCGAGGATGACGAGCCGAAAAAGAAAAGCGGAGTCATCGGAATTATCATAAAGGTGCTCATTGCCGCCGTATGTATCACCGTTATCGGCGTTATCGGATTCAGAATTTCCATCTTCAATAATTACCCCGAAGAGGTATCCCGTGTCATTTTTTCGGATGAATTAAAGGCGTATTACGACAAAAATGGCGGTAATATCTCTGCTGCGACTCAGTCTGCGCCCACGAAGTATGACGATCCCGACGAGGGCAACTTCTTCTTTGATAAGCTTGTGTTCGTTACAGGTGCCGATCACGTTCAGCTGACGGTCAGATACAACACCTCGCTTATGGCCGCTATCAAGGAAGAGTACGGCATTGAGCTTGATCCGGATAAGGATCCTCTCGAGCTCTTTGATTTCAAGCTTGTAAAGACCGAGGCAGGCTACACACCCCCGACCGACGGAACCGTCGAGCCCGTACCGGTAGAGACGGTAGGCAGCCTCACGGCTACAAAGACAGCCTCACAGTTTATGTATAGGTACGTAAGGCTCGCATTTGACGGCGTTGATTTCGGACTTGATGAGGGTGAGACCCCCGTCGGCTGGTTCAGACTTGACATTACGATAAAGGGCTCCCAGGATATGGATCCCTATATGCTGCCCGTATATCAGTATTCGCTTGAGATGACAGATTACGCGCTTTCTCCTGAGGAGGTGCCGAAGTGATCGCAGAATTCAGTCTGCGCCCAAAGGCGCAGAATAAAAGAGCACTCTATCTCCTGATCGCCTTTGCGATAGGAGCTGCCGCCTTTGCGATATGGTATATCGCCACACCCGTATATAGGGGCGTTATAGGGCTCGGTGCTATGGCATTTGTCATCGCCGCGGTATTCATGTATACCAAATTTATCGCGGTCTCATACAGCTATGATATTTTCATTGCGAACGATACGCCGCTTTTCACCGTGCGCCAGCTCACCGGTAAGCGCGAGACAACGCTCTGCCGCATCGAGCTCCGAGGTATCACCTCGGTCGTGAGAATGACCCCCGAGGAGCGTAAAGGACACAAAACACCGACCGGCTACGTTAAATACAATTACTGCCCGACCATTGGTCCTGACGTGACCTATATGATCACCTACGTGACCCGCTACGAAAAGGCTGAGATAACGATAGAAGCTAACGACGAATTTGCCGATATCCTCATGCGCTACGCCGACGAAGCACGCGGAAATTACGTGGATGATGAGTTTTGATTTTTAAGGTCCGAAAAGCTAAACCGAGCTAAAACACAAACAAATATTGACAAAAACGAATAGAGCAAGAATAGAAGGAGGCTTATCCTTTTACTCTTGCTCTTTCTGTTTATTTAAGGGTTTGGACTCAGTCCGAAGGTCATTTGACTGTTTTTGATTCGTTTTCTTTCGGTTACTCCGAAATAAATCAGCCGGGGCTAGGTTGATTTTGAGAAGAAATCTTCGTTATTCGACCCGAAGGCGTACAAGGGTACGTCGAGAGGGAGAAAACGAAGATAGAAAGAAAAAACCGAATATAAAAAGGAGAAAACGCTATGTTTTCCCCCTTGACTAACTCCTAAATAAGTTGTATTATACAACATCCAATATCTTTTTCTTTCGGTTATTCCAAAATAAACCAGCCCCTCACCTTATCTCCTGCTCGAGCTCTACAAATTCCTTAGTGTTAAAAAAATCGACGAGCGTTATCCCAAACCCGTCGCATAGCATCTTTATAGTCACGATCCCGGGATTCTGGCTTTTCCCGTAGATAATATTCTTGATAGATGACGGCGCGACAGCCGATTCCATAGCGAGCCTGTGTATTGACATTTTCTTCTCACCAAGCAGTTGCAGTAGCCTGTTTCTCACGGCGGTATATGTGTTCATAAGTAGCCTCCATATAAGTATTTTTGTCACTTTTGACTAAAATTTCTATAATTTAATTATAAATTAAGCAAATTGACAAAATGGGCTATATATGGTACAATATGGGCTATAAATAGCCTTAGGCTATTGTATAATTCTTTTTTGGAGGGACAAAAGATGAAAAGAGTTGGCATAGTGGCTTTAACACTTCTCGTTCTTTTTAGCATGCTGCTTACTACGGCGTGCTCCTTGGGAGACATTCAGGGCATCATTAACGGTGACGTAAGTAAGCCACTTGATGTTCCGAACAATCTCCGAGTAGAGGGAACAGTGTTAAAATGGAATGCGGTCGAGTACGCGAGCGGATATACCGTTCTCGTGAACAACACGACCACGTACACTTGCACGGAGAACAGCTATTTACTGCAGGGTCTGCCCAGCGGTGAGTATACGCTCGCTGTAAAGGCGAACGGTGACGGCGTTATGTATAAAACGTCGGAGTACTCCGATGCGATCACTTATAAGAGGAATACCGATACCGGTAATCAGTATGAGGACGAGATCAAGGGAGCATTTGGCTCCTTTGACGAGATCAATACCAAGAATTCCTATCTCGGATATGGTATAGATATCGTTAACGCATCTGCCATTACCAGCAAGAACGTTAAAGTGACCTATCCTATCTTTGATATGGATAAGCTCATGCAGGAAACTCTCTTAAAGAGCAACGAGCATTATAATTCTTTCGAGTCCATAGAGGGTGATACCATTGAAAGCTTTATAAGCAGTATGAGCACTTCGTCGAGCCTCACATCCGGTGCAAGCGTATCCGCAAAGGGTAAGATCAGTGGCATAAAAGTTGGTGCTTCGGTATCTATGAGCTCGGGACTTTCTACAGTCTTTACTAAGACCTCAGATACCGTTGCAAGACAGTACTTCTTAGAGGTTATTTCCGAGAACCAGAGCTATTGGCTTATTCTCCAGACCGAGGAGCAGAGATACAAGGATATTCTCTCCGAGGAATTCAAGCGTGATCTCTATAATACGAGTATTACCCCGGCTCAGCTCTTCTCCAAGTATGGAACTCACCTTCTCACCAGCGTTGCGATGGGCGGTAATATTTGTATGTATTACACCCTCTTTGCGTACGATAACACGGTGAGCGAAAGCGATTTTGCTAAAGTATCGAGTGAGCTTAAGGCTAACGTAGAAGCATCTTACCGTAAATCCGCTTCGGTGGGCGCGGGTGCTGAAATGAAATTTGAGGAAGCATATACATACGAGAATACCGCTCGTTCTCTTGGTATTTATGTTGATAAAAGGATTGTAAGCGCTGGCGGCGGAGCATACGGTATAAATAACGAGCAGACTCTCTTCGACAATTACTTCGATTGGCAGAAGTCTCTCGACACCTACCCCGTTGTGATCGGTATTAAGGATAGTAACTCGCTTTACCCCATATGGGAGCTTCTTGACCTCGACGTTGAGGGCGCATCCGAAAGATATACCGAGCTTTACGGATACTTTGCGGAGTATGGAGCAGAGTCCTACAATGATCTTTGCGAGACTTATGCTATAACCCCTACTGTTGCACCTACCGGCATTTCAAATATCAAGGTAGGCAACGTTGAGGACTACGTTGAGGGGGATATCGTTCGCGTAAAGGCGGGCGATACTCTTAGCATAACCTTCGACGTTGAGCCTGAGAATGCTAACAAATACACTAAGACCTTCGCGGTAAACAATACCTCGCTCGCAACCATAGACGGCGCCGGTACTCTTACTGTCTCACCTAATGCAGGTGGCGGTAATTATATCACTGTTACACTGACTGCGGGAACGGTGAGCAAGCAGGTCACGCTTTACATAATCAACACGTTTACCGTTACCTTTAACACCAGAGTAAACGGTCTTGACGTTCCTGCGCTTGTCGGAGTTATCGAGGGATACAGCATCGAAGATCCTGCTCTCGAGAGAGAGGGATGGAGACTCGACGGCTGGTTCCGCGATTCTGATAACACCGATAAGTTCGATTTTGAAAATGATTCGGTAACATCTAACCTCACTCTTTATGCTAAATGGACTCAGATAAAGCCCGTTGTAAGCTTCGAGACGGGTGTCGGCAGTCAGATCGTTCCTATCACTGTTGCTTACAATTCGAGTGTAACAGAGCCTAAGAAGCCTTCGCTCACAGGATACGTGTTCGGCGGATGGTATGTTGACGAGGACCATACCGAAGAGTACGATTTTACTACCAAGCTTAAGGCAGACATCACTCTTTACGCAAAGTGGGATAAGATAGAGTATACGGTAACCTTCGCTACAAACGGCGGCACCCCCGTGGCAAATGCGGTAACCAGCATAACAGAGGGATACAAGATAACCGCCCCCAACACACAAAAGACCTACTACGCGCTTGATGGCTGGTATCTCGACGAGTACTTCGCCCAGCGCTTCTACTTCGAGAGCGAGATCACCGAGAATATCACTATATATGCCAAGTGGTCACCCGTCGCAGCATACGTGAAGCCTGTAGATTCGGATGGAGAATCTCCTCTTTACGACGAAAACGGCGTGGAGATAGGCGTTTATACCACCGACGTAACTAAAGACTTCCATCTTTCCGTTCCTACTCCTCATAAGGAGGGCTATACCTTTGTGGGATGGTACCTCAACGGTAGCAAGGTAGATCTTAATTCCTACGGCGAGTTCAAGCCTATTGACGGTCAGCACAATCTGGTGGCGAGATGGTCTATCAATACATGGACTCTTACTTACGTTATAGACGGCGAGACTTACGGTGAGCCCGTAAGCTATAAGTATGGCGAGGAGATATTCCTCGTCACTCCCGATAAGACCGGCTATACTTTCCAAGGATGGAAGTACGGTAACAAGCCCGTTCCTACGGTAATGCCTGATTGCGATGTTGAGCTTAGTGCAATATTCACCGTTAATAAATATACACTTAGTTATTATGTTGATGATGTACTTTATGGAGATCCCGTAACATATAAATATGGTGAAGTTATAAACTATTTAGCTGAGCCAACGAAGCTTGGAGAGACTTTCATCGGTTGGATATATGCTAAAGGAGAACTTCCTTCGACGATGCCGGCAGAGGACGTGAAAGTTTATGGCTCGTTTGATAAAGAGCTGTTCACTATTACATATTACATAGACGGTGTGAAGGTTAATGAAGATAGTCTGTTCGCAGGAATAATTGTATCTGAATATCAACCTGATAGAAGAGAGGGGCACACTTTCTCCGGTTGGACGGTGAAAGACGGTGAATATGAGTATGCGCTACCATCGGTGATGCCTTCGCGTGATTTAGAAGCATATGGTAGCTTTAGTGTTAATTCTTACACAATAACCTTCATGGTAGATGGAGAGGTATACTACCAAAGTAGTATCGAGTATGGTGGCAAAATACCCGCTCCATCAGCTCCTGCTAAGGTTGGATATCAGACGGGCTGGGATAAGGAGATTCCAGAAACAATGCCCGCTGAGAATCTAGAGATAAATGCCGTTATAGAAGCAAATGAGTACATAGTAGTATATAACGCCAACAAGCCGAGCTGCAGCTGCGCTCTTACGGGAAGTATGAAGAACAGCAACCTCACCTACGATCTCGAGGCTACGCTCAGATACAATGATTTTGCTATTGCAGGGCATAAGTTCCTCGGCTGGGCTACCTCGGCTGGCGGAAGTGTGGTATATTCCAACAATGCTGACGTAAAGAATCTCACTGCGACAGACGGTGCTACGGTAACTCTCTACGCGAAGTGGGCTCCAATAACCTATACCGTTAAGTATGATATGAACAGACCTAACTGTTGTTGTGCGGTCAGCGGTAGCATGGGTAATAATACTCATACCTATCACTCGACCTACACTCTCCCGAGCTGCGCATATGATATCACCGGACATAAGTTCGAGGGCTGGGCTACAAGCAAGGACGGTCCCGTGGTATACGAGGATGAAGCTAGCGTTTCCTGCCTCACTAACGTTGATGGCGGAGTGGTAACTCTTTACGCGAAGTGGTCTTTGATAACCTACACTATCAAGTACGTCACTAACGGTGGAGTACCGCTTGGTGATGAATCCTATACTACGCACAAGTCTCTTTCTACTGCATTCCCAAATATAAAGCACGCAGATTATCCAGATTATTGTCTTCTCGAGGCGTGGTGCAGCGATCCTGAATGCACTAAGCTTGTCGATCAGAACGCGTTCGCTAAGAATCCCGAGTCTATGACCATTTACGCCAAGTGGGATGCAGTGATTTATAAGGGAATAGATAAAATGCCTTGGGGTCCGGATGGCGGTAAAGTAATTTTCGATTGGTCTGAGGAAACAGATACTAATCTGACGAATCATACTAACAGACCGCTGCCTAGTTGGGTAACTACTGGTAGATACGGTAACATTGATTTAAGTCCTAGGACGACAGACCTTTACATCATTGGAAATCCTAATAAAACCTATTATAATTTCAGTGCTCATTTATGTAATGGAGAAGCGGGGCAGGAATTTACTATCCATTTAGTAGACCTCAATTGTTCGTCCGTCGATTCCACTATTATGGATTATAATTGCGAGTCAGGTATAACTCTCAACATCGAAGTTATCGGTAGTAGCTCGATAACTTCTACGACAAATAATAAAGTTCCTGTAAATTTGCCTAATCAAAACATAACTATCACAGGTAGCGGACAGTTGACGATAAAAGGCGGTAATGGTGCTAATGCAACAACGGCCGGCTCATCGGGCTCCGCTGGTGGTAATGCTATTGTTGCTAGTAATGTAACCATTGATATTACAGGAACTCTTACGGTCATCGGCGGTAACGGTGGCAATGGCGCAACCGGTGAGCGTGGTAGCGACGGACGCGATGCAAGTGGAGCGGTCGGCAAGGCGGCCACTGATGGTGGCGATGGTAAACCCGGCGGAAGCGGTGGTGCTGGAGCCTCGGCGGTTATATGTGAGAAAATAAACATTTCTAATAGAGGTGAAATAATTATTCGCGGTGGTAATGGCGGCCGTGGTGGTGATGGTGGCCGTGGTGGCGATGGTGGTCAACCTTGGTATGTATGGGCGAGCACTAGCGGCGGTTCAGGTGGTTCAGGTGGTTCTGGCGGTTCCGGTGCATCCGCAGTTAAATGTGACGAGATTGCTGCTAACAGTAATACAAGTTTGATCAATGGCGTCTCATTAGGAAATGGAAATAAGGGACAGAGCGGTTCTGGCAAAAAAGGTTAAAAAAGTAATTAGGTTGATTTTATTGCAAGAGTTTTTTAACGAGTTGAACAATATGTAGCATTTAGCGACATAAGGCTTATATAAAATACAATATAGAACAATCTAATGTTTTTTAGGAGCGAGAAAAATCTCGCTCCTTTTTTGCACATTTTAAACGATCTACGATAATCAACTACGTGGCTAACATTTTTTGTTACCTAATATGTAGAAATAAATTGTATTTTGAAAGCGCAAATATTCAAAACTTTTGTCGCGGTTTTCCCACCTTTTTCCTCTTGACACCGCGGGGCGCGCGGTGTATAATATAATTGCTAAACGCAACGCGCGTTGCGGATGGGCATCGATGCGGTTAACATCAGTGACAGACAAGGCAATGCGGACGCGCTGAACAAAGCGAATGTCGGCGGATAAGTAAGTGCGAACAAGCGATGAAGCAACACGAAAAGTGCCGCAGATAGACGCAAAAACAACAAAAAAAGTGCCGCGGATAGGCGGTTTTAGGTCGGATAGGCGGTCGTCGGTTAAGAAATTGCAATAGAGCTAAAGAATAGAGAGGTAGCGAGAGCATGAGAAGCAAGAGCGAGAGGATAATAAACGAGATAGTCGAGTTTGTGAACGAGAGGTACTTCTCGTCGGGCTCGGTGCCGACGGTGCGTGAGATCGGTGAGGCGGTTGGGCTCGATAAGAGCAACGTATCGCGCTATCTTAGTGAGATGCAAGAGCGCGGAATTGTCACGAGGGGCGGTGCGCGAGGCATTGAGACCGCACGTATGAAGAAGGTCAGAGAAGGGGTCGTCTATCTCCCCATCGTCGGCGAGATAGCCTGCGGCTCACCGATACTTGCCGAGGAAAATATTGAGTCGTACGTCAGCGTTTCTGCGAGCTTTCTCGGCACGGGTGAGCACTTCGTGCTCCGTGCGCACGGTGACAGCATGATCGGCGTGGGCGTTAATGACGGTGACCACGTCATAGTCAGACGGCAGTCTGTTGCCGACGAGGGGCAGATAGTCGTCGCTATGGTCGAGGGCGGCGAATGTACGCTGAAACGCTATTTCACCGACCCAAAAAACAGGCGTATCAGACTTCATCCCGAGAACCCGGATATGGAGGATATGTACTTCGACTCTGTCGAGGTGCAGGGCGTCGCGGTGAAGGTCATAAAGAACCTCGGTGCGTAATATGGGCGTAAACGAGCGCGCATACCTTTGCATCGATATGAAATGCTTCTACGCATCGGTCGAGTGCGCGGAGCGCGGTCTGAATCCGTTTGAGACCTGTCTTGTCGTAGCTGACGAGGAAAGAGGAAAAAATGCTCTTTGCCTCGCGATTTCACCCAAAATGAAAAGTTTAGGTGTCAAAAACAGGTGTAGAATCAGTGAAATACCGCGTTCTGTCGACTACATCGTTGCAAAACCGCGTATGCAAAAATACATCGATTATGCCGCCGATATATACGATATCTACCTCGATTATATATCTCACGACGATATCCACGTTTACTCGATAGACGAGTCCTTCCTCGATATCACGGGCTATCTCGACCGCTACGGCATGACACCGAGGGAGCTCGCAACCTTTCTTATAAACGAAATAGCGAGGCGTAAGCACATCACGGCAACTGCCGGTATCGGCACGAATCTCTACCTCGCTAAGGTCGCTCTCGACATCACGGCAAAGCACTCGCGCGACCATATAGGGTATCTTGACGAGGATACCTACAAAAAGACACTGTGGGAGCACAGACCCATCACCGACTTCTGGCAGGTCGCAGGCGGCACGGCGGCGCGCCTCGCGCGCTATGGCATTTACGATATGGGCGGTGTCGCGAGAGCGCCCGAGCAGCTTCTTTATAAGACCTTCGGAATAAATGCCGAGCTGCTTATCGACCACGCATGGGGAAGAGAGCCTTGCACCATCGCAGACATCAAGGAGTATAAGCCCTCCTCGCGCTCGGTCTCCTTCTCACAGATCCTCTTCGAGGATTATACCTTCGAAAAAGCTCTACTCGTGCTTACCGAGATGGCGCTCGGCGGAGCGCAGGAGATGATGAAAAGGAAGGTCATATCAAAGAGTGTCAGCATATACGTTTCCTACTCGGGAGAGGTAATACCCTCGACGGGCGGAAGCATCAGACTGCCGTCTGCCACGAACCGTTTCTCGGTCATAAAGGAGTACGTCGAGAAGCTTTACCGAAGGACCGCGAGCCCGCACCATCCGATACGCCGACTCGCAATAAGCTTTGGCGGTGTTAGCGATGAGGGGGCTGAGGGATATGATCTCTTTACGGATTTTGAGGCGGTGGAAAAGGAGAAGCACCTAGAGCGCACGGTGCTTAAAATAAAGGAGCGCTTCGGTAAGAACGCACTCCTTCGCGGCTTCGACCTCGAGGACGGTGCAACGGCACCGATACGAAATAAGCTGATAGGCGGTCACAACGGTGAATAACAAGGAAAGAGCAAAGCAATTTTTACCCTTCGATGCGATGAAGGGACTTACAGAAGCGCTCAAAATTAGGGAAGAGAAGCGCACCCGTGTCGAAAAAAGAGAGCTTGATGAAGAGATGAAGGCCGAGATCGGCAGATCCCTCGCCCGCCTCTGTCGCGGATGCGAGGTGCGACTCACCTTCTTCTCGCGCGGTCACTATCTCACCGTCGACGGCACGGTCACCGACCTCGATGCCGTATACGGCTACTTAAAGCTCGGCGAGGAGCGAATCTACTTCGATGATATCTACTCGGTGAAGCTTTTGTGATTTTGAATCCCTGAAATTAAGCATAACAGAGCCTGAATCCAGAAGCAAATCGGCTCGATCATAAGGCTCCCTTATCTAACCCAATCCATGATATTGCATGGCTGCCACGCCAACACAAGGTGCGTTTGTGCATAGCCGGTTATGCCTGAAACTGACATACCACGGTTTTACGAGTTTTTTCATCACACAAAAAGCACGGGGCTACCCTTTGCGGTAGCCCCGTGCTTTTTATCCGCCCCGAGCAAACTCGGGGCGGATGTTTTTTCATTGGTGAATTATACTATCAAGTGCAACACTTTTAAGAAAAAAGAACACTCATATTGAATCCTGTGTTATAATGAAGTTACCACACACCAAAACAACAAGGAGAACAATATGAGCTATACCCATTTTACCATAGAAGAACG
>JAFVZL010000048.1 GCA_017508195.1 Clostridia bacterium | reverse complement strand
GGGCTTTCGTGCACACGGTGCACATCTTGTGCCCCCGGCACAAGGCTCGTAGGAGCAGCTTTGCTCGCCTCGCTGGAGAGCGAGCTCTCCGACTCGGCTTCGCTGCGCTATCTGCGCCTTCGCTCGCTACGCGAGCACGGCGCAAAGTTCAAAGATCTTCGTCGACGAAAAACAAAAGGGATACCCGAAATGGGTATCCCTTTTGTTTGGCGGAGATGGAGAGATTTGAACTCTCGCGCCGGTATAGCCGACCTACACCCTTAGCAGGGGCGCCTCTTCGACCTCTTGAGTACATCTCCAGAGTAAAACGAGCAATGCTCGCGCAGACCGTCGTTTCGTAGCCTGCCATAGTATTTTACCAAACTTTAAGTGATTTGTCAATAGTTAATACGAAAAAACTTGCTTACAGCTATAAAGTAATTTATAATTCGCTTGTTCTATATACAACACCGGTTTCTTTATATTTTTCGTATCATTATTCATTTCTATAAACAGTTAAGTGCCTCATTCGTGTCACATAAATTTGAGTGTGTCACAAAGCATCTACCTATTTCCTAAATTATGGGAAAAAATTTCGTATAATTTTGCGAATTGATTTAGATGTGAAAAATACTGTATACTATATATAGAGGGCGCGGACGCGCCCGTGAAGCGAAGCGAGGTAATGAGGATTGATCGGAATTTCCGAATTTACTAAAAGGCATGAGTATCTTGTGTGCGTTGACAGCGACGGATGCGCGATGGATACCATGGATATAAAGCACTTCAGGTGCTTCGGGCCGTGTATGGTCGATGAGTGGGGGCTCGGAGAGTGGCGCAGCGAGATACTATCGCGCTGGAACGATATAAATTTATACACTATGACGAGGGGTATAAACCGCTTCAAGGGACTTAGCATGGCGCTCTCGGAGATATCAAAAATGTATACTCCCATAGAGGGCATTGCTGAGCTTGTCAGGTGGGCTAACACCTCACCCGAGCTGTCAAACTCGGCACTCAGCCGCGAGATAGAGGCAATGCCGGACTGCCCTGCGCTACGAAAGGCACTCAGCTGGAGCGAGGCAGTGAATAAGGCTATCGCCGAGCTGCCCGAATGCGAGGTCAAGCCATTCCCGCTTGCGCGCGAGGCTCTCGAGATGGCGCACAGGGTAGCCGACGTTGCAATCGTATCAAGCGCGAATCTCGGTGCGGTGCTCGAGGAATGGGAGAAGCACGGTCTTCTCTCTCATACCGACATCGTTCTGGCACAGAACTCGGGAAGCAAGGCTGCTTGTATCGCGAAGCTCTTAGAGAAGGGGTACTCCCCCGACAAGGTAGTAATGTGCGGAGATGCACCCGGTGACCTCGATGCGGCGAACAAAAACGGAGTATGGTTCTACCCTATTCTCGTGGGTCGGGAGCGCGAGAGCTGGCAGGAGTTTATGGACACCGCCCTCGGTAAGCTGACTCTCGGGGAATATGCCGAATACAACGCAAAGAAAATAAAAGAATTCTCAGATAATTTAAGTAAATAAAGAGGGGAGAAACAGAAATGGTTAATCTCAAAGGAAAGCCCTACTGTCTTTGCGATGAGGACATCAGGTGGGTGGAGAATACAATAGCGGAAATGAGCGACGAGGAAAAGGTCGGTCAGCTCTTCTTCCAGCTTACGGCGGGAATGGACGAGGCTTATCTCAAAAATCTCGTAGAAAAGTACCATCTTGGCGGCTGCCGATACAACAATATGCCCGCGGCGGCGGTAAAGATGCAGAATACTATTCTCCAAACCAACTCTAAGATCCCCCTTTTCATCGCGTGCAACACCGAGGCGGGCGGTAACGGCTGTTGCTCCGACGGAACCTACATCGCTAGCGGCATCAAGATCGGTGCGACCGACAACCCGGACTACGCAAGGGCGCTCGGTAAGTACTCGAACGAGGAGGCGTATGCAATCGGCTGCAATATGGCGTTCGCACCCGTGTGCGACATACACTATAACTGGGAGAACACTGAGGTAGTATCACGCGCATTCGGCAACGATCACGAGCGCGTAGCCGAGATGAGCCGAGCATATCTCGAGGGCGCACACGAGGCAGGAATTGCCTGCGCGGCGAAGCACTTCCCCGGTAACGGTCAGGACTTCCGCGATGCGCATATAGCAAACAACCTCAACTCCTTCGGAGAAAAGAAGTGGATGGAGACCTACGGTCACGTTTATAAGACACTTATAGATTCAGGACTCGATGCGGTAATGGGCGGTCATATCATGATGCGTGAATATATGAACGAGGTGAAGCCCGGCATCTCCGATGAGGAGCTTCTCCCCGCGACACTCTGCCCCGAGATCATGACGGGACTTCTGCGCGACAAGCTCGGCTTTGAGGGTATGGTCGTCACCGATGCGAGCCATATGGTAGCTATGACAGACCGCATGACAAGGCGCGAGATGCTCCCGGCAAGCATAAACGCGGGCTGCGATATGTTCTTATTCTTCAATGATCCCGACGAGGATTTCGCAACTATGCTCGATGCATACAAGACGGGAGCTATCAGCGAGGAGAGAATGACCGAGGCTCTTACAAGAATACTTGGACTTAAGGCTAAGATGGGACTTCATAAAAAGGCAAAGAGCGAGCTCGTTCCAGCCACCGACCCTGCATCCGTAATAGGAAGTGAGGCGGCAAAGGCTGCCGAGGCGGCTATCAGCCGTGACTCCATCACACTGGTCAAGTACAAGGACGATGGCGTTCTTCCCCTCACTCCCGACAAGTACAAGAGGATAATGATAGTCTACGTCAAGGGCTCGGCAGGTCCTATGGATGCACTCGTACAGATGGCTATGGGTGCCGGGGGTGCTAAAAAGAATCCCGCTGAGGATCTTCGCGACAGACTCATAGAGTGCGGCTTCGACGCCTTCATTTACGAAAGCCCGCTCGACAAGATCAAGGCACAGATAGCAAGAGGCGAGAAGCCGAGCCTTAACCTCTACTTTGCAGGCAAGAATGCTATCGAGGACTTCAAGAGCGAGCAGGATCTCGTTATCACGCTGTGTGACGTTGCGAACGGCAGACCCGCATTCGGTCTGTCCAAGGGCGGCGGTGAGATACCGTGGTACGTTTTCGAGCTCCCCGTTGTCGCAATAAGCGTCAATGCTCCTACAATGCTGGCAGATATCCCTCAGGTAAGAACCTATATCAACGCATACGATTCCAAGCCCTCGACCATGTCGGCTCTCGTTGAAAAACTGACAAGCGGAAAGGACGCATTTCTCGGAAAAGACCCGATAGACAGCTTCTGCGATCTATGGGATGCAAAGATTTAATTACATTTAAGCACAAATACACTATTAAGGAGGACACTATGAACAAGACCTGGAACAAAAAATGGAAAACGCTTCTCATATGGATAAGTGCGTATACCAACTTCATCGCATTTATGCTCGTGGGCGGATACTTCGTCGTAAAGAGTGAGGATGACGAGCTTTGTGAGATCACTAAGCGCGCATTTATCGTGACTATGATCTTCACCGCTCTTTCAGCCTTCCTCACCGTCTACAACTACGTTGGCGGAATGGTTGACGGATATTATGCCTCGGCTGCTTACGATCTCTATTCGATACTGAATGCACTCGTAGGCATAGGCAGGATCGCGGTGTTCGGTACATTCGCTGTATCTGCTCTCGTTAAGAAGGATGATGCCCCCGCACCGACTGTGGATGCTGAGGCTGATGTGGTTGAATAATTTTTGACCAAAAAACAAGGATAGAGCTTTTCGGGGCTTTATCCTTGTTTTTTCTTTATTGTGCTTTATGGCTCTGTGCTTTTCAGATCACAATGCTGTTATTTTCGAGAGTTATTTCGATATCATCTCCGTCTTTGATGGACAGCGTTGATCTTACATCCTTCGGAATTACTATTCTTCCTAACTTATCAACCTTCCTGATTATTTTTATATTCACGTTTCCGCCCTTTCTTAAGTTACTTTTTTGTTTCAAATTCATACCGTCAGTTCATTATATCATAGATCTTTTGTCGAAAAAGCTCGAAACGCGTAAGAAAATAAAAAAAGAGCATTTTTTCCAAATGCCCTTTAGTATAAACTCATAATCTATTTAATTAATCAAGAAAATACCTCAGTCCAGGTATTCTATGTACGTATCGATAAGGGCTTCGAGTGCCACTCTCTGCTTCGGTGTCAATCTCTCGAGTCTTGCTCCGAGCTGCTTATCACCATACAGATTCCGTGTAGATACACTGTCCCTGAGAAGATAGTCAGCAGAAACATCAAGTACCTCAACAAGCTTGACAAAGACCTGCATACTCGGCATTTTTAAACCGCGCTCGATCTGACTCACATACTCAAGCGTAACGTCGATTTTCTCTGCAAGCTGCTCCTGAGTCATGCCTCGCTTTTTACGGATCTCTCTGATCCTATCGCCCATAGTAAGCTTATCCACTCTAATTTCTCCCGTTCCGACAGTTTAAATTTCATACTCTTATTATAAACTGCTTGAAACCGGCTTTGAACGAACTGATAGTCAAATATTCATACTGATGGTTTCATTTTATTCCTCATACGCCTTTAAGGACGCTTTGAATTCCGTGGGAGTCATATCGGTCATTCGCTTGAATACGCGGGAAAAGTACTGCGGATTATCGAAGGAGAGCTTGTCGGATATCTCCGAGAAGTTCAGTTCCCCCTCGCGGATAAGAAGCTTCGCCTGCTTGATTTTCTCCGATATCGCATAGTGTGCTATGGTGTCACCCGTCTGCTCGCGGAAAAGCTTGCTTAAGTAGCTCTTGCTATATCCGAGCGCGTTACATATCGCATCTACCCTGACGGGCTCATCGAGCGAGTAGGCTATTATCTTTTTAACCGCGCCGACAAGGTGCATCTCCATCTTTTCTTTGCTGGGGAATACTGCTACCTCGCCCTCGCTTGTCATATTGCGGATGAAGAATATCAGAAGCTGCTCGAGATAGGTCTTTATCAGCTGCTCCGCGCCTATGGGCGCGTTTTTCTTTTTAAGCAGCTTCTTTAAATAAGGGTCGTTCTTAGGTATATCGAAGGTGCGCTTTGCCTCGCTGATTATTGCCGAGAGGTGCGGCTTCAGGCTCTTATCGAGCACCCGGTGGTAGCGCACGAAGGACTGCATGGCGGGCGAGGCGCTTACGAATGAAATAACGAAGAAATTCGGTGACGAATTCAATGCTCTTACCGAGTGGAACTCGTTCGGTGCGTGGAATATTATTTCTCCCTGAGATAGCACGAGGCGTTCATCTTCTCTCTGTATCTCCACTTGTCCACGGTCTACGTATACCATCTCCCAGAAGTTGTGGCTCTCGCCCTCGAACACAAAGCTCTTGTCAAACTCATAGTCGTGTATCGTCACTACCTTAGATACGGTAATTATACTGTTAAGCTGCGTTTTTATATATGTGGCTTTCATATTTATCCTCACAGTTTTATTTTGTGCACGAAAGTGAACGTATAAAGTAAAAAATTAACTGTTCATGCCGAACAGATTATCTTATACTTATTTTAGCACACCGCAATCAAAAATACAAGATGTGCGGCAAAACCTCTTTAACGAATGGAGATAATTATGAAAAAGGGTATTAACATCTGGTCCTTCCCTGCCGGAAGCATCCGTGACTCTCTCGCGCTTGCACGGGATGCGGGCTTTGAGGGTGTTGAGCTCGCGCTGAACGGCGAGGGTGAGCTCTCGATGGAATCGAGCGATAAAGAAATCAAGGAAATCAGGAAAACAGCAGAGGACATGGGACTCGCGCTCTACTCTCTCTCCTCGGGTCTATGCTGGGAGCTTCGCCTTAGTGATGACGATAAGGTCATGCGCGAGCGTGCGAAGGATATGATAAAGAGACAGCTAGAGTGCGCGAAGCTCATCGGTGCAGACACGATACTCGTTGTTCCCGGTGCCGTAAACGTCAGCTTCTCTCACCCCGAAAAGAAGGTTGCATATGACGTAGTATACGAAAGGGCTCTCGAGGGTCTGTCCGAGCTCGAGCCTTATGCAAGGTCGCTCGGCGTATCCATCGGTCTTGAAAACGTGTGGAACAAATTCCTTATTTCTCCCATGGAGATGCGCGACTTCATTGATAAGCTCGGCAGTGAGTATATCGGAAGCTACTTAGATATAGGTAATACGCTATACTGCAGCTATCCCGAGGACTGGATCAGAATTCTCGGAAACAGAATAAAAAAGGTACATTTCAAGGACTATCGCATAGAGGCGGGCGGTCTACACGGCTTCGTAGACCTTCTTGCGGGTGACGTAGACTACCCCGAGGTCGTAAAGGCTCTCGGAGAGATCGGCTACGACGGCTGGGTATCGGCGGAGATGATACCGAATTACAAGCACCATACCGAGGCTATTATTTATAACACCTCGTTTGCAATGGATAAGATATTAGGGAGGAAATAATATATGTTAAGAGTTGGACTTATCGGCTGCGGCTTCATGGGCGAGATGCACGCAAACTGCTACAAAAACATTGAGGGTGTCGAGATCGCGGCACTCGCTGATATACGCCCCGAGCGCTCCAGGGCGCTTTCGGACGGAACGAATGCGAAGCTTTACTCTGACGGTAAGGAGCTTATCGCAAACGCCGAGGTAGATATCATAGATATATGCCTTCCCACCTTCCTTCACGCGGAGTATGCGCTCCTTGCAATGGATAAGGTCAAGTACGTATTCATCGAAAAGCCCGTTGCATTGACCCCGGACGAGGGCAAAATGCTTATAGAAAAGAGCAAGGCTACCGGTGCAAGAGTACAGGTCGGTCAGGTCATACGCTTCTGGGACGAATACGTCGAGCTTCGCAAGATCATCAAGAACGAAACCTACGGAAAGGTAGTAAATGCAAACTTCCGCCGTATCTCTCCCCGTCCCGAATGGGGCTGGAACAATTGGCTGCTCGACTACAAGCTCTCGGGCGGCGCAGGACAGGATCTGCACGTGCATGACGTTGACTACGTTCTTTCGCTATTCGGTGAGCCCGAGAAATTCTACTCGGTAAGAAATATCAAGGGCGAGAAGAACTCCTACGTAAACACGATAATGCAGTACGGAGATTTCGTCGTTGGCGTTGAGGGTACTTGGGATCTTCCCGCCTCTCATCCCTTCGAGGCAACCTTCCGCGTTGTGTTTGAAAAAGCTGTACTCGAGAATGCGGGCGGAAAATTTATGCTCTACGATAAAAACGGAGCAAGTGAAATAAAGATCGAAAAGAAGGAGCTCAGAGGCGAGGCATACAAGGGCGGTAATATCTCCGATCTCGGCGGATATTATAACGAGCTTGTTTACTTCTCTGAAAGAGCTAAGAAGGGTGAGCCCATAGAGCAGGCAACCCTCACCGACGGTGTATCCTCTCTCGAATTCTTACTCCGCGAGCTTGCGTTCTGAGCCGTCGATATATTTTCAGCACAAAAAGAGGCAAAAAGCGCGTTTTAGTGCCTACCCGTGTGATATTTTCTGACATTTCCCGCTTAGTTGCGTAATTCATAGCGCGAAACAGGGCATCATATTTATAACCCTTCATGTGAGAAAAGGGCGGATTATTCCGCCCTTTTCTCGCTATTTTCTGCACTTATATTGCACTTTTAATTATATTATGCTATAATGATGTTAACAAAAATCAAAGGAGCTCTTATGAAAAACAATACACCCGTAAGGCTTATTGCGCTTGTAATGACGGTTATTCTTGTGGCATTTTCATTTGCCGCGTGTATCAGAACAGAGGTCAGTATCAACGGAATCAGCCTTGATAAGTACACAATTGTTTACGATAAAGACGATACAGATTATAGCAAGCGTGCCGCGCAGTACATAAAGGATAAGATCAAGGAGATCACGGATATCGATCTTCCACTGGTCGAGGCATCTACCGCTGTGGCGGAGCACGAGATAGTCGTAGGAGAGACAGACCGCGAGATATCGAAGACTCTCGATGCCGACTGCGAGGGTGTTGAGTTTGCTATCTTTGCAAACGACGAGCACATTGCTCTAGAGGGTGACTACTTCGTTATCGCTGCTGCGGCATACTATTTCGTTAAGACTTATATTACGGGCTACAACTTCGTCAGCGAGGTACCTAAGGAGGTATCCGTACACGAGCCGATAGTCGAGGATGCGAAAAACTTCATTCTTCTTATCGGTGACGGTATGGGCTATGAGCATACACAGCTATTTGACGCAATGGACGTTGCCACGGAGGGCGACCTCGCGTACAGTGACGGCGAGGACTTCTTCTACGGATATATGCTCCCCTCGCAGGGTCAGGCAATCACCAACTCACTTTCGGGTCTGACCGACAGTGCAGCAGCGGGTACAGCACTTGCAACCGGCTACAAGACCTACAACGAGCACGTAGGCGTAGATAAGGACGGGAAGAACCTTACCTCGCTCACCGAGCTTGCCGGCTCCAAGGGCATGAGCACGGCGGTCATGTCCACCGAGGACGAAAACGGTGCCACACCTTCTACCTTCTCGGCTCACGCCCCGAACAGAGATGACAACACCGTGCTCGTCACCTCGCGTCAGGAACTCGTCAAAAAATACGGAACCGAGATCGTCTGCGGCTACGATTACTATGACGTATTCTTCATGAACGATATGCTTGAGAGACCCATCGTCAACACCCTCGAAAAGCTGAACGCCAACTCCAAAGGCTTCTTCCTTATGTTTGAGGAGGCTCACATCGATAAGCACTCGCATCAGCACGATGCCGACAAGACGTTCAACGCGCTCGTTCGCTTCAATCAGGCAATAGGCAGATTTATGGAGTTTGCATTTTATAATCCCGATACCTTCGTGCTTATAACCGCCGATCACGAGACGGGCGGTCTTAACGTCGAGGACGGCAGCTACTCTTACACCGCCGAGGCACATACCGCGGTGAACGTCCCCGTTTTCGCATACGGAAAGGGCTCCGCGCTCTTTAACGGAAAGACGGTCGAAAACACTCAGATCGCAAAAACCTTTGCATCGTTTATGGGCGAAGGAAGCTTCGGCGATCCCGATCAACCGCCAAGTTTAGCCAACTGATATTTACATTTAGCGGTATTTTCCGCAATTTCCCGAAAAAGACGGCAGCCCGACTGCCGTCTTTTTTCTTGTTCGACTATAGATTCAAGGTGACATCACAAGATTTACTATTTTGCATTTTTCGGCACACGGTAGTATCGCTCCTTAGCTTCAAATCGATCTTTTTGTCAATAATCCTCATTTTTCAGCGAGAGTTTTGTGCAGAAAGCCAAATCTGCATTTCGTTTATTTTAAATATTTATTTGATTTTATTGACTTCCTTAGCGACGCGTTGTATAATTATCAAGGATACAACCTTATTATGCGTACATACGCAGGAGGATACAATAGATGGAATTCAAGCCATTTAAAAAGAAGGTATGGCTTTCAACACCGACAATGCACGGTGAGGAGCTCGAATACGTAAGAAAAGCATACGAGACCAACTGGATGAGCACCGTCGGCGAAAATATTAACGAGGTTGAGCGAATCAGCGCGGAGTTCGTAGGTGTTAAACACGCTGTAGGTCTCGCCTGCGGCACAGCTGCGCTTCATCTTGCGATCAAGCTCGCGGGTGTCAAGCGAGGCGACCGCGTTTTTGCGACGGATATGACCTTTGCCGCGACTGTCAACCCCATCGTCTACGAGGGTGCTATCCCCGTATTCATCGACTCAGAATACGATACCTGGAATATGGATCCCGAGGCGCTGGAGCGCGCCTTCGAGCTATACCCCGATACCAAGGTAGTAATGCTTGCCAACCTCTACGGCACTCCGTCAAAGCTCGATGAGATAGTTGATATCTGTAACAAGCACGGTGCTATCCTTATCGAGGATGCGGCAGAGTCACTCGGCGCTACATACAAGGGCAAGCAAACCGGCAGCTTCGGCACGCTCGGAATTATTTCCTTTAACGGGAACAAGATCATAACAGGCTCGTCGGGCGGTGTTCTGCTCACTAATGACGCAGAGTGTGCGGCGAAGGCGAGAAAGTGGTCTACGCAGAGCCGCGAGAATGCACCGTGGTATCAGCACGAGGAGCTCGGATACAACTACCGTATGAGCAACGTGATCGCAGGTGTGGTGCGCGGTCAGTATCCTCACCTCGGCGAGCATATTGCCGAGAAGCGCGCTATTTACGAAAGATACCGCGAGGGTCTTAAGGGTCTGCCTGTGTCGATGAATCCGTACGATACTGAGACTATGGTACCGAACTTCTGGCTCTCCTGTCTGCTTATCGACAAGGACGGTATGTGCGAGCAGACACGCACGGACAAGCTCGCGAGCTTCGTTCACGAAAGCGGAAAGAGCTGCCCTACCGAAATACTCGAGACCTTAGCCGCATACAATGCCGAGGGCAGACCTATCTGGAAGCCCATGCATATGCAGCCGATCTACAAGGACTGCCCGTTTGTCACCCGCAAGGGGGACGGCAGAGCGCTTGAGGCACAGAGAACGGGAGATATTCCTTTCGGCTGTGCCGAGGATATATTCGAGCGCGGGCTATGCCTGCCGAGCGATAACAAAATGACGCCCGAGGAGCAAGACGTTATTATAGCACTCATCAGAAAATGCTTTGAGTAAAGAGGAGTTTGTTATGTATAGATATTTCTTTAAACGCTTTTTCGATATTATTCTTTCACTTCTCGCTATAATTGTTCTATCTCCCGTTTTATTGATACTCACAATTACCGGTGCAATTGCTATGCGCGGCAATCCTTTCTTCACACAAGAACGCCCCGGTGAAATTGACAAGAGAACGGGCAAAGAGCGTATATTCAGAATGATAAAGTTCCGTACCATGTCAAACGCGAAAGACAAGGACGGCAACCTTCTTCCCGATGACGAGCGACTGAACAAATACGGAAGATTCTTACGCTCCACCTCGCTCGATGAGCTTCCCGAGCTATTTAACATTCTCATCGGTGATATGTCGATCGTAGGTCCGAGACCGTTGCTTGTCAGGTATCTGCCGTACTACACCGATGAAGAGCGCCACCGTCACGATGTTCGCCCGGGTCTTACCGGTCTTGCGCAAATCAACGGAAGAAATCTTTTGTCGTGGAACGAACGATTTGCTTTAGATCTCAAGTACATAGAAACAATGTCTTTATGGAATGATATTGCGATACTTTGGAAAACCGTATTCAAGGTTCTTAAGCGTAAAGATATTGCTGTCGGCAAGCAGCACAAAATGGAAAGTTTAGACATCGAGAGAGGGGATATGCTTTGCAATGATACGACTGTTAACCCCTGATGAGGCATCAGCCCATCGCTACGAACTCTGCGAGTTGTTTTTCGAGTGCAAGGCGGCGGGATCACTCACTCCTCCCGATATCGATTTCTGTCGGAAAAAAGTTGATGAGATGATCGACTATTTGAGTCATAGTAAAGCATATTGCTTTGCATATTGTGAAAACAACGAGCTTTTAGGCTTCGCTTGGACATGCAAGCTCTATGACGGAGAGAAAATGCTAATGCACATACTCTACTCGGCTGTCAGTAAAAATCATCGCGGAAAAGGAATAGGAAGCTTACTTCTTAGCAAATGCGATGAAACCGCAAAAAGCGAGAATTTATCAATATGCGAACTGAACGTAAGCAAAATCAATCCGCTGGCAGCAAAGCTGTATATGAAGCTGGGATATAAAATCCACCGCGATCACGAAGATCACATTACCTTAAGAAAAGAGCTATAAATAATACACCGAGGACTATTATGCAGGATATATACTTCGCCGAGGAATACGGCAGGCTCTACGAAAAATGCGAAAGCGGAAAAGCAATTCGCTACGTGTACGACAGCGAATTTGGAAGAGTTAGCCACCTTTTCATCAAACGAGAGATACCGATCAAAGCAGATAAAGAATTATACGACATCACAACACCCTACGGTTACGGCGGTCCAATCATCGAAAGAGTGTGTGATGGGCATACCCGAGAAGAACTCATCTCCGGCTTTGAAGCCAACTTCTCCGAATATTGTAAAAGCGAGGGTATAGTCAGCGAATTTGTCAGATTTCACCCTATTTTCAATAACGCTTCCGACTTTAAGGACGTTTACTCAGCCATACCCATCAGAAAAACCTTAGGTACCGACCTCACCCTTGAGGATCCTGTTTCAGAAGAGTTTTCCAAGGGGTGCAGAAAAAACATACGCCGCTCGACTGCAAAAGGGGTTACATGGAGAGTTACAGAGGCCCCTGCTGATATAAGCAGATTCAAGGATATATATTACTCCACTATGGATCGCAACGGTGCAAGCGATTATTATTATTTTGACGATGAGTATTTCAATGATTGCTTAAAGTATTTCCAAAAAAATCTTATATTCGTAGAAGCTATTTTTGAAGAAAAGACAATTGCAGCAGGTCTTTATTTCGTGTATAACAACACAATACATATTCACCTTTCCGGCACCCTCTCGGAATATCTCCACCTTTCTCCCGCTTACATACTTCGTTATGCTGTCACTCTATGGGGAAAAGAGCACGGTTACAAGCTCATTCACCACGGTGGTGGCAGATCCAATGCCGAAGACGATAACCTGTACCTGTTTAAAAAGCAATTTGCACAGATGACCGAATTTGATTTTTACGTCGGTAAGCGTATCTGGGATAATGCTGCCTATGATATGCTTTGCAGAGAAAGCGGAAATACCGAATGCTCGGATTTCTTCCCAGCATACCGAAAACCAAGAATATAACATAGATCATTATCAAGTAGCCGTCATCGGTTACCTAATTCAGGAGATGTATTGTATTATGAGAACTTTAAGACGTCTCGCATTCTGGGCGTTGGATGCAATAAAGGGCGGTCGAGTCAGACGACACTATAATGACATTTGCAAAATTCTAACAGAGGGGAAGCCCAACACAAGGCGTTTGAACGAGCTTTTACATCATGCGAGTGAAACGACCTCCTTTTACAGCGCTTTCTCTGATGACTGCATCTCATCATACCCCGTAATTAACAAAACGGTAATCAGGGAGAATTACGATTCTATGCTATCCTCCGCCTTTACGGGCAAGCCGTTGCGAAAGGTAAGCACAAGCGGATCGACCGGAACCCCCTTCAGAGTCGTGTGGGATAGAGAAAAACGCAACAGGCAAATCGCGGACCTCCTTGTTTTTAACAATCTTGCAGGTCAGAAATTCGGCGATCCCTATATGTATTTCAGAGTGTGGAGCTCGGGCACAAAACAATCTCGCTTGAAGCAATTTCTGCAAAACGCAACACCCATAGATATCAGAAATCTGGATAAGAATACGTTTGAATATATCAGACGTAAGCTTAAAAGCGGATCGGTAAATGCTTGTATAGGCTATGCCTCAACCTACGAGCATCTTGTAAAATACTTTATCTCACAGGGTGATACGCCCGATTTGTTTAAGGTCAAAACCTTTATTACCTCAAGCGAAGTAATGACGCCCGAGATCAAATCTATGATTAAGAAGACTGTGGGATGTGAGCTTGCAGATAGATATAGCAATGAAGAAAACGGTTTTCTGGCCCAGGCAATTGGCGAAAAAGGCGTTTTTGACGTCAATATAGCAAGCTTTTATTTGGAGATCCTCAAAGAGGATTCGGACGAGCCCGCTGATATTGGCGAAGTTGGGCGAATTGTCATTACTGACTTGTACGGTTATGCGTTACCTATGATAAGATATGACACCGGTGACTTGGCAATAAAGCTCGAGGAAAAAGACGGATGTGTTACCAAAATTTCAAGCATTCAGGGTAGACGTGCCGATGTCATTTACACAACGAGCGGAAAAAAAATCACCTCTCATGCGTTCGGCGTTTATATGAAGGCGTTTGAGAGCATAAAGCAGTACCAAATAATCCAAAACGGAGTAAACGATTATTCTCTGGTTCTTAACGGTGCTCAAGGATGCTATGATGACGCTGGAATCATAAAAGTGATTAAAGAGCTTCTTGGCGATAATGCGAACGTCAGAATTGATCACGTTGACGTTATTCCCACCCTTGCCTCCGGAAAGTTCAAAAGAACCGTATGCAATTACGAATTCAATGAAAATAATTACAATTGAGGTTCAATATGAATATACTTTTTCTTACAACCGGTAAATATACAGGCATAGAATCTCATGCACTATATCCCGACCTGCTACGTGAATTTAGACGACACGGGCATACCGTGTATTCCGTTAGCTCTTACGAAAAGCGTACGGGAAAGCAGACAGAGCTTATCGAGGAAAACGGTGCTTATTCGCTGCATGTAAAAATAGGAAACATCACTAAGTGCGGCATGGTAGAAAAGGGCATTTCAACTCTACTTATCGAAGGGCAGTACCTGAGAGCAATCAAAAAATATCTCTCTGATGTTAAGTTTGATCTTGTTATGTATTCTACCCCGCCTATCACTCTCGTAAAGGTCATTGAATTCATTAAAAAGCGCGACGGTGCGAAGAGCTATCTTCTTCTGAAGGATATCTTTCCGCAGAACGCCGTGGATATCGGCATCATGAAGAAGACGGGGCTTAAGGGTATTCTCTACCGCTACTTCAGAAAGAAGGAGAAGAAGCTCTACGCTATCTCCGATTACATAGGCTGTATGTCGAAGGCAAACGTCGAGTACGTGCTTAAGCATAACCCCGAGGTGTCACGCGACATTATCGAGGTCTGCCCCAACGCAGTCGAGGTGTTCGACAATTCCGTCGATATATCTGTGCGCGACGAGATAAGAGAAAAATACGGCATCCCGAAGGACAAGCGCGTTTTCGTCTATGGCGGAAACCTCGGACGGCCTCAGGGCATTCCCTACCTTATCGAGTGCTTACGCGCCGAGAAAGATAATAACGATGCCTTCTTCCTCGTTGTAGGTGACGGTACGGAATATAAGAAGCTTGAAGCATTCGTCAACGACGAAAAACCAAAAAATATGATGCTCCTTAAGCGACTGCCTAAGGAGGACTACGACCGCATGGTCGGTGCGTGTGACGTGGGAATGATATTCCTCGATCACAGATTTACTATACCCAACTTCCCATCCCGCCTGCTCGCGTATATGCAGGCGAAGCTCCCCGTGCTCGCTGTGACAGATCCCAACACCGACGTCGGACAGGTCTGCATAGACGGTGGATTCGGCACCTGGTGCGAGGCTAACGACACTTCAATATTCTCAGAGAAGGTTGCCGAGCTTCTCGGCTCGGATCTTCGTCTTATGGGTGAGCGCGGCTTCGAGTACCTTTGCGAGCATTACACCGCCGAGGGTGAGTACAACATCATTATGGCTCGCCTCGGTGAGAGGACGGAGGCAATGGTATGAGAGTCGCTATCATAGCATTCAATGATCTGAAAAAATGCCCGTATATCAACCCCTACGCATCCTTTTGTAAGGAAAACGGGATAGATTTTGACGTAATATATTTCAACCGCTCGGGTACCGTAGAGAGTGCCGACTACCCCACCGTGCCTATCGAGTGGAAATCGGGGCGGAAAAAGTGGCTTAACTTCCTCTCCTTCAGATCTCTCGTTATCAAGCATCTTAAGGCGGTGGCATACGATTTTGTAATAGTTCTTACAACTATGCCCGCGGTGCTTCTCGGAGGCTTCTTAAAGAAGCGCTTCAAGGGCAGATATCTCGTAGATATCAGAGATTACACCTATGAAAAAGTACTCCCCTACTTCTGGCTCGAGAAGCGCGCTCTCAGCGGCTCAGCTATGAACGTTATCTCATCTCCCGGCTTCAAGAATTTTCTACCGGCGGGAGAATATACGCTCTGCCATAACGCGAGTGCGTCATACCGTATTCCCGCGGAATACAGCTTTACCCCAAATCCGAGCGGAAGAATCAGGATAGGCTACGTAGGCACTATAGCCTATAAGTCTAACTGCAAGCGGCTTATCGATCTCGTTCTCAAGGATGAGCGCTTCGATTTCTATTTCTACGGTGACGAATCGGGTACCAAAGAGGTAACCGAGTATGTCGCATCGCTCTCGTCCGACCGCATCAAAGCCTTTGGTGCATACACACCCGCCGAGAAGGTCGGAATAATGGAAAACATTGACATTCTGTTTAACGTTTACGGTAATTCGAGTCAGCTCGTTATTACTGCTCTCTCGAATAAGCTCTATGACTCATTCTATATGAAGCTGCCTCTGCTTACCTCACCGAAAACGGCTATGAGCGAGGAAGCATCTGTTTATTCGTTCGACGTTGATTTTGATGATAAGGATATTCTCGAAAAGCTTTACAGCTGGTACTATTCGATAGACGGAGAGTCTTTCGGTAAGTACGGCGATGATTACCTTGATAAGGTATTCAAAGATCAGGACGATTTCTATAAAAAATTGAAGGCGACGATACTCGGAAATTAAGGATATTCCGATGTTGTCGAAGGATAACATATGAACGTTATATATCTTTCAAACAGCTGCTCTGACGAGAAATTTGAAAAGCTCCGCGAGGCGGGCATGCGCGGCACTCTGCCTCAGGCTCAGAAGTATCATAAGCTCCTTATGGAAGGTCTTGCGGAATGTATAGACGGAGAGGTCTATGCAATATCGACGCTCCCCGTCAACAGAAGCTGGACAAAAAAGTTGTTCTTCAAGAAGGAACACGAGTGTGTGGGAAAAATAGATTACACCTACCTTTCCTTCGTAAACTACAAGCTTTTCCGTCAGCTCTCGATCTCTTCGGGCGCAAAGGCAGAGATCAAAAAACTATGTAAAAGAAATCCCGATTGCGTTATCGTATGCGATATACTCAACTATTCCCTCTCGCGTGCGGCGAGAAAGATGGGAAAGAAGCTCGGTATCCCCGTTATAACGATCGTTACCGACGTTCCCGGTCATATGGTCGGCGGCTCGGGCAAAAAGGGGCTTTATACCCGTCTTGCCGAGGAGAGCTTCGACAAGTATGACGGATATCTTCTTCTCACCGAGGCTATGAACGGTATAGTCAACAAGGCGGGTAAGCCTTATATCGTAATTGAGGGTCACGCAGACAGCAAAATGAGAGATGCGGTGAATTCTCCCGAGGCTAAGGCTTCTCCTAAAGTTATTATGTATGCAGGCGGAATACGCAAGCAGTACGGCATCGAGCGCATGGCAAAAGCATTTGTGCGCGGTGGCTTTGACGGCTGGGAGCTGCATATATACGGAGATGGCGATTATAAGACAGAGCTTGCTGAGTTTTCAAAGGAAAACCCCACGGTAAAATTCTTCGGTACGGTATCAAACGAAGAGGTTGTAAAAAAGCAGCTCGAAGCAACGCTTCTCATCAATCCCCGTCCTACCGACGAGGACTACGTAAAGTACTCCTTCCCCTCTAAGACGATGGAGTGCATGGCATCGGGAACGCCCCTTCTCACAACAAGGCTCCCCGGTATGCCACCCGAATACTACGACTATGTTTATTTCATTGATGACGAGAGCGAGGACGGTGTTCTCGAGGCTCTGAAAACGGTAACAGAAAGATCTCAGGACGAGCTACATACCCTCGGCGCTCGCGCAAAGGAATTCGTGCTCAGAGAAAAGAGCAACCTCAGGCAAGCAAAGAAGCTCTACGATTTTCTTAAAGGGTTCAGAAATAAATAATTGGAGTACAGGCTGTGCCCGTACTAAAAGGACAACATATGAGCAACAAAAAGAAAATACTTTTTGCGTATCATTCAATGATAATAGGCGGTAGCACCACATCTCTACTTGCGCTGTTAAACAATTTGGATCCCCAAAAATACGACGTTTATCTTCAGCTCTACCGCAACGAGGGACCACTCCTCGATATGATCCCTAAGCACGTTACGCTTCTTCCCGAGGCGGAGCTTCACAAGGGAAAAAAGGGCAAGCTATCCAAGCTATTCAAGTTCATTTTCAGCGGCGACGCGTTTAAATACCTAGCGGCAAAGCTGACGCGCAACAAGTATCGTGCATCGACTATCCTCGGAGATTTTCAGGTAAAGATGCTCAGTCGAAAGCAAAATGATACCTATGATTACGCCATCGGGTTCATGGAGGGCTGGAGCGATAAATACGTGGCGTACAACGTGAGTGCGACCGTCAAGCACGGCTGGATACACTCCACCTTCTCAAAAATTGATCCGACTGCAAAAGAGCCGTTGCCGTGGATGCATCCTATGACAAGGATAGCTTTCGTTTCAGATGCTTGTCGCGATGCTTTTTGCGAGCAGATCCCCCTCGCAAAGGATAAAGCCGTTACGATAGAAAACATCACCGACGATTCGATAATAAAGGCTCGCGCCCTCGAAGAGGTGAATGACGAAAAACTCGAAGATCTGCGCGTCTTTGAGGGACTTAAGCTAGTGACGGTATGCCGTGTTACGGTATCCGTAAAGGGGCTCGACCGAATAGTATCTGCGGCTGCGGATCTTAAAAAGCAAGGCGTTCCCTTTATCTGGTATATCATCGGTGACGGAGAGGATACCGATCTGCTTTCCGGGATGATCAACGATGCCGGAGTCGATGACGTGCTCGTAATGATCGGAAAGCGGCTCAACCCGTATCCCTACCTCGCAGCAGCGGATCTTATGTGTATGCCTTCAAGGTATGAAGGCAAGCCGATGGTTGTAACAGAGGCTATGATCCTCGGCTGTGTTCCTGTGGTCACAGACTATATTTCTGCCGAAGGACAGATCGAGAACGGTGTGGAGGGTGTTATCGTTCCGAACGATGATACATCGGTTATCGGCGCGCTCACCGATCTTTCAAACGACAGAGAACGCATAAAGAAAATGCGTGAGACTCTATTATCCCGAAAATACGGGAACACGGAATATATCAAAGAAGTTGAGGCTAAATTATTTGAACAATAACACGTCTGCAATACGCACAAATGATGTAAACGAAAAAACGATTAGTATATCCGGCGTTGCGGTATTTATTATGTTGGTGCTTACTGCGCTTACCGGCATTGTGAATCAGACTGTACTCTCGCTCGGTGTTGTACTGTGTTGTGCGATATTATTTCTATATGACAAGCTGCACCTGGCGCTTCCGTTTATGATCTTCTATAACTCATTTTACGGAGTTTTGTTCGGTGTATCTCTGTTGCGCTTCTATACGCTTTTTGTGCTTGCAAGAATAATGATGAAGGTCACAGAAAAAACATCTTTCAGTATAAAGCATCTTATCCCGCTTGTCGTATATGTTCTGTTTATCGTATCCACTATGATACCCGCGGTCGGAGTTATGTCGTCGATGATGATCATTCTCGACGTAATAGTCTGCTTTATGCTTGTATCTCAGATAGTTGAATTGGGAGAGGACACAATTAAGGATATATTTAAAATCTACTCTTTTGTGTGTCTGTTATCCTTTATAACCGGCCTCATAACCGAAAACAAGCTTGGCGACGAATACAATTACACTCGTTATATGGCGACTTTCGAGGACCCGAATTACATGGGAATGTTCTTTACGGTCGCGGTATTTGCGCTTGTAACGCTTAAGCTGTTTGACAAAAGGGTACGAGTTCTGCTTGTACTCGCACTTTATGCCTGTATTTTATCGACACTGAGTATAACTGCTATCATCGTAAACGCGGTTCTATGGGTGGCTTACCTTACGATACTGAAGAAAATCAAGATCAAGGCGGTAATCGCCATCGGCGTTGTTTTCGTTGTCGCATTTGCGATCTTCCGCTACGGTGTAGATAATCCGACAACCCCTGTGCTCGGCGATCTCGCTTCTAGAGTAAATGACAAGCTGATAAGCCTCGAGGCGGGCGATATGTCCGGTGTTACGACAGGCCGCTCAAATCTCGCGGCAGAGCACCTCGAATATTACATTAATCTCCCCTTCTTTAACGTCCTGTTCGGTGGTATTTCTTCTAACGCAAGATATATTAATCCCGATCTCGGATACGCTGCTCACAATGAGTACGTGGATCTGCTTTTGAACGTTGGATTTATTGGCACTCTTATAATGCTGATCTACTTTATCGGAAGATTATCTTCACATATACGGGACTACAGAAGCACAAAAGGAGAGAAGTCGTTATTCTTTATAATGACCAAGTGCATTTGGGCTATGTATGCGCTCGCGCTTACGATGTTCTTGGATTTCAGGTTTATGATATTCTTCTTAATATGATACCTATCGTTAGCATAACTATAACAATTGTCAAAGGGTATGCCAATTTATGAATACTAAAGGTTTGATAGGCACCTCATTATCAAAAAACATGATAATGTCCCTAGTGTCGCGCATCGTAACTTTAATCACCGGACTCATAATACAGCGTGAAATATTGCTCGCGTACGGCTCGGTGCTGAACGGACTTACCTCATCAATATCTCAGGTAATGTCCTATCTAATACTGCTTGAGGCGGGACTTGGAACCGCATCTATACAGGCGCTGTATGCCCCACTAGCCGATGAGGATTGGGATAAGGTCAGCGGAATCCTGTCGGCCACGAAATCGCAATATAAGAAAATAGCGGGTATATTTATACTCTTGCTCTTAGTAGTATCCGCAGTGCTGCCGTTCGCAGTCATAGACGAGGTGGAGTACGGTGTCGCGGCTCTTCTGACACTGGTTACAGGCGGCAGCTATGTTCTTTCTTACATAGTAGGCGGCAAATACAAAGCAATACTTAATTCAGACCGTAAGGTATACGTTTTATATACGCTTGAGGTAATCAGCGTAGTTCTATCCTGCATTCTCAGGGTAATTGCGCTTCACCTTGGCTTTGATATAGTTACCGTACAAATAATCAATCTTGCTACTATTCTCATAAAAAACGTTGGGTACGTCATTTACGTCAAACACCGTTATAAAAACGTAGACCATAACGCCGCCCCCGACATGCCTTCGATCTCCAAGCGTAAAAACGTTATCGTTCACAGTATTGCGGGGGTTGTGGTCAACCACACCGATATAATGATATTGACACTGTTTGCTTCGATGAGTGTCGTGAGCGTATACAGTATTTATAACCTTGTCTTCGCTCAGTTCAGCATATTATTCCAGACCACGCTCGGCAGTGCTCTGCAAGGTAATCTCGGAAGGCTATACAATAAGGATAAGGAGCAGTTTAAACAACACTTTTCTCTTTACGAAACGATCTTCACCGTACTGCTCTTTATCATTTCCTCGATCTCAATAATTATGATACTCCCATTCGTAAAGCTATACACGAGCGGCGTGAATGATGCCGATTATATTGATTTCTGGCTACCACTGTTATTCACACTGATATTCTTGATGAATACGATAAGGGTACCAACAATTACAGCTATAAACGTTGCGGGTGCCTTCGAGGAAACGCAACGAGATGCACTAATAGAGGCAATTATAAACCTCGTGGTTTCAATTACACTGTTCGCAATAGGGCTTGGTATCTACGGACTCCTTATAGGAACTGTTGTTTCCTTCCTGTACAGGACAACAACTTCAATAGTGTATGCGTATAAAAACATTATTGAACGAAGTGCTAAGAATCTTATCCGCACGATCATTGTAAACTCATCGGTATTTATTGCCCTATATGTAGTGTTAGCTATCATTGCTCCTGTCAACGTTACCTCTTGGTTTGGCTGGATACTTGGGGCTGTTATTGTATCGGTTATATGTATAGCTTCATTTGGCATATCTAATTTAATTTTCAATTACAAAACGGTTAAAAACACTTTTTCTGATGTAAAAGCTTTATTCACTCGATAATAATTGTTTGTTAAAGAAAAGGATTATAAGATGAAAACAGTAATGCTCGTATTCGGTACAAGGCCCGAAGCAATCAAGATGTGTCCTCTGGTCAATGAGTTGAAATCGAGAAAAAATATAAAGACGGTCGTATGCGTTACGGGTCAGCACAGACAGATGCTCGATCAGGTGCTTAATGCCTTTTCGGTAGTGCCGGATTACGACCTTTCAATAATGCAGGAGAAGCAGACGCTTTTCGATATTACCACTAATATTCTGAACGGAATAAAGTCGGTGCTCGAAGAAGTAAAGCCCGATGTTGTCCTCGTTCACGGTGATACCTCTACCACCTTTGTAACGGCTCTTGCCTGCTTCTATCTCCAGATCCCCATCGGTCACGTTGAGGCGGGACTGCGTACTCATAATATTTACAGTCCCTATCCGGAGGAGTTCAACAGACAGGCTGTGTCGATAGTATCGGCGTACAACTTTGCACCTACGGAGATGTCGCGTGACAACCTCTTACAAGAGGGCAGAGATCCCAAGAGAATATATATAACGGGTAATACCGCGATCGATGCTCTGAAAACTACCGTAAGAGAGGACTACTCTCACCCAGAGCTCGAGTGGGCTGAGGATTCGAGACTCATTATGATCACCGCCCACAGGCGCGAAAATCTCGGTGAGCCTATGCATAATATGTTTAAAGCCATACGCAGAGTTATGGACGAGCACCCCGACGTGAAGGCTATATATCCCATTCACATGAATCCCGTTGTAAGGGCGGCGGCAGACGAGGAACTCGGAGGCTGCGACAGAATACATATTATCGAGCCTCTCGACGTGCTCGATTTCCACAACTTCTTAGCAAGGAGCTATATGATACTCACCGACTCGGGTGGAATCCAAGAGGAGGCTCCCTCGCTCGGCAAGCCCGTGCTCGTTATGAGAGACACCACGGAGAGACCCGAGGGTGTAAAGGCGGGAACGCTGAAGCTCGTAGGAACCGATGAAAATGTGATACGCGAAAGCTTCAAGCTGCTACTCGAGGACGAGGAAGCATATAATAAAATGTCTGAGGCAAGCAATCCCTACGGCGACGGTCTTGCTTCTGTTCGCATAGCGGATATACTCGAGGCGGAGTAATTCCGAAAGGACGTTCAAATAATATCATCCATAGAGGTGGATATGAATTCTGAGCGTCTGTGCTCGTGGGTCGAGGTCGATCTCGGGCAGATCAAGAAAAACTATACGGCACTGTGCCGTATGACGGGCGGCGATATCATTGCCGTGATAAAGTCGGGTGCCTACGGCCACGGTGACGTAGCGGTAGCTAAGGCACTCTGTGATGCAGGAGCGCGCCGCTTCGCGGTGGCAAGTCTCGACGAGGCAAAAAGAGTACGCGAGGCACTTCGCGACAGATTACCCGAGTGTGAGATAAAATACTCGGATACACACCGACCGCCTATGCCCGAGAGCTTTTCACGCTCGGTATAACGCAGACACTTCTTTCGTGGGAATATGCCGAGGCACTAGCCTCGGGCACTTATCCCGTGCTCTGCCATCTTGCGGTGGATACAGGGATGAGACGCATCGGTGTCATGCCCGATATCAAGGAGTGCAAAGAGCTTTTATCGAGATACAGGAATAAACTTGAGATCAATGGCATTTTTACGCATCTTGCCGCGGCTGACGGCACGTCGGATGAGGACAAAGCCTTTACAAAAAGGCAAGCGGAGAGCTTTGTCTCCTTGCTCGACGGGCTCGGCGGTTACACGCTCTCGGCGCACTGTCTCAATTCCGCAGGGGTACTCTATCATAAAGACGAGGTCGACAGTCGCCTGCGCTCTCTTTCAAGAGTGGGTATAGCGCTATACGGCCTTTCACCGCGGTGTGACGGTCTTGTAACCTCACCGCTCTCCCCTGCCCTCGGATGGAAAACCGTTATTGCGGCACTCAGGGCTGTAAACAGAGGTGAGAGCATCGGCTACGGCAGAAGCTACGTTGCCGAGCGTGATATGCTCATTGCAACGCTCCCCGTCGGTTATGCCGACGGATACCCGAGAGAGCTTTCCTCTCGCGGGATGACTCTCACTCGCGGCCATCGAGCGTCCGTAGTTGGACGCGTGTGCATGAACCAGATGATGATAGATGTGAGTGGTGTGCCGGGGGTGAAGCTTTGGGACGAGGTCACACTTATCGGCAAGGACGGAAATGAGAAGATTTCAGTCGATACTCTTGCCGAGCTTTCGGGCAAGATAAGCTACGATATTCTTACGGGGATTTCCGAGCATATCCCGAGGATATACAAATAAAAAGCATACCCAACGCTTTTGGAGGTAAAATGACAACAGATAATTACATTATAGGCATTGCAGGAGGCTCGGGCTCGGGTAAGTCCACCTTTGCAAAGAAGCTCTGCGAAATATTCTCCGACAGGGTCGCGCTCGTCAGCTGTGACAATTACTACCTGCCGCACGGAGAGCTAACGCTCGAAGAAAGAAGGCATCTTAATTACGATGCTCCCGAGGCATTCGAGTTTTCGCTGATGGTAGAGCAGATACTTGCGCTCAAAAGAGGCGAGGCGGTCGACTGCCCCGTATACGATTTCACCAAGCATACGCGCTCGGATAAGGTCGTGCGTATCGAGCCTAAGCCTATTATAATTATCGACGGAATTCTTATCTTCTCAAAGCCTGAGCTGAGAAGGATAATGGATATGAAGATCTACGTTGAATGTGATGCAGACGAGAGGATCCTTCGCCGTGTAAGGCGTGACACTCGCGAGCGCGGCCGTGAAATAGACGACATAATCGAGCAGTATCTCGCAACGGTAAAGCCTATGCACAACGCGCACGTAGAACCGACAAAGGCATTTGCCGATATTATCATAAACGGCGGAATGAACTCCGTCGCACTTGACGTTGTTAAAGCAAAAATTGAAGATATATTATCATGAATAAGGAAGGTTAAAGCTATGGGACTTTTCACAGGTAAAACATTACTTATTACGGGTGGCACCGGCTCATTCGGTAACGCGGTGCTCAACAGATTTCTCCGTACCGATATCGGAGAGATCCGCATCTTCTCGCGCGATGAGAAGAAGCAGGACGATATGCGCCACGAATTTCAGGCTAAGATGCCCGAGGTGGCTGACAAGATCAAATTCTATATCGGTGACGTAAGAGATCTTGCATCGGTCAAGAACGCGATGCACGGTGTAGACTACATATTCCATGCGGCAGCACTCAAGCAGGTGCCCTCTTGCGAATTCTTCCCCATCGAGGCAGTAAAGACCAACGTGCTCGGCACAGAGAACGTACTCACCGCAGCAATCGAGGCGGGAGTCAAGAACGTTGTATGTCTTTCTACCGACAAGGCTGCATACCCCGTTAACGCGATGGGTACCTCAAAGGCTATGATGGAAAAGGTCATCGTTGCGAAGAGCCGTACCGTATCGCCCGAAAAAACCAAGATCTGCTGCACAAGATACGGCAACGTTATGTGCTCCCGCGGCTCTGTTATTCCTCTTTGGATCGATCAGATCAGGGCAGGCAACCCGATAACCATCACCGACCCCAATATGACGCGCTTCATTATGTCGCTCGACGAGGCTGTGGATCTCGTTCTCTTTGCCTTCGAGCACGGTGAGAGTGGTGACATTCTCGTTCAGAAGGCTCCCGCCTGCACGATCAAGACCCAGGCAGAGGCTGTTTGCGAGCTGTTCGGCGGTGACAAGGAGAAGATAAAGATCATCGGTATCCGTCACGGTGAAAAAATGTACGAGACGCTCCTTACTAACGAGGAGTGTGCCGGAGCTATCGATATGGGTAACTTCTACCGTGTTCCCTGCGACAAGCGCGGTCTTAACTATGACAAGTTCTTTAATAGCGGTGACACCGAGCGCAACCCCCTAACCGAGTTCAATTCCAACAATACGGCTCTCCTTACCGTGCAAGAGACAAAGGCTAAGATAGCCGCTCTTCAATACATTCAGGACGAGCTTAAGAAGATGGAGCGCTGATATGAATATTCTTATCACGGGTGCTAAGGGATTTGTCGGTAAGAACCTCACCGAGGCACTCAAAAATATAAAGGACGGCAAGGACAGAACGCATCCTGAGCTCGATATCGGTGAGCTTTATCTTTACGATATCGACACTCCCGAGGACGTGCTTGTTGAGGCAACAAAAAAATGCGACTTCGTCTTTAACCTTGCAGGCGTCAACAGACCAAAGGATCCAAAGGAATTTCTCGAGGGCAACTTCGGCTTTGCATCCAAGCTTCTCTCGATGCTCGAAGAAAGTGGTAACACCTGCCCCGTTATGCTCTCATCGTCAATTCAGGCAACGCTCATAGGCAGATACGACAGCGACTACGGAAGAAGCAAGAAGGCGGGAGAGGATCTCTTCTTCCAGTATTCAGAAAGGTCGGGCGCAAAGGTGCTCGTCTACCGCTTCCCCAACCTGTTCGGCAAGTGGTGCCGACCAAACTACAACTCCGCCGTTGCGACCTTCTGCAATAATATTGCGTGCGATCTGCCGATTACGGTAAACGATCCGTCGGTCGTGCTCGAGCTGCTTTATATTGACGATCTCGTTGACGAGATGATGCTGGCACTATCGGGAAATGAGCACAGATGCGAGTTTGACGGAATTGATACGGTGCTTACCGAAGGCGGAAAGTACTGTGCTGCTCCCGTCACGCACAAGGTCACCCTCGGTGAGATCGTTGATCTTCTTCATTCATTCTCCGAGCAACCCAAGACACTCGTTATGCCCGAGATTGCACCCGGAAGCTTTGCCAAGAAGCTGTACAGCACATATCTTTCCTACCTTCCAAAGGAGAAGGTTTCCTTCCATCTCGATATGAAATCGGATGCAAGAGGCTCATTCACCGAGCTTCTGAAAACCGAGAAGTGCGGTCAGTTCAGCGTCAACGTCTCACTCCCCGGTATCACAAAGGGTCAGCATTGGCACAACACGAAGTGGGAGTTCTTTATCGTGGTTTCGGGTCACGGACTTATCGAGATGAGGAAGATCGGCTCTGACGAGGTTCTTCGTTTCGAGGTCTCGGGTGAGAGGATAGAAGCCGTACATATGCTCCCCGGATACACGCACAATATTATAAACCTTTCCGAAACGGAAAATCTTGTTACCCTTATGTGGGCAAACGAGCAGTTTGATCCCGGAAAGCCCGATACATTCTTTGAGGTGGTGTAATATGCTGAATACTGTTCAGTCTGTCGGCGCCGATTCTAAAAACAGTGTAGATATACGCAAAAATGCGCTCAACACATTAAAGGTGCTTGCCGCGCTTCAGGTTGCGTATTTTCACATTATTACGCATCTGAATATTAAGGTTCCGGACATTGTAACCAAAGTTGCCTCTCTTTTCATGGGTGTTCCGATATTCTTCGTTCTCAGTGGTTTCCTTATCTGGAATTCATTGGAAAAGCACAAGTCGTTCAAGGATTATGCCATAAAACGCACCGTACGAATATATCCCGAGCTTTGGCTCGGTGTCGCAGTAGAACTATTGGCAATCATAATCTTATTAGACGGTGCGATAGATTGGCTGATGTTCACCCTCTTTGCGATAACGCAATCCACGATATTCCAATTCTGGACTCCGGATTTTCTAAGAAACTTTGGCTGCGGCACCCCAAATGGAGCACTGTGGACACTCTGTATAACGATACAATTCTATATTCTCGTGTGGTTCATCCACAAGATTTTATCCAAGAAAAACATAAAATGGTGGATATGTTCACTGGGAATATCAGTGATCATAAAAGCGGTTTCGCCCTTTATCAGCGACCTTCTGCCCGGAGTCATAAGCAAACTCTACGGTGTTACTATACTTCCACATTTGTGGATGTTTATGTTTGGAGCATTTCTTGCTCACTACAAGGATAAGGCAATTCCATTTCTCAAAAAAACATGGTATGTATTCATATTGCTTTCAATAGTTATTGGATGGCTAAAATTCGATATTGGCGTGGAATCTTACGGTGTCCTTACTTATACGCTACGATTAGCAGGTTTAATCGGTCTTTGCTATAACATTCCAAAGCTCAATATACCCCTAGATTTCTCCTATTCTCTTTTCATATATCATATGATAGTGGTAAACGTTATGATAGAGCTTGGATTTACAGGAGAGATATATCACTTGTTTATAGCGCTTGCTATTAGTTTAGCAATATCGGTGCTTTCAACACTCTTTGGGAAAAACGTACTCGCTTTTATGGAAAGTCGTAAAATAGAAAGGAAAGAAAATGCAAATCAAACTTGACTATTCTGATATAAAATTCAAAAATGACGGCAGGCTTAAGCTCCTTATCATAGTTGGAACGCGCCCTGAGATAATCCGCCTTTCCGCAGTTATTGACAAGTGCCGTAAGTACTTTGACTGTATCCTTGCGCACACGGGTCAGAACTACGACTACAATCTTAACGGAGTCTTCTTCCGCGATCTTAAGCTCGCCGATCCCGAGGTGTATATGGATGCGGTCGGAGACGATCTCGGTGCGACGGTCGGTAATATCATCAACTGCTCATATAAGCTCATGGCAGCGACCAAGCCCGATGCACTTCTCATTCTCGGTGATACTAACTCATGTCTTTCGGCAATCAGCGCAAAGAGACTGCATATTCCGATATTCCATATGGAAGCGGGTAACAGATGCAAGGACGAGTGCCTGCCTGAGGAGACTAACAGAAGGATCGTAGATATTATCTCTGACGTTAATCTCGCATACTCCGAGCACGCCCGCCGCTATCTTGCAGACTGCGGTCTGCCTAAAGAGCGTACCTACGTTACGGGCTCTCCCATGGCAGAGGTGCTCCACCGTAATTTAGAGGATATCAAAGCGTCTGATATTCTTTCAAGGCTTGGTCTTGAAAAGCAGAAGTACATCCTCCTTTCCGCGCACAGAGAGGAAAACATTGATACCGAGAAGAACTTCCTCTCGCTTTTCAACGCGATAAATAGGATAGCAGAGACCTACGATATGCCCATTCTCTATTCCTGCCATCCGAGGAGCAGAAACCGTTTGGAGTCCAGCGGATTCAAGCTTGATCCGAGAGTTATCCGTCACGAGCCTCTCGGCTTCCACGATTACAATAATCTTCAGATGAATGCCTTTGCGGTTATTTCCGACTCCGGAACACTTCCCGAGGAATCCTCATTCTTTACATCGATAGGCAACCCCTTCCCCGCTATATGCATACGCACATCCACCGAGCGTCCCGAGGCACTCGACAAGGCTTGCTTCATCCTCGCAGGAATTGATGAGGATAATCTTGTCGGTGCGGTTGCTACCGCGGTCAAGATGAACGAATGCGGTGACTACGGTATCCCCGTGCCGGATTATGTTGAGGAGAACGTATCCACAAAGGTAGTAAAGCTTATTCAGTCCTATACCGGTGTAGTTGATAAGATGGTTTGGAGAAAGTACTGATATTTCGACAATATCCATACAAGTCTCACTCATTCAAGATAAAGAAAAAGGAGCAGAAAATTCTGCTCCTTTTTTATATAAAGCTGATGTAAATTGCCAGCTTTGATGGGTGTGCGGTTACGGATGATTTGCGGTTGCGCCTCTTGCGCTCGTCTTGCCCTCGGGCTTGATATCGCCTGCCTTTGTGAGTGCGATCTTTGTGAGGAAGGGGCCGACTATCTCGTAGATAAGAACGGCAAAGAGAGTTATGCTCTGCACCATCATTCCGTCAGGACCAAGCTCGGTTGCCTGTGCTGCCATGCCGAGTGCTACTCCAGCCTGCGGAAGAAGCGTGATTCCGAGATACTTCACTATGTTCTCGTCACTGCCTGCAAGCTTCGAGGATATTCCCGCACCGAAGTACTTGCCTGCCGAACGAGCGAGGATATATACCACACCTACAATGACGACCGAGAGGCTTGCGAATACGGTGAAATCAAGCTCCGCGCCGCTTAATACGAAGAAGAGGACAAACAGAGGTGCAGTCCATCTGTCGACTCTGCCCATAAGCTCCTCGGAGAAGTCGCAGGTGTTGCAGAACACCGTTCCGAGCATCATGCATGCGAGAAGCGGAGAGAACGCGATATGTACGCCGACAAGCTCGAACTCAAGCATAGAAATAGCGACAGTGATCATAACAAAGGTGACGGATACCGCAAGTCTTTTCGAGCGCGAATGGAAGAAGCGCTCTACAAAGGTGAATATGAGACCTATCACAAGTCCGAGCGCGATAGAGAGAACTACCTCGATGATGGGCTCAAGGACTACGGAAAGGATGTTGACCGATCCCTGCGAGATCGACTTCGCGATTCCGAACGAGATGGCAAATATAACAAGGCCGACAGCATCGTCAAGTGCGACAACGGGAAGAAGCACATCGGTTACGGGTCCCTTAGCCTTATACTGTCTTACTACCATGAGAGTCGCAGCAGGGGCGGTAGCCGCAGCAACTGCTCCGAGCACGAGTGCAGCAGGGAGAGAAATGAGCCCGATGAAATGGAGAATCACAAGGAACACATCAACAACAAGCGTTGTGAAAACCGCCTGAAAGATACCGATAATGGTTGCTTGCTTACCTATCTTCTTCAGCTGAGAGAGTCTGAACTCATTACCGATGGAAAATGCTATAAAGCCAAGCGCGAGCTCGCATACGATCGAGAAGCCCTCAACCTCATCTAAGCTGCCAAACCCAATTCCGGGAACCCCAAGCTTACCAAGAAGAAACGGTCCTATAAGGATACCGGCAACAAGATATGCCGTAACTGCGGGGAGATTTACCTTTTTCGCAAGTCTTGATAGCAAAAGGCCTGCAAGAAGTGCTATTGCCAGCGAAAGCAGTATTGTAGTCGTAGTCATTTTAACGTCTTCCTTTTATATAGATAATGATAATAAAGTGTACATAATCGCTTTACCGATATAATGTTATATCACTTTGCGCGAGTAAAGTCAAGGGTAAAAACAAAAAAAGATGCCTCTCTTTCACTTTTTCGGAAAAAGAGAGGCATTAATTCAATTTGCTGCGTAAAAAACTCACCAATCTATAATCTATGCATTTGTTCTCCAATGTATCCGAAAACGATCGGGAATCATTTTTCTTTGCTTTGTTCAGCGAAAAGCATGGCGATTTCATTCTCGGTATAGACCTTGATACCGCGCGCCATCAGATACTCTGCCGTGTATCCGTCACCCTTGGTAAGCCTTCCCGTGAAGCTGCCGTCATATATCTCCCCCTTACCGCAGGACGGGCTCTTTGCCTTAAGGAGCGCAATATCAGCACCGCCTGCAAGAGCGAGCTCATAGCTATAAAGCGCACCGCGCTCGAAGTTCTCGGTGACGTCGGTGCCATCCTTCATTACAACTCTCTCGCCCATTCTCTCCGAAGGTACCCTCGGAGTAGGAAGACCGCCGTATATCTCGGGGCATATCGGGATAATATCGAACGCCTCGGTAAGCTCTTCTACGTTAATTTTCTTAACACGCCCACCGTCATAGCGGCATCCTATGCCGAGCAGGCACGCGCTTACAAGCAGCTTTCTTTTCATCTTTTTTTCTCCTTTATGAGCTCTAACAGAGCTCCTTTTTCTTCATCAAGAGCTCCCGCACCCATAAGCACGATTGCTCCGTCCGTATTATCAAGAATGTGTTTTATGGCGGCTATTCCGTCGAGCGCAACGGCACCGTCTATACAAGAGGCAAGATTCATTGCACAAATGCCCTCTATCGGGCTCTCTCGTGCAGGATAGACTTCACCTATAACACAGTAATCAGCGAGCGAAAGCGACTCAACGAATCCGCCCCACAGATCTCTCGTCCTACTGTATGTATGCGGCTTGAATATAACCGCTACTTTGTCATAATGCGAATGCAACGCATCGATACTTGCCTTAATTTCCGTAGGGTGATGTGCGTAATCGTAATATACCGATCTTGCGCCTATCATGCCAAGAAGCTCAAGCCTTCGCGGAACTCCGCAGAACGTACGGACCGCCTCACAAATCGTCGCGTACGGAATACCAAGCTCGGTGCTAAGTGCGATGGCCGCCACTGCATTTTCAATATTGTGCTCTCCCGGAATACAAACTGAAAAGCATCCAAGAGGCTCGTCGCAGCGGTATACCCGAAAGCGGTTATTACCGGATAGCTGTTCGGCAAGCTCATAGCGGTACATGGCATTCTCAGTCCTACCATAGGTTATAGCACGTTCACCAAGCCGCTTGATAAGCTCCTTTGCTCCAAAGCCTTCCGACGATATTATGACGGATTCAGCTCGCTTTACCGAAAGATAAAAGGAGTCTATAACCGAAGAAAGGTCCGCAAAGTAATCGGTGTGGTCAAGCTCTACGTTAGTTATTATAGCATAGGTCGGAGAGAAATGCAAGAAGGCATCCTTGTATTCACATGCCTCGTAGAGCAAATAATCCGTGGTTCCACCTCTATAAGCACTACCCGTGTCGAGTTCCGCCCCGGAAAATACAGTAGGACATAATCCCGCTTTGTTAAGTATCCTATCAAGTATTCCGACGGTTGTGCTTTTACCGTGAGTGCCGGAAACGCCTATCCTCACATCATACTCTAGCATGATCTCTCCCAAAAGCTCTGCGCGGCTATAGGTTGGAATACCAAGCTCCCTTGCTAAAAGCAGCGCTCGATTCATATGGGATAACGCTGACGAGTATATGACCGCGTCTGCGCCTTCTATGCCTTGATTAAGCTTATCATACACCTTAATAGCACAGCGTGTCAAGTTTTCGCGAGATTTAGACGTATCTTCATCATATCCGCTCACCTCGAACCCCTTTTCTTTCAGATAAAGTGCGAGTGCCGACATCGATACACCGAGAATGCCTAAGAGGTGTATCCTGGAACCTTTTCTTCTGAGTACAAGCGATAAGTGATCCTCGCGTTTTTGCTGATAATATATCGACATAATCGCTTATTATCCCCCCGTTGTTTACTATTTGAATATAATTTGTTTACAATTGCCCATACTTTTGTTAAAAAAAGGATGTTTTTTTGCCATCACCTTTGTTGTATAATATATTCAGACACAGAAAAAGATGTGACTGAAAAGAAAGGAATCGATGTTAATGCAAATTACGGATATCAAAATCAGAAAATTCTTTGAGGATGGACCTATGAAAGCGGTTGTTTCGGTCACGTTTGATGATTGTCTCGCCGTACACGACATCAAGGTTATTTACGCAAGAGAAAGATATTTTATTGTAATGCCTTCAAGAAAAAATCCCGATGGAACTTACAGAGATATCGTTCACCCCATAAACGGTGAATTCAGATCTCTTCTCGAAGAGGCTGTTATCGATGCTTATCACGTCCAGCTCGTTGCAGCTGAGCACGACGGGATTATCGAAGGCGTTAAGGATACGGATACTTACGTTATCTGATAGTACACCTCATATCCTGTGATACAAAACAGACTATACTCTACGAATCATGGCTGTCTTAAATGGTTTTCACATTTAAGACAGCCGTTTTTTAATAAAAAAAGAAAAAACGCGCACCCGTGTCGGGTGCGCGTTAAAAATTAGTTAAATCAACTGATTAAGCCTCGACCTCAGCAACAGGTGCTTCAACAACCTCCTGTGCGGGAGCTGCCTCCTGTACGGGAGCGGCCTCCTCAGCCACTGCCTCTACTGCAACATTTGCAGTCTCAGCCACTTCTTCAGCCTTCTCTTCCTTCTTCTTGGTGCGACGCTGAACGGAAGCGGTGATGCTTCTCTGCTCCTTCTGAAGCTGTCTCTGTGCAGCCATTACGTCCTTCTGAGCAATTGCGAGCTCTTCCTGACGAACTATGATAGCGCGCTGAGTCTCCTGAGCCTTTGCACTGCCCTGGATGAGAGACTGCTGTGCGGTAAGCATATCACGCTCTGCATCGAGGAACTCCTTCATGCTACCCTCAAGAACCTTGTGGGAGTCAACGAGAACCTGCTCGTTATCAAGAAGAATTGCCTGAGCCTGAGTAAGCTGAGTAGCAAGCTCAGCAACCTGTGCCTGGCTCTCTGCGATCATAGCCTGAGTCTCACGGAGTGCAAGCTGATCATCGCTGATTACGCGCTGAGCAACCTGGATACCCTGCTGATCACGCATGGTCTGACGCTGCATCTGGTTAACCTTCTTCTGAGCATCAGCAACACCGATGAGCTTTTCAGCAACGGTCTCGTATGTACCTGCGATCTCAACAACCTTATCGGTGAGTGCCTGTACTGCCTCGTACATCTCGGCAAGCTTCTCGAAGAGCGCGTTCTGATCATCGAGGATATGAGCCTCTGCCTCTGCAATGGGAAGAGAGGTTGTATCCTCCTCAGCCTTCTCCTCAACGGGAACAGGCTCGGGAGTAGGTACGGTTATGGTAGGAAGAACTACGTTCTCAACGTAATCATTGATCCTCTTTTCAAGGCTGGCAGAAAGCTGGCTTATCGCAGACTGAATTGCACGCTCAACCATGGGAGTAACATCGATATCAACAGGAGCGACGTTAACACTGGGAGCTGCGGGTGCAGGCGCGGGAGCGGGCTGCATATAAGGCTGCATGCAGGGCTGCATGAAAGGCATATAGGGATTCATGAAGGGCTGTACAACAGGCTGTACAACAGGCTGTACGATAGGCTGTACAACGGGCTGCACTATGGGCTGCTGTACTACATGCTGAGGCTCGGGTGCAGGCTGAGGTGCAGGTGCGGGAGCGGGCTGCTCTTCGACCGCTTCTTCAACGATCTCCTCTTCCTCTTCTTCCTCGACAAGATCCTGATACTCTTCTCCCTCGAGCTCTTCGTCGTCGAACTCAACCACCTGACCGTCGATACCGTGAGAAAGGATATCGTCGATAACAATTGTAGCCTCGCCCTTAACTGCTCCGGGACGGGAATCAAGAATGAATCTCTCCATGTTATGTACACGCTTTTCGAGAGTCTCAACGTACTTAACGAAGGCAGCGTTATAACCGTCACCTGCACGAGTGTCAAGACCGCCAACGAGCTCGACGACCTCCTCGCAAGCCTTCTGCGCGGTGTCGCGAAGAGCTCTGATTCTAAGAGTAACTGCCTGTCTTACGGCGTCGCTCTTCTCGATTGCCTCACGGCACTCCTCAAGCAATTCAATATTGTTCTCGCAGGGCTTCTTTACATACCTGGAGTATGCGTTGTCATGGCGCTGAATCTCAGTCTTAAGATTTTTAAGTGCCGACTTATATCTCCTGAGTTCAACCTCAATACGGCTCTTGCAATCTTCGATTACGCGTAAAAGTCTAGTTTTCTTTTCCTTTACACTCAAAGTAGGCTTAGCTGCTTCCATTATGCGGAACCTCCCAGTTATTTCTGAAATAGTTTTAGTTCTATGGCTATATTATAACAAATATATTTTAAACAGTCAATAGTTTATAAAAAGTTTTTTTATAATTAAGCAAGTTTTTTTGAACTTTTGCCAAGTTTTTTCGTTATTTTCAACAAAATTGATATTTTTCTTGTCAAAAACTCAAAGTCTTTCGATATCTCTATCTCGCGTTTTTGAAGGTTACGCCCGCACAGAGCTTCTCCGGCTCTTAGAATTCCGTGGGGAAATTTCCGCTTTTCGTCCCGAAGCTGTACAACCGTACAGCGAGCTTGGTCGAAAACGAAAATAGAAAGGAACAGGGCTGCCTGATGCGGTAGCCCTGTTCCTTTCGGTTACACCGAAATTATATAGCCGTAAACGGGGCAGCTTAATTGTGAGCGGAAATCGCGCCTTGACGACCGATAGGTGTACAAGCGTACACCGAGGGAGAAAAGCACGATAGAAAAAGAGCTTTATAAAACAGGAGAAATTCGTAGAATTTCAACCTTAACTTAACTTGCCATTAAAAAACGAGGCTGCCATAAATGACAACCTCGCTCTTTTTCGGTTACGCCCGTACAGAGCTTCTCCGGCTCTTAGAATTTCGTGGGGAAATTTCCGCTTTTCGTCCCGAAGCTGTACAACCGTACAGCGAGCTCGGGCGAAAGCGAAAATAGAAAGGAACAGGGCTACCTGATGCGGTAGCCCTGTTCCTTTCGGTTACACCGAAATTATATAGCCGGAGATTAGTGGCAGATGCACTTTTCGCTATCCTTATCAAAGATGTGGATACGAGAGGTATCGATAGCAACCTTGATGTGGTCACCGGACTTAGCGGTGGAGCGAGAGGATACTCTTGCAATAACGTTCTGGTTATTGGTCGCATCCTCCATACCGTCGAATGCAAGGTAGAGATAGATCTCAGCACCCATAAGCTCGGTAACGTCAACGTCAACCTCCATACAGGTGTCAGCCATGGTAGAAAGATACATAGGCTCGTCATGAATTGCCTCGGGACGAATACCGAATACAACGTCCTGACCGATATACTCCTTGAGGTCGGGGTTGTTGGACTTCTCAGCGGGAAGCTTAAGCTCGGTGGTACCGAGAGTAGCGTAGAGGTCGTTGCCCTTCTTTACAAGCTTGCCGGTGAAGAAGTTCATCTGAGGAGTACCAATGAATCCTGCAACGAAGAGGTTGCAGGGAGAATCGTAGAGATTCTGAGGAGTGTCAACCTGCTGGATAAGACCGTCTCTCATAACAACGATACGGGTAGCCATGGTCATAGCCTCGACCTGGTCGTGAGTAACGTAGATGAAGGTGGTCTCAACCTTCTTGTGAAGCTTGGTAAGCTCGGTTCTCATGCTCGCACGGAGCTTAGCATCGAGGTTCGAGAGAGGCTCGTCAAGAAGGAATACCTTGGGGTTACGAACGATAGCACGGCCGAGAGCAACTCTCTGCTTCTGACCACCGGAAAGAGCCTTGGGACGTCTTTCAAGAAGGTGCGCAATGTCAAGAATTCTTGCAGCCTCCTCAACGCGTCTCTTGATTTCCTCCTTGGGAACCTTACGAAGCTTAAGACCGAACGCCATGTTGTCAAAAACGGTCATGTGAGGATAAAGAGCATAGTTCTGGAACACCATCGCGATATCTCTGTCCTTAGGTGCAACGTCGTTTACGTATCTGTCACCTATGTAGAGCTCACCCTCGGTGATCTCCTCAAGACCAGCGATCATACGAAGAGTGGTAGACTTACCGCAACCCGAAGGACCAACGAAGATAAGGAACTCCTTATCCTTGATCTCAAGGTTGAAGTCGGATACAGCGGTAACACCGCCGGGGTACTTCTTGTAAATGTGTCTGAGTGAAAGACCTGCCATTTTAAAAACTCCTTTTCGGAAATATTTTTCTTACATATAGCATTTTAACAGTTTCATCGCCGAATAACAATAGGCAAATTCACATTTTTAAAAACCCAATTTTATGCGCCTTGCACAAAACTACGATGAATACTTTGTTAACATTTTCATTTTGGAGCCATTTTCTCTAATTTATTAGAATTTGGAGATATAATAATACGGCGCCGCTTGCCGCCGCCGTATTATTTGCAAGGGGAACGCTTTTTTCAAATTATGCGTTAGCCGCGAGAACGATAGAAGTAAACTTATCAGTCTTAAGCGAAGCACCGCCTATAAGACCTCCGTCAACATTTGGCTTCGAGAGAAGCTCTCTAGCGTTAGCATCGTTCATCGAGCCGCCGTACTGAATGGTGATCTCCTCGGCAGCCTCAGCTCCGTAAAGATCTCTGACGACAGAACGTATAACACCACAGGTCTCATCCGCCTGCTCGGGAGTAGCGGTAAGGCCGGTGCCTATCGCCCATACGGGCTCGTATGCGATGATGACGTTCTTAAGCTGCTCAGCGGTAATACCCGCAAGGTCAAGCTTAGTCTGCATAGCAACAACCTCGTCAGTGATTCCCGCAAGTCTTTCATCCTTAACCTCTCCGAGGCAAAGAATGACCTTAAGACCTGCCGCAAGAGCTGCCTTCGTGCGCTGGTTTACGGTCGTGTCGGTCTCACCGAAATATTGACGGCGCTCGGAGTGTCCGACGATAACGTACTCGGTGCCGATCTCGGTAAGCATCTTAGCACTGACCTCACCCGTGTATGCACCACTCTCGGCAAAGTGAACGTTCTCTGCGCCGATGTGAATATTAGTTCCCTTTGCCGCCTCACATGCTACTGCGATGTCAACGTAGGGAACGCAAAGGACTATATCACACTTGTCAAGTCCCTTTACCATGGGGGCAAGCTCGGTGATGAATTTCTTTGCCTCAGAGGGTGTCATGTTCATCTTCCAGTTGCCTGCAATTACTGTTCTTCTCATTTTTGATTAACCTCTTTTTTCCGAAAATCGATGCCGACAGCAACGCCATCGGCACCGTATTGTAAACTATAGTTGCACTTTTAGCGCTATTAAATGTTAGTTCGACTTAGCAAAACGGCTTTGATATCAAACGCTCACCCATTATCTAAACATGGATGACCGAGCCATTTTTGAGTGTAGATTGAGGAATTGCGACCGCCGCTGTAGAACCCTACTGCGCGCCTGACGCCAAAGTTACACCGATTGAACCATTATTTTTGAGTGTAGATTGGTGCGGGGCGACCGAAGCTGTAGAAACCTACTGCTCACCTATCGCCCAAGCTAAACCGATTGAACCATTTTTGAGTGTAGATCGAGGAATTGCGACCGCCGCTGTAGAACCCTACTGCACGCCTATCGCCAAGCTAAACCGATCGAACCATTTTTGAGTGTAGATCGAGGAATTGCGACCGCCGCTGTAGAACCCTACTGCACGCCTATCGCCAAGCTCCACCGATTGAACCGTTTTTGAGTGTAGATCGAGGAATTGCGACCGCCGCTGTAGAACCCTACTGCAAGGGAGCAACTTCGTCGATATACACCAAAAATTACTTATCGAGGAGGCAGGATACGCCGGGAAGATCCTTACCCTCAAGGAACTCAAGAGATGCGCCACCGCCTGTGGAAATGTGAGTGATCTTGGGAGCAAAGCCGAGCTGCTCGCATGCTGCTGCGGAGTCACCGCCGCCTACGATGGTGATGGCATCCGAATCAGCGAGTGCCTGTGCTACTGCTACGGTACCCTTTGCAAGAGTGGGGTTCTCGAATACGCCCATGGGACCGTTCCAGATAACGGTCTTTGCGTTAAGAACTGCGTCAGCGAAGAGCTTCGCGGACTTAGGACCGATATCAAGACCCTCCTTGTCAGCGGGGATCTTATCTACGTCAACGTAGTCAACCTCAACGGGAGCATCGATAGGATTGGGGAAGCTGTCTGCTACCGCAGTGTCAACGGGAAGAAGAAGCTCAACGCCATTCTCCTTAGCCTTAGCGATCATCTCACGGCAGTAATCGATCTTGGTCTCGTCGAGAAGCGACTTACCTACCTCGTAGCCACGAGCAGCAGCGAAGGTGAAGGACATACCACCACCGATGATGAGAGTGTCAACCTTAGTGAGAAGGTTCTCGATAACGTTAAGCTTGTCAGCAACCTTAGCACCGCCAAGGATCGCAACGAAGGGACGCTTGGGATCAGCGAGAGCGCCGCCCATAACAGAGATCTCCTTCTGAATGAGGTAACCGCAAACTGCGGGAATATAGTCTGCAACGCCTGCAGTAGATGCGTGTGCTCTATGAGCCGCACCGAAAGCATCGTTTACAAAGATATCAGCATAGTTAGCAAGCTCACGTGCGAAGTCCTGACCGTTCTTCTCCTCGCGTGCATCGAATCTGGTGTTCTCAAGAAGAACTGCCTTACCGGGAACGAGTGCGGCAACCTTAGCCTTAGCATCCTCACCGATAATATCCTCTGCGAATACTACGGTACCCTCGCCAAGGAGCTCGTTGAGTCTATCACAAACGGGACGGAGAGTGAGCTTCTTCTTATCAGCCTTAGGAGCCTTTGCAAGATACTCAGCGGTTGCAGCAGCCTGCTCTGCCTCAGGAAGAGCGGCAACAGCCTTCTTCTCCTTCTTGGTGAGGCCGAAGCCCTCGGTAAGAATGTTGTGGGGCTTACCCATGTGAGAGCAAAGAATAACCTTTGCGCCCTTGGAAAGAAGATACTTGATAGTGGGGAGCGCCTCTACGATTCTCTTATCGGAAGTAATTGCGCCGTCCTTCATGGGAACGTTGAAGTCGCAACGAACGAGCACGGCCTTACCGGCTACGTCGATGTCTTCAATAGTCTTTTTGTTGTAAGTTGCCATTGTTTTTTCTCCTTTATTAAGAAAAGTATTTCACTAAGAAATATGATAACACAATCCGCGCTCTAAGTCAAGTATTATTGTTAAAAATTAAACGAAGGCGCGTGCGTGACGCCTATATGCGTGCGAGTGCGGGTATATAGTGAGCACCGAGATCATAGCATAAAAGGGCGCGGTCTCCCGCGCCCTTTTCGTTTCCGCCGCTCAATTTTACTTAAGCTCTGCGAAATATTTGATGGTTCTAACCATCTGAGAGGTGTAAGAATTCTCGTTGTCGTACCAAGAAACAACCTGAACCTGATAAGTATCCTCGTCAATCTTAGCAACCATGGTCTGAGTTGCATCGAAGAGAGAACCGTAGGTCATGCCGATAACGTCAGAGGAAACGATCATATCGGTGTTGTAGCCGTAGGACTCGGTAGCAGCAGCCTTCATAGCAGCGTTGATGCCGTCCTTGGTGATGTCCTTGCCCTTAACAACAGCAACAAGGATAGTGGTAGAACCGGTGCAGGTGGGAACTCTCTGAGCAGAGCCGATAAGCTTGCCGTTGAGCTCGGGGATAACAAGGCCGATAGCCTTTGCAGCGCCGGTAGAGTTGGGAACGATGTTCTGTGCGCCTGCACGAGCACGTCTGAGGTCACCCTTTCTGTGAGGACCGTCAAGGATCATCTGGTCACCGGTGTATGCATGAACGGTGGTCATGATACCGGACTGGATGGGAGCATAGTCGTTAAGAGCCTTTGCCATAGGAGCAAGGCAGTTGGTGGTGCAGGATGCAGCGGAGATGATCTGATCATCAGCGGTGAGGGTCTCGTTGTTTACACCAAATACGATGGTCTTAAGATCGTTGCCTGCGGGAGCAGAGATAACAACCTTCTTAGCGCCTGCCTTGATGTG